>CAYXDO010000173.1:0-22618 GCA_964463485.1 uncultured Myxococcales bacterium | reverse complement strand
TTCGTGCTCGTGCTCGTTCGTGCTCGTGCTCGTTCGTGCTCGTGCTCGTGCTCGTGCTCGTCACTGGAAGCCGCCCGAGAAGAGTATCGCCGCTCTCGTCTGGAGACCCGATAGCCGGAGAGCCGTATGCGAGAAATTCGCCCGTACGGTTCGGAGGGGGGGCCCGAGTAACCGGGCCTCCCTACCCCTATCCAGGGCCGGATGACCATACGGCAAGTCGAGTCCGCGAAGCTTAGGCGCAGGCAAGATGCCTGCGCTCCCAGGGCCGGACCTACTTCAGGGTGTGGGTTTGCCGTGGCCTTCGTCGTAGCCACGCCACGGCACCGGAAGGAACGGGAAGGTCGCGAGGAAGGCCTTGTCGTTGTAATCCACGCCGTCGCTGATGGCGACGAGGCCCTTGGACAGGATCACCGTGAGGAGCACGTCCGTCACGTCGGCCTGCTCTTGATTGGCTGCTGCGCCGCCCGGAATGGGCCGGCCGTTCGGGAAGCCTGAGTCCTTTGCCATGTCGACCCGCAAGACGTCGCCGATCGCCGTGAAGCTGTGTTCACCGTCGTGGAGGCTGATGACGTCGATGATGTCGGTTCGGTTCCATTTGAGCCCGAGCGCGTCGGGGTCGGCGCCGAGCGCCGCGTAGATGCCGACCGCCTCGGCGTCACGCACGACGATGGGATTCAGGAAATAGGCGCCGTAGCGAGCTACGTCGACGCTCGGTTTGTCGGCGTTCCAGCGGTCCTTGTCCTGCAAGCCGATCACGGCCTCGTTGATGAGCGGCAGTCCGAGCCGAGAGACCTGCTTGTAGGGCGCGAAGTACGAACGCGTTCCGTTGTTCCGGATGATCGTCGCCTGGGGCCGAGACGCCGACGCATAGACGCCGAGCGTCGTCGCGTTGCCTGGCGTATTTCCAGGCGCACTTCCATCCGCGGTCAGCAGCGTCGTCGGAATTTCGATGGCGATCGCATGGGTGTTGTACCCAGCCACGCCGTCTTGGGCCGTGCCCTTCGCTCGAAGGTTGGCGAGGTCGAAGACGCCGCCGAGATCGACGTAGAAACCGTCGTCGCGCGGACCGGCAAACACTCGGCCCTCACTCCCGGCCGTGCCGAGGTCGTGGACGAACGTGGCGGTGAAGGCGTCGTCGTAGGCCGCTCCACCGCGAGCCACTGCCTCGGTCCTCGGGCCGATGTTCACGGGCGCGACCGGGAGGTTCGTTCCGATCGTCGTCTCGGTGACCGAACCGTTCGCGGCGTAGACTCGCTTCACGACCGAATAGGTCTGGGCGATGCCACTCAGCTGCAAGAAGAACTCCTTGCCGCCGCCGGGCCCGAGCGTCTGATTGGCCACGTCCACACGCGGGGGCGGCGTCGTCTTGAAAAAGAACTGATAACTCACCGCCGGATCCAGCGAGTCTCCGCGCGAGATCCAGATCTCGTACCGGACCTCATCGGCGAAACTGTTGAAGTTGGGGCCGCCCGCAGGTTCTTCGAGCGGGACATAGTTCGCGATCACGTACAGCTTGTCGTGAGTCGTGGGACTCACCCAGGCGTACAGATCGGTGTTGTCGGCGGCGGGATCGTTGGAGATCAGCGGCGCCTCTCGGTGGCTCGACGCAAACGCCGTGCCCGCGGAGAGCAGCCCGGCAACGGTAAGACTCTTCGAGATTCTCATGGTCGCTCCGTTCTGGTTCATCTCAAATCACAAGGGTGAAGCTTGAGTTCCAAGCAGGTACACGGTGCCGCCGCGACCACCCGGCCGCACGTCGTCACAGTCCGCCCAAGCGTACCGGTCCACTCCGTGGGCCCGATGCACGCCGCCAGACTCCGTGTTCTGCGAAATTCCACTGTCGATGGGTTCGATCTGTTTGTCGTCCAGACGCACGCGGTACACGACCGCCGTCTTCGCCGCCGTCAGCCCGGAGACGAGGAGGTGCGACTGCGACTGCGTCAACGCGATGCCGGCCGGATATCCGAGGTTCATGGGAACGACGAAAGGCTCGACGGTCGCCCCGCTCACCCGATAGATGCCAGGCATCCCATCCGTGACCGCGACATACACCGTCCCGTTGCTCGCAACGGCCACGCCGCTCGGGGCCCAAAGCGGGCTCCCCTTGGCGACGATCGTGACGGAGCCCCCTGCCGCCGGGATCTTGAAGATGCCGTCCGCTCCGTCCGCAGGGTCGGTTCCCGTGAAATAGAGGACTTCCGCGTCCGCGGGCTCGGCCAAGTCCAGACTTCGCGGCCGGTACCCTCGCGTCGACGCCATTTCGCTCAGCGCGCCCCCACCGGTCGAAAGTGAGTAGATCACGCCGAGCGCGTCGGTTGGGACCTCGACCATCGTGTCCGCCACGAAGAGTTTGGTGTCGTCTCGGGACACCACGATCGACTCGGGCGCCGCCAAGCCCGTCGCCAACTCGGTCTGACCCATTCCGTCTTGCCCCACCGAGTACACGCTGCCGATGCGACTCGAGCTGAAGGCCGTGAAGTAGACCTTGGTCCCGTCCGGGCTCGGCACCGCATCGAGCGGTGAGGGCAGCATCTCGCCGACGGCTTTGACCCCCGAAATCTCCCCCGCCCCTGGCGCAGTCGCATCCGCGTGCTCACCCGTGTCCCCGGGCGTCGCGTCCGGATGAACCCCGGTATCCGGAAAACCTTGATCCCCAGGGGTTGCGTCAGGAAACCCGGCGTCCGCCCTCGCGTCTGCGCTCACACCCGTATCCGCCGGCCCTGCGTCCGGCGTTTCATCGTCGGAACAGGCACTTACGGTGAAGGCGAAGACACTTCCCAAGACCACCCAAAGTCTTTGTTGCTGCATACGGCCTCGCTCGATTGATGCGCAAGATGTGCGCTGACAAACCTGCGTGGCTAATACGGACCGGCCCCAGGGACGGATCACTTTTGTTGAGAAGGCCTCACGTCGTCATTTCACGCGACCGAGCCGCTCGGCAGCTTCCCTTCGCCCGCGAAAGTCGAAGCCAGGATTGAGCTTCAACGCGGCCTCGAAGTGCCTCCTTGCGGCCTTCGGGTCCTTCTCCGCCAGGCCCGCGATGAAGCTCAACCGCGCGTCCTTGGTGCCGAAGCGCAGCATCCGTTGGGCGGTCTCCGCGGCCGCGTCTCTTTGGCCTGCCCGCGCCTGCGCAAAAGCCAAGACCGCCAGCGTGTACACGCCGGGCCGTCGATTCGCCTCCTCGCTCGCCAGCGCGAGCGCCTCGTCGGTGTGCTGTTGGCTCGCCGCCCAGAACCACGCGAGCGTCCGCTTGTCCGAACGACGAGCGAAGACCTCGAGCTTCGCGTAGACCTCGCGCGCCGCGGCGTCGTCTCCGCTCGCGAGGAGCGCGTCGCCTAGGAGCCACAGCAACTCAGCGTCTTCATGAGTTGCCTGCGCGGCGCGCAAATGGCCGACCGCTTCCACCGCGCGGCCTCGTGAGAGTGCGACACGCCCGCGACCCACGAGCGCTGGCGCGAACAAAGGGGCGTAGTCGAGCGCCATGAGATAGCCGGCTTCGGCGCCGTCATAGTCACCGGCGTGCCAAAAATAGGTCGCGGCCTCCACCAGCGCCCACGCCGGAGGCTCGCGGTCTGCCTGTCCCCTCCCCGCCTTGAACGCGGAGCCCATGATCGCCTTCGCTCCGGCGAGATCTCCCCGCAGGAAGCGCAAGTAGGAGACGCGAGCGTAGGACGGCAGATCGGGCTTGGCATCGACCATGCGCTGCGCCGCGCGCTCCGCCGCCTCGATCTCCCCGAGCTCGAGCGCCGCGTCGGACAACACGCCGAGCGCCATCAACGTCTCGGGGTCTCTCGTGAGAATCGACTCGGCGAGCGACTTCGCCTCGCCGAACTTGTGCTGGCTCGCCAAGACCGCCGCTCGAATCGAGCTCGCGAGCGGCGCGCCCGGCTGCGCGAGCAACCCAGCCTCAGCGCAGGCGTCGGCGTGCAAATAATAGCCCTCGTCTTTGCTCTCGCGAGCCTTCCGCATCCACGCTTGGCCAAGCAACACCCACGGATCGAGCTTCTGAGGCACGCGACGCGCGTCCTTCGCGGCCTCCTTCAGCATTCGATCCACCGGCCCGTCACCCGGAGCCGGAGCCAAGCAGAGCGTACGCACTTGCGCCGGCAACGCGTCGATGCGCTGCTCGGCGTCGCTCTTCTTGGGCGGCGCAGGAGGTGCGTCCTTGCAGGCCAAGGAGCTCAGCAGCGAGAAAAGGACGAGTGACCTCGACATTCTCCGCCTTTCTCCGCCGATCCCGTCCTCCTCTGCAATCCGAATCGAAAGCACCGGCGAGTCGTGAGAATACGTGAGAATACGCCCTCGTCCACGAGTCGTCGCGCGAGCCAAGTAGGTTCGCGCTCCATCGGCGCAGCTCCCGACTCCGACCCTGACTCCGACTCTGTCTCTGACTCTGACTCTTACTCTGGCTCTGACTCTGACTCCGACTCTGACTCCGACTCTGACTCCGACTCCGACTCCGACTCCGACTCTGACTCCGACTCCGACTCCGACTCTGACTCCGACTCTGACTCCGACTCCGACTCTGACTCCGACTCTGTCTCCGACTCTGACCCCGACTCTGACTCCGACTCTGACTCCGACTCTGACTCTGACTCCGGCACAGACTCCGGCAATGACTCACTCCGACACGCATCCCATCCGACCGGACCAGGGCTACTCTCCGACGTCGGCGTCGAGTCTTCACGCGCTAGAGAGTCACTCTGTATCAGGTTGTGTTTCTTGGCCGAATTTGGTAGCTGGCGGACCTGCGGAGGACAAGCAGCCATGGGTCAGGGCAGAACCTCCGCGAGGTCGCCGCGCTCCTAAGTACACGTCCGTGGAGGTTCGTGACCACGCTGAAACCACAGAGGACGCGGAGAGAAGACAGAGAAGTGCTCATTCCATCATCTGTGTGCTCTGTGGGCTTCGGCTCTGTGCTCTCTGTGGTTTCTCCTTTGGTCACGAATTTGCGGGGACCTGTACTAAGGAAGGCCTACACGATGGCTCAGTCCGGCCAGCGGCTTCCCGTGGCGCGGAAAGAAAACGGATGACCGCGCATGGCGAGTCTCCCGCCCCGGCGCCACGGAGTCCTGCGAAAACGGCTGGGGCGCCTTCCCCATGACGATCGCATGTACCCTTGGCGTGCTCCTGGTGGGCGTCATCGACTACGCGACCGGCGTCGAGGCTCGCGTCTTCCCGCTCTATTATGTTCCGATCGCCATCGCGTCACTGAGAGTCGCCGGATCCGTCGGCATCGGCCTCGCCGTGCTCATTAATCAGCACGACGCTCTGGGTACTGGCGATGTGGTTCGCTGGATCTTCCTGGAGCCTGGGTCTCTTCCTCTTCAACTCTGTCACGCAGGCGCTCTCGTTCAGCGTCGTTGCGATCCTGGTTGCAGGCATCGCGAGGCGATTCGTGGTCGAGAGCGAGCTCAGCCGGCGTGACAACCTCACATCCCTGCCGATGTCGTGAGGCGCTGAACGGGGCTACTGCCGCAGGATGCTCCTCTTCTTCCCCTTGGCGAGCTCATCGACCAGCTTGTCGAGGAAACCTTCTGCATCACACCGTGGCGGTCCACACGGCCCCGGCAGCGGATCCGACCGCGCTGGAGCGAGCTCGACAGGCCCCCGCAAGCAGAGGCCGGTGGGGTGGCGAGATCTCGACACGGCCCCGGAAACCGGAGCTGGGGTCTTGGGAAGAGCTCGACAAGCCGCCTGATGGGCGCCGCGGGTGCCGTGCTGAAACCTCGACAGAGGGGCGCGACGCGCTCCCGGCCTTACGGTGGCGTTTCAACACAGCTCCGGACGCGCGGCCGGAGGCCCTTTCACGATTTTCGGGCCCGGGGGCGGGAGAGCTGCAAAGGCCCGAGGGTTCTTTGCGCTGCTGCAGGGCGCCGGACTCCTCGGGCTCGGTTGGTCAGATCAGAGGCTCGGTTGGCCAGAGTCAGCCCAACGACGACGGCGGCGGCGACCTTGACGGGCGTCGGCGCCGGGTGATACCGACCTTCACCGAGCGAGATGTTCCGCGCACGAGACATGGTCCGCGCCCTGCGCCTGGTCGGCACGTGGCTGCTGGTGCTGTCGGTCCTCCTCGGCCCGGCTGGGCTTGGCTCGGTTGCGGCGGCCTCGACGAGCTGCCGGGCCTCGTGTCCCTGTGACGACCAGGTCGACGCCCCGCGGGACGATGGTCCGGCCGATCATGGGGACCGGGACGACTGCCCGGACGACTGCCCGGACGACTGCCCGAGCTGTGGCTGCTGCCTCGGGGTCGCCATGGCCGTGCTTCCGGTGCCGGCGCCGTCGAGCCCAACCTCGGGCCCATCGGCGCGGATCCTGTCGCCGGTGGAAGCTCCGGCGAGGGGTTCGTGCTCCGGCGTCTTTCGACCTCCGCGTCTGACCTGACCCACATCCCCGGGTTTAGGTCGGGTTTAGGTCCAATGCCGGTCGGATAAGAGGCTCGATCGGAGCCTTGGACCCAGCGAGTGGGCAAGAGCTCAGTCGTTTCGGGACCGGGACCCCGACGGGACCGGATTGAGCCGAGGCTCTAACCGATCGGCATTTGGACCGGAACCGGATTGAGCCGAGGCTCTAACCGGTCGGCATTCGGACCGGCACCGGATTGCGCGCCTCAGAAGGAGATTCGAGATGTCCCGAAGGAGCCTGGTTGGGCTTCTGCTCGGCGCGCTGGGGACTTCGTCCTCAGCCGCGCAGGAGCGGCGCCCGATGGTCGAGATCACCTACGAGCGAGCTCTCGCGCTCGCCCAGGAGCGAGCCCCAGGGCTCGCGGCGGCCCGGGCGCGGGCGGTCGAGGCCGCGAGCCACGTCGAAGCAGCCTCGGTCTGGCGTTTCAATCCCCAGCTATCGGGAGGGGCGGGCCCCCGCTTTCGGGCCGAGAGCGCCACGGTCGACTGGTCCGCCTCTGCCCAGCAGGGGCTCGAGGTCGGCGGGCAGCGCGGTGATCGCGTGGAGGCCGCCCGTGCGGGCGCAGCGGCCGGCGCCGCGCGCAGCGAAGACGCTCGGCGCCTGCTGCTCCGCGAGGTCGGCGTCGCGTTCGTGTCGGCGCTCTACTGGGAGCGGCGCGGCGCGCTGGCCGACGAGAACCTGCACATCGCCGAGGCCATCGCCCGCGTCGCCGCGCGGCGCCACGAGGTGGGCGACGCGGGCGGCCTGGAACGGACCGTCGCGGCCCTGGCCGTAGTCAGGGCGCGGAGCGAGGCCGATCGCGCGGAGGCCGCTCTCGCGCAGGCGGAGGGCCGGCTGAAGGCGCTGCTCGGGCTCGAGGCCGCGATCGAGCTCGTGTGCCTGGGCGATCTTCGTCAGCTCGGCATCCGCGATTCGACGGGGGACGTGGGAGCTCGACCCGACCTGAGGGCGCTCCAGGCGGATATCCGCCAAGCCGAAGCGGAGGCGGAGCTCGGTCGAGCCGGCCGAGTGCCGGACCTCGCACTGGGGGTAGGCTACGCGCGAGAAGAGTCCGCCGACATCCTCCAAGGGTCGCTGGCGATCACGCTGCCGGTGTTCGACCACGGCCAAGGTGCCACCGCCGTCGCCGAAGCTCGCCGGGAGCGGCTCCGCGCCGAGCTCGAAGCGGAGAGGAGCGCGGCGGCCATCGAGGCCGACACCGCGCACACCACGGCCCGGCGGCTGAGCAGCGCCGCGCGCCGCTTCGAAGCCGACGGCCTCGGGACGCTCGAGCGCTCCGAGCAGCTCGCCACGGCCAGCTACGAGGCTGGCGCGATCCCGCTCGGTGAGCTGCTCACCGTTCGACGGGAGCTCGTCCAGGCAAAGCTCGACTACGCCGACCTCCTGCTCGGTGCCGCGACCGCTCGGGTCGAGCTGGCCGCAAGCACCGGAGCGCTCCCATGAAACACGCCATGACTGCTCGACGAACCCTCATCGGACTCCTCTTGATCCTGGCTTTGCCGGCCTGCAAGGAGACGGGCTGGGAGACTCCTGGACCTGAAAGCGCCCCACAGGCGGCCGGGCGGTGTCCGCACGGTCTGCCGCCGGCGCTCTGCACCAAGTGCAATCCGGCCCTGAGCGCGGTGTTTCAGGCCAAGGGCGACTGGTGCGCGGCGCACGGCTTCCCGGAGTCGTTCTGCCCGATCTGCAAGCCGAACGCTCCCATCCCGGACATCGGCACGCCTACCGCTCCCGCGGGTTCGTGCGGAGGCAAGGGGCTGCCGGAGTCCGAGCCCGAGTCCAAGGGCACAAAGTGCAATCCGGAGCTGATCCGCCAGTTCAAGGCCGCTGGCGACTGGTGCGAGGAGCATGGCTTCCCGAAGTCCGCCTGTCCCGCGTGCAACCCGCAGACCCCACCCGCCCAAGCCTCCGCGACCGACTGGTGCCTAGAGCACGGGCTTCCCGAATCCCAATGCACCCAATGCCATCCGGAGCTGATCCCCCAGTTCAAGGCCGCTGGCGATTTCTGCGAAGAGCACGGATTCCCAGAGTCCGCTTGCCCCGTGTGCAACCCACGGGAGCCCCCGGCGGGCGCCGAGAAGGCCGCGATCGAAGCGCGGGTCGTGCGTTTCAAGTCCCCCGAGATCGAGAAAACAGCGGGACTCGGCACCGCCATGGCCCATCGCGCGGCCGCCGCGACCTCGGTGGAGTGCACAGCCCGGATCGCCTTCGATGGCGACCGGGTGGCCGACGTTCGGGCGATCGTGCCTGGAGTCGTTCGTCGGGTCCGGGCCGAGCTCGGTGCAGGCGTCCGGCGTGGAGCTCCCCTGTTCGAGCTCGAGAGCACGCGGGTCGGCGAGATCCAGGGCGCGCTGCAGACCTCGCGCGAACGCGCCCGCACGGCCAAAGCCAACCTGGATCGGCAACGCGGGCTGCGCGAGAGCGACATCGCCTCCGCGAGGCAGGTCGAGCTGGCCGAGCAGGAGCTCACGACGGCCCAAGCGGAGGCGCGAGCCGCCGAGGCGGCGCTCCGCATGGCTGGGGCGGCTCGAGCGGACCCGTCGGGACGATATACCCTGACCGCTCCCATCACAGGCACGATCATCCGCCGGCCCGCCGTCGTGGGTGTGCTGGCGACCGAGAGCACGTCCCTGGCGACGGTAGGCGACACGTCGGTGATGTGGGCGCTCTGCGACGTGCCGGAGCTCGACGCTCCTCGCATCGCGCTCGGACAGCGCATGACCGTTCACATCGCGGGGAGCTCCCAAGAGGAGCCCATCCAGGGGCGAATCACGTGGATCGCGGCCGAGGTGGATCCGCGAACGCGGACGGTCACCGCGCGGGCCGAGGTCAAAAACCCCGACGGGCGCCTCCGAGCAAACCAGTTCGCCCGGGCCCAGATCGAGACCAGCGCACGGCGCGCGGCGGTTTCGGTCCCTCGCGCGGCGGTCCAGCGCGTCGGTGACCTGGAAGTGGTCTTCGTGCGCGTCCATGCAGGCACCTACGAGCCCCGGGTCGTCCGGCGCTCCGGGGACGGCGACCTCGTGCAGGTGGAGGGCCGCGTCCGCGAAGGCGAGGCCGTGGTCACGACCGGAGCGGTCCTGCTGCGCACCGAGGTGATGCCCGGTAGCATCGGCGCCGGCTGCTGCGAGGTGGAGTGATGCTGACGAGGCTCATCGACCTGTGCCTGCGCCACCGGCCGATCGTGCTCCTCGCGACGGCCATGCTCGCGGTGTTCGGCGCCGCCAGCGTCCTCCGGCTGCCCTTCGACGCCTTCCCGGACACGACGCCGATCCAGGTGCAGGTCAACACCACCGCGCCGGCGCTCTCACCGCTCGAGGTGGAGCGTCAGATCACGTTCCCCGTCGAGCAGGCGATCTCGGGATTGCCGGGCCTCGCGGAGGTCCGGTCCGTGTCCAAGTTCGGCTTCTCGCAGGTCACCGCCATCTTCGGCGAGGACACCGGCATCTACCTCGCTCGGCAGGTCGTCAGCGAGCGGCTGGCGTCGGTCGAGCTTCCAGAAGGCGTGAGTCGGCCAGCGCTCGGTCCGGTCGCGACGGGGCTCGGAGAGGTCTTCCAATACCTCGTTCGAAGCGACACCCTCTCCGCCCAGGAGCTCCGCACGCTGCATCACTGGGTCATTCGGCCCCAGATGGTGCAGGTCCCTGGCATCGCGGAGATCAACACCTGGGGTGGGTACGAGAAGCAGTACCACGTCGTCGTCGACCCGCAGCGGCTGATCAAACACGAGCTGACGCTCGACGACGTCGCGCGGGCGCTCCGGCACGGGAACCGGAACGCGGGTGGTGGGGTGCTCGACCAGGCGGGTGAATCGCAGCTGATCCAGGGACAGGGGCTGGTAGGCGGCACAGGAGACCTCGAGGCCATGGTGCTCGCCAATGTCGATGGTACCCCCATTCACTTGAGGGACGTCGCGGAAGTGCGGGAGGGGCATGAGCTTCGTCGGGGTGCCGTCACCGCCGAGGGTCGCGGTGAAGCCGTGCTCGGCCTCGGCTTCATGCTGATGGGTGAGAACAGCCGCGAGGTGACCCAGAAGCTCGAGGTGCGGCTCGCGGAAGCGCGCCGGAGCCTACCGGCAGGCGTCGAGCTGACCCCCGTTTACAGCCGCACCGAGCTCGTGAACGAGGTCCTCCTCACCGTGCGCAACAACCTGCTCGAAGGCGCGCTGCTGGTCGTTGCCCTCTTGTTCGTCTTCCTCGGCAACCTGCGCGCGGGGCTCATCGTCGCGCTCGCCATCCCCCTGTCGATGCTGTTCGCGTTCAGCGCCATGCTGAAGCTCGGCATCGCAGGGAGCCTGATGAGCCTGGGCGCCATCGACTTCGGCCTCGTCGTCGATAGCTCCGTGATCATGGTCGAGAACTCCGCGCGCCGGCTGGGCGAAGACACGACGGGCCGGAGCGTCCGCGAGATCGTGCGCGACGCTTCGGTCGAGGTGCGAAAGCCCACGCTCTTCGGAGAGCTCATCATCGCGATCGTCTACTTGCCGATCCTGGCGCTCGAGGGAGTCGAAGGGAAGCTCTTCAGGCCCATGGCGCTCACGGTGATCTTCGCGCTGGCCGGCTCGATGATCCTCTCGATGACGCTCATGCCGGTTCTCGCGAGCTACTCTCTGAAGAGAGGCCACCGTGACGACAACCGCTTGGTCCGCTGGCTCGAGCGCCACTACCGATCCGTGCTGGGCTGGGCGCTCCGGGAGCGAGCGCTCGTGCTCGTGCTCGCGGGTGTGCTCGTGGCCAACGCCGTGTTCCTGGCAACCCGACTCGGCTCGGAGTTCGTTCCCCGCTTGCGGGAGCAAGCCGTCGTCATCAATACAGTGCGCATCGCCGGTGTTTCTCTGGACGAGTCGATTCGCTACGGGACGCAGATCGAGAGGCTCCTGCTCGAGAAGTTCCCCAATGAGATCAAGCACATCTGGACCCGAACCGGAACCGGTGAGGTGGCGACCGATCCCATGGGGCTCGAGCTGTCGGACGTATTCATCACCCTCGAGCCGCGCGATGCCTGGACTCGAGGCGACACCCAGGACGAGCTCGTCCAACAGATGAGCGCGACGATCGAAGGCTTGCCGGGCATGCGCGGGATCTTCACGCAGCCCATCGAGATGCGCGTCAACGAGATGATCTCTGGTGTTCGCTCCGACGTCGGCATCAAGCTCTTCGGGGACGACTTCGAGGTGCTCCGAGAGAAGGCCGAAGCGATCGCGCGCGCCGTCCGAGCCATCCCCGGTGCCGAGGACGTCACGGTCGAGCAGCTAAGGGGGCAGGCGATGCTGGCCATCGACGTCGACCGGCAGGCGGCAGGCCGATATGGGATTCCGGCCGGTGAGATCCTCGAGATGGTCGAATCTCTGGGAACGCGGAAGGTCGGGGAGGTCATCGAAGGGCAGAGACGGTTCGACTTGGTGCTGCGTCTCGGGGACGACGCGCGGAGCTCGGCGGAGCGCATCGGGCGGGTGCTCATCCGCACGGGCGCTGGAGCCCAGGTGCCGCTCGCGGCGGTCGCGAACCTTCGGGCGGTCGAGGGCCCGTCGACGATTCAGCGGGAGTGGGCCAAGCGGCGGGTGATCGTGCAGACCAACGTGCGCGGGCGAGATGTGGGGTCCTTCGTGGGCGACCTTCGGCGGGTGCTCGACGGGGTGGACCTCCCCGAAGGCTACTCGACGACGCTCGGCGGTCAGTTCGAGCACCTCGAGCGAGCCCAGCGGAGGCTCCTGATCGTGGTGCCGATTGCGCTCCTGTCGATCTTCTCGCTGCTCTACCTGACCTATGGCCGAGCGGCGGATGCCATCCGCGTCTTCACCGGTGTCCCCTTCGGCGCGGTGGGGGGGATCGTGGCGCTTTGGCTTCGCGGTATGCCGTTCTCCATTTCGGCGGGGGTCGGATTCATCGCCCTCTCCGGGGTCGCGGTGCTCGGGGACATGGTCCTGGTCTCGCGGGTGATGCAGCTATGGAAGCGGGGGTGCGCGCCGCTCTTGGCGATTCGCGAGGCGGCCGAGACCAGGCTGCGTCCGGTGCTGATGACGTCCCTGGTGGCCGCGCTGGGGTTCGTGCCGATGGCGCTGAACACGGGCGTTGGCGCGGAGGTTCAACGGCCGCTGGCCACGGTGGTCATGGGCGGTATGGTCACCTCGACGATCGCGACCCTGGTGGTCCTTCCGGTGCTCTACGCCGTCTTTGGCGCGCGCCTGCCGACGGGGCCTGGGGCCAAGCAGGATCCGGAGCCTTGAAGCGCTCCGTTAGGCTCGTCGTCGCGGCGGGTGTGCTGCAGGCTGCGCTGGCAGGCGTGTACTTTTGGGTCGAAGGCGCGAAGACCGAGCTCGGCAGGGCGCCTCCTGAGCGCGTGGAGGGCCTGATGCGCCCCCTGTCGCTGCGGGCTCACGATGGGACTCGGCGCGAGCTGCGGGCCGTCGGCCGCGCCACGCTCGTGCACTTCTGGGCGACGTGGTGCCCACCCTGCCGGACGGAGCTCCCTGGGCTCCTTGCCATCCCCGAGAAGTACCCCATCGACGTGGTGGCCATCGCGCTCGATCGGGACTGGAGCGAGGTCGAGCGTTTCTGGGGCGGCCACCCGCCGGCGACCGTTTTCCTCGGCAACACCAGGGAGGCCGAGGCCGCCTTTGGCGTCCGAGCGCTCCCCGTCACCTATCTCATCGAACCCGGCCGCCGGCTTCGGCTTCGTTTCGACGGCGCCCGTAATTGGGGCGACCCGGCGCTGCTGAAAGCATGGGCGCCCGGAAGTGCAGCCGATTGACCGCGGCATCCCAACAGTCGAGCGCCCCACCAGGATGGGATATTTCCCCCCGGATATCCACGTCCAACGACCAGACCAGGCTCCTCGCTCACATCTACGGTTTCGTCCACGCCCTGGTCCGGCACGTGGGCGCGACGGGCGTAGCCGGCCTAGCAGCGGTCCCCACGCAAGATGCAAGTACTCTGTTCTGCAAGTTATCGTGCAAATCGGCGTGTCACCACGTCTCGAGGCGAGCATCGTCGAGTCGCAGGGACTTCGCCCGAAGGGGCCTTGACACAAGCTCGCTGATCCTCCTCACTTGGGCCGGCAAGTTTGCCGGCGAACCGCAAAAGTTCGGCTTCCGCTTCGGCGACCGAGGTACGCACTCGAGCCGGGCCTTCATGTTCACGGCTGGGGGTGCTGGCGGCGGCTCCGGGCTTCGAGGACCGGTTTCGTGGACCGGGCGTATGCGACAGCGATCATCGAGAGCTACTGCCTCCAGAAACCCAGGACCAGGCGCAGCTCAAACCAGAGATTCGGCGGGACCGCATTCGCGACACGCTCCGAAAACGATGGCGAACGCATGAACGCCGCGACGCTCGAGCTGGACACCGGGCTCGAAGGGACCTGACGAAATGGCTCGAATCGAAGGCCTCGCAGACCACGGCGCGCACATTTCGAAGCCTTGGCGACGCACCGTTGCCGGCGCGCAGCGTGTCATCATGGTGGTGTACGTGACCGTCGCTTTCTCAACTTGGCTCGCCGCGGACGAATATCGTGAGGCCTTTTTTGCGACGCCCGAGGACCTCCAGATGAAGCTAGACGCCGCTTTCTCGGACTACGTCGCGGAGTGCATCCGGTCGGTGCTCGGGAGGCGTGACGTTGGCGCAAGGATGGCCCCGTGCTGGTGAGCTGAAGGAGAAGAACATGTTCCTCAAATCACTTCGAATAGACGGTCTCCTCTCCTTCGCGCCGGGAACGTCGACCATCGACCTCTTGCCCCTGAACGTGCTCATCGGACCCAACGCGTCGGGCAAGTCGAACATGATCGAAGCCATCGAGCTCATCCGATCGACGCCAACAGGTTTCGCGTCGGCAATTCGCGACGGCGGCGGTGTGGGCGATTGGCTGTGGAAGGGTTACTCGCTCAAGCCCGCTAGCATCGACGCCCGTCTGTACCGCGGTGGCGCTAAGACAGATCTCCGCTATCGCCTCGAGTTCGCGGCTGCAGGAGATCGAGTCGAAGTCACCGACGAAGCGATCGAGGAGGCGGACAAGGACAAGAACAAGTCATCTGCCACCGACGTCTTCTACTATCGATTCCAGGGCGGTCACCCCACGCTCAACGTCGCTGTCGATAGTGGCGAGAGAACCCAGCGCAAGTTGAAGCGCGACAGTCTCGAGCCCGATGCCTCCGTGCTCTCGCAGCGGAAGGACCCCGACCTCTATCCTGAGCTTGCCTGGTGTGCGAACTCGTTCGCGCGCATCCAAACATTCCGAGAATGGAGCTTCGGTCGCTACGCAGCTGTCCGCCAGCCGCAGCCAGCAACCTTGCCCACGGACGTTTTGCTCCCCGACGCCAGTAACCTTGGGCTTCTCCTCAACAAGATCGAGCACAGCAGTGAGGCCCAGAAGTTCCAGAAGCTGCTCAAGCGCTTCCTCCCACGCGTCGAGCGTGTGAGCACGCTGACCCAGGGCGGCACGATCCAGCTCTTCCTTCACGAGGACGGACTGAATACGCCGGTTCCGGCCACCCGTCTCTCTGACGGCACGATCCGATTCCTCGCGATGAGCGCTGTCCTCTTGCAGCCGTCGCCGCCACCGCTCGTGTGCCTCGAGGAACCCGAGCTTGGGCTCCATCCTGACGCGCTGTCGGTCGTCGCAGACCTTCTCATCGACGCGAGTCACCGTACGCAGCTCATCGTGACGACGCACTCCGATGCGTTGCTGTCGTATTTGAGCTCGGAGCCGGAGTCGGTCCTCGTTTGCGAGAACATCGGCGGAACGCAGATGAGGCGACTCGATGCGGACAGCTTGACGAGTTGGCTCGAGAAGTACGGCCTCGGCGAGGTGTGGCGCATGGGTGCGATCGGCGGCAACCCATGAGCAGCATCAAGATCTTCGTCGAAGGCGGCGGAGATACGAATGCCAGCGGACGGGCCGAGCTGCGCGTCGCGTTCGACACACTCATCGGTGCTCAGAAGGACGCTGCCCGCAAGAAGCGGATGAAGTGGGACACCGTATTCTGCGGTGGACGAAATGAAACCGCCGCCGAGTTCGCGAACGCGTTGAAGCGCAAGGACGCAGATTTCGTCGTGCTCGTGGTCGACGCGGAGGACGAAGTCTCTTCCGCGACGCCCTCACGCCCCACGGCGGTCGAGCGAGTGAAGCACCTCGAAAAGCGTGACGGTATCGAGCGACTCACGGGCGCCAGTGCAGAACAAGTTCACCTCATGACGAGGTGTATGGAGGCGTGGGTGTTCGCCGACGGCGAGAAGGTCGCCGAATTCTACGGTAAGGACTTCAATGCGAACGCCCTCCCGAAACGCGCCGTACTCGACGAAGAGCCGAAGCCCACGCTCTACGCCGCCATCGAGAAAGCCACCAAGGACACAAAGAAGGGTAGCTACGGCAAGGTCAAGCACGGGAGCGCCCTGCTGAAGGCGGTGCGTCCTGCGAAAGTCGCCGAGCGCTGCGTCTCGTTCCAGCAGTTCACGCAGTGGCTCGACGCCGCCATCGGAGGTGCGTGATGGCATCGCTCGACCGCCAACCGCGATGTCAGCGACGAGCATGAAACCCTCGGCGCGATGAGCCCTTCGGTCGTCGGGTTTCGATCGAGGTCGCTCTTCGCCGACAGGGACGCCACACCAAACCCGACCGCAACGCCCACGGCGGCTATGGCGACGCCGCCGAGCACGAACGCCGGAACCTTGGTCGACGCAGGCGGTGGAGGCGGAGCGGCCACCAAACTCACCGGGGAGGTGGACGTGAAGAGGAGGTGGCGGGCTGCGGTAACGATGCAGTGCAGACCGCACGCGTAGTCGTCGTCGCCCTGCTTTGCTGACGCGGAGCGAGCGCCAGCGAGGTGGGACGGCAACGCGCGACGAGCCGGGCACGAGGGCTCTCACGGCCCGCCCAGCTAGTGGCGCGAGAGGCGGAAGCTTCTGTTGAAGACCGCGCGCGTCTACGACCGGCGAGATGAGGTTGGCGTCCCTCGTACGATGCCGGCGTCAGCTCGGCGTCGCGCCCTCCGCCTCCGGCGCTTCGGGCTCGTCTTCTTCGCTCGCGCGCGTCCACTCTCCACCGCGCGCACGGAGATCGCGACCTCGATCGATCGCGTCGCGCATCCCTGCGACACGACGCCAGAAGGGCGAAGCCCCGATCACCTCGCGATGACCGGGGCTCCGGTTCAACAGCTGGTCGCCCTTTTTGAAGAGCGACGATATGGCTCCGCATGGGGAGCGGCCCGCTACCGCTCTCTGATGGCGCACGACGGGACACTCTCTGCCGCGTTCCTGGCCGTTCCGTTCTCTGCATCACCAAGACCGCGCGCTCATTCGGGTTGCTGACGGGACAGAACTCGGTTGCGGGACTGCTCTCTGTTATCGCCGCGTCCTCTCTCTCTCCCGTGCCGCGCCGTCGATGTCGCGGACAAGTTCAACGGATCCAACTCCGTCCACGTTCACCTGGACTGTCCCGCCTCGTCGAGCGACCTGTCGTGCGCATGGACGAGACCGAACCCCAGCCGGAGGTCGACGAGCGCCTCGCCGACTTCGACGTCGATGCGCCGAGGCGGCGGACGTGCTCGCCAAGTCGCTCCTCGACATGTGGCTCCGACAGCGCCAGGCGAAGCGCGCCGGCAGACCATGGCCGCCGGTCGAGTGGGGGCCGCCGCTTCCCGATCCGCCGAAGGCGCCGAAGGTCGCGAAGCCGAAGCCCGCGCGCATGCGCCCACCGGCGATGATCCGCACGTACCGCGACGTCGCCGAGGCCGACCTCGACCTCGTGGTCCCGCTCCTCGCCCCGCTCG
Organism: uncultured Myxococcales bacterium; assembly: GCA_964463485.1. Classification (GTDB taxonomy): domain Bacteria; phylum Myxococcota; class Kuafuiibacteriia; order Kuafuiibacteriales; family Kuafuiibacteriaceae; genus CAYXDO01. The sequence goes on along the minus strand of CAYXDO010000173.1, from coordinate 5,454 downwards.
GTCTCTCACGCGGAGAGCTGACCGAGCCCGTGAACCGCCTGTTCATCCTCCAGGAGCAAGTTCACCGGCGTCGGCGTCCTCGACAAACTGCTGACACACGGGAGCTACCTTGCGATCCACCTGCTGAAGCGGGCACACGCCGACAAGCTCCTCCACGTCTACGCTCTCGGCGTCCGAGCGGTTGCCCGAGCGGAGGTGCCCGAGCTGGTGCGGTCGCTGCCTGGCCTCGCCGGGGCGACTCTGCCGCTCTTCGAGGCGAGGCCTCGTCCCGACGGGGCGAAGCGGCCGAACAGCAGGCACCACCCGGGCTCGAGCGCGACGCAGTCCTGGCCAGCTTCAGTGCCGCTCTCGTCGAGGGGCGCTTCAAACACGAGGTGCTCGTCGACCAAGCCACGACGTGGGCGACGCCGAGCGTGCTTCGTATGGCGTTGCCGAGGACAGGCTTGGTGCCTGGCCTTGGGCATTCGGCGTCAGGTTCGACTGGACCACGCGCGCGGCGGAAGCGACAACCACAGGGGCAGGACGATCATGACGACGCCCCTCTCACGAAGTAGTCGACGACCGAGCCGCACGCTCTGCCGAGACCGGAGGCCGTCGTGATCATCTGCGCGGCAGGCGACATCCACGGGAGGCTCGACGAGATGTACGCGGGGTGCTCGCCTTCGAGGTCGCGCTCGTGTGGCCCGATCCCGCCCGCGTTGACGGTGCGACCAAGCGGCACGACGGCCCGGGAGACTTTCCTGCGTGGTTCGCCGAGCGCCGGGCGGCTCCGAGGCCGACGGTGTTCATCAAGGGCAACCACGAGGACTTCGTGTGGCTCGACGCGCAGCCGTCGTCCGAGGTGCTGCCCGGCCTGCACTACCTCCGGCCTGGAACGAGGGCCGTGGAATCCGATGGCGGACCACGGACTTACACGGCGTGCTCGGCGTCGATCGGCGGTCGGGCTTGCCAAATCCCGGCACGCACCGTATCTTTTCTACGGTAGATTATGAACGGATCCGAGCCATGACCGCACCTGCACAGCCCGAGCTGAAAGCTGGTCGTGCGTACCGCACGCGAGACCTCGCGCCCTGGGGCAGGAACCCGGCACGCCTGGCGCAGCGCCTCGTGCGCGAGGGACGGCTGCGTGAGGCTGCGCATGGCCTGTACTACACGCCGGTGCCCTCGAAGTTCGGCCCCGCGCCGGTCTCCGACGAGGTGCTGCTGCGCGCGTTCCTCGACGACGAGCCCTTCCTCATCTCGGGGCCTCTGCGCTGGAATCCCCTCGGCCTCGGCTCGACCGCGATGTTCGCGTCGACGCTCGTCTACAACACGCGGCGCACCGGCGACTTCACGCTGGCGGGACACCCTTTCGTCCTGCGCCGGGTCTACTTCCCGAAGGAGCCCTCGCCCGAGTGGTTCGTGGTGGATCTCCTGAAGCACCACGACATGGCGGGCGTCGCACTCAGCGAGCTGCGAACGAACCTCGTCGCCACGCTACGGCTCGGGCGCTGGAACGTCGCGACGCTTCGCGAAATGGCCGCGAAGTACGGGACGAAGTCGATCGCCGCGCTCATCGAGGGCTGCATCGCGGAGGCGCGGGCCACGTGAGCTTCGTCCACGACGATCGCGACTTCCCGCAGCTGCTCAGGCTCGTGACGGCGGAGACGCGCATCGCACCTGCGCTCGTCGAGAAGGACTACTGGGTCACGCACTGCATGTGGGCGTTGCACCAGACCGGGCTCGATCTCTGGTTCAAGGGCGGTACCAGTCTCTCGAAGGGCTACGGCATCATCGAGCGCTTCTCCGAGGATCTCGATCTCATGGTGCAGCATGGTTCGGTGGGAGGCCTTCCCCCGGTCGCGAACTGGACGAGCACCAACAAGGGGCCGGTCGCGGCCCGGCGCGCGTTCCACGAGGCTCTGCCCAACGCGTTCATCATCCCGGGCGTGAAGGTCGAGGTCGACCAGAAGCCGCAGGACAAGTACGCGCGCAGCATGAACCTCGTCGGCCGGTATCCCGGCGTGCTGCTCGACAAGCTCACCGAAGCGATGAGCCCCTACGTGTTCTTCGAGATCGGCCGCGCGCGCGTCGTGCCGTTCGTCGAACGCCCTCTCACGTCGTTCGTTCACGACTTCCTCGAGCGCCGTGGCCAGCTCAAGGACTACACCGACAACCGCCCACGCGCGGTGCGGTGTGTCCATCCGCTCGTCACGCTGCTCGAGAAGCTCGACGCGCTCTCGCGTCGGTACGCTCGCGAGCCCATCGAGCCGGACGGCTTCGCGCGCCACTACGAAGACGCGGCGCACATCATCCGCTCGCTCGATCGCCTGCCCGCGATCGAGCAGTCGCCTGGCGCCCTCGCTGACGAGATGCTCGGCGAGAAGGACATCGCGGCGGTGCCGAGCGCCGACGAGCCCGCGCTCGTACTCTCCGACGCGGAACGCCGAGCGGCGGTCGACCGCGCGCTTGCTCGGATCTCGACGATGTTCTGGGGCCCGCGCGTCCCGGTCGACGAGGCCTGCGCGACGATCCGCGAGTGGATTCGGGGGCACCTCGGATGAAGAAGCGGCTCCGCAAGAAGAAGCACTTGGGCAAGTTCAAAGAGCTTGGCTTCGAGGTGCGCGGCGACCTGCGTCCGGGCCTCTCCGGCAACGACATCGAGGCGTTCGTTGGACGCCTGATCGACGTCGTCGAAGCGAGATCCCTCGCGTTCGGCGGTGGCGCGGGGCGCGACGACAAGCTCGATGGCTTCGTCACGCGCGCCGGTCGCGGCAGTGCTACGGAGGAAGACCGCGCGGCGCTGGCCGCGTTTCTCGATGGGGACAAGGAGATCGCTGGTCACGAGGTGGGCGCGCTCCGCGACGCTTGGCACGGCTGCGCCTGATGGGCGGCGAATAGCCGCTTTCATACCAAAGCGGCTATCCGCGCTCCCGCAGCGTCGAAGGTCACCCCGCCAGCTTCTTGAGGAGCGCCATCCCCCGCTCGGCCTCGGCCGGCGTCGCGTCGGCCAGCTCGAGGTACACGCGGCCGCGGGCGTCGTAGAAGCTCTCGGTCCGGACGATCCAGCGCTCCCTCCTAAACGTACAGGCCGCGCGGGCTGCTTCTCGTTGCCGGGGAGGGGGATGTTGACCACCCAGCCCGTGAGAAGGCCCGCGCAGTCTGCACGGTCCAAAATGGCTCGATGCGCGGGACTCGAACGTCCGACCCGCTGGTTTACGGCGGAAAAGCTCGCGCCGGAAGTCAGCGGTAGGCGGCGCGACCGAGATGAGGTTGGCATCCCTCGTACGATGCCGGCGTCAGCTCGGCGTCGCGCCCTCCGCCTCCGGCGCTTCGGGCTCGTCTTCTTCGCTCGCCCTCGCATCTCCCGAGCCGAGGAAGAACCGGTCGGCCCACTTCTTCGGCGACTTCTGCTTCGCCCCCAAGCCCAACAGCGCCCCGTAGAGCGACGTGCGGATCGCGTTCGCCTCCGCCTTCAGCTCCGCGACCTCGTCCGCCAGCGCCCGGAGCTGGCGCTCGACCTCCACGCGCCCCGCGAGCTGCTCCTCGGCCCGGCCGACCTCCGCCCCGAGCGCCGCGGCGTGCGTGTCCCGCACCGCCTCGGGAACGCCAAGCCTCATCAGCCCCGCCAGCGTATGCTTCACCAGCTGACCTGCTCCAGCGCCTCGTCCAGGCATTCCTTCTCATAGAAAGGGAGATGCACGGCGAGCTCGGAGCCCCAGTCTTCGCGCATGCGGCCGACGAGGGAACAGACCGCGTCGCCCTTGCCACGACAGCGCTCGTCGATGCAGTACACCTCGCGACCGTTGCAGTACGAAAGGTAGCCGCTCGCGAAGCCGGTCAGCGTCCAGCAGACGGGTTCCTCCGCTCGCCCGAGGTGGAGAAGATGCTGCTCGGCCTCGTGACGAAGCGCTGCGCGTCACGGGCGACCTGACGATCCGCGGGGTGACTCGCGAAGTCGTCCTCGACGTCGAGTACGCCGGCCGCACCAAGGACCCTTGGGGTAACGAGCGGGCTGGCTTCACGGCGAAGACCGCGATCGACCGCAAGGACTTCGGGCTCACCTGGAACCAGCTCCTCGAGGCTGGCGGGGTCATGGTCGGCGACCACATTACCATCGAAGTCGAGGTCGAGGCCGTCAAGCAGACCGCGGCGAAGGCTGCGTAACCACTGCCGCACGGAGGCCGCACGGAGGCCGCACGGAGGCCGCACGGAGCAAGGAAACAGACAATGAGCTCCACAAAACGTTTCGGCTCACTTGCTGCCCGCGGCGCGCTCGTTCACGCAGCCCAAGGCCTACAAGATCAAGCTGGCGACATGGCGACCATCAGCCCGCTGGAACAGTCAGAGTGTGATGGATGAGGTACCTGTTCTCGGACAACCAGGAGTTCATGAAGCAGATCGGCCTGGGCAGGTAGACAACGACCAACCACTTCAAAGGAGAGAAACATGGCAACGAAAAAGATTGGAATCCTCGGCGATGGAAACGTGGGCAGCGCCCTCGCGCGCGGCCTCGAGCGCGCGGGTCACGAAGTTCGCGCAGTCGGCAAGGACAAGGACGCGATCCGGGACGCCGCTTCATGGGCAGAGGTCGTCGTGCTCGCGGTGCCCTTCGGTGCAATCGACGACGTCGTCAAAGAGGTCGGCAACGCCATCGAGGGCAAGACGTTGATCGACGTCACGAACGCGCTCGATGCCAAGATGAGCTTGGCGATGGGCTTCACCACGAGCGGCGCGGAGGAACTGCAGAAGAAAATCCCCCGCGCGCGCGTCGTGAAGGCCTTCAATACGCAGTTCGCGCAGCACATGGACAGCGGCCGACTCAGCGATCAGCGCCTCACCGTGTTCGTCGCGGGGGACGACGCAGCCGCAAAGAGCGACGTGACCGAGCTCGCCACGGCGATCGGCTTCGAGGCCGTAGACGCCGGCCCACTCGCGAACGCCCGTCTGCTCGAGCCGCTCGGCTACCTGAATATCCAACTCGGCTACGTGCTCGGCCTGGGCGCGCAGATCGGCCTCAAGCTCGTGCGCGGGTAGCAGGTAAGCCCAATTCGTCGTCAATCGAAAGCCGCACGATCAAGCCCGTCCTTCCCATCGCGACGAACTGACCTGCCACCCAGGTGCCCGGAGGACGTGGGCGAGGCTCATCTCGCTCCTCGAAAGAGCAGAGGCGGCATATGGCCAGCCAGACCCCTAAGCTGAAGGCGCCGTTCCGCTGCCGGCGGCATTTTGACGATTCACCAGAGCACCGGGAGCTCGTGTGGCCCTCTCACGAAACACTGCCGCGTTGCGTCGTCGAACCCTCAATGCGATCCGACGTGCGCTCGACCCGTGGCTCGCGTCGCCGTCGCCGAACTCACGATCATGACGGCAGTTTTTTGTAGGACTTCGGGTCCTCGTGATGCAGTTTCGTGCGACGCCGCAAGCGGTGAATTACGAACCGCGGTCCGCGACTCATCGCCCGCACGAGCACGC
>CAYXDO010000172.1:0-22648 GCA_964463485.1 uncultured Myxococcales bacterium | reverse complement strand
GGCGTCATCAAGATGGTGAAGGTCTACGTCGCCATCAAGCGCAAGCTCCAGGTCGGCGACAAGATGGCGGGTCGTCACGGCAACAAGGGCGTGATCTCTCGCGTCCTGCCCGAGGAGGACATGCCGTACCTCGAGGACGGAACGCCCGTCGACTTCGTGCTCAATCCGCTCGGTGTGCCAAGCCGAATGAACGTGGGCCAGATCCTGGAGACGCACTTGGGCTGGGCCGCGCTCGGCATCGGCAAGAAGCTCGGGGCGCTCTACGACGCGTGGAAAGGTCGGCAGCTCAAGGACCCGAAGGTCGTTCGGGAGCTCCTGAAGAAGGCCTACCACGCTGAGGACCAGCGCGAGATCATCGAGAAGGTCGACGACACCGAGCTCATGGAGATCGCGCGGAAGGCGCGAGGCGGCGTGCATGTTGCTACTCCAGTGTTCGATGGCGCCAAGGAGCCCGAGATTCGCGAGATGCTCGAGGTCGCGGGCCTCAATACACAGTCCATCCTCTTCGATGGGCGCACCGGCGAAGTGTTCGATCAGGATGTGACGGTCGGCGTGATGTACATGCTGAAGCTTCACCACCTGGTAGACGACAAGATCCACGCGCGATCGATCGGACCGTATTCGCTCGTGACGCAGCAGCCGCTCGGCGGAAAAGCGCAGTTCGGTGGCCAGCGTCTCGGCGAGATGGAGGTCTGGGCCATGGAGGCCTACGGCGCGGCCTACTCGCTGCAGGAGTTCCTGACGGTGAAGTCGGACGACGTGCTGGGCCGAACGCGCATGTACGAGGCGATCGTCAAGGGCGAGAACGTACTCGAGGCTGGTCTGCCCGAGTCGTTCAACGTGCTCCTCAAGGAGCTCCAAGCGCTCGCGCTCGACGTCGAGCTGCTCGATGAAGACAAGGTCGCGGAGCTGTCCCAGAAACGGAACGGCACCGGGCGCGTCGCAGCCAGCGGCGTAGAGGTCGATGAACCGCAACCGAGCTGAGGAAGCCGAACCAAAACGGACGGTGGCTCCGAGCGGAGCCCACACGAATCGAGGGACTCACAAGTGAAGGACATCTTCATTTTCTTCGAGAAGCCAAAAGACCCCCTTTCGTTCGCCGCGATACGGATCGGCTTGGCATCGCCCGAGAAGATCCGGGAGTGGTCGCATGGCGAAGTTAAGAAGCCAGAGACGATCAACTACCGAACGTTCAAGCCCGAGCGTGACGGTCTGTTCTGCGCCAAGATCTTCGGACCGGTGAAGGACTACGAGTGCTTGTGCGGCAAGTACAAGCGCATGAAACACCGCGGCGTCGTCTGCGAAAAGTGCGGCGTCGAGGTGATTCAGTCCAAGGTTCGCCGCGAGCGCCTCGGTCACATCAACCTCGCGACCCCCGTCGCGCACATCTGGTTCCTGAAGTCGCTTCCGTCGCGCATCGGAAACCTCCTCGACGTCAGCCTCAAGGACCTCGAGAAGGTGCTCTACTGCGAAGCCTATATCGTCATCGATCCCAAGGGGCAGAAGGAGTTCCAGCGCTGCGAGGTGATCTCTGAGGAGCGATACGATCGCATCCTCGAGGAGCACGGCGACGGATTCCTCACCGCAGGCATGGGCGCCGATGCCATCCGCGAGCTCCTCCGCGAGCCCGATCCGGCCAATGGCAAGCCGGGCATCGACGTCGCTGTGCTGAGCGCCGAGCTCCGCGCCGAGATGAAAGCGACCAGCTCCGAGGCCAAGCGCAAGAAGCTCGCCAAGCGGCTCAAGGTCGTCGACGCGTTCCGCGAGAGCGACAACAAGCCCGAGTGGATGATGCTCGAGGTCATCCCGGTCATTCCGCCGGATCTCCGACCGCTCGTCCCCCTCGACGGCGGCCGCTTCGCGACCTCCGATCTCAATGACCTCTACCGTCGCGTCATCAACCGCAACAACCGCTTGAAGCGGCTCCAAGAGCTTCAAGCGCCCGAGATCATCATCCGCAACGAGAAGCGTATGCTTCAAGAGGCGGTCGATGCGCTCTTCGACAACGGTCGTCGCGGCAAGGTGATCACGGGCCCGAACAAGCGGCCGCTGAAGTCGCTGTCGGACATGCTCAAAGGCAAGCAGGGTCGGTTCCGCCAGAACCTGCTCGGCAAGCGCGTCGACTACTCCGGTCGAAGTGTGATCGTCGTGGGTCCCGAGCTGAAGCTGCACCAGTGCGGCCTGCCGAAGATCATGGCGCTCGAGCTCTTCAAGCCGTTCATCTACAACAAGCTCGAAGAGAAGGGCTACGTCACCACCATCAAGAGCGCCAAGAAGATGGTGGAGAAAGAGAAGCCCGAGGTCTGGGACATCCTCGAGGACATCATCAAGGAGCACCCGGTCTTGTTGAACCGCGCTCCGACGCTCCACCGCCTTGGCATCCAGGCGTTCGAGCCGGTCCTCGTCGAAGGCAAAGCCATCCAGCTCCACCCGCTCGTGTGCACCGCGTTCAACGCGGACTTCGACGGCGACCAGATGGCCGTGCACGTGCCGCTCTCCATCGAAGCTCAGATGGAAGCTCGCGTGCTCATGATGTCGACCAACAACATCCTGAGCCCGGCTCACGGAAAGCCGATCATCGTGCCCACTCAGGACATCGTGCTCGGCTGCTACTACATGACGCGCGAGCGCGCGTTCGCGAAGGGCGAGGGCAAGCGGTTCGCTACGCCTGAAGACGTTCGCGTGGCTTACGACCACGGCGAGGTCGCGCTCCAAGCGAAGATCTCCGTACGTATCGAGAACCGCGCCATCGACGGAAAGATGACCCGCGAGCTGCAAGAGACGACCGTCGGCCGAGTGCTCCTCGCCGAGGTGGTACCGACCCAGGTCGACTTCAAGGTCATCAACCAGGTGATGACGAAGAAGGCGCTCGGCGCCTTGATCGACACGACCTACCGGCTCTGCGGTCAGAAGGACACGGTGCTGCTCGCGGATCGCGTGCGAACGCTCGGCTACACCGAGTCGACGCGCGCAGGCATCTCCGTCTCCATCGACGACATGCGGATCCCGCGGCAGAAGCACGAGCTCGTCGCGCGCGCGGAGACCGACGTCACCGAGATCGAGAATCAGTACACCGAAGGTCTCATCACCTTCGGCGAGCGGTACAACAAGATCATCGACATCTGGGCGCGTGTCTCCGAGGAGGTCGCGAAGGTCCTGATGGAAGGCATCTCGACCGAGATGGTGAAGTCTCCGGACGGCACCCAAGAGCGACGCATGCCGACCTTCAACCCGATCTTCCTCATGGCCGACTCGGGCGCGCGCGGATCGGCCCAGCAGATCCGTCAGCTCGCGGGGCTCCGCGGCCTGATGGCGAAGCCTTCGGGTGAGATCATCGAGACGCCCATTCTCGCGAACTTCCGCGAGGGACTCTCGGTCCTTCAGTACTTCATCTCGACCCACGGAGCGCGCAAAGGCCTGGCTGACACCGCGCTCAAGACCGCGAACTCGGGCTACCTCACGCGACGCCTCGTCGACGTGGCCCAAGACGCGATCATCACCGAATACGACTGCGGCACCATGGACGGCATCGACATGACGCCGCTCGTCGAGTCCGGCGAAGTGATCGAGCGTCTCGGAGACCGCATCCTCGGACGCACCTCACTCGAGGAGCTTCGGCATCCGCTGACCAACGAAATGTTGGCTGCGGCTGGTGAGGATCTCGACGAAGAGCGCGTGAAGAAGATCGAAGAGGCGGGCATTCAGCGAGTGAAGATCCGCTCGGTGCTCACCTGCGAGACGCAGCGAGGGGTCTGCGTCGAGTGCTACGGCCGCGACCTCGCGCGTGGACGCAAGGTGAACCTCGGCGAAGCCGTCGGAGTGATCGCTGCGCAGTCCATCGGTGAGCCCGGCACGCAGCTCACGATGCGAACGTTCCACGTCGGTGGCATCGCGCTCGGCAGCACCGTCAAGTCGGACATCGAGGCGCGCTTCGGCGGCATCGTGAAGTACCGAAGCTCGGCGACCGTCAAACGAACCGACGGCACCACCGTCGCCATGAACCGCAACGGCGAGGTCCTGATCTTCGACGAGCGCACCGGCCTCGTGAAGGAGCAGTACCCGATCGTGTACGGTGCCACGTTGCACTTCGACGACGGCGCGATCTGCAAAGCAGGCCAGAAGCTCGCGGAGTGGGAACCGTTCTACACGCCGCTCCTCGCCGAAGTCGGCGGAGTCATTCGACACGAAGACCTCATCGAAGGTGTGACCTACCAGGAGGAGCTCGACGAGCTCACCGGCCTGTCCCGCAAGGTGATCATCGAGTCGAAGGATCCGGATGCGCGGCCGCGCATCTCGATTCGCGACGACTCCGCCAACGTGAAGACGCTGCCCAGCTCGAGCTCCCCGGCCAGCTACGGCTTGCCTAGCCGGTCGAACATCGTCGTCAGCGACGGCGACTCGATCGGACCTGGCGACGTCATCGCGAAGGTTCCCCGAGAGACTCAGAAGACGAAGGACATCACCGGCGGTCTGCCCCGCGTCGCCGAGCTCTTCGAAGCTCGCAAGCCCAAGGACTGCGCAGTGATCTCCGAGATCGACGGCGTCGTCTCGTTCGGCCGCGACACCAAAGGCAAGCGCAAGGTGACCGTGCGTCCGGAGGTCGGTGACTCCCACGACTACTTGATCTCCAAGTCCAAATACATCGCCGTGCACGAAGGCGACCGGGTGAAGGCGGGCGAGGCGCTCATGGAAGGCGCCGTCAATCCCCACGACATCCTGAAAGTCTTGGGCGAGAAGGCGCTGGCGAGCTACCTGGTCAACGAGATCCAGGAGGTCTACCGTCTCCAAGGCGTTCGTATCAACGACAAACACATCGAGACGATCGTCCGTCAGATGCTGCGACGCGTGAGAGTCAAAGAGGTCGGCGACACCGCCTTCCTCGCCGACGAGCAGGTCGAGAAACCGGCCTTCGACACCGAGAACGACGTGACCGTGAACAAGGGCGGCGAGCCCGCCACCGGCGAGCCGTTGCTCCTCGGCATCACCAAAGCGTCGCTCTCGACTGAGTCGTTCATCTCGGCGTCGTCTTTCCAAGAGACCACCAAGGTCCTCACCGAGGCCGCCATCAGCGGCAAGGTCGACTACCTTCGTGGACTCAAGGAGAACGTCATCATGGGCCGCTTGATCCCGGCCGGGACCGGGCTGCCCAACTACTCGTACCTCGAGATCGAGACGGATCAGCCGGATATTCCCATTCCGGACTATCCGATCGACGATGGTCCGATCATTCAGCCCATCCCCGACGAGCCCAACCCAGAGGCCGTTGCGAGCGAGAACTGAGCTCGACCGCCTCGGACGGAAGACCTTCCGGCTCCTCCAAGGCGGCTTCATTTCCCTCACGCTCTGCGGATTCGGCTCCCTCGCGCTCCTCACTTCCTGCGACGAAAGTCGGAAAGTCACCCTCGGCCTGTTCCCGCTGGAGGAAGGGGAGAGTGGCTATCTCATCGGTACGGAGTCCAATGGCGCGCTCGAAGTGCGCTCCGTCTCGCCCGAGCCCACCGAAGTCACGCTCGACGCCGAGGCCAGCTCGATTCACGGAGCTGCGTTGCTCGATGGGTACGCTCCGCCGCTGGGATGGGTGAGTCCTGGAAGCGCGGGGACCGATCGCACGGTCGCGGAGGTCGCACCCAGGCGCTTCAGCGCGAGCTTCGACGGGACCACGTTCGGCCGATGGGAGCCTGGCGGTGTCGAGCTCGGCGCCTTCGTGCTGCCGATTCCTCGGGGAGTTTGCGAGATTCTGGAAGAGAGCCCTGCGGTAACGCACCTCGACTTCGTGGGAGGGCTCCGGATCGGCGTCGTGATCGACGACGAGTCGATCGTGGTTGGATCTGCAACGCTCGTCCGACTCTTCACGGATGGTCGACACCTCGACCTCTCTCCGCCGTTCCCGTCGACGGCCAGCTCACGGGTTCTTCGACGCGGACGAATCATCCTCGCCACGCCGAGAGGAGTCGGCTTCGCGCGCTGGGACGGCGCAGAGCTCGCTTTCGAGCGTGGTCCTGAATGGGCTGGGCTCCCCGCGGGAGACGCGGTCGGCTGGATCGACGAGGCACCCTCCGGATCCATCTACGCGATGACTTTCGGCGGCCGACTCTTCCGCGCAGACGATCGGGGGACTGAGCTCGTGCTGGACCTCGAAGCACCCGTCCCCGCGTACCGCGGCGCCATGGTCCTGCGCCGCGACGGGACGCTGATGATTGGAATCGGCGCTGACCCAGCGATCATCACCCTTCGCGACGACGAGGTCACGATGGACCCCGTGGGTATCGGCTCCGGAGTCACTGCGATGGCCGAAGGCCCCGACGGCCGGCTCCTCGCCGCAGATGGGTTCGGCGGAGTCTTTCAACTCTCCGGCCGGCTCTGGGAGCCCGTCGGAAAGAGCCCGTTCGCGGTCCCGATCAACGACATGGAGGCCTTCGATGAAAAAGTGCTTCTGGGTTCCGATCGCGGCTTTCTGGGTGAGTTGGCCGCAGACGAGTACTGCACGCCCTCGCACCCGTTCACGAAGAACGTCCGAATTCTCCGGCGAGCTCCGGACGGCGTGTTCGCGCTTGGTCAAAGTGTCGAGGGTGAGCTCGTCGACTTCGCGTTCATGAGGCGCCGAGGGCGGTGAGTCTTTCCGGCCCACACGCTTGGCCTCTGTTGTCCTGATCGAATGAGCAGCGCGTTGCTGATCGGCTTCGTTTCCCGCAGGAGGTCGTCGGAACGGATGACACCGGCTTGTCCCTTGTGCTACGGAACCCCCATGAAAGTCGCAGACCGACTGAACACGCTGCTCAAGAATCCCGACGTCAACACCTCGAGGAACGACGTCACGTGGGCCTCCGGCTGGGACCGCAAGATCCACACGGCCCAATACCGTTTTGGCTCGGCCGAGGCCAAGGACTTGGCCGCGGAGATCGGCAAGCTGGGTCCTCGCACTCAGAAGGCCCTCGTGCGGGAGCTCGCGCGGCGTGCGAACGTCGGCGGAGACAACAGCTTTCCCGCGCACCTGACCTTCGTCAGCAGGGCGGCGGCGAACGTGATGAACGACCTCGCCAAGAACTTGGGCGTCGACGTCGAGTTCAAGGCGGACTCCCGCCGCGCGCCCGCACCGATGGGTTGAGGTGTGGAAGACCGAGATCTCTCGGACGAGGAGGCCAAGCAGCTCCTCGATCAGCTCCTCACCAAGGTCGCTTCGCAATCCGAGGCTCGCCAGCAAGCAGAGGGCTCCGATCGCGTGGAAGCTGTGCCCGCGCGGGCTGCGCCTCCAAAGCCAGTCGCCGCCGAGGCCCTTCCGAGCATCGGTCGACCGCGTCGAAAACGGGGCCAAGCGTCGGGAGCGAAATAGTCGCGTCTTCGTGGAGAATTCAGGATTCAATCCTGCACCCCATGCGTGAGCGCACCCCATGAGTAAGCGCGCGCTCACCCTCGAAGATCCGATTCGAAGGATCCGCCGACTCCTGGGTCGATCCGCGAGGATTCCTCCGTCCCTGCCTTCTGGAGACGTACTTCCACGCGTCGAAGCGGCGCGGGTCTTTTGGAGCGAGCGCGCGTGGAGCGAGCTGGCGGCGATTCCTGCGCTCGCTCGCACGTCACTCGCGCTGATTCGAGAGCGCGGCACGCTCGACACCCTGGACGCGGTGGCGTTGATCCAAAGTGACGAGGTTCGTCACGCGGAGCTGTCGATCGCGCTGGCCGACGGCTTTGGTGGGTTCGTCGCGGAGGTTCCCGCGGACAGCGGCTTCGATCCCTCGGCCGCGGCCTCCGGGCCCGATGATGAGCTCGTGTTCTGGGTCCTTGCGATCGGCTGTCTGAGTGAGACCATCTCCCTCGAGCTGATGCGAACGCGTCTCCTCTTCACGACTCACCCGGTCGTGAAGGCGGTCTTGGGTCGGATCGCCAAGGACGAGGCCATCCACGCCAGGTTGGGCTGGTCGTTGGCCGAGCGACTCTTTCCGAGGGCTGAGTCTGGCACGCGAGAGGCGCTCGGGGACTATGCAGAGGACATGCTCGGGATCCTCGGCCGGACCTTCGTGACCCACGGCATGGCCCCTTCGTTGCGCCGAGCGACGCGACGCCGCCGGACCCAAGTCACCGACCTCGGGCTCGGAGCCGCGCCGCCGTCTCTCGAAGACGAGGTGTTTTGGAAGATCCGGGACGAAGTGATCCGGCCCCGATTGGCCCGGCTCGGAGTGCCGATCTGAGTTGTCGCTCTGCCTTACTCCGCGCTGAGCACGTTCGAGAGTCGCTCCGCCGTCTTGGCGAGCTCCGCCGCGGTGGCTTTGGCCTCGCGCGATCCGCTCAGGGCTTGCTGCGTGAATTGCTGAATCTCGTTCATACTCTCGGTGACTTGTTCGGTAGCGCTGCGCTGCTGCGACGTGATGAGTGTGATGCGCTTGGCGGTGTCGCTGTTGCGGGACGAGAGCTTTTGACTTTGCTCGGTAGCCAAGACGGCGGCCTGCGATAGGTCCCTGACCTCGATCGAGAGCTTCTTGATTTCGCCGGCCGCCGACAACACAGACTCAGCGAGCCTGCGCATCTCCGCCGCGACCAACACGAACCCGCGCCCGGACTCTCCGGCCCGCGCACCCTCGAGCGCGGCGTTCAGCGCCAACAGCTCGCTCTTGTCCGCGATCGACTCGATCGTATCACTCACACTCCCGATGCGGATGGCCTGGGTGCTGAGGGTCGCGATTCGGTCCGCGGTGAGCTCGGTGGCTCCGGACGACTCGGTCGCGATCTCCGCGACGGCCCGAGCGCTCTCGGCGATTTCGCTCGCCGCATCGAGGAGCGCAGCCATGGTGCGTCGCGTCTCGTCGACCGCGGCGGCTTCGTCGCTCGACTGCTCCTCCGTCCTCCGCGCGACCGCGAGGATCTCCCCCGCGGACGCACGGAGCTCCTGCGCGACCTGGGCGACGAGCTCGTCGGCTTCCTTCATGCCGACCGCGACTTTGGAGATCCGCCGCGACTGTCCGATGAGCCAGAGGGTCGCGAGCACGATGAGCACACTCATCACGACGACGCCTCCGGCCGCCTGGAACCTGCTCGTGCGAGCGGCCGCCGACGTCTCCGCTTCCAGGGCTTGCTTGTCGAGGCCGAGGTGAAGGTGATGAGTCTGTCCCGACTCGACTTTGAATGGGTAAACGAAGTGACGAACCTTGCGGCTCCGAGAGTCTATGTCCGCCGTAGCCGCCCGAACGATCACGGGCTCCGAGGCGGGGTAGACGGCGAGGAGCTTCCCGTCAGCGTCCGACACCGCGGCGAAGACGACCTCCGAGCTGCCCTCCGAGATCTTGGCCAACGCCTCCGGCAGCCGAGCCAGCTCGACCCGATCGATGGCGCCGGAGACCAAGTGAGCTCCGAGGCGGAGAGTGCGGGCGGCCTCCGCGTCGAAAGCAGCGACGAGGAGCCCCCTTCGGTTGTCGATTTCCCGGGAGGTCAGGACGAACGCGATCCCCATCATGAGGATCGACATCACGAGCGCGCCGGCCGGAATTCGAGCGGACAGTGACTTCGCCAGCGCTTCGAGAACCTTCCTCCCGTTGATCGCGGAGGGGCCCATCAGCTCGCTCCCAGCGTTCGTGTGAGTCCCTCGGAGGTGCGGGCGAGGTCCGCGGCCGTGGACTTGGCCTGCTTGGCTCCACTCAGCGCCTGCTGAGTGTATTCTTGGATCTCGTCCATACTCTGGGTGACTTGCTCGGTCGCCGATCGCTGCTGGCTCGTGATCAGCGTGATCCGCCGGGCTGTCTCGCTATTCTTGGTCGACAGCTTCTCACTCTGCTCCGTGGCGAGTACGGCGGACTGGGAGAGCTCGCGAATCTCGGCCGAGAGCTGCTTGATTTCGTGGGCCGCATTCATGACCGACTCGGTCAGTCGGCGCATCTCGGCCGCGACCAGCACGAACCCTCTTCCGTCTTCTCCTGCTCGGGCTCCTTCGAGCGCGGCATTGAGCGCCAGCAACTCGCTCTTGTCGGCGATGGACTGAATCGCCTCGCTCACGTCCCCGATGCGAATGGCTTGGGCGTTCAGGGTCGCGATCCGCTCCGCCGTCACCGAGGTCGCTCCGGAAGTCTCTTGTGCGATCTCGGCCACCGCTCGGGCGCTCTCCGCGATGTCGTTGGCGGACTCGAGCAGCGCGCGCATGGTTCGCCGAGTCTCGTCGACCGCGGCAGCCTCGTCCGCGGCGTGCTCCTCCGTCCGCTTGGCAACCGCGTGAATCTCGGCGGCCGAAGCGTGAAGCTCCTGCGCGGTCTGGGCGATCAAGCTGTCGTTCGCCTTCATACCCTCCGTGACGGTCGAGAGCTGACGGGCGAGGCGAATGATCCACAAAAAGCCGATGGCCGTGAAGCCGACCCCGATGACGAGCGCGCTCATCGTCCAGACGAGGCTCGCGTTCCTCAGCTCGGCGATCTCCGTTTCGATCGGATTGCGATCGATGCCGATGTGAAACCGATGCCCGTCACCGCTCTTGCTCGGGATTCGGGCGAAGAAGTGGCGCACCCGAGCGCTGCCGACGATCTCATCTGTAGGCTCCGAGATCGTCGAGGGAATGAAGCCCGGCGGCATGGCGGCGACGACCGACCCGGTCACGGTCGTGACAGCGGCGAATCGCGCTCCCGGTGTGCTCGCCAACATTTGGGCGGCCACACGCCTGACTTCGTCGGGCTGGTCGAACTCGACGAACGGCGCAGCGATTTGCGCCCCGAAGCTCGCGGAGCTGGACCCGAGCTCGTCGAGGCGGACACTCTGGAGCTTGACCTGAGTATCGACGGCGTGGCCGGTGAGTGCCACCGCGAGCGCCACGAGCAGCAAAGCGAAGGCGGCCGCGCCGCCCAAGAGTCTAGTGAAAAGCGTTCTGGAGAGAGTCTCCAGAGTTTCGCGTCCCTTCGTGGCCATTTTCCCTCCGGGCGCTTCTACGCCACTCAGCTCCCCGTCGTCTCCGCGCGAGGCTTTTGGGGCGGTCTTCCAGAAGTCAGCTGGATCATGAGACTGGGCAACTCACTCAACCCGAAGACACGTGCCTCCGGCACGGTCCTCAGCGCCGCCCGAGGCATCGAGTCTACCACCGCATCCCCTGGGTGCTGGACGAACGCCAGACCACCCGCGTCGCGAAGCATGCGGAGGCCCTGCGCTCCGTCCGACCCACCTCCAGAGAGGATGATTCCAAGGCTCGACGGCCCCTCGAACAACGCCAGCGACTCGAGCAGGTGATTGCCGGGCGCCGGACCGACGTCCGCAACCCACTTGTCCAACCCGACCGTGCCGTCCGGATTCACGATGAGATCGAAGCCCGGCGGCGACACCAACACGACCCCCGGCTCGAACGACTCGCCCCCTACTGCCAACCGACACTTCAGGTGACCGTAAGCCGTGAGCCACTCCGCGAGGGTCTTGTAATGGGCCGCCTCGAGCTGCTGGGCGAGGAGGATCTGCCCGGCGAAGTCGCTGGGGAGGTGTGCAAAGAGCCAAGCCAACGCCTGAGGGCCGCCCGCCTCGGCTACGATCGCGATCCTCTTGGCCGCTCCCGTACCGGGCTCGGCTTGACCAGGCTGAATGAGCGTCGGCGCACTCACTCGACCCACGTCCACCTCCGAGAGCTTTCTGAGCTCGTCTCCAAGCCGCGCGACGTCCTTCCCAGGCATCGGAATCTCGGTGGGTTTGGGCCACAACGCGACCGCTCCGGCCCGAAGCGCCTCGAACGTGAGCGAACCGTCGTCTTCGTCGGCCAGTGAAGTGAGGATGAGTATGGGAGTCGGAATCTCGGCCATGATCGAGCGAGTAGCCTCGATCCCATTCAGCACGGGCATCTGGACGTCCATCACGATGACGTCGGGCCGAAGCGCGCGCACCGCCTTGAGCGCCTCGTGCCCGTCTGATGCCGTTCCTACGATGCTGATGTCGGGCAGAGTCTCGAGGGCGGTCTTCAACACTCGTCGAAACAGCACGGAGTCGTCGACGAGGAGGACTCGCGTTCGATGTCGAACGCCCACCATCCGATCTACGAAGGCCTCGAGCTCCACACGGGAGGAGACGAGCAGCGTGCCGAAGTCCCTTCGGCGCGCCATGCCCTTCTCCCCCAAGATCGCCAGCACGTCGAGTAAGCTCGCTGCGTCGATGCGGGCGAAGGCGGCGAGGTCTTCGTTTCTGACTCGGACCATTCGGACGCCGTTGGGCAGAGTCTCGTTCTTTTGCGTATCGGCGATCGCGGAGAGAGTCTGGGCCACGCGAACGACCGACTCGCGCTCGAGCATCGTCGCGAGCTGCCCGTGCGCCTCGGCAAGCCGCTCCGTGAGCTTCTGCAACATCTTCAACCCGATCTCGGGTTGCTCTGCGACCATCTCCAACGTGGAGGCCGTGGTCAAAGCCAACGCCACCACAGGCTCCAACGCGCGCGCGGTGACCATGTGTTTGCGACCGGGAAGCAGCGCGATCTCACCGATCGGATCGCCCGGACCTGCGAATCCAACTCTCCGCTCCCGTCCATGAATGCGCTGCGTCAGCTCGACGATCCCCGAACGTACGACGAAGAAGAGCGTCGCTTCTTGTCCTACGCCGAAGATCTCGGAGCCCGCTGCAAAACCGAGCTCGAAGGCGGCCGGGGCTTCCGTTGGATCTCGCTCCATCGGCTGACCTCCGGTCTGGTCCTCAATCATGCGCTTCGCGTAGGCCGAAGTGGCTCAAAGATCAACTGAGACCTCACGATCCTCGATCGTCCGGGCCAGGTCGCCAACCGCGAATCCTGCCTTGTACGTCACGCCATGAAAGCACTCGTTTCTTCGCTCGGAGCGCTCGCCGTAGTCACCCACGCGGGCCTCGCTCTGGCATGCGGGGGGTTCTTTTGCAGCCAGGCCCCGGTCGTTCAAACGTCCGAAAAAATCGTCTTCGAAATCGAAGGAGATCTCATCTCGGCCTACATCCAGATTCAGTTCCAGGGTCCCGACGAAGATTTTGCGTGGGTCGTCCCTATTCCCGAAGTGCCCGAGGTCGAGGTGGGCGTCGGCGCCCAGATGTTCGAGCTCCTGGATGAACAGACGAAGCCCACGTTCGACGGGTCGCCGAGCGCTTCCACGGCTCTCGCGGACTTTGGTGGGGGCTGCGACGGCGGCTTCTTCGACTCGCGAGACCCGGAGTTGCTCTTGTCGTTCGTGCCGCCTCCGGACGTCGAAGTGCTGAAGCAAGAGGTCGTGGGTCCTTACGAGGTCGCCACCATCACCGGGGAGCGCGCGGCTGACCTCAACCTGTGGCTACAGACTCATGGGTATCGGGTCGCGCCGGGCTCGGACGAGATCGTTCAGTCGTATCTCGACGCAGGCATGAAGCTCCTCGCGCTCCGCCTCAGCCCGCAGGCTGCGTCTGGATCCATCGAGCCGATCAAGCTCACCTATCGGGAGTCCCGAGGGTGCGCAGTCATTCCGCTCAGACTCACCTCCATCGCCGCACTACCCAACCTCGAGATCCTCACCTGGGTTTTTGGAAATGCCCGAGCGGTCTTGGAGCCGGGACCGTTCGGCGAGGTCGAGGTGGACTCGAACCAGCTCTTTGCCGAAGCCGATTACCTGCCGGCCCTCGATCGCTCCGTCGACGCGGTCGGTGGGCGCGCTTTCGTCACGGAGTTTGCGCAGCCATCGGCGCTCGTCGAGTCCGGCGGCGACCCTGTGCTCGACGAGCTCCTCCTCCGGCACGCGTATGTCACGAGGTTGCGAACCCGTATCGATCCCACGGAGATGACTCACGATCCCGGCTTCACCTCAGACCCCAACCGCCCCGACGTATCCAACGTCCGACAGCTCCGAACGGTGTCCGG
Source organism: uncultured Myxococcales bacterium (assembly GCA_964463485.1). Taxonomy (GTDB): domain Bacteria; phylum Myxococcota; class Kuafuiibacteriia; order Kuafuiibacteriales; family Kuafuiibacteriaceae; genus CAYXDO01. The sequence continues at coordinate 8,862 of CAYXDO010000172.1, read as the reverse complement.
CGCGTCGCTCACGCCCGCGCTCTTCCTCGCGCTCGCCGGGTTGCTCTGGAGGAGGCGATGAGACTCGTACTCATGAGTTTTCTGGCCTTCGTGGGCTGCGGAAGCCCAAATCCACCTGCGCTCGGCGACCCGGTCTTGACCAAGGCCCAACCTCGCCGCGGGGAGGTCTTCTTCATGCGAGCGATGGGTACGGATCCGGATGGCGATCTCGAGGGCGGGACACTCTCCGTCGAGGCGAGAGGTCCGGGGATCGTGCTCTCCGCGGACACCTCGATTTCGGGGTTGCGTGAGGGAGCGACCGAAGCGGAGCTCAGCGCACAGCTCCAATTCGTCGGATCTTTGGAGGCCGGACCTTATCGGCTCGAGCTCCTGCTGAGTGATGCCAGCGGGAACGAGGCGCTGCCGGTGAGCCTGCCGATTCGACTGAGATGAGATTTCGGAGCGTAGGTCGATTCTGCCGGATCGGGCACGGGCGCGCTTCTTCGGTCCTCGCCGCCTTTGAAATCGATCAGGTCGATTCGTCACGGACGCCAAGCAGCGCTCGAAGCTCGGCGGCCGTCTTGCCTGAGTTCCACGCCGGCGTACCCGGATCGAAGTCGCGTGCGCGGGAGAGTGAGCCCACCACGACGGGCTCGAAGCCGGAGTCCTCGACGAGCCGCTTTGCGATCTCGAGCGCACCCTGATCGTCTCCTGCGAGGGGCACGCCTACTCTCGGGGGCGGCCGTCCGGAGGCTCGTTCGAGCGTGACGAAGTAGATCGTGTTGTAGGCCTTGACCACGTGAGCTCCCGGAAACTGTCGAGCGGTGTACAAGCCCGAGCCGGCGTCGGCGCTCTCTTTGGCCATCGTTCCGTCTCGTCGTTCGATCGGGTTGCCCGCGTCGAGCACGAGCTTCATCACCAGGGCCGGCGCGATCGCCGCGCCGAGCGAGGGGTAGGCGTGGAAGGGTACGGCCAAGAGTACGGCGTCGCCAAAGGCCGCGGCCTCGGCGACTGATCCCGCGCAGGCTTTGACCCCGATGCCGCGCACGATCGGGCTCAGGCCATCCGGGTGGCGGGAGCTGAGGAGTACTTCGTGGCCGGCCTTGACCCAGAGCTTGGCGAGGGTCGCGCCCATCATTCCTGACCCAATGATTCCGATTCGCATGACAAAGCTCCGAACCGGTCGCGTTCGGGAGTCAACTCCGAACCGTCGAGGCCACTTTGCGCATCCTCCGTACCCACTCCGCCGCAGCATTTTGACCGGTGACGAAGGGCGCGAGCTCCTCTGAGGTCACCCCGCCGAGCGCGCGCATGCCTTGCTCGGCTTGGATCAAATAACGCGACATGTCCTGGGTCGAACGAAAGAGCTCAGCCAAGAGCAGCGCGGCCGGCCAACAATCGGGGTCGAGGAAAAGGGCCCGCCGAAGCCTACCCTTCGCGGTGCCGGCGTCGCCTGAAGCGAGCGCACACAGGGCCGATCGCAGATGGAGGTCGGCGGTCAGCGGCGCCTCTCGAAGTGCCGTCTCGTAACTCTCGAGGGCGAGCGTCGGGTCGCCGCGATCGAGCGCGCGGTCTCCTTGGAGGCGGAGGGCCTGTACTCTCTTCGAGGGCGCCGTCGAAGGCCTCGATTCCTGGCCGGGAGGCGCGGACGACCGCCGACTGGGCTGAGTGATGGGTTGTGAGGCCCGGGCCGATCCATCGCTCGGAGCGGGTTGCGAGCCTGGAACTTCGATGCGACGGGCTTTGGTCTCCTGAATCCGCTTGGGTTCGACCCTTCGATACACGGACGCACCCTCGAGGTGCACGACCTCGAATCCTATGCGACTCAGCGCGCTGCCGCCGAGTCGCTCAGCGAGACCCAGCACCAGCACACCGTTGGGCGCGAGCACACTTCGAAACTTTTCGATGACTGGCTCGACCTCGTGCTTGCCCAGATAAATGAGGAGGTGCCGACACGAGACGATGTGGAAGCCGCCGATCGGTGGCTCGAGTGGGGCTTGACGAACGTCGTGAGCGAGGAACCTCACGCCTCGTCGAGCCCGCTCGACGACCACCCAAGACTCCCGGTCATGCTGGAACCATCGCTCCTTGATCCTGGGTCCGGCGCGCCGGAGCGCGCGATCAGAGTAGCGCCCGGCTCGAGCGAACGCCAGGGCCTGCTCTTCGAGGTCCGAAGCGATGATGGTGGCCTCGAGGTTTCGCTCGCGAGCCATGATCGAATAGGAGTAGGCCTCTTCTCCCGTCGAGACTCCGGCACACCAGATCGAGACAACCTCGTTCGAGCTGAAGAGAGACAGCGCCGCATCGAGCGCACGAGGCTCGCGGAAGAAATAGGTGTAGCCTACTCGGTCGCTCGACACTAACTCTCCTGCGCTCCCCTCGAGATCTTGTCGAGCTCGTTGGCGATCTCCGCGGGCTCGAGCTGCGAGCCTACGGCGCCAAGCTCCACCGCAGCCTTGGGCATTCCGTAGACCGCGCAGCTCTCTTCGTCCTGCGCGATCGTGTGGCCGCCGGCTTGGCGAATCTTCAGCAGGCCGTTCGCGCCGTCGCGCCCCATGCCGGTGAGCAACACGCCGACAGCCCGTGGACCCGAAGCCTCGGCAGCGGACTCGAACAAGACGTCGATGGCCGGAATGTGGCCGCTCCGTGCAGGCTCCGAGCTCTCCGCTAGGAAAAGGTCGTGGTTGCGACTCGTCACTCGCATGTGCGCGCCACGGGCCACGACGTACACGGTTCCTGGTCGCAGAGTGCCGCCCGTACCCTCTTCGACCGGAAGCTTCGTCCTCGTCCTGAGCCACTCCACGAAGGCTTCGACGAACGGCTCCGACAGGTGCTGGACGACCACCAGCGGAAAATTGATCGTGTCGAGCCGCTCCAACATACGCGCGAGCGCGCCGGGGCCCCCCGTCGACGAACCCACCACCACTACACTCGGGGCCCCGATCAACGTCGATGCCTGCCGGCGCCTCCTGCGCGCAGCCGCACGAGCCGAAAAATGAGGAACCACCGGCACCGTCGAGAGCTCGACGATCCGATCGATCAAACTCACTCCGCCTCCCATCGCCGAAGGCTTGAGCACCACCTCCAAAGCTCCCCGCGAGATACACTCGAACGTGCCGTCTGCGCCCGCGTACTTTGGCAGATCCGTCACCACCAAGATGCGCGTAGGTGCCGACGCCATGATTTGTTCGATCGCTTGAATCCCACCCATCTCGGGCATGTCCAGGTCCATCGTGATCACACGCGGAGTGTGCGCCACGGCGAGGTCCACCGCCTCGCGACCGTTCGTCGCTTCGCCGACGACCTTGATCCTCGTGTCGGTCTGCAGATGAGTGCGAATCACCCGTCGGACGAGCTTGGAGTCGTCCGCGATCAGCACGGTGATGGGATCGTCTCGCATCTCAGCTCCCGAGCTGCCTTTCGAGGATCTCGCGAAGCCTCGCCTCGGAGAACGAGTTCTTGGTGAGGTAGGCGTCTGCGCCGGCGGCCGAGGCCAGTCGCTTGTCCTCCTCGCTGCCGCGCGTCGAGAGCACGACGATCGGGAGCGCCTCGAGGCGAGTCTCGGCGCGGACCTTCTTGATCATCGTGATGCCGTCCATCTCGGGCATGTCGAGGTCGGTGAGCAAGAGGTCGATCGGCGTATTGAGTGCGACATCTAGTCCTTGCAGACCGTTTCCAGCCTCCAACACCTGGTAGCCGAAGCTCCTGAGGATCTGAGCGACCATCCGCCGTGTGATCGCGGAGTCTTCGACGAGCAGCACGCGCTGTGGGCCTTTGGTCGTGGTTGGCTCTGCGAGCGCGACTCTCGTTCCGTAGGCGCGGGAGACCAACTCTCCAGGATTCAAGATCAGCGCGATCTCGTCGCGTTCGAGGATCCCAGCGCCCGTCACGAGCCGCACCGAGTCGAGCACGTCACCGAGCGGTTTGATGACGACCTCGGCGTGGGCAGGAGGTTCCGAGACGACGAGCGCCACGCGGATCTCCGAATAATGGACGAGAATAAGAAACCCATGACTGGGCTCGGACACGGAGCCACCAAACACCGCGCGCTCCGCTGCGACCATCGGTACCCACTCGTCGTCGATGCGGACGAGCTTTCGACCGAGCTCCTCGGACGTCGAACGCCCGGCGAGCTCCAGGACCGAGCCGACCGCGCTGACGGGAAGTGCAAAACCGGAGTCCCTGATTCGGAAACGAACCACGCGCGTAGCGCTGGCGGAGAAGGGCGTCCGGAGCTCTATCCGAGTCCCGCGCCCGAGCGCGCTCGAAATACCGACCGAGCCGCCGAGCCGCTCGATCTCCCACTTGACGATGTCCAGCCCGTACCCTCGACCGGAAAGCTCACTCGTCGTCGACCGCGTCGTGAACCCAGCGACGAAGAGCGTCCCCAGAAGCTCCTCCGTGCCCATCGCGGCGGCAACGGCGGGCTCGACCATGCCCTGGTCGACGATCGCCGAACGCACTCGCTCTGGATCGACACCCGCTCCGTCGTCTTCCACCGTGATGCGAAGAAACGAACCCATGTGCTCCGCGCCCAAATAAATGGTCCCGGAAGGCGGTTTTCCTGCAATCACGCGCGCTTTTGGATCTTCGATGCCGTGGTCGACGGAGTTGCGCACCAAGTGCAACAGGGGCTCGTAGAGGCGCTCGAGAGACTGTCGGTCGATGCGCGATCCCTGATCGCGCAGCACGGTCCTGACCTCCTTGCCCTGACTCTGCGCCAAATCACGAACCGTCCGAACGTAGCGGGCGAACAGATCTCGAATCGGCACCATTCTCAGTCGTCGCAAACGGTGCTCGAGGCGATGGGTGAGATCGACCCGTTGCTCGGCCTCTTCCACGAGCGCGTCGAGGGTGGCGCGCATCTGCGAGGTGGTCTTGTGGTCTCCCGAGATGGCCTGCAGCCGACGCGCGGAGTCCCGGAGCTGTCTCAGTTTTCGGAGCTCCGGACCCTGGTGCGCGACCAGCCAGTCGACCGACTCACCCACGGCCTCCAGGTCCTGCCCATCTACTCGAACGAAGGCCGTCTCTTTGAACGCTGACCGAGACCCAGTCTGAGCCTCGGTGGCCGCCGTCGGGCCGCCCCAGAGCGAGAGCTCCTCGGGTCCGGAATGGGCCGGACGGTCCGAGCCCGCAGCTCCAGGCGCGTCGGACTGGCTGGGCTTGCCGACGCTCGAAGGTGCGCGCCCCGGCGGAGACGAGCCCGTTCCAAACCCAGACGAGCTCCTCGCGGCCGGAGCTGCTGAGGCAGGCTTGGACGCAGGCGCGCTGACCTCCGACTCGGACGGACGCGCGGCCGGGATGAGTCCGCCACTCGAAGTGGTGGCGCGCGGGAGCGGCTTGGGCGGACTCAGCTCGCCTGCCTGCGCGCCGCGACGAACCGCGTCGAGCAGCACCCGCCGATCCATCGTCTCGGTGACTCCATCTTCGATCATGCCAGGACGTGCCGGAGCACTCTCAGGAGGCTTCGAACCCACGCTTGCCGTGGGCGCGCTCAGCGAAGCCTTGAGCGCCGCGAAGGATTGTTGGATCGCCGAAGCGTCGATCCTCTTCGGCCCTCCATCGACCAGCGCGAGCACCGCGTCGACGGCCTCGAGCAGCATGTTTCCAAACGCGGGCGGGACCTGAAAGCCGTGCTTCTGCGCGACCAGGAGAAAGTCCTCGGCGGCGTGAGCGATCCCTGCGACCTCCGCCAGACCCATCATTCGAGCCTCGCCCTTCAGAGTATGAAGCTCACGGAACAAGTCCTTGGAGGTCTTCGAGACGTCTCCTCCGCGCTCGATCTCCACCCAATGTAAGCTGATTCGTTGAGTACGCTCGCGCGCGATCGCACGAAACTCCGCCAACAGCTCCGCGGTATCGTCACTCACGGGGCGCCTCGACCAGCGATGCCTCCGCGAGCGCCACCAGGTCCACCCAAATGGCCAACCCTTCCTGAAACTCTGCCACACCCCTCATCCACGCCGGACAACCAAGCTCCCCGAGAATCCTCGGGAGGCGCACGAACTGCCGCTCGTCGAGGTCTCGTACGAACGCGCGATCGACCCCCGAAAATACGCAGCGACGGCTCGGGGCGGTGACTTCGATACAAAGCGAGCCCGCAGAATCTGCACGTCCCAACAACCGCGAAAGGCTCGGACCCGCGAGCCCGCGACTCACCCGAACATGGCTCGCCTCACAAGCCAATCTCTGATCGGCGACGAAGAGCTCCAGCACGCTGAGTGTGCTCATTTGCCCCTCGAGCTGAGAATCTTTCCCAGCATCAACTCGGGGTCGACGAGCGAAACCAAACCAAACCCTTCGATTTGAGCGCGACCGTGAATCATCGTCTCGGGACGCGCCAGCGGTCGGACCTGCCCCTGGTCCAAACCAAACACACCCACGACCGATTCGACCAACAGCGCGATCAGCCGGCCCGAGAGCGATAGGGTCAGCAAGCGACCACTCTGTTTGTCCGTCGTATGCTCGAACAACGCACCCCCGTCGATCACCGTGAGAACACGGCCACGCAGATGGGTCACACCCATCACGAGGCTCGGCGCCAAAGGCACCGCCGCGATGCGAAGCAACGCATCGACGTGCTCGACCGTTCTCGCTGGAATCCCATAGGGCCCACCGCAACGAAAGACGAGCCAATCCTCGGCCGCACCGCTCGGGGTTGTGGCGCGGTCGGCCTGGTCAGGGTTCCTACCCTCGATCGACACGACGGAACTCTACCACGCCTGGGTCACGCCGACACTCGGATCAGCGGATCACTTTGGCCAGACCGAGCACCGACGCGCTCAGCATCATGCCCTGGCTCTTCGCTTGGGCGAGATGGACGACGAGGCGACTCTTTTTCGCGTCCGGCACGATACCCACCGCGACCCCGAGCTCTACGTACTTGCTACGCCCTGCAAAGGTCGGAACCCGGAGCTTGTTGGCGACACTCACGATGCTCGGAATCGCACCCTCGAGCCCGTCACAAACGTAGATGAAGTCGAAAGTGTCCCTGCCGACCAAGGACTCGAGCGCGGACGCCGATGAGTACGAGGCCGATCGCGCCACGATCGCGACGCCGCTCACGGTGGTCGATTCGAGCACCTTCGAGATGTCTCGCGCGAGCGTGAGCGACGAAGGATCACTCGCATCGTGCAACACCAACGCTTTGAGCCCGTCCGCAACGCGCGCCGGCTGATTCGCATCGTAACTCAGCACCCGAGCGATGAGCATCGCCTGCCGATCCACAGGGACCTCTGCCGCAGTCGCCGCGACGGGAACCCACAGGAGCGAAACGAAGAAGGGCCACCTGGACATCAGAAACCTACCGCGAGCTGGATGATGAACCGATTGTCGTCGGCGTCGACGCCTTGGTTGACCGTGTACGCGTAACTCGTGTGGATCATCATCGACGGAGATTCGACCGGGTACGGTACGAGGTTGACGCCCAATGTCAACCGAGCTCGATCGAGGGTCTCGGCTTGGCCGAGGCGTGCGATTTCACCCATGACGAGGGGCTCCAAGACCTCCGCAACCCGCATGGCGCCCAAGAAATATCCGCCCAAGCGTTCGATATCCCCCTCCGCAGAACCTTGCAGCGCATAGACGAGCTCTCCTCGCGGGGTGAGTCCCTGGAAGCTGAAGCCGGCGTCGGCGCCTACGGAGTTCCAACACGGGCCCTGCCTAGCAGATGTGGAGCGGACCGATCAACCTATTTTGGTTCAGCCGAATCGAGAGAATTCGCGGCCAGCGATCCCTCCTTTTCGACGCGGCGGAGGAATCTTCCCGCCACCTTGTCTGGCGGTAGGACTCGAGCCGCTCGAGCGTCGGGTTGACCTGCCGACAGGAGCGCGGCAAGGTGCGCCGTGGCCAAGGCAACACAGAAGGCAACACGCGCCCACTTCAGTCCTGAGTTGTTTCAGTTCTTGCGGGAGCTCGCGGCGAACAACGACCGCGCTTGGTTCGAGGCCCAACGAGCCCGGTATGAGTCCGCGGTGAAGGGACCGCTGCTCTCGTTCATCGGTGACTTTGCTGGGGAGCTCGCCAAAATCAGCCCCAACTTCGTGGCCGATCCGCGGCCGAGCGGTGGCTCGATGTTTCGGATTTACCGCGACACTCGCTTCGCCAAGGACAAGAGCCCGTACAAGACTCACGCAGCGGCTCATTTCCGGCACGCATCGGCCAAGGACGTCCACGCCCCAGGCTTCTACCTTCACCTCGCCCCGGAGGAGTGCCTCCTAGGAGTTGGAATCTGGCAGCCCGACTCGCCCACGCTCGGCAAAATCAGGGACGGGATCGTGAGTCGGCCAAAGGACTACGAGCGCGCCACCGAGTCCCTGGAGAAGAAAGGGTGGGCGCTCCGCGGTGAGTCGCTGACTCGGGTGCCTCGAGGGTACGCGGTCGACCACCCGCTCGCGGACGCGCTCAAGCGGAAGGACCACACGGCGATGATCAATCTCGATTCGGCCGAAGTCACCGGACCGGGCTTCCTCGAGCTCGTCGCCAAGTCCTTCAAGGAAGCGCACCCGTACGCGGCGTTCCTGGCCCAGACGCTCGGCCTCGAGGCGTGACTCGGTGACTTGCGAGTGCCGGTCCTCGTACAACGGTCGGCTTTGGAAAGTCTCGAACGCGCCGACGGCGACTGCGACGATCCTTGGCGTTCCGATGAGTCCCTAGATTCTGACCATGGTGGAGGGAGATCTTCCAAAGCGCCTCCCGATCCTCGAGCGAATTGTCGACGCCGTCGATCGCGCCAACCAGGCTGCGCCCCAACCAAGCCCGGCCCAGCCCTCCGACCATCTTGCCTGCGCGTAGGCTTCGCGGACTCACCTTGCCGCATGCTCGTGGCCCACGAGGACGTGCCACTTTTGAAGTTTGAGAGTATCGGCGGAGTGTTTTCGTCCA
>CAYXDO010000171.1:0-22731 GCA_964463485.1 uncultured Myxococcales bacterium | reverse complement strand
CGTGCCCGTGCCCGTGCCCGATCCTAATCCAGCCTCACGCTATGTGGGCACGTTAATCTGCGCCGACTCCTCCCTCACTTCAACTCGTCGGGCTTGGCGCTCAGGTCGGCGAGGCCTTTTCTGATTTCCTCGGTCTTCTGCCTCATACGATCGAGCAGCTTTGGGAACCCTTGTTCCGCGATGATTTTCCGAAACTGGGATCGGTAGGTTCGCACGGTACCCACTTCGTCGATGGCGACATCGTAGACTCTCCATTTGTCGCCGAGCCACTTCATGTGGAACTCGAGGGTGGTCTTGGTCTTGCCTGCCTTGACTTCCGCGGTCGCCTTGGATCGGTCACCTTTGGTGTCCTCGGCGAGCCACTTCACCTCGACTTTGGGGTCTTCGGCTGCGGACTTGGGTCGCAGTCGGAGCTTCGACATGTAGGAAGCCTCGATCATTTCACGCAGCAATTTTTGGAATTCGGCGCGATCGGTCTCGCCCGTCTTCGTCCATTCGCTGCCGAGCGACTGTCGAGTGAGCTCGTCCCAATCCAGGATATCGTCGACGGTCGATTTGATCCGGGCCTTCCACTTCTGTTCCTCCGGAGAGTCCGGTTTGACTCGCTCGGCAGCGAGCGTGCGGGCCTGTTCCACCAAGCCCTCCAGCCACGGGGTCGAAGGAGTTGGGGTGGCTGCAGCGGCCGGGGAGGCCATGCAGAGAGTGAGCAGGTTCTGAAGCAAATAGACTTTCATCAAAGAACCACCGATGTCAGAAGTTCGACGTTGGAGCCAGCCCTCTCGGATCATTGCGGGCGATCACGGTCGAGGAGGGTCCCGCTGGCGCGCGCGAAGTTGGCGAGCCCGACGTGGACCTCGTAATACGTGGAAGACAGCTCGCCTTCGGCTGCAGCGCGAGCGAGGAACGCGTCGATGAGCTCGCGCGCGCTGCCGGTACCCACGTCGTAGGCGAGCACCTCGGCGGTGAGCCAGCTCTTGGCCGCGCGATGGGCTCTCCGAAGGTGCTGCAGACGTTCATATGCGCTCGTGAGCTCCGTGTGGAGCTTTCTCGACTCGAGGTCCATGCCCTCCTTTGCCGCGGCTTGTTCGGCCAGGCGGGTCCCGAGCTGAGCTTCGGCGCCTTCGAGCTCCGCCAGCTTGGTGTAGACGTCGAGCTCCACGATTACGCCGAGCCCGATGCCAGTGTCGAAGTAGTTGAACCGGTCATAAACGAATGGGTTGTTCTGATTGGTGGCGTTCGTTGTTCCCACGTACTCGGCGAAGCCGCCCAGGAAGAACGTGGGCAGCATCCGACGAGCCTGAAACCGTGCCCATTCCTCGTGAGCTTTGACGAGCGCATCGAGGGCCAGCACCTCCGGGCGGTGGGTGCTCAGGCTCTCCAGGGACGACGAAAGCGCAGGAATAGACTCTGGGATCTCGTCGTCGATGTCGCGCTCGACCAGGACGAGCGGACTCTCGGGGGGGCGATGGGTCAGAAGTCTCGCCGCTTTCAGCGCGAGCTCTTCGGCCATCCGCGCATCGGCGAGCCTCACTCTCAGCGTGGCGAGTCCGTGAATGAGTCGCAATCGGTCATTCTCCGTCACCTGAGGGGAGTCGTTGTCGAGCAGCTCATCGACCTTGGCGAGCACGTCGACCAAGATTTTCTCGCCTTCGGCCAGCGAGGCGACGAAGCCTCGGACGAGCTGATATCCCCAAAATGCTCGGTATACGTTGACCACGACCTCGGCCTTGGTGATGTCCGTCTTGTGCTCCGCTGCGCGCACCAGGTTCGACGCGGCGTCCTTTGCGGCTCTAAGCTTTCCGAACGTGAACACGGGCTGCACGAGACTCGCGTTCGCGCGGAAAATCACACCCAACTCTCCAAAATCGAAGTCGCCCTCGAACGAAGCCGGGGTGAGCTCCGATGGGTCGTTGATCTTGGTCGTCTGGGCCTCCGGAGTGGGGCCTCCGAACAGCGCCTGGAACTTCAGCTTGGGATATGCCTCGGCCGTGGCCAGTGACACCAAGGCCCTGGCCTCGTCGATGCGGGCCACATCGATCTTGACCTGTTGATTGGCCTCGAGCGCGAGCGCCACCAGCTCCGGGAGCGAGAAGGCGGCGGTGGGTGTGCGCACGGCTTGCGCCGGGGCGGGCGGCTCCGCGTGTGCGGCGCGTCCGCCCAGCGACCAGGCCAGCGCGATCAATCCCGCAGTTGCCCGGGCCACCGCGGTCCCGTAACAAGGCAAAGTGGAGATGGCAACGCTGAAGGCGCGACCATCGCGCGACTCCGGCTCGCGCGTCCAAGAGAGGGATCCGAGAACGTGAGAGCGAAGGTCACGCTGGGTTTCCTTCTGAGCGCCCTCGTTGGCACCCTTGGGGCCCAGGCCTCTCCGACGCTGGGTGTGATCGTGGCGGCTGCGCTTGGAGGGGCGCTCCTTCCCTTTTTGTCAGGAGAAACGTGGGTCCGAACCCTGATGGCCTGCGCGTTCTCCGTCGCAGCGGCACTCGTATTTCGACTCTACCTGGCCGAGGTCTTGGGTTCGGGCCACGCGGAGGTCCGGACGTTCGCGGAGGGTCCGTGGATGGCGGTCGCGATCGTCCCTCTGATCGGGTTCTTTTCGTTCATCGACCTCCGAGCATCCGGCCGTGACATCGGGCGCGAAAGAGTGACAGCGTGGAGGCGATGAGATCGGGCTTGGGTCGGCGCCTCGCGCTGGCGGCGCTGTCGGCCGTCCTCTATTTCGTGGGTTTCGTGGGTTTCGGCCAGTCGTACCTGACTTGGTTCTGTTTCGTACCCATCCTGATCGCCACTCGGGATCTGACTCCGAAGCGCGCATTTCTGCTGGGACTTCCGTTCGGGTTGATGACCCACATGGGCGGTTATTACTGGGTGAATCATCTGCTCACTCAGTTTGCGAATTTGGCCGCGCCGCTGGCGTTTCTTGGTTATGTTCTGCTGTGCGGCTATCAGGGCGCGAGCCTGGCCCTCGTCGTGTACGCGGTGCGAAAGGGGAGGGACTTCGGGCTACCGGCCTGGGTCGCGCTCCCGGCGGCCCTGGCGGTCGTCGAGTGGTTCTATCCCTTCTTGTTCCCTTCTTATGTTGGCAACTCACTCTACCAATTCACTGAAGTAACTCAGATCGTCGAGCTCTTCGGCATGCCCGGGCTCTCGGTGTTGGTGGGGCTCGTGAACGGCGCCGTGCTGGAGGTCGTCGAATCGCGGATCGCTCGTCGCCACCCGCCGCTCTTGCCGGTGGTGGTGCCCGCCGTCGCCTTCATGGCCGCGCTCGGGTTCGGGTACCTGCGGTCCCGGGAACTCGACGCGAAGGCCGACGCGGCAGAGAAGCTGAAGATCGCGATCATCCAGACGAACCTCGGCGCAAAAGACAAACACGAACGCCCAGCCGAGTTCATTCGCAAGCACCTCGAGATGTCTCTTGCCGCCGAAGAGCTGCACCCTGAGACCGAGCTCCTGGTCTGGCCCGAGTCCGCCTACAACGCGGCGATCCCGAGGGAAGTGAAGAACGTCTCGCGGGTGGTGACGCCAGGACTCACCAAGCCGGTCATCTTCGGGGCCATCACGACCGATCGCCAAAGTGGGATGCGACGGATCTTCAACACCGCGGTGGTGACCTCGGCGACCGGCGACATCCTCGGCAAGTACGACAAGATCGAGCTGCTCGCGTTCGGGGAGACCATCCCGCTCATCGACGCCTTCCCTTCGATCTCGAAGCTCTTCCCGTACACGGGGACCTTCACGCGTGGACAGATCTACGAAAATCTCCCGATTCGACGCGCGAGCACCTCGTCCGTGGCACCTGCCAAACCAGATGTGCCGCTCCTGCCGATGATTTGTTACGAAGACATCATCCCTGAGTTGGTGCGAAAGTTATGGAACCGAGCGGGCCCGCCGGAGGCACTCGTCAACATCACCAACGACTCGTGGTACGGCAACACCCACGAGCCGCTGATTCACCTCGCGCTGGCCAGCTTTCGCGCGATCGAGACGCGGCGAGCGCTGATCCGCTCGACGAACACGGGCATCAGCGCGGTCGTGGATCCGGCCGGGCGAATCGTGAAGCGCACGGGGCAGTGGACCGAAGAGGCGCTGATCGCCGACATTCCGCTCATCAAGGACGGTTCCACGACGTTGTGGCTCCTGATCGGGCCGGTCCTGCCCTACGCGGGGCTCGCTATCTTCGCGGCGGCCTGGGTTCGGTCGCGTCGACGACGAGTTGGTACTGAGTGACTCTTGGCGCAGCGCCGGGTTCCTCATAGTTTACCACACCCACTCACCTGGAAGGATTTCGCGGACGAGGTCGACCGGAGGAGCCGCACGGAGCTCCTTGGGAGAGAGAGCCGCCCGGCGCCGGCAGGGCGCCGGAGGTCGAGCGAGGTGGCCTCGAAACTGCACGGTCGGAGATCATGACGAGGAGCTTCTCCGCCAAAGTGCTCCGCGAACCCATCACGCGACGGAAGACCGAGGCTCGCAGTCCGACGTTGTTTCGGGGCCCGCGCTTCGCCAGCGCTCTTCGGGTCTCGGTTCGGGCAGTCGGGAGGGTCTGGTGGACGCGTGTGCGCGACCTGGGTGCGCGCGGCTTGTTCTTCTACGCCGACAACCCGCCGACGGTCGGTACCGCGGTCGAGGTCACGCTGCGCGTCGATGCCGAGCGCCACCTGGTCCTCCACGGGAGAGTTCGGTTCCGCGTGGCCGACATCGGCGCGGACGTCGAGCTCGACTCGTTCCCCGAGTATTCGGAGTGGCTGGAGCGTCGCACGATTCACCAGTCGGGTACTCGGGAGGTGAGTGGCTGGGTTCGCGGGTCTGGAGAGGAGATCGACATGCGTTTCGACCGCTATGAGCTCGTGATGCTCGGCGCGGACAGAACACCCGTCAGTATCCTCTTCACCAAGTATCCCCCGAAGCCGGTCTGGCGTCTGCTCCCTGAGTGTCACGGACGACTGCGGCTGAGTTGTCTGAGCCCCGAGCTGGTGGGCGTCCGACTGTCTGCGGCTGACGAAGTGATTTGGGCATGGCTCGGAATCACCTTGGCGGGTGACTTCGTGGGCGTGATCCCACCAGCGGCGGGCCTGGGTCCGCGACTCGTCAGGCTGAGTGCGTCGACGCAGCTGGTGGTCACCCAACGCGGCAAGGCGGTGTTTCCGTTTTTCGACGCCCGAGACCTCGAGAGGATCGAAGAGTGTCACATCGGGGTCAGACCAAGCGAACCCCCGATTTGTGCGACGGAGCCCGATGCGGCGTCGATGCTCGCTGAGCTGGGTTTTCTGGCCGACTGGGTTCCTTTCGACGAGCGTGTGGCGTGGGCGCTGGACTCACTTTTCACCAGCGAGGTGGCAAAGACGCGAACCTACCGGGTCTCGGACGGTCCCAGCTCGAGGCTCCTTTTGAACCTGGGGCTCGAGGTCCGCGGCCCAGGAGGTCGCGCGACGTCGGGGCTCCTCTTTCATGACGGCGTTCGCGCGTGTGTGTTGCTCGCTCAGCCGGATACCGACGTGGTCATTCGTCCCCTCGAGGAATCGGACCACGTTCGACTGAGTCCGAGGGCGCCCATCGTCGTGGACGAGGCGAATACCTTCGAGTGAGATGTGCTCAACGCTTGCGTGGCCCTCTCACCGACGAGCCAACCGAATACTCTCCTCCACGATACCGAGCCTGGTCTTCGCGTCGACGAGGTCGGCCTCGATCTTGGCTTCGGCTACGTGGCTGCGGCGAAGGTCTTGAGCCACCGCTGACACCGCCTCGGCGCGAAGCTTCCCCATTCCGAAGAGTAACAAGGCGCTCTGGAGGAAGGAGCGCGTACCCACCGTGCGCTGCCCAGGCAACGCCTGGGGGTCCGACCCCTTTTCGAGGTGAATGAACACCCGCTCGATCGGATCGTCCGTCACCACGAGTTGCTCCACGAGCTCGAGGATCCTGTGCCGGTGGTCCTTGGCCACCTTCTTCTCGGCAAGCCTGGCCTCGAGTGGTGGTCCCCGAAACCCGGCGCAAATCTCCCCAAAGAGCGCGAACACTGCCGCGTCTTCCTCGACGTCGTCTCCGAACATGAGCCAGCGCGCGTGCTCGGGCGTTTCGGCTCGATACAACAACAGGGCGAGCAGCTTGTAACCCAGTTGCCTCTTCACGTCGGCAAACCGACCCGCTTTCACCAGGCCGAGTTGGTCTTTGAACGTGATCCCGTCGTATTCGACTCCATCCAGAGTCATCTTCCGCTCGATTACGCCGCGAAGCTCCTTGGGCGAGCCGCTGACGAAATAGAGCGGAACGAGCGCGCTGGACTCGGAAACACCCCGGCGCAGCGCTCTCACGAGGGGTACGGTTCCGGGAATGGCTCGCTTGTCGAGCGCGGCGTCGAACGGAATGGCGGCCAGGCCGCGCAAGGACGAGAAGCGGGTGTCGAGATAGGTCTTGTCGATGTCGAACAGGATCAAATCACCGTCGTAGTCGTCGTGGAGCTTGCGATCGTTGGTTCGGTCCAGGAAAGGCGCAGTCATCATGTTCGTCACCCTCTCGTGAAGGAGAGTGTGTCGAGGTGCTCGGTCAGCAGTGTAGGCACGACGTCTTTGGCGCTCCGACCAGCGAGCACTGCGGCGACCGCTTCGATGAGAGGGAGCTTCAGACCATGAGTTTTGGCCAGCTCGCGAGCCGCGAAGGCCGTAGCGATTCCTTCGACCGAGCCCGCGCTGGCGACACCAAGCGCCTCACTCACCGACTTCCCCTTGGCCAACTCGAGGCCGAGCTGCAGATGGCGATCCGCGGAGCTGGTTCGACGTGGGATCAAATCACCTACGCCCGCGAGGCCCCCGAACGTCGCTGGGTCGGCGCCAAAGTGACGGCCGAGGTGCTGAGCCTCCGACAACCCACGCAAGGCGAGCACACCCCGCGAGGTCTCTCCGAGCTCGAGCCCTTCACAGAGTCCTTGTGCGATGACACCTACGTTCGAGATGGCGCCGGCGATCTCCACACCGACGAGGTCGCGGGTCGGATGAATTCGAACGTTCGTGCCCCTGACGAGCTTGGCGACGAGCTCGATGGCTTCGGAGAATCGTGAGGCGACGACCGCGGCCAACGGGCGCCCGAGGTGGAGCTCCCTTGCGTGCAGAGGTCCGCCGAGAACCGCGACCTTTCGGACGCAAGTCTTCGAACGAATCGCTGCGTGCGGAAGCACGAACCCATCGGACACTCCTCGACACGCGTGGAGCACGATCTGGTCTCCGCGGGCGCTCGGGCCATACAGCTCCGCGCATTCGAGCAGCGCCCCGGCAGGGACCGCGAACACGACGAGGCTCGCGGGCTTGAGCACCTCGCCGATGTTCTCGAGGAAAGTGACGCCGGGGATCTTCTCCGCGAGCGCGCGACCCGCTTCCGCCCTCCGCGCCCATACTCGGACCTGGCTCGTGCGCGCGAGGAGCGTCGAGATCACCTCCGCGAGGCGGCCTGCGCCGATGATTCCAACGTCGATCATCGCGCACCTCCGAGGCCGCGGTGGTCAGCGGAGAGAGCGGGCGGGACCTCGGGCTCCGGCCAGACGCCGTACCCTTCCACTCGATTCTGGTAGTAAAAGAGGAGCGCGCGGTCGGTTGGCATGACGCGATCTCCCTTCCGAGTCGCGGCGGGCGTGGCGTGATAGATCGCGAAATGTCGCAGTCCGTCGGCGACTACGTCGTCGGCGCGGGCCGTCTTGACCGTGGGGTCGAGCCGAACCTTCCGTTCGGCCTCGAGCCTCCGAAGCTGACCAAGGAGCTGCTCCACGGTGGTGTGAACCGCCGCGAGGTCGAGTTCTTCGTGCGGGCTGCCGGTCCGAATCGTGCGAAGCACGTCCTTGGTGGGTGAGCTCTTTCGGAGCAGACCAAAGACGGCGCGCGCGAGGATGTGGGTCGACATCAGCACGTTTTCGGCAAAAAACGCGTCGGCGATTCTTTCTCCCAACTCTCGAGTGTACTCGGCGTCGCGATCGGCGCGACTCTCGGGGACGCCATCGACAAGGACGTAGCGAGCCGTGTCGATCTTGCGACCCATGGGGTCCAAGCTCTCTCCGTCGTCGTCGACCGGGTTGCCGAAAGGGTCGTACCCTCGGCCCACGCTGAACCATATCTTGTCGTCTAGACTCAGGAGGTGTGACACGAACTCGGCCACTTGCTTGGGTCGGCTGAACTCATCGTCGGAGATGATGTACCTAGACTTGCCGGCGTCCTTCAGGAAGTCGTCGACGAGAGTCTCCGCCTCGAGCACGAGCTGATACGACAACGACACCGGAACGACGTACACCTTGGGTCGAGGCACCTTGCGCTGGAGGTTGGCGACGTAGGCGTCCACGCCGGTTCCGAGCAGCCCCAGCTTCAGGCGTTTTTCGACACCTCCCGACCGCGAGCGAGTTCCGCCGGGAAAGAAGATGTTGTCGTAGCCGAGCTCGAGGGTCGTCGTCGCATACGCCTTCAGGACGTCCTTGTACAAAGGGTCGGTCTTCTTGCGATCGACCGTGTACGCGCCGAGGTTGTGCATGAAGTAACCCAGCATCGGGTTGGCGAAGAGGTTGAGCCCTGCGCCGTACAGGAAGGGCGGCAAACCCATCCGATACAGCGCGTACCCCATGATGATGGAGTCGAGGTTCGAGAGGTGAGTGGGTACCAAAATCACCACGCCGGCGTCGCAGAGCTTCTTCAGGTGGGCGATCTCGCCGATCAGCTCCAAGGCCTGGTCGACTTTGGGCAAGTCGGGAAGGTGAGTCAGGAGGCGCTTGGGGGAGGCCGCGTTCAACAGGACACCGAGCGCGGGCGGAAGGACGCGGGTGACCGCGCGATATACACGCGGATCGAAGTGGCCCACGATCTCCTTGGCGTAATGTTCGACGGCCTCGGCCAGGAGGTCTTCTTGGGTGCGCCGGGAGGAACGTCGAAGGTCCTTTTCGACGTGGTCCCAAAAGGCGCGGTCGATATCCGTGCGCTCTCCCGAAGCCTCCTCTTTGAGGCGCTTGCGCTCGAGGTAGATCGACTCCGCGAGGATCTCGTCGAGCGGGCGGCTCGCCGCGAGGTGCTCGGAGACTACGCGGCTCTTCACGTCGGCGAGAGCCCGTTGCCTGTCTTCTGCGCGCATGGCCGGGTGAAGCTACTCGATTGCAGGGTGCAGGTCAGCTTGTCCGAAGACCGCCGCAACGAAGCTCAAACAAACCCCATGGAGCCTCATGGGGAAGAGGGCTGGGCCGGATAGCTGGGTCGGCCGTTCGCGGTCGACTCCGCAATCGCGGTGCGGGTCTCGACCCGGCGTGGGCGTGGCTTCCGAGTTAGCCGCGGACCCCGGTCGACGAGCCAGACTCACCCTCGAGCGCCCGAGTGAGTAAATCCGCCAGCACGAGGAGGTCTTTCCGTCGCTGAGTCAATATCGCGTACACGATCTTCGGATCGATGCGATCGTAGAGTTGGACGATGCGGTTCCGAAAGTCGAGGCTGTGTGGATTGTACTGGTTGTGCCGACGGCCGGTTTCCGGGTCCGGCTCGGTCCGGACCGATTGCGCGACAGGGGGCGATGGGTCTTCGACGTCAAAAATTCAGAGTCATTCCGAGGCCAGCCTCGAACAGCGGCGCAGGCCATTGAATCCCAGCTTGGGCCAGGCCCGCGAACGCGGGGTCGAGCGTGATTCCGGGGATCGTCGTCAACCCTCTCAAGGGGATCGAGCTACCAAACCGAAACTCGCCGCCGTGGGTCCCCAGGTGTCCACTCAGGTAGAAGTTGGCTTGAAGATAGGTCAAGAGGCTGACTCTCCAGTCGAGCCGCATGAGCATGGAGAGGTCCGAGAGATTCGCCAATGCCGAGGCGATGACGGTCGTGTCGTTCCAGGAACCAGGAGCCATCAGCAGCAAGTAGGCAGCTGCGTAGTGCTTGCCGAGGTACAGGAACGGAATCGAGTCACTGGCCGAACCTTCGCAGGAGAGCTGTTGCGACAGGCTCTTCGCCGTGGTCGACGAGGCGGTCTCGGCGAGTACTCCGCACCCCGCGTTTCTCGCGACGAGCCAGGGGTACTGACTTTCGTCGTCGTAGCCCGCGCCGTTGTAGAAGTATTCGGCACCGATCGTCAGATTATCTTCATCGGAGTATTTGATGGAAACCTCTGCGCCGAGCACGAGCTGCGGAATCCACTCATCGGACCGATCGACCCGCTTGGGCGTCTTCAAGTCGTCGAAGGACTCGATGACCGGCGCGATGGAAAACTCACCCTCCCAGAAGCTCGTCTTGACGCCGTGGGTGAGCGCAAGCTCGGCCCTGAGATCGAACAGCCAGACCCCGGAGGAAATATCGAGTCCGAGGATGGTGGGTTGGTCCTTTCTCGCAGCAGCGGACAAACTCACTTCGGTTTGGTCGAGGAGGATCTCCGCACGGGCCGCTCCGCCGATCTCCTCGGCCGATGACGCGCCGTCCATGGAGGCGATCGCGTACAGATTCCAACCGAGCGACTCGAAAGGAACGTGAAGCTTGACCAACCCAACGCCGAGGCGCTCGTCGAACACCTCGAGGGGGCTGAGGCGTTGGCGGTTGAGAAAGTCCGTCGGGTTCCAGAACCGCCCGGTTCCCCACTTCACCGATTGCTTTCCGACGGTGACGAAGAGCTTCTGTTCCACGTCGAACTTCGCATACAGCTGGTCGAGCGATACACTCACCGGTGAGCCGCTGGGCGCAAAAGGATTCGTGGATATCTCTCCCTCGGTCAGCGTCGGGTTGTAGCGAAGCCGCCCCCGCGCGTACGCTCGGAGCCGGTCGTTCGGGCGAGCGTCGAAATAGAGATCGACCAAGTTTGGGCTCGACACCCGATTCTCTTCGGCGGCCACTTCCTGCGCCGCCGAGTAGTCGAGGCGAAGGTACGTTCTTCCGCCGATCTGCAGCCGGTCATTGGTGTCGACGAGGGTCGCGAACATGCGCCCGGAGCTGTCTCCGGTGAGGCTTCGGTCGAGCTCCTCTCCTTCTGGAGGGAAGCCCACCGGAGTCTCGACTTGTCCTTGGGGCTGCGCGGGCTCCGCGCCGCCAAAAATGTCGGAGTCACGACCATCCGATTCACCGAAAAATTCGGCGTCGCGAGCGTCCGAGGTCACCGAGGAGGTGGCGACAGAGGCGGTGTTCGTTTGCGCGGTGACGGTCGCAGGCAGGACGATCGTCGCGCAGAGCTGGACCAAGCCCGCCAGCCGGCGACGACCGCACCGAAGCAGGGCCACGGGTTCTCGACTCACCGCGATTTGCTCTCGAGCCAGGCCTTGGTGAAGATGTTCGGATCCAGCGTGTTGAGATCGACCTTTTGGATGAGAATCGTGGTCTTGTTCCCCTTCTCGATTTCGTCGAAAATCCGGATCTCTTTGGGGTAATAAATGTCTTGCCCCTTCGACGGGCTGAACATTTTCTCCCATTTTGGGTAGAACGCCGTGCGCATGAGCCGGTTCGAGAGCGCGAACTCCTGGCGCTTGAGTACGTTGACGGTAGACTTGTCGACCCACAACTGAATCATCGGGTAGGCGACGTCGACGCCTTCCTTGGCCTTCAGCTCCAGCTTGACCGCTTCGTACGGCCCAAGCTTCTCCTCCCCTACCTGTCTGGCGTCGTACTCCTCCGCCAGGCGAGACTCATCGAAGTCCGATCGACGGGAGTCCGTACCGCCGATCCGCTCACGCTCGGTGCGCCGTTCCCACTTGCCGACGGTCGGGTCGTACATGAACAGGTTCTTGTCCAGCCGCAGGTAACCTTTACCAGCCTCGGACTTGGGCTTGGCAAACAGGATCATGAGCTTGTCGTCGGCGTCGCGGCGATACGCGATCGCTTCGTACACGACGTCGTTCTTGTCCTTCTCCTTCTGCTCGATGAAGACCGAGGACTTCCAGTCGCCGCCGTTCCGCTGGCGGTCGTCCACGGTCTTCACCATGGCGTCGACTTCGGCCTGGGTGAGCGCGCTCGCGGTCCGAGCGGCGGTCAAGAGGGAGAGGCTGAGTACGGCGACGTTTTTTCTCATGGCATTCATCCAACTTTGTTCATGGCGGTGATGGGTTCGAGGCGAGCGGCACGGAGCGCCGGCCACAGCGCCGAGAGCCCGGTGATCACCGTGAAGAAGAAGATCGAGCCCACGATTTGCTGCGGGACCACGACCAGGTGGAGGGTGTCACTCAGGAGGACCATCTGCACGGCGTCGATCGGAATGTGGAGCTTCGCCGAATCGAGCGCGGAGGCAATCAAGGCGCCGATCGCCGCCCCTAAGGTCGTCGCAAAGAGCCCGAGCAGGAGCGCCTCCGTCATGAACATGATCAGCGTGCGGCTCCGATGCATGCCGATGGCGCGAAGGGTTCCGATCTCCTGAGTTCTCTCTCGCACCGCGATCCACATGTTGTTCATGATTCCGATTCCGATGATCACCATCAGCACCATGACGAGCGCGAAGGAGATGCCGTCGATGGCGGAGACGACCCACGACAGGAAGCTCACCTCGTCGCTCCAGATCGTGAGATCGAGCTTCTGGCCCACCCAGTCTTCGCCGGCGACGGTGTCGAACTTCATCCAGAAGGGCTGAGGGTCGTGGTCCATGATCCGGTATCCCTTGGCCGCGAACACGTCACGGAGCTTACCCATGGTCGCCTCGCTCTGGGACTCGTCTTTGATGTAGACCATGATCGAGCCGGTCACTTTGGGGCTCATTCGATAGACGTCGAGGAGGGTCTTTTTGTTCGTGAAGATGCTCCAGTTCGACATGAACCCGATGTCCTTGGCGACCGCGCCTACGACGAGGTCAGCGGTGTTTCGGACGCCGTTGTAGAGCTCGATGTTGAGGGTCAACGGATCTCCGACTCGCACGCCGAGCCGCTTGGCCTGCGCCGCGAAGATGAGCGCGGTTCCGTCCCTGGAAAGACTCGTCGCATCGCCCGTGATCTCATCGCGGCCCTCTTCGACGTACTCACTCTCCTTGGCCATGCGCAAGGCAGAGATCAGTCGACCCTCCTCCTTGACGTCGATGCCTGTGAGTCCTGCCTGGAGGGATGAGGTTTCACTCACGATTCGGCCCCAGCCGCGCTGGCGGTCGACGACGAAGTCGAGTCCCGGCGTGTTTTCCTCGACGATCTTTCGCACCGTGGCATAGTCTTCGACGATGGGTGCCGCGTCGGAGGGTTTGGCTTTGTTGAAGCCAGCGACGTTCACGTGACCTGCGGACAAGGTAGTCGCGGTCTTGACCATCGTGTCAGAGACACCCTGGGAGAGTGAGAGTAGGATGACGAGCAGCGCGGTGACCGCGGCGAGCGCCGTGCTGAGAAGCAGCGTTCGGCGCCGAGCCTGGACCAGGTTTCGGAAGGCGATGATGAAGTAGACGTTCATTCGCGACCTCGCATGGCCTCGATGGGTTGAATTCTGGTGGCGAGCCGAGCGGGATAGAAGGTCGAAACTACACTCACCACGACGATCGTCACGATCGCGAAGATGAGGTGTTGGATCCCGAACGCGGGGTAGAGCCTCGGACCGGCGAACAAGAACACCATGACATCGGATTGGGCCGGGATCCCGATCTTCCCGATCCACGTGACCACCGCAGCTCCCGCCAGCGACCCGGCCGTACCCGAGATCACGCCGAGGGCGAGGGTCTCGAGGAGGAACAACGCGAGCACGAACCTTCGCCGTGCACCGATCGCGCGAATCGTCCCGATCTCCGTCACTCGCTCCATGGTGGCCATGATCATCGAGTTATTGATGATGACGAGGGCGACCAAGAAGATGATCGAGATGGCGATGTAGAGCACGACCCGAATCATGATGATGAATTGGCCGACCATGCCGGAGGCGGTCTGCCAGTCGACGACCTTGAGCTCGAGGCCGGCCTTGCTCACGATCTCCTCGATCTTCGCCATTTTCTCCCGAAGGTGGCTCGCATCGTTCAGGATGATGGCGGCGTTCAGCGCGACCCCTTCGTCGATGGCTTTTTGGTCGAAGGTTTCGTTTTGCTTGGCTTTGACATCCTCCTCGAGGTGCGGCTCCTCGGTGACTCCAGCGAACTCGTCAAACCCAGTTTGCTCGGCGGTCGCTTCGAGCGCTCCTCCCGAGCCGAAGAGCTCGTTCTCCGCGGCCTTGGAGTCGGTCGCGGCGAGCTCCCGGACGCCGCTCTTGGACCGAATCTCTTCGATCTCCTTGCGTCGCGACTCGGTGAGGAACCCATATAGGTCGCGGAAGCTCATGACGTCGATGAGGTTGTGTCCGCCCGCCAGCTCCGAGCGCTCGAGACCCTTGAACCTGAAGATTCCATAGAGCTTCAGGTTGATGGACTTCACATAGCCAGCCTTGGTGTAACTCTGGAGCGTGATCACGTCGCCGACCTTGAACTCGTACAGGTCGATGAGCGGAGCGACGTGATCGTAGAAGTACTTGTAACGAAGGTCGAAGTTTTCGTCGTTGACGGTGAGCAGGACCTTGAGTCGCTCCGCGATCGTGCCTTTGGCTTCCGGGATGAATTTCTCGAGCTCCTCCGAGAGATGCTTCACCTCGTCCGGGTCGAGCTGATAAATCACCCGAGCGTACTGACCGGGCACCTGGCGGGACTTCGTCTTGAGGAGCGCATCTTCGGCGATGGTCTTGCCGGCCTCGCGACCCTTCCTTATCTCATCGAGGAGCTTGGCGACGTTGTTCTTCACCCACTGCTCGTAGAAGAGCTGGTTGAGGAGCAAGCCACGCCTGCCGCTCGGCACCATCTCTCCTTGGACGACCTCGAAGGTGTCGAAGTTCTTCGAAAACTCATCCAGGTCCGTGCCTAGATAGCGCATATATACGATGCGACCATCCTGGAGCAGCGGGGCGATGTGGGTCTCGATGTATTGCACGGTGAGCTCGGGCTGAGTTTCCAGGCCAACCCAGAATTCGTCACCCTTGATCTTCTCGAGGTCGGCGAGCGCCTCTTGGATCTTGTCGACCTCGGAGGTCCGAGCGAGGTTGAGCCTGTA
Organism: uncultured Myxococcales bacterium; assembly: GCA_964463485.1. Taxonomy (GTDB): domain Bacteria; phylum Myxococcota; class Kuafuiibacteriia; order Kuafuiibacteriales; family Kuafuiibacteriaceae; genus CAYXDO01. The sequence goes on along the minus strand of CAYXDO010000171.1, from coordinate 7,789 downwards.
TTCCTTCTCGAGGTTGTCGCGAATCTCGAGAATCTGTCCTTTGATGGCGTTGACGCGAGTCTGGTCTTTCTCGTTCAGGGCTTTGCGCAGGTTCGTTGCGACTCTGTCGAGCTCGTTCCCGCGCGACATCAGCGCGAGGTCCATTCCCATGGGAATGACCGCCTTCACGTTCGGATCGGCGCTCAGAGCGCGCTTGACTTCAGCGAAGTTCGGGATGCGACCGAGGTCCTCCGCACCCATGAATCCGCCGCCGAAGAGCGCGAGCTCGTCCTTGGCCTTTTTGTCATAGACCTGAACGTGCCCGGCGACGCTCTCGGTGATGCTCTTCTGCATCGAAGTCTCGACCGAGTCGAGCATCGAGAGTCCGACCACGACGAGCAATGTTCCAAAGAACATGATGCTGCCGACGATGAAGTTCTTGACCTTGTGGGTGTAGAGGCTCCGGAAGGCCAACAGGAGCAGGATTCGGCCGGAGGATATCGGCATGGCTCAGGCCCTTGCGCCGCGGTCGACGATCACTCCGTCGGCGATGCGGACGATTCGGTCGGCTCGGTCCATGACATTTTGGTCGTGAGTCGAGAAAATGAAGGTCGTCTGATCCGATTTGTTCAAGTCTTTCATCAGATCGATGATGCTCTTGCCGGTCTCCGAGTCGAGGTTCGCGGTGGGCTCGTCGGCGAGCACGATCTTCGGTTTGGTGACGAGCGCCCGCGCGATGGCCACGCGTTGGCGCTGACCGCCGGAGAGCTCGTTCGGGCGCTGCTTCAGCTGCGGCGTGAGCCCGACTTTGTCCACGATCTCATGGACTCTTCGCTCGCGCTCGACCTTCGACATCTTTCCTTGCAGCAGGAGCGGAAATTCGACGTTCTGAAAGAGGTTCAGGACCTGAATCAAGTTGAAGCTCTGGAAGATGAACCCGAGGTGGTGGAGCCTCAATACGGTCAGGGCCGAGTCGTTCAAGAGCGCCGTCTCCTCGCCATCCACTCGAACGACTCCCGACGTGGGCACATCCACACAACCGATCAAATTCAGAAGAGTCGTCTTGCCGCTTCCAGACGGGCCTGCGATCGTCGTGAACTCGCCTTGCTCGATGGCCAGGTCGACCCCTTTGAGCGCGCGGACGACCAGGTTTCCGAGAGGGTAATCTTTGACTACGGAGTTGAGCTCCACGATCGCAGGCATGCGCAGAACTAGGTACGGCGCGCTCCCGACGTCAAGAAAACGCTGAATTCGGAGTCGCATTTTTTTCGAACACTGCGTTTCGTGATATGCGGAGGCCGTGGGTACAAGACGCCCTCGAAAGAAGAACGGTCACGTTGCTCCTCAGGACGAGCCCCGCCTGCCCGTTCCGATCCGCGACGACGGCGATTCCAGGCGGCGGCGGATTTCCACTACGAAGAGGAGAACTTCGACTCTCGATGTCACGGTCGCGATCGATCTCGACGGCTCAGGGAGGGCAGAGGCGTCCACCTCAGACCCTCGCCTCAATCAAATGCTGGAAACTCTTGCTGCAGAGTCGCTCTTCGATCTGAAGGTCGTGGTCCGCGGTGGGGGGTCGTCCGCCCAACAATACGGGGAAATCGGAGCGGCGCTGGGTCGAGCTTTCGTCGAGGCACTCGGCGAGCACTCGGGGGTGGAAGCCGTCGGGTCGGCGACCGTCGCGACTCTCGACGCGGTCATGTCGACGTACGTCGATCTGGGAAGAGGACCCTACTCATCTTTCAAAGTCTCCAAGCGGAGCGACGAGCTCGATCTGCTCGACGTGTTCTCCTCGGAGTTGGCCTCGGAGTCCGGTTTGACGCTGCATCTCGTCGAAGAGAGCGGCGAAAATCGATCGCGAATTTTCGAGTGCGCAGCGCGAGCGATGGGGCGGGCGCTCCTCATGGCTTCTCGAACCGATGACCGCCGCCGCCGGTCGATGTGACGGGATTCGACGCGCAGTGGATCGAGCGCGAGCACGAGCAAGAGTACGAGTGCGACGTCGAGTGAGAGATTCGCGCCTCAGGCGTCGAACGGGAGCGCAACCACGGACGCCTGCGCCGGGCCGATGCGGACCCGGCTGCCGTCGAGCACTTTGCGATGGACGAAGGCGAGGGCGATGGTTCGTGGGCCGATGGTGGCCACGGATCTCACTTCGCCGACGGATTTCGACAACTCAGTTTGTCCCGAAGACTCATCCTCGAGCACGATTGGACTTCGCTCGACAGCGGGTCCATCGGTGATTTCGAGGCCCACCATTCTATAATTGACATGCCCCAGATTTTTTGCCCGCGACACGACCTCCTGCCCCACGTAGCACCCCTTCGAGTATGAGATCGCTTGGTCGAGCGCACTCACCTCCATGGGGAAGACGTCGGAGTCGAGGTCGCGGCCGTCGATGGGCCAGCCTGCGAAGATCCGGACGGCGTCCGTGGCCTCGCTCGACACCTGGGTGGCTCCGAGCGAAGTGACTCGGTGTACCCAATCGGGTCCCAGACCCTCAGGCACGTGCAGCTCGAAGCCGGGGACACCTAGCGTTCGGTCGGCGATCACGACGACGTCTCCGAGGGCCAGGAAGGCGTTGGGTGCCAAGTCGAGCTCGTGTCCCAGGGCGCCGCTGATGATGACCGGAGCGCGAGGTCCCAGCACGGTGAGCACGTCATGGGGGCGAGGCGTGATCGTGACGTCGTCCATGATCACGAACTTTGCGAGCGTCTGGAGCAGGGGCGCGGCCACCGGATCGATCGCCTCGAGCCACAAGGAGCTCGGTGCCCTTCGGACCCGCACGACCGCTTCGATGCGGCCTTTGGGACTCGTCTTCACGGCGATGGATCCCTCGCCGACGGCGAGCTTGTTGACGTCGGCGGTGAGCATGCCGTTCAGGAACCGAACGTGGTCCGGACCCGTGACCTCCAGGCTGTGGACCTCGGGTCTCAGTCTCACCCCAGCGTGTTCTTGGAGCGTTTGAATCTGTTGATCGAGCGTTTCGTTCATGACTCAGAAATTCGAGAAAATTCGGTCCGCGCGCAAGCCGTGAGCGACCAAGACTTCGCGGACCGCGCGTTCCATCTCAGGCAAACCGACGACGAGCGCCACCGCGTTTTCGAGCGGGACCGGAGCGGCCCGAAAGCGATCTTGGACCCAATCGAGGTCGGTCGAGCGGCGAACGTCGATCCGCGCGGCGGTCCACAGCGGGTCACGCTCTCGGTAGGCATGCTCCAGTTCCGATCGAGCGCCGTAGAAGAAGGTGACTCGACCAAACTCCGCACGACGAGCGGTGATGGCGTCGAGCACCGCGCGCGCGGCCGACATGGCGCTCCCGACGGCAAAGACCAAGATATCGAGGCCTGCAAAAGAATCGAGGTCGAAGCCCCGACCTTCAGGTGAGCCGAGATCGATACGCTCGCCGGCCGCGACTTGGGGCCGAGCAGAGGCATCGAAGAGCAACTCCACGGGGCGGACACCTGGCGCGGTGGCCAGCGCGAGGGGGATGACTTGTTTGGACGAGGCGTCCGTCGCGTGTTGGCCCACCTCGACCTTGACGTACTGCCCGGGGCGCGCGTGCGTGTCGCCGAAATCTACGTCGACCGCGACGCCGTGGAGCCTGGGCGTTTCCTGCCAAACCCGTACGATCGTTCCGATGGCCACGCGTGTGGATACAACGAAGGAGCGGAAACGTCGACGGGATCGGAGAATCGGGCTACAGCCGAGGAGTGAGCGAAGAACGAAAGTGGCCGGGGCCGCTCGCCATCGGCATCGAGCTCATCCAAGACGTCACCTTGCTTAGCGGCCCGGGAGAGGGATTCCTGCGGCGTCACCGACACCGCGTGAAGACGCTGCTCGACGATGGAACGCGCACCGACGTGTTCGTCGTCGACTTCATCGACCGCGATCCGCATCGACGGAACGCTGCGGTCGTCGCGTTGTACGCACCCGCGGAGCGCCCGGACGACGCCTTGGTGTGGCTCCGTCGCCAAGTTCGATATGCCCAGTCCCGCGTCTCCGGGCACCCGTTGTGCACCGAGCTCGTCGCCGGAATCATCGAGAGTCCCGAGGACCCACTCGGGTGTGCGCGGCGAGAAGTCCTCGAGGAGGTCGGGCTCGACCTTCCAGAAACGAGCTTCTCGCATCTCGGCCCCCCTTTCTTCGTCCTGCCCGGCACACTGACCGAAGAGATTCATCTGATCGCCGCGAGAGCCACTCAGGCGCAGCTCCTCTCGGCCTCCGAGCGCTGTCCTCCTGGCGACGGGAGCCCGTTCGAAGAAGGTGCGCAGCCGGTGATCCTGACGCTGGGGCAGGCGCTCGAGCTCGCAGCGTCGTCGCGCCCCGCCGATCCGTCCCAAGTCTGGATCGCCGACGCCAAGACGGAGTTGGGTTTGCGACGACTTCGCGACCGACTGAGCTCCACGAGGTGAGTTGAAAATGAGTATCGACGATCTGCTCGGAGCGGCGCTTCAACATCACCACAACGGAGAGCCGCTCCTCGCGCACGAGTCTTTCGAGGAACTTTGGCGGGAGCTCCGGTCGGCTGGCCGGTCGTCGAATGCTTTGGCCGCCAAGGGTCTGGCGCAGCTCGAGGCTGCGCTCGAAAAACGGGGGAGAGGTCACCAAGCTGGGTTCGAGAAGCTCCTCGCGAAGTCGGTCGAAACTCTCCGATCGGCGCGACCCTCCGAGCTGGGGATCGATCTCGTGGGTCTCGTCGAGAGTGTGGCGCGCTTCGGCGAGGATTCTTCGGGCGCGAGCTTCGACTTACCCAAGGAGCCCGAGCTCGAGGGCGTGTTGTACTTGCATGGGTTTGCTTCCAGCGCCCAGTCGACGAAGGCCACTCATGCGCGCAAGGTGCTCGAGCCCATGCGCGTGCGGTTCCGAGCTCCGGAGCTCGACTCGGGGGACTTTCGGAGCTTCAGCGTCGGACGAGCCCTGGAGGTGGCGCGAAGGGCGATGTTCGAGCGCACCGTCCTGGTGGGCTCGAGCCTCGGCGGGTATGTGGCTTCGCTGTTGGCCAATGAGGATCCGAGAGTCGTTTCGCTCTTGCTGCTCGCGCCCGCCTTCGACTTTGGACCCCGCCTGAGAGAAAAGTACGGCGAACGCGCCATTCAAACCTGGCGAGAAAACGGCTTCGTCGAGGTCATGCATTACGCGCGCGGACGTTTGGAACCGATCGGTCCCGAGCTGATCGACGACGCGCTCCGGCGCGATCCGCGCCCGCCGATCCGGGTGCCCGCCCTGATCATCCACGGGCGCAGAGACGACACCGTGCCCGTCTCAGGGTCGGAGGCGGTTGCGAGAAGGGACTCGGTGACGCTCGAGGTCGTGGACGACGATCACTCGCTCGGGGCGAGCCTCGAAGTGATCGAGCGAGCGTTGAAGGCGGCTGTGGCGCGGAATTTGAGTCAGCGTTTCACGCAATGAGTTGCCGCGACCGCCGGCGGGCATGAGTTCAGAAGCCCAGACACTCACCGGCGACGCAAATTTCGCCGGCGCAGCAGCTCAGGTCGTTGATACACGGCCCGCACGAACCGATCGTCTGAGTCGGATCCTTGATACACGCTTGCGTTCCCGGGCAGTCATAACACTTGCTGCAGGCGGCGGGCACACCTGCGTCGAGAGATGCGTCCCCGCTTTGACCAGCGTCGTCGGCGGGGGTCCCGGTGTCGGTCGTCCCGGTGTCGGTCGTCCCTGCGTCTGACGCCGGGACGCCGGCGTCGAGGCCGCTTGCGTCTGGCGCGATCGTCCCGCCGTCGACGCCGGCATCGGGTGGGGGCGGTTCGCAAGACTCACCCTCTGAGCGAATGGCGCTGTCGAAGTGCACGTCCGATTGAGCGTCGAAGCGCACGAAGCGGCCAAAGATCGAGCCGTAGAGAGTTGCCGCGCTGTTGAATTGAACGAAGGCGCGCGGGGCGTAGAGGTTGCCGCCGAAGACGGAGCTGCCGGACATCGAGATGGCGCCGCCGCCCGCCACGTACGTTCGCACTTTCGAGGGTTGAGACTCATCGCCGAATCGAAGCGACGCGCCGGGAATGAGCGCTCCGGTGATGAAGATGTCGAGCTCGGCCCCGGGCGCAATTTCCACTTTGAGCGAGCTTTGGACCTCGAAATCACCATCCACGTACAACACCGTGCGGCCAGTGGCCCGAAGGTCCAGGCTATTCGGGTGATGAATCCCTCGCAAATAATAACGACCACAGGGAAGCTCGAGCTGGCTGGGACCGAGGCCGGCGGACCACGTGTCTGGGTCGAGCGCGATCTGGGCGTTGTCGTTGTGCGCGGCTCCGAACGCCACGAAGCCGTGGATATCGAGCAGCTCGCTCGGGTCGCACGAACAGGGCTCGATCGGCGGGAGATCCTGGCGAAGGATCTGGCCGCCGATGGTCGTGGACGGATCGATTGTGGCACTCGCCGGGAGAATCAAATCTCCCGAAATCTCGAAGCGGCCTGTGACGTTGCCACCTACATAAAGGTTGCGTTCGAGGTGAGTAGCCGAGCTCTGGCCTGTGGCGTCCGCGGCCGCATATACGTTTCGAGTGACCCGACTCTGGCCTCCGACCGCAAAGCTGCCTCCGCTGACGAAGACCGATCCGAGGTCGGTGAGCTTGCCCGGAAGAGCGAGCGTACCGTTCACACCGATGTCACCGTCGTCGATGATGTTGGCCGCTCCGTGCGGGCCGACTCGGGAATCGAAGGCGTCGACGTCGAGGTTCGCGTTCGCTTCGAGGTCTTCGCAGGTGCAAACGGCGAAGCGGAACGTGTTCTGGGCGATCGTTCCAGAACACTCACCTCCGCCGCCGACCTGAACGGTCGAGCCGCTACCCGAACAGAAGTCCTGCAAGCTCCCGCCGTCATACCCGCTGTCCGAGGCTGCCGCGTCCGAAGCCAACCCAGAATCCGAAGGCGCAGGACCGGAGTCTCCACTCGGCTGCGCGTCAGCGGCTGAAGCATCCAGGGCCGGCCCGTCGGTTGGGGATGCGTCGCTGGGTCCCGCGGCGTCTGCAGAGCCGTCGGTGTCTGCGGAACCATCGGTGTCGATGGATACGTCGGAATCCGAGGAACCATCGGTGTCAACGGACGCGTCTGGATCGACGGATGCGTCGGCGTCTACGAAGGCATCGGTGTCAACGAACGCGTCCAAAATCGCGGAGCCATCGGAAGCCACGGAGCCGTCGGAATCCACGGAGCCGTCGGAATCCACGGAGCCGTCGGAATCCACGGAGCCGTCGGTATTCGTAGAGCCGTCGGTGTTCGTAGACCCGTCGGTGTTCGTAGACCCGTCGGTGTTCGTAGACCCGTCGGTGTTCGTAGAGCCGTCGTCAGTCGAGAGCTCGGAATCCTCGGGGCTCGCGTCTTGTGGGCGGCCGGAGTCCTGCGTCGACCCATCGAGTTGGCCGTCGGCAGAGGGGCCGTCGCCTAACCCCGTGACTTCGTCGTCTGCGCAGGAACTCCCTACGAACGCGGCAATGGCGAGTGCGATCAATCGGGTCTTCATGACTCACTTCGGGCCGGACAGCCGACCTCTCCCCCCATGAGTACAATGGACGGGGGTTCTTGCCAAGGGCGACGAGTCGAATTCCTCGATCGATGAGTTGTCCGGGAGCGCTACGATTCGCCTCGAAATCGAGCAACCCGAACGCCTCAATGCGTCCATTTTTCCTGGACCGTCGGACTCGGAGGTCGGACTCGGAGGTCGGATGTCTGACTCGGATGTCGGACTCGGACGTCGGACTCGGATGTCGGACTCGGATGTCGGACTCGGATGTCAGATTCGGATGTCAGATTCGGATGTCAGATTCGGATGTCAGATTCGGATGTCAGA
>CAYXDO010000170.1:0-22786 GCA_964463485.1 uncultured Myxococcales bacterium | reverse complement strand
CAGACCCGGTGACGGACTCAGACCCGGTGACGGACTCAGACCCGGTGACGGACTCGGGCCCGGTGACGGACTCAGACCCGGTGACGGACTCAGAGCCGGTGACGGACTCAGTAAGGAACCTGTGTTGCGTAATGATGTCCGGAACTCAGAAATCGCATGAATCGTCCGAAGATCGAACGAATTCTTCTCCGAACGAATCCTCTCGGCGAACGAAGCGAAGTCCAGCGCTCCGCCGTCGACCCGGACGATTTCCCGCTCCGTCAATCGTCGCAGAAGATTCTCGGCACCCTGCGCTCTGACGTGTTATGGGGGTGTGGCGTACGTTTCGGATCTGGTTCCCAGTGCTCGCCGCTCATCGGTCGCGATCCACGACAACTCCCGTAGCGTTCACGTAGAGCAGCAGAACGCTGCCCCACCGTCCGGCCTGCGGCGCGCCAAGACGGTGTAAGGCTCGCCGCGACATGCGGACAGCCGCGCTTCGGAATTTCATGATATCCACGACCCTCGATCGACAAACCTCAACTGTTCTAACTCCCACCAAGACTTTCGCGGCCCTCGGCCTGGAGCCCCGCTTCGTGCGTACGGTTCAGTCTATTGGCTACGAGCAGCCCACGCCCATTCAGGTCCAAGCGATCCCTCCGGCTCTAGAGGGCCGGGACGTGTTGGGTTGCGCTCAAACCGGCACGGGAAAGACGGCGGCGTTCGCCCTCCCGTCGCTGCAGCGGCTCGCCCAAGCCCCTGACAGAGGGAAGAAGACCATTCGCGCTCTGGTGTTGTCTCCGACTCGCGAGCTGGCGTCCCAAATTCAGCAATCGTTCGAGACCTACGGGCGCTCCGGACGCATCAACTCCCTGGTGATTTTCGGCGGTGTCGGCCAGGGCCCTCAGGTCGCGGCGTTAGCCCGTGGCGTCGACGTCCTCGTCGCGACCCCGGGGCGGCTCTGGGACCTTCTCACCCAGAGGAAGCTCGATTTGTCACACGTCGAGATCCTCGTCCTCGACGAGGCCGACCGAATGCTCGACGAGGGCTTCTTGCCCGACGTGACTCGAATCCTGAGTAAGGTGCCGCGCAAGCGCCAGACCCTGATGTTTTCGGCCACCATGCCCGAACCCATCGAAGCGCTCGCCCGGCAAGTGCTGATCGACCCGGTGCGGGTCGCCGTGGCGGCGATCGCCGCAACTCCCGACGCGGTCGACCAGCTCGTGCTTCACGTGAAGGCCGAACACAAGCGCGAGCTCCTCGGACACGTCCTCGACGGCCACGAAATCACCCGGGCCATCGTCTTCACGCGCACCAAACACGGAGCCAACCGGGTGGCCCAGCACCTCGAAAAGACCGGGGTGAGCGCCCGCGCGATTCACGGAAACAAGTCCCAGTCGGCGCGCGAAAAAGCGCTCTCGATGTTTCGCGAGGGCGAAGTCCGAGTCCTCGTGGCCACCGACCTCGCGGCCCGCGGTCTCGATGTCAGCGGCGTCAGCCACGTCGTGAACTTCGACATTCCCAACGAGCCCGAGTCGTACGTGCACCGCATCGGGCGGACCGCGCGAGCCGGTGCGCGAGGCTCCGCGCTGTCCTTCTGTAGCGCCGAAGAGCGCGGCTTCCTCGCCAGCATCGAGCGACTGATCCGCAAGCGCATTCCCATCGGCGTCCACCCCTACTCGATCCCCGTGACCCAAGGGACCCGAGAGTCCGCGGCTCCACAGACTCAGCGAGACCCACGGCGTCGACCGTCCGGCCATGCGTCGCGACGGTCCGGCCGCGGCCGACCTTACTGAGTGAGCGTGACCACGACCCGATCGGTCGCGCTCCGTCCGAAGGTCTCCGGCCGATAGGTCTCTTCGGCCTTCGCCGGAGCCACGACAAATCGACCAAGGGTCGTCGCTCGTGTGAAGTACGTGTACTCATATACGCCAGCGGAGAGCCGAGACGCGAACACTTCCGCGCGGTCGTCCCTGAAGCCCTCGTGGTCATACCACCACGCGTACGACTCCGTCTCGGTGGGTGCGAAGGGAGTACTGGCCAGAGGCGGGTCGGAGATCTCGAACCCCGCCGGCAGCGGATCCGTCAGAGCAACGTGATATCGATGAGTCTCCGCCAGTAGCGTCACCTTCACGCGCACGCGAGCCCCCGCCTGGACGCGCCAGGTCCCGTCCGGATCCCTCCTCACGTCACGAGGCCGATCGACCGCCAAGTACGCGCGATCGACACAAAACCCATGATCTACCGCGGTGAGGTCGAGAGACTTCGGAGCGTACTCCAACCCAAGCCTATAGTGCAGGCGCCCGGGGCCTTTTTTGGACAGAGTGAGGTCAAAGGGCGTGCGAGCGGTTAGCCAATCCATCGGCGCGGCGAGCTGATGCACTTCTCGGCCCCGACCACGAAATTGCTGCTCCGTTGCAAGGAGAGACCCGAGCCAGGCTCGTGCGGTGAAGCTCGGCGCCGTACTCTCGTACTCGCGGGCATAGTGAGATAGCGCGAGGACCTCCCAAAGGTCGTCTTGGGGGCTCGCCCACGACCCGTTCCGCGCGCTCAGCAGCCCACGCACCAGCTTCGGGACGAGCTCTGCTGATTGAAGCGCCGAGCTCGCGTCCGTGCTTGTTGCCCGATCCCGAATCAGCCCGGAGAGAATGAGTGCGTCCGTGCGGCGATCGGAAGAAAGCAGGAGCCCTCGATCGTCGTCCTCATACGAGCTCACGAAGTGGGCCTCCCCGGCCGTTTCGGTGATCTTGTTTCCGAGAGTTGCGCGGAGCTGCTCCAACTCGTTCGGCGAGGACCCATCGATGAGCACCGGATACACCCAACCGAGGGTCTCCAGGGAGAGCTCTTCGATTCCGCCAGCCCTTGCAATCAGTTGGCGCGCTCGAGCGCCCATGTTTCGATCGCCGAGGAGCTCCCGTACGCTGAGCGCGTAGGCACTCAGAACCCTCCGCGCCTCCGGGGACTCCGCTCCGAACCGCTCTTCGATCTCTGCCAAATACCGATGGGCTCGGTCGAGCGTTTGCGGACTCTGCTCAAAGCCGCGGGCGCGCGCGCATGCGAGCGCATGAGTCGCGTGCACCGTAGCGAACGCCCAGGATCGCGTATCCCGAGCCCAGAACCGAAATCCGCCATCTTCGTTCTGGCTCGCGGCGAGCTGGAACAAATCAGCCTTGACCAACTCCGAGAGCTCACTTTGCGGTGGCAGCGCCTTGGCTGCGAAGGTGCCGAGCAGATCCCACACCGAGGTGATCGCGATGACTCTCGAAGCGAGAGACACGGTGTCGCTGCCGCGCGCTCCCACGATCTTGGCGACCGCGTCCTGGAGCGGCTGTGTGAGTGTCGACGCCGTAGACAGCTCGAGACTGCCGTAGGAAGTCACGAGGTTGGGTCCGAGATCGATGGGATAGCGAATCGCTCCGTCTGCGCTCAGCTCCCCGTAAGTGGCAAACACCTCGGTGGTCGCGGGTGTCCACACCGGAATCGAAAGCTCGACGCCGTCTGTGCGAAGGCCCGCCGAGGCCGCGACTTGGATTCGCGCAGTACCCGGTGCCTTCGTCTCGACCGGGAATCGAACCTCTGCTCGGTCGTTGGCCGGGACCTCCACACGAGTCCCTGAGTGTCCCCTCAGCGAGAGGTTCGAGACTCGTGCGGCCACGGCGACCGATATGGGCGCGTCCGTCCGATTTTGCACGACGACGGGGAGCTCCGCGGAGTCCCCATAGCTCAGAAATCGGGGAAGGGACGGGCGGATCATGAGGGACTTTCTCGCCGTGAGTGTCGACACGCCCGCGCCGAAGCGCTTCGGGCCCGAGACGGCGATCGCGGTGATTCGGTAGCGTGTGAGGTTGCCGGGAAGCTGGACGTCCAAGGTGACTCTCCCCGACGCGTTCGTGACGGAGGTTGGCGAAAACAGGGCCACCGGGTTGAAGTCCGATCGAGCGCTGATCTGGTCGCCTGGCCCCAGTTCTCCTTCGCCCGAGCCTGCTGCTGAGCAACGGGAATCACCGTCCTCGCATTCCCACGGGACGCTACGAAGATAGGCTCGAGAGTGGGCGTCCACTGTGCCTGGGTCTCTCGCCCTGTAGAAGACCTCGAGAGGGCTCTTGATTCGGTAACGACCCAGGTCGAGCACGGACTCGTCGACCACGAGCACAGTTACCTCCGCGCCAGGAACCGGCGCTCCTCTGAAGTCGGCCACTTCGACTCGGACCTTGGTACGCTCCCCGGGCTCCAGCACCGTCTTCTCGGGCGTCACGACCACGGTCAGGGTTCGTGACTCCTTCGACACCTGGAGCTCCAAGCGGCCCTTGGCGTACACGGGCTCGTACTCACCGGAGTGCTGTCCGCTCGAGTCCGGGATCCGCGCGGATCCGACGAGCGACACCGCTACGGCGAGATTGGGTATGTGCTCCTCTTCGATCTTCACATGGAGCAAGTGAGTTGCTCCCGACATCGAAAAGCGCTCGGTACGGACGATCCCCGATCGCTCCAAAGTCAGGAGGCCCTCGGCGGGAGCAAATGAGCCCCGAATGAGGACCTCGGCGGTGTCTCCGGGCCGATAGCTGGGTTTGTCGGGAATCAGTTGGACGATGGGCTCGCCGTACTCCCAGACGGGCTCCGCCAGCTCGTCGGCCATGGGTGTACGGGTCGCGCTCGCGGCTCCGAGTCGGGGGCCCGGGACGTACAAGGCGAGCTCGCTCTCGTGCTCGCGGCCCTTCTGGTCAGCGACTCGAGCCCGCACTCGATACTCACCGATTCGAGTCGCTCCGAGCTCGCAGCGGACCGATTCCCTGCCCGACACGATCGAGCACGCCCTCTCCTCCAGCTTCTCTTCTTCCCGTCCTCGCCTCGCCCGACGCCCCGTGCGCCAACCTCGGACCTCGACGGCGGCGCCCGGCACGGCCCTGCCGTCGAGGTCGGTCACGATCGTGTCAACGGAGAGTAAGCCACCAGCCCGTATTCGCTTCGTTCGGATCCCCACCGCCAGCCTGGAAGGGTGGACGAGGATGGAGGTCCCCGCGGCGTAGACCTGTCGATTGACGTCGTGAACCGACGGCCAGAGGGCGATTCTGCGCGGGTCTCGCAGAGATTTGCCCAAGACCTCGAGTCGCACGGAGTGCCTCCCGAGGGAGTTGGTTTGACCGACGAGCTCTCTCGTCGAATCACGTCGGCCGCGGTAAGACGCGTCCGGTCCCCAGCGCCACGCATGATACCCAAACGAGTACTCATCCCAGCCAGGCGGCGAGTACCAGGCAGACTTCTCCGTCGCCCACCACCTCACTTCCGCGTTTGGTAGTCCCTCGCCCGTGTAATATCGCGCCCGCACCGTCGCTTCGGCCGGCTCTCCGGCGACCACGGCAGCGGCGCTCGCGCTCGCGGTGATCTCGAGCTCCGGACGACGAAACTCAGTAAGCGCGAGCTCGACCCGGGTCGGTTCCTCGTATCCTCGAGCACCCTCGGCGCGCAGCTCCAGCGAGGCGTGCCCAAGGTTGGCGGTCGTGGGCAGCGCGACCGACAAGTCGAATCCCCCCAACCCGCTCAGCGGAGCTCGCCCCTTCGCAACCAAGGCATCTCGAGCATCGGTCAGGGACCAGTCGAGGTGACGCACCTCCGGCGCAAGGCCCAAATCACCGTGAGGCCTGTCCTCGAGCAGCCGAAGCCAGCCCTTCACATGAACCGTCTCTCCCGGGCGATAGATCCCACGGTCAGAGAATGCGTGGATCCGAAGAAGGACCTGCGGGTGAGTCCACTCGTACGACGTGCTGAGATCATGAATGAATGCGACATCTTCCCCCAGCTTGGCCACGAGGAGCGGCCTCTCCTCGTCGAGGACCGAGTCTCCTGCTTTGAGAGGCGCGATGATCGTAGCGAGTCCCTGCTCGTCCGAGCGGGCGGCGGGTCCGTTCGGGACGAGCGACAGCTCTGCTCCGGAAATAGGCGCTCCATCGGACAAGCGATTGACCCAACAACTCACCCCCTCCCGATCACGCACGGCCGACAATCCGAGTTGCGTCACCTGGACCCACTCCGCGATGTCATGGTCCGGCCCCGGCGGCCGAACCAACACGACGAGTTGACCGACGCCGTGGTCGAGGAAAGGCGATAGGTCCACCCGGGTAACTGTCTCCACATCGTCGACACCGCCGATGTCCAGCACCGAGTCGTGCACCTTGCGCCCGACCCTTTCGAGGAACTCGTCGCGGCGACGGGTTTCGAAGGGCTCCCAGTCCGGATAGTCTCGCGGAGAGACCCGCCAAATCTGGATCTCGACCTCGGAGTAGTTGGTGCTCAAAAAAGTAAACTCCGGCGGTCGCTTTGGGTCGAGCACCATCCCTCGGCCGTGCGTGCGGAGCTCGCGGTTGCCGGCGACCCGCATCCGGAACACGACGTCTTCCTCGAGCCTCTGGCCGAAGCTGTCGACGAGGTCGCGCGAAAGTACGACCTCGACTTCGCTTCGAGGCTTCGCGCGCCCGGAGACGAAGATCGTGTTTCCCTCGACCCCCGTTCGCATATCGGTCAGCGCTGGCTCCGTGCGAATCCACTCGTCCTGGAACGCGTCTCCGTCCAGAGGGTTGTTGAACCGAGCAACCCAGCGAAACGCAAGAAGGCACTCGCATGATTGCTCCTCGACGGCGAGCTGATTGTAAGTACGAAACTCGAAGGACTCGGGTCGAGTAGACCGTCGCGATCCCTCGGCCGAAGGGGTTCCTGGTCCGACGGTCACCGTAACCCACGTTCCTTTGGGGAGCTCTCGCTCGAGTCGAAAGGCCACCCATCGACCGACCGGCTCCGTATGGCTCAGCGCGAGCGCGACGGAGTCTGTCGCCAACTCTTCGGGTGTCGCGAGGACGACCGCTTGGCGAAGTCCTTCTGCCGAGACCGCGATCGTCTCGAGCACCGAGGCCGGGTCGACGAGCTGGTCGAACGACGCGAAGAGAATGGGACTCAGGCCAACAGCCTCTCCGCGCGGATGCGTTCGACGTAGGCTCGCGGGGGGCGTCGAGAAGGAGAAGCTCCGGCCAGTCTCGAGCGGGCTCCCGTCCATCGCTCGCGCGCCGCTTTGGACGTCGACTCGATACTCCGTGGCCATCGGAAATCGCCGCTCGGGGGCGAACAGGAGCGTTCGCGTGCCGAGCCACCGCCAACTCCCTTTGGGCTCGGGTGTGAGAGTCACGGGACGCTCCCTCTGGGCGAGCTCGGCGTTGCCACTGATCGGCACCATCGGCAAAGAAAAGGTAACGGACAGGTTACGCGCGACCGGGACGTCGCCTTCGGGTTGAAACCTCAGGACCGTCAACTCGCCGGGCGGAGGGTTCGGCGCCGCTTCGGTCGGGACGGGTTTCGGAAACAATTCCCTCAGAACACGCACTTCCGCCGTCGGCGGTTGCAGAGAGCCCTTACGCAGCGTGAACGGTGTCGTGATTTCCTCGGCGAGCGGCGGGAGGCGAGCCAAGAGCGCCCGCGCTGCCTCCTCCGGGATCGCGGTCGTCGGTGGGACAGGAATACGGTCGAGGCCCTCCTCCGTGGCCACCTCGAAGAGCTCGAACATGGCTTCGGACGGCTCGCTTGCAGTCCAAGGCCGGGTGAGTCTCGGTGAGTCGTTTGCTTCGGCAGGCCCGAGGTTTAGCTTCGAGGGGAGAGTCGCGAGGTGGTGCTGGCTGCAAGCGAAACTCAGCACGGCGGCAAGCAGGAGCCCGACGCTCAGCGCGCGCCGTTGACCGTCGTGCCGGTCCTGGCAGCGACGGAGGATGTAGTTGTCGCAGTCTCTCGGGCGAGAGACGTGCTCACGCGCCAGCCCGCCTGAGTCGCAATTTCGACGACGGCGCGCGCGGTAGCGTGACGCAGGTCCGACCCTGTGATGGCGCTGGCGGCGAGGCGGCGCGCTGTCCCGGCTTCGATCAAGACTGCCCGAAGGTTCAAGCTCCCTCTCGTCGATTCGCACTCGATAGAGAGTACGAGGCTCCCGCCTTCTAGGGTAGTCTCCACGTCGCGGATTCGATCCAACGCCGCGCTCGCCGCGCTCGAGAGCTCTCCCAAGGCTCCCATCGGGCACGCTGAGCTCGCGCTCGGTACGACGTCGACTCGCACCGACTGTGCCCGCCCTTGCATCGACACCAAGCCCAGCGCAGCCGTGACCCCGATCGCGAGCGCGACTCCCACCCATTTCCACTTCGAGAGTCCACGTACGGGCCCTGCGGAAGGGCGGGGTGCCTCTTGTGGCAAACGCCCGGCCGCGGCGCTCCGAAGCGCCTTGGAGAGCGCCGCTGCGGACTCCCAGCGCTCCAGGGGATCCTTGGCGAGGGCCCGCTCTACGATGGCGTCGAGCGCCGAATGATCCTCGCTCGAGCTCGGACCATTCATCGGAAAAGCCGGCGAGAAGCTCACGATCCGCGCGATCGTCTCGGGGAGGGTTCGATCGCCCTCGGCGAACGGATTTCTTCCCGTGGCGGCCTCGTACATGACCAACCCGAGGCTGAATACGTCCGAGCGTTGAGTCACGTCGCCGCCGAGGGCTTGCTCGGGAGACATGTACGAAGGCGTACCAATCCAGGCGCCGTCCTTGGTAATGCTCGGCGTGTTGGCCACCAGCGCAGCACCATAGTCGAGCAGCTTGAACGTAGGCTCACCCGAATCCTCCCCGACCAAGAAAATATTGTCAGGCTTCACGTCGCGGTGCACGACACCTTGTAGGTGAGACGCGTTGAGCGCGTCCCCGATCTGCATTCCGAGGCGAGCTACGGAGTCGCGGTCGAGCTTCCCTTTCGCCTTGAGTCTCGTGGCGAGGCTCCACCCTTCGAGCAGCTCCATCACGACGCAAGGTTGGCCCGCCTTCGACATCTCGATCCCGAGCACGGCCACGACGTTCGGATGCCTGACGCGCTGAGCCGCCGAGGCTTCTCGCCGTAGGCGGTCCACGACCTTCGGCTCGCGCGACATCTCCGGACTCAGGACCTTGATTGCGACATCTCGACCCAACGCGACGTGGCGAGCCTTGTAGACGGTGCCCATGCCTCCGATGCCGAGGATTTTTTCGACGCGATATCTCGGCCCCAGCATCCCCGGGTCGACTTCCTTGGACCGCTGCTCCGAGGCAACCTGGCTTCGCTCCTCCACGAGCTTGCTACGAGGCGGCGGCTTGGGGGCGGCGAGCGACTTGGCCGCTTGGTCTACTTTGGGCTCGGGTTCGACCGCTGTGAACGAGCTCGCACCGCGCGAGAGCTCCTCGAGATCGATCGGGAGCGCCTGCTCCGCCGATGTCGTAACCCAGAGGTTCTCAGGTGGCACTGACTTTCGTTCTTCGATCGCCGCCCGAAGCTCCGCCTCGTCCATCGGACCGAGGTCCGCCCGTTTTGGACGTTTGGTCATTCGACCCACGAACCTTGCCGCGCCCTTACGGGCTTGGCTCCCGTTGAGTCGCGCGACCTCGCCTCGGATGCTGAAAATTTGTCGCGGTCCCCGGTCTTTGCCCGGTCCGCTTCCGACTCTCGCGATTTCGCGCGAGCCGCACCCGCTCAGCCGTCGCGGCGAAGCTGGATGGCCCGAATGGCCTCCTCGCAGGTCCTTCTGAACGACTCGTCCGCCTCCACCGCAGCATCCGCCGTCGATGAGTTCGACGCTCTCCGATCGCTCGCCACGAGCTCCCGGAGCCTCGGCAGCGCAGCTTCGGCGGACTTACCCATGCGAGAAATCCATCGCACCGTCTCCTCACCGACCGGCGCGCAGACGAGGTGCCGATGAAGCAAGATGGGCAAGACCGAGGCGCTATCGCCGGTGAGCGAAAAATAGGCCGCACAGCTGCGTGCAGACAGCCAGTCGCTCTCGTCGTGAAAAAACCGAGGAAGCTCCGCGGCTAGCTCCTCCAGCGGAGGTCCGGCCTCGGCGATGATTTCGAGCGTATGGGACCGAATATGTCCATCACTTCCGAGCATCTCTCGCATCGACTTCGCCAGCTCTTTCGCGTCACCCGTGATGCGAAAGACGGCGCGCGCAGCGTTGCCCCGAACCCATCCATCCGCGTGGCCGAGGAGCGCGCGCAGGTCCTCCAGCGCTTCCTGCGCCCTCGGGCCCAAATCACCCAACACTCGGGTGCTGATGTGGGGGTGTGTCGACAACTCCGAACGAAGCGCTCCGACCGCCGCCGAGGCCGCGTGCCCATAGCGCCCCACCGCCGAAATCACCGCGATCTTCGGATTGCCTGAAGCCACGACGGGAATGAGTCGCACGAGGGGCTCGAAACACTCCGGAGCCCAGGGTCCGAGAAACTCGATCGCCGGACCTAAACCGTCCGCGAGCTTCACCGGCGGAGGACGACTCATGAGCGCCTCGAGGGTTCCAGAAATGAAGCTCGCCGCGCGAGCGTCTCCCAGCCGGGCGAGGATCTTCAAGGCGTGGGCGGAGGGCTGATTGTGTTGAAGACGCTCGGTCGAGAGAATCTGCCATGCCAACTCGGTCGCTGGCGCCGCCGCGGACCCGACCGAGGCCAAGAGTCGGATCGCCGAACGCTTCACCTCCCGACTGCCGTCCTGTCCGCACCGCACGAGCGTCGGGATCAAGGCCAAGGTCGCGGACCGCGAGGCTTGGATGAGTGTGTCAGCAGCCCAGAGCGCCGACTTGCGGATCTCGGCGTCTGGGTGTTGTGACCATCCCTCGACCCAACTCACTCCGAGATCGGGCGGAGCGTCGACCTCCGAGATCACCCAGGACAGGGGCTCGTCGATTTGCATCGGGAGGTCCTTCAGATCTTCATAGGCCTCCGGCAGATCACGAGGGATGACGCGCAGAGCTTCCTCGACGAGGCCCTCGCTCTCATTCTGGCGCTTGATCGCGAGCGCTGCGGCGATCCGAGGCGCTGCCGCGTCGTCTCGAAGCGACGTCGCCAGCTCGGACGCAGACCAGAGCCCCCGAGCAGCGAAGATGAGCCCGGCCCGCACCATGGCGCTGTCCTCTTTGGCCACGAGTCGACTCAGCTCCGCCCGAACGAGGGCCCTTTGGTCAGGATCCAAATCGGAGCGGGTGCAATCGCCGAGCGCTTGCGCCGCGGCCGCGCGAACGTCTTCGTCCTCGCTCCCGAGCTTTCGCAAATATACCGGGTAGCCTTCGCTCACCGCACGCCGAGCCTCGGACACCCAACCCAGCTCGATCGTAACTCGTCGGCGAGTCTCCTCGGACTCTTGGTCGGCGGCGGGCATGAGCCGTCGGTGAACGTCGTGGTAGGACGTGCCATTCGCGATGGCATGGAGCAGCTGGAGAATGCCAATCGCGTCCGTGTCGGGGGCGTCGAGGATCTCGACGAGAAACGGGACAGCCTTCGCCGTTGCCTCGTACACCGTGCCCTGATGGTAGATGTTGCCGAACAACTCGGTCAGAACGGAATCGTATCCGTCTGCGAGCTGCCTGAGCAGCTCGGGCACATCGGAGGCCTCGCCGTAGGCGTGAGTCAGGGTGTGCCAGGGGACTGTTTCGAGCTTTTCGAGCATGGGCACCGTGGGGAAGAAGTAACTCGCAACTTACCCGTTTTGTAAACGACGGCGCACTTCAATGCCCTTCGGCCCTGGACAAACCGACATCACGCCTCTTCGCCGCCCCCGGGCGGCTCGCTCTTTGCGGAGCCTCTCCATTCGCGCAGGCGATACTGAATCTTACGCACGCTGATGCCGAGCAGGTCGGCCGCCTTGCTCGTGCTGCCGCCCACCGACGCGAGGGTCCTCAGAATGGCGATCTTCTCGATCTCGGAGAGTCGGGAGCCAGGAATGCGCACGCCGGTGGGCTCCTCCTCCGACTTCCCTTCGCGGATGTGAGGAGGCAGGTGAGTCGCCTGGATCTCTCTGCCGTGCGACAGAATCACAGCGCGCTCGGCCACGTTCTCGAGCTCGCGGATGTTACCCGGCCAATCATAGGCGTAGAGCGCATGCAACATGTCCGAGGACGTCGTCGGGACCGCGAGCCCTTCGCGGCGGGCGTACCGCTCGATGAATCGAGACCATAAGGTGGCGATGTCGGCCTTGCGCGAACGAAGCGGAGGCATGTGAATACGGAAGACATTGAGCCGGTAGTAGAGATCCTCTCGGAATCCTCCGCTCGCCAACATCGCTTCGAGGTCGCGGTTCGTGGCAGCAATGACTCTCACGTCGACGGCTACCGGCGCCGACCCGCCCACGCGCTCGATCTGCCGCTCCTGCAGCACTCTCAAGAGCTTCACCTGAAGCCCCGCAGGGAGCTCGCCGATCTCGTCGAGGAAGATGGTTCCGCCGTGTGCTCGTTCGAACCGCCCCGCCTTCCTCGCGATCGCTCCCGTGAACGAACCCTTCTCGTGGCCAAAGAACTCCGACTCGAGCAGAGTCTCCGGTATCGCGCCTGAGTTGACACCCACGAACGGACCGGCGCGGCGCGGCGAATTTCGGTGCAGGAACCGAGCGAGCATCTCTTTGCCTGTGCCGCTCTCGCCCGTGATCAAGACCGTGGCCATCGAGCCGGCCACGTCCGTGGCCTCCCGAAGCACGCCCTGCATCTCCGGGCTCTCTCCCCAAATCTCCTCGTCGCGGATCTGGTCGACCAAACGCTCGCGCAGCCGTTTGACCTCAAGGGATATCTTCTGGGCCTCCAGCTCGCGTTGCAGCACGAGCTCGAACGCCTCGAAGTTGACCGGCTTGACGACGAAGTCCCGCGCGCCGGAGCGCATCGCCTCCACCGCGACCTCGACGGATGAGTATGCGGTCATCACGATCACCACACACTCAGGTATGGCCTCCCGTGCCTTGCGCACCAACGCAAGGCCAGACTCACCCGGCAGGCGAACGTCAGTGACGACGACGTCGGGTCTAAATGACTCCAACAGAGGAATCGCTCCCTCGGCGGAATCCGTTCCCTGAACCTCATACTGTCCTTCGAGAAGTTGGAGGAGCGCGTTTCGCGCGGAACCTTCATCCTCGACCACGAGTACTTTGGGCTTGCCGACCTGGGTCATGGCGCGAGCGAGGGGAAAGCACGAGACGTGCCAGTCCGGTTCGGAACCCAGGTTGGTTACCGAACGAAACGATTGCGTTCGCGCGACTTCCTTCCGCGCAACGTGCGCAAGAGAACCGAGTTTCTGGACGGCACGTGGATTGAACGGACTGAGGTCGTGCGCGTCCGGGAAATCATGAGCCGGCCGGTGATCACCGCCCGAGCCCACGATCCGCTGAGCCGAGCCGAGGAGCTCATGCGCACCCACGGCCTTCGCCATGTTCCTGTCGTCGACGCTCGAAACACGATCATCGGTGTGGTATCCCGTGGCGACTTGCTCTCAGCCGGACCCTCCAGCGTGGCCGAGCTCACTGGCCAAGAACGCGCCAGCTTCAACGCCTCCGTTCAGCTCTTCGAAGTCATGTGCCGATCACCTCGGACTGTCTCGGAGCTCGCAGAAGCTGACGATGCCGCTTCCTTGATGCTCGACCACCACCTCGGCTGCCTTCCCGTCACCGATGAATCTGGCAAGGTGATCGGAATCTTGACGGAATCCGACTTCGTCCGGGTCGCCCGCGACCTCTTGAGAACCAAATCGGCATGAATTCCATTGGACCGTTCTCGTTTGGGGAGTTGCCCGCCGAAATACTGTCTTCGTCGGGTGCTCGAATCAGACTCGATTCGAATCGTTCCGCAGGATACACGACTGACGTGCCGTTTCAACGGACGCCGCCGCGTATGCGACTGCTCGTCGTCGAAGACAACCCAAGCATCTCGGAGAACCTCGTCGAGATTTTCGAGAATGAGTTCGAAGTCGACGTCGCGTCCGACGGCAAATCCGCGCTCGTGGCTTCCGACCGAGGCTTCGACCTCGCGATTCTCGACGTTCGTCTCCCCGACATGAGCGGCAACGTACTCCTGAAGATGCTCAAGGAGTCCAACCCGGGATCCGAGATCATCGTCCACACCGGCAACGCGGACCTCGAGTCGGCCATCGCGGCCATTCGAGGTGACGCCTACGCTTACTTGCTGAAGCCCGTGCGAGCGGAGGAGCTCATCCGGACGCTGCGGCACGCCCGTGAACAGATCATCTTGCGGAGGACTTCCGAGCAACTCCAAGCCGCGCTCGCGTCCTCCGAGCAGAAGCTCCGCCACATCTTCGATAGCGTAGGAGCCGGCATTTTGGCGATCGACAGCC
The DNA here is from genome assembly GCA_964463485.1 of uncultured Myxococcales bacterium. Lineage (GTDB taxonomy): Bacteria > Myxococcota > Kuafuiibacteriia > Kuafuiibacteriales > Kuafuiibacteriaceae > CAYXDO01. Next base: position 8,667 of record CAYXDO010000170.1, on the reverse strand, counting down.
AGCGTAGGATCCACTTCGCCAACCGCGGGATCACGGAGATGCTGGGATACTCATCTGAGGAGCTTCTCGGGTGCGACGTCGTGGACACTCTCTTTACGTCTGCCGAGCGTGCCAAGTGCCGAATCGGGCTCGAGGGCGTACTTCGGGGCGAGGATCTCACCTTCGAAGCCGCGTGTACGAGCCGAGACGGCGAGACACGACTGGTTCAGTGGCGTTGGACCAGGGTCCACGGCGATCCATCCGACGACGCGGCCTACGGGGTCGGCACCGATGTCACCGTGCAACGAGACCTCGAGCGGAGGATGCGGGCCCAAGAGAAGCTCGCCGCCGCGGGGACCCTGACCGCAGGCCTCGCTCATGAAATCAGAAACCCATTGAACGCCGCCGTGCTGCAACTCAGCCTGTTGTCGAGGCTGCTCCGGAAGCTCCCGGTTCAAGAAAATCGTAGGCTGACTGAGCCCATCGACGTGGTGCGATCGGAGCTGAAGCGCCTGGATGCGCTGCTCGAAGATTTCTTGCGGCTCGCTCGGCCGCGCGTAGCCAAGGCCTCCGCCATCGACCTGGAGATGCTGATTGGAGACGTCGTGCGACTCGAGGGTGAGGCGGCTCGAAGCAAGGGCCTGAAGTTGGACGCGGAGGTGGAGTCGGGCCTGTTCGCGCGCGGAGATGTGGACCCGATGAAGCAGGTCCTGGTGAATTTGATCAACAACGCGCTCGAAGCCGCGCGCTCGAGGGTCAGCATCAGCGCGACGAGCGCGGCTGAGTGGGTCGATATTTGCGTGAGAGACGACGGCTGTGGAATTCCCAAGGAATCCATCGACCGGGTGTTCGAGCCGTTTTTCACGACGAAGCCCACGGGTACGGGCCTTGGCCTGCCGATCGTGTATTCGATCGTTCGAAGCTTCGACGGCGACATCACCCTCGAGTCTTCGGGCGAGGGGACGTTGGCGCGCGTACGGCTGCCGAGGTGGGCGGACGTGCCTCAGCAACAAGACGACCCGACTACTTCGGGAGGCTGACTTCGAGTCGGCTGATGGCCCTGGCGAGCTCGTTCGACTTGGATCCGGCCGGGCTGCGGGAGAGTTGCTCTCGGAGCGCCAGATAGGCGGCTTGGCGTTCCGATGCCGAGGGGTCGCTGCCCGCGGAGGCGCGAAGGCGCGTCAAGACGCGATCGAGCTTGGCCTCGAGGACCGCGCGCGAGGCACCCTCTCCTTCGATCGCGACGCGCAGCTTGTCGTGGATGAGTCGAAAATCAGCGTCCCGAGCGCCGCCTTCTCGCCAACTCATCCAGGCCTCGCCGAACTCCGCAGAGAGCTTCGGAAGGTCCTCGGGCAGCAACCCTTTGGCCATCAGTTGAGCTTCGAGCGCCCGATCGAGCTCCTCGAACGACTTCTCCTTCCTCGGCGGCGACGATGGCTCGGGCCGCGGAGGTGGGTGAGCGCGCTCGAGGGGCGGATCTGCGGCGGTGTTGTTTGGAGTCACTTCGGCGGGCTTCGAAGTGATCGGGGGCAGACTCGGTGGCGCAGGCGGCGGAGCGGGCGGAGGCGCCACGCGCTCCACGTACTCGACCGTCACGGCCTCGGTCGGCCGGGTACGCATCAAGAACAAACCGGTCGCCGTCGAACCCATCAGCACTACGCCGGCTCCCATCGCCAGGAGTCTTAGGAACCTCGCACTCCGCTCGACGGGAATCCTCGGCGGAGCTTCGGGGGCCCCTAGAATCACCGGTGTTGTCGATGAGCTCCGCGAGTTGAGCGGAGCCTCGTTCGTAGCTCGCGGCGGAGCGCGTTCGATCACCTTCGTTGGCGCGCGCCGCCCCTGCTCGGTCTTCGCGCCTTCGAGGCGTTCGAGGAGGTCGAGCACGGCGCGCGCGTGGCGGGGGCGGCCATCGGCTTCGAACACGAGCATCGCGCCGACGACCCCCTCGAGACCGCCGCAGGGCGGCAGCGCGGGCGGCTCACGCACGGAGAGGCGCTCCACGAGCAATTTGGCGCCCGACGCTTGCCACGGCGATCTTCCGGTCAACATGGCGTAGGCGATCACACCCAGAGAGTATACGTCGCAGGCCGGCGTAGCGGTCTCTCCGGCGAGCTGCTCGGGAGCCATGAATATGGGAGTCCCGAGAAACGCGCCCGTGCGAGTGAGTTGGGTGAGCTCCTCTCCTTCCGCGCCGCCGACGTGAGCGACCCCGAAGTCGAGAATTTTCGCACTCTCCCGCTCTTCGCCGACCAGCATGATGTTGGCGGGCTTCAAGTCTCGATGGACCACCTTCGCTCGATGGAGCGCGTCGAGACCGGAGGCGATGTCCCGGAGGCGAGCCGCGACTCTGTCTGGCTTCATCGGACCTTGCAGAGAGAGCTCCTCGTGAATGGACCGACCCTCGAGAAACTCCATCGCGTACCAAATTCGCCCGTCCGGCTCGGACCCGAAGGCTTCGACCGAAATCAGGTTCGGATGTTGAGTATTTCGCGCAATTTCGATCTCGCGAAGAAATCGACGACTCGCCTTCGTCGACCCAGTCTTCGTCAGGAGCTTGATGGCCACAGGGCGACCGTCGGGGGCACTTGCCCGATACACTTCACCCATGCCGCCCGCGCCGAGCGCTTCTTGCAACTCGTACCCACCGTACCGCCGACCGATCTCGCGCGGGCTGCCGAGACGAATGCTCATCGTCCCGTCGTGCGGACACACGTCCCGCTCGGCCTCGAACCTGCGACTGCAGGCTGGGCAACGAAAGAACGAGAGCACTTCGACGAGGATACCAGGAACGGGGAGATTGTGTGCCCCGACCTGAGGAGGGGAGGGGCTCAGCCGTCGAACGGGAGGTCGTGCGCTTCGGCTACCGGGCGGTTGGTGAGCTTTCCGTCTCGCATGTTGAGCGCATCGCGAAACGCCGGCTTGGTCGCGATCAACTTGTCGAGGCCGCGCGAGGCCAAATCGAGCACGTACGGCTGAGTCGCATGACAGAGCGCCTGAGTACTGGTACGACCCACCGCGCCGGGCATGTTGGCCACGCCGTAGTGGACGATCCCGTCCACCAGATAGGTCGGATTGTCATGAGTCGTGGGGTGAATCGTCTCCACACAGCCGCCCTGATCGACCCCGACGTCGACGATCACCGCGCCCGGCTTCATGTCCCTCAGCATGGCGCGTGGAATCAGAATCGGACACCGCGCTCCCGGAATCAACACGGCGCCAATGATGAGGTCGGCCTCTTTCGCATGCTCGGCGATGGCGTCCGGGTCCGAATAAATGCCTTGCACGTTGGGGGGCATGATCTCGTCGAGTTGTCGCAGTCGATCGAGATTCACATCCATGATCGTCACGTTCGCGCCGAGGCCCGCAGCCATTCGTGCGGCGTTGGTGCCGACGACTCCGCCGCCGAGAATGAGGACGTTGCCCGGCTCGACCCCGGTCACGCCGCCAAGCAGAATGCCCCGACCCATCATCGGCTTCTCGAGGTATTTGGCCCCTTCCTGCACGCTCATGCGGCCGGCGACCTCGCTCATCGGCGTCAACAGAGGCAGCCTGCCGAGGCTATCGGTCAGCGTCTCGTAGGCTACTGCCGCAATGCCCGCGCGCAAGCACCCTTCGGTGAGAGCTTTGTCCGCGGCGAAGTGGAAGTACGTGAAGACGACCTGGCCGCGTTTCATCATCTCGAGCTCGCGGCCGATAGGCTCCTTCACCTTCACGATCATGTCGGCGCGATCGAAGACCTCTCGAGCTTCGTCGACGAGCTTGGCGCCGGCTTTCTCGTAGAGCGCGTCGTCGAAGCCGCTCGAGATCCCGGCGCCGCGTTGGACGAGGACTTGATGGCCGGCCTGGACGAGCAGCCTGGCGCCGACTGGAAGAAGAGCAACTCGGTACTCGTGAGCTTTGATTTCGCGTGGTACGCCGACGATCATTCGATTCGACTCCTTGGAGGTTCGCTGGCTCGTAGCAGGCACACGCCCGACTGTCGACGTACGTGTGGCCGCCTTGAGGCGGACGGGGTTTTCTCGTCCACCGAGCTCGCGGGGCTTCTGACCAACTAACTTTTGCGCATCCTCGGTGTTCGCGTTCCCGCCTTCGGCCCTCTCCACGGTCCTTGTTCGGCCTGCTGCTGCTGGAGTTTCCTCCAGCTTTCGAAACGCTCACTCTGAATTTCACCGGCCTCTACCGCTTCGAGGACGGCGCAGCCGGGTTCGGACTCATGTTGGCAATCCGAAAATCGACAGGAGCCCAAGCGCTCATCGATCTCTGGAAACGTGGCGGCGACCCCGTGCGCGGCGGCCCACGGTTCGACCTCTCGCAGGCCCGGCGTATCGACCAGCAGACCGGTACGCGTGGGAATCAGCTGTCGACGCGAGGTCGTGTGGCGACCTCGATCGTCCCAGCTGCGCACCTCACCGACGAGGAGCGCCTCGTTGCCGAGGAGGCGATTGACCAGCGACGACTTGCCGACGCCCGACGATCCTAGAAACACAGCGGTCACGCCGCGCTCCAGCTTTCGTGAGAGCGCCTCGATTCCAACGCCTCCGGTCGCGCTCACCGCGACCACTTGTACGTCGCCGAGCTGCGCCTTCACGAGCGCGACGAGCTCGTCGGGGTCGTCGACGAGATCACTCTTGTTGAGGACCACTACCGGCTCCGCGCCTCCTTCGAGTGCCAGCGCGAGGTATCGCTCCATCCTGCGAACATTGAGCTCTTTGTTCAACGCGCCGACGATGAACGCGACGTCCACGTTGGCCGCGAGCGCCTGCGGCTCGGCGTTGGCGGTGCGGCGCGCCAGCAGAGAGGTCCTCGCGAGCGTGGCCTCCAGGCGATGCTCACCTCGCTCAGCGCGAACCGCGATCCAATCGCCGACCGCAGGCAGCTCGAGCGTCGACGCGCTCGTGTGGCGCACGCGTTTGGAGAGCGTCACCGCAACTTCGCCTTGGGGCCCGATGGCTGCGCAGGTCTTGCGATGCACTTCGATGACTCGGAGCGGGATCAGCGCGGAATCTTCTAGCGCCGCAAGGTCTTCCGCGTGAGTCCGCCGAAAACCCAAGTCCTCCAGATCGAACGACCAACTCATGGGTTCGAGGCCACAGCCTTCACGAGCTCTCTTCCGGCCGCGAGCCACACGACGTCACCGTCGTCTTTGATGTACCGGACCTCCGAGCTCGTGAGCCTCGAGACGCCATGCTTTGCTCGAAGCACCGAGACGTCGACTAGCGCGACGACCGGTCCCACTTCGTCGGATCCTGCCACGATCGCCCGCGCAGCATTGGCGGCGTAGGACGTCGCGCGATCCAAGTACGGCACCGGGGCCACTGACTCAACACCCAGAAGGTCGACCTCGAGATACAGGTTGCGACCTTTCGCGAAGACCGCGATTCGATCGTTCGTCAGCGGAGAGACGCTCGCTCCCTCGACATCGACCTCCACCGTCTTCTTCGGCGCCATCGAGCCGTCGAGCAACCAGAGCTCCGAGGCCGTCCCGAACGCGCCGGCGTCTCGCGGAATGAGTACCGCGAACCGATGCTCGCCTCCTAGCGGCACAGGCGCGATGGCCGCGAGGCGGGCCGGGAGCTCGAGGGCCGTACCGAGCTGGTTCAAGTCCGACACCGCGAACCTGCGCACGGAGCTCGCTGTGCCGGCCGCTACGCCAACGAGGATTTCCGTACCTTCGACATTCAGCGTGAGACCGATGACTTCGCCTGAGAGGCTCTTGGATCTCACCACCTGTCGCGCGTCCCAATCTACGACGAGGAGCTCCGTTTGGGTGGCCACCACGAGCGTCGACCCGGTACCTTCGGCGATCGCCACTGGCGAGGCCGCGGCGACGCGAAGCTCGCCGGCTGCGTCGTACAGCCCGGAACTCCCACCCGCGACCAGGACCCTTCCTTCACTCGCGAGACCGACGATGTCCCCGGGCAGCTCGACGGAAGACTCGAAGGCGAGCGGTGGCGTCGCTGATGGATCTACACGCTCTAAGAAGAATCCGCGATGCCGAGTCAGACCCGCGCCGCGGCAATCCAAGCGCACCGACGCGTGGGGCGTGTCTCGGTCGGCCACTATACCCTCGCAGCGAGAAGGCGGGGTCGCGGTCGGAGCCACCGTGTGCTCGGGAGACAACCAGATCCCTCCCTCGGCCGTGGCGCGCCCCTCGAAGTGCCGCGTAGGGTCGGTGCAATCATCGAAGATGGCGACGACGCACTCGTCTTGCTCCAAAAACACACGACACGAACGGCCAGCTTGGAGGTCCGCGAAGTGAAAGGGCGCGTGCGCGACACGGGGCGTGGGGTCGCAGTCGTTCGCGCTGGGAGGCTCTGGGCGTAGCTCGGGCGGTTGGGGAGAGGGTGGAGCCCCGCACGCACCGATCGCGACGTACAACAGCGGGCTCGCGCGCCGCACGCTCGGACCGTAGCTCATGAGAGTGAGCTTAGATAGCCGCAAAGTCGCCACCCCTTTCGACCTCGTGGCATCCTCAGGGAGGTTGCACCTTCCGAGGAACATCAGCGGCACGAGCGAGCGGTACACGATCGTCGAAGCCCTCGATTCGGGGCATCCGTTCGAGCGCTTCGAAGCCAAGCGCGAAGGAACGCCCGTTCGGGTCGAGCGGCTCTCCGATGCGGTGCAGCTGTTCGAAGCCGCGGACCGAGCCATTCGGGACGAGCTCTCGCGGGCCACGAAGTTGCGTTTGCCGGGGATCGTCGAGGTGCTCGATCACGGCGTCCTCGATGGTCGACCGTTCATTGCCCGCCCGAACGTGACGGACTTGCACCTGGGCGAGCTCCATCGCGTCGCGCCCGCCGAAATCTCGATGCACGTGATCGCGACGGCCGCGCGATCCCTCGATCGGGCTCACGCCAGCGGCGTGGTCCACGGGACGCTCCGCGTCGAAGACCTGCTGATCGCGCGAGACGGAAACGTTCGCGTCGATGGCCTCGGGCGGTATTTTGCCGAGAGCGCGGCCTCGGGAACGATCGCCGGAGAGCACGAGGTGCTCGGCCCGCTTCCCCCGGAGATCAACCTCGAGCTCGAACCAGACGCGCGAGCGGACGTCTTTGGGCTCGCAGCCATCCTCGCGGCGATCCTGTCGAGTGAGCCGATCCGAAGGGCTGTAGACGGGGTTCGACTCGGTCCCCTTCCGGACGACCTTCGTGACGTACTCACTCGATCCACCGCGCTCGAGCGAGATCAGCGGCTCTCGAGCTGCGGTGAGCTCGCGGCGCGAATCTCCGAAGTGCTCGCGATCCGCCTGTCCAACGGGGCGCGGCGAAGAGAGCTCCGCGAGTTTCTCGAAGGCTGGCGAGCCAAGCGCGAGCGAGGCGAGCCCAAGCCGCTGTCTGCGATGGAGCTCCCGCACCTCGACAGCGTGTATCGAGCGGCGCGAGACGATGAGATCGCAACCGTCGATGGCTCGGGACTGCTGGCTCCGCCCGCACCCTCTCACCTCGAGGTCGCCACCGCCGACGAGGATCTGCCGGCGCCGATGATTCCTCGAATTCGACAAAACATCGGGCCGAGCACTCGTCCTGAGTCACCCGAGAAACCGAAGCGGCGCTCGGGGACCGAAGCAACGGCGGACGGTACGGAAGGCGACCACCGAATCGGTCAACTCATTCGAGGTTACCGTGTCGAGTCCGTGATCGGCGTCGGCTCGTTCGCGACCGTCTACGCGGCCACTCACGAGATCTTGGGGTCGCGTTGCGCGGTCAAAGTCCTCACCGCGTCGGAGACACCTGACGCCGCCGAACGCCTCGTTCGAGAAGCCAAGTTCCTCTCGCGTGTGTCCCATCCGAACCTCGTGTCGCTCTTCGACTGTGGCAAGACGGACGACGGGCTGCCGTTCCTCTCCATGGAGCTGCTCGAGGGACGTACGCTCGGCAACCTGATCAAGCTCGAAGCACCACTGCCGCCGCAGCGAGTCCTCGAGCTTGGGAGACAAATCGCGTCGGGTCTCGGCGCGGCTCACGCCGAGGGGCTCGTACACCGAGATCTCAAACCCGCGAATGTCATGATCGGTCCGGGAGACCGCGTGAAAGTGCTCGACTTCGGCATCGCGCGAGCTTTCCTCGGAGACCATGAAGCGCTCACACGCGTCGGACAAATCGTGGGCACACCCATGTACATGGCCCCTGAACAGATCGTCGGCACGAGCACCGTGGGGCCGCCCTCGGATCTCTACTCACTCGGAGTCGTCATGTACGCGATGTTGAGCGGAGAGCCCCCGTTCATCGGAGGGATCGCAGAGCTCCTCGAGCAGCACGTCAACGCCTCCCCTGAGCCAGCGCCCGAGGCAAGCGGGGTCGGGCCGCTCGTGATGTCGCTGCTCCAAAAAGATCCCTCGAAGCGGCCGCAAACCGCCGCCGAAGTCCTCACGAGAATGGATGCGCTGCGGATCCAATGGACGGACTCCGCGAGACGGTCGGCCTACGCAACGGGAGGCCCGAGCACCGCGGTAATCATCATCGCCGCGTCGGCGCTGATTCTAGTGTTGGCGATCGCCGCCCTCGTCTATTTGTAAGTCAGCGTCAGATCGTCTGCGTCTGCGTAGCCAAGGATCGTCTGCGACTGACCGTCTGCGATCGTCTGCGACTCTGCGTCTGCGTCAGAACGTCTGCGTCGGATCGTCTGCGACTCTGCGTCTGCGTCTGCGTCGGATCGTCTGCGTCTGCGTCTGCGTCAGATCGTCTGCGT
>CAYXDO010000169.1:0-23097 GCA_964463485.1 uncultured Myxococcales bacterium | reverse complement strand
TTGCGAACAACTTCCCCGCAGCGCACTCAGATCCAGGCCCGGCTGCACCCAAATCGTTTCTCACCAGCCTGCACCCGTGAACTCGAGCGAGTGGGCAGGGCCGGTACCCGGACCGGAACGGGACCGGGTCGAGCCGAGGATCCAAGCGGTCGGGATTGCTAGTCCGACGTAGCGACGGACATGAATAGGCCCTCCACGCCTCGCCAAAGCCCGATGAAGCTGGCTCGGGAGGTCTCCGGGGTGTTGAAGCTCCCGGTATCCGCGGCGATTCGACCGAACACGTCGAGGCCGGTGAGTTGGTCGAAACCTTTGCCCATCTCGTAGGAATACGGGATCTGCGTGGCGGGCACGGCGAGCAGCAGCCGCGCGCCGCGTTTTCCGACCTGCGCCAAGATCGAGTCGTTCTCGTTGATGGGAATGAGATACTGCATCGTGTGCATGCTGGTGTTGATGTGGTCGATCTGAGCCATCTGATCTCGAGTCAGCGTGGGCACTCCGAGCTCCTCGGACACGGTCACTGGGTCCCAGTATCGAGTGTCTTCGCCTGGGTGATTCTTGTTCCACTTCACGGCCAGGGACTCGATCGAAGGCGTGGTGGGTCCGAGGCCGCTCGGATCGGTCGAGTTGACTGGATCTCCTCGCACGTAGGCGTACAAATTCAGGTCACCCCCGAGCATCCGAAGAGGGTCGCGACTCAGCCAGCGCGCAGTTTCGGGGTCGTACTCACGCGCGCCGAAGTGGACGAGTCCGGTGTCGCGATCGAAGAGGCCGCCGGCGAAGCCAAAAGGCTGAAAGCCGGGGTTGGTGTCGGCCAGAACTCGTCCAAAGGCGTCGAAGTCCATTCGCTGCGCCACCGCGCCGTTCGCTATGTCGATCACCAGCCTTGGACTACCCAGGTGGTCACTCACCAGGCGGTACGTCCGACCGCCTCTCACCATGAAGTCCGGGACCAACGAGGCGCCGGCATAGGCGAAGGTGCTCACGACGTTCCCGGCGCCGTCGAGCTCCGCTACGACTCGAAGCTCGTCCTGATACAAGAACCCCTGAACGAGCTCCCCGCCGACTCGCTTTCCCACGCGGCGGTGGAGGCCGTCGAGCACGTAGTCGATGGTCGATCCGTCGGGGAGCCCGAGCTGCCGGAGTCGCTGGAAGCCGTCGAACCCATAGGTCGTGGACCCTCCGGAGACTTTGCCGGTGCGTCGACCCTCCGCATCGTGAGAGTAGCTTACGCCTCCCTGAGTGAGAATGCGGTCTTCGTCGTCGTAGGTGGCAGCCGACTCGGTCCCATCGAAATAGGTCAGTCTGTTCCCATTCGAGTCGAACGTGTACCGGGCGACCTCGACGCCGTCCACCTCTACTCGTATCAAGCGGCCTCCGGAATCGTACCCATATTTGGTCGTCTTCGACTCCCCCTCCACGAGCTCCCGGCGCTCGTTGATCCTCCCGAGCTTGTCCCTGAGAAGGTGCAGCTCGAGCACCGGCGAGCCGCTGACGGTCACGAGCTGATCCGCGGGCTGTCCATACTCATTCCAAGTGCGCTCGTCTCTCACGAGCCCCTGGCTCATCGCCGACACATACCCATTCGCCGGCGCGTACTCGACCGCCAGCGTTCCCACCTGGACCGCGAAGCCGTCGGAGTCGTACGAGCGGCCGATCGAAGCGCCTCCGCCGACCGTGACCGATTCGAGGTAGAACCGATCATCGTAGGCAAAGGCCACGGACCCCGCGATGGGGCCGGACCAAGCGAAGCCGGTGACGAGCGGGCCGTCGTACGAGACCGCGAGGGTCTCACCGTCGGCGGTGGACAACGTGGCCACTTTGCCGTCTTCGGGGCGGTAGGTGGCGGTGATGCTCTCGGCGCCGCTTTGTTCCGTAGCGATTCGCCCTGCGGCGTCATGGGTAATCAGACGGTCGGTGATCGGCCCAGTGACTTGGGTGATCGCTTCGTCCAGGTCGCGCTGAGTCTGAATGGCTGCGAGGGCCACGCCGGCCGGAACATAGGAAACGACGTGTCCGGTTGGCGAGCGCTCGAACGTGTGTGCCGGTCGATCGGGAGGGGCTACCGAGACGAGACGACCGGCTGCGTCGTACCCAAACGAGCGCACGGTTCCGTCCGGGCCGACGAGTTGGATGACTCGGCCCGCGGCGTCGCGTTGGAAGCCTGCGGCTCCACCCTCCGCATCTCGGAGCGACTCCAGGAGGCCCTTGGTATCGTAAGTGAGCGAGGTGCTCCGGTCTCCTTGGGTGATCGAGGTGATTCGACCCTTGGCATCGTAGACGGTCGCGATGGGTAGGAAGTTGCCGACCCTGCGTTCGAGCTCGCGCCCGGCCTCGTCGATGGTGAAGGTAGCCCTTCGACCGGCCGGCGACTCCACGGTGAAGGTTCGCGAGGCTCCGTCGTAGGTCGTCCGGGATCTGCTCCGTCCTGCCAGGGAGCTCGTCTCGACCATTCGTGCGACCGCCCCAAGCGGATTCATCGGATCGGCCGAGACCACCTCTCGCGAGAATACGGTCGCCACGACTCGTCCGCTGGGGGTTAGGACCGATCCCAAGGAGGACAGGGGCGCGAGCATTCCGAACCTCGGATCGGCGCTCATGACTTGCTCACTTCGTGCGCCGTCTGACGAGATTCGCGCGAGGCTCCCGTCGGTCCGCGCGAGCACCTCGGTCTTGGTGCCGTCCGGCCTCGTGGTGACTCGGAGCAACTCACCGGACTCGGGACGAATCATGACTTGCTCGGTCAGCCTACCCATGGGCGAGCGGAGACTGACCTTACGAGCTCCGTCGGCGGTGAGCCCCGGTTGAATTTCGGTTCGGGCGCCTCGCGGGTTCTTGGCGAGAGCCACTCGTCCGACGTCGTCGTAGCTGATTTCAAAGGTCCTATCGTCGGGACCGGTGACTCCGGTCAAGAGCCCGTCGCGAGCGTAGGTGAGTCTGGTAGCCTCGCCCGCCGGGTTTTCGACTCGTGCGAGATAACCGTCCGCGTCGAGCGCCAGCGCTGTTCGCTCGTCGAACGGGCCCACGATGGCTTCGAGCGTCCCGGTCGCGTCCCGCTCGACCCGAGTCCGATTTCCGGAGGCGTCCGTGACACTCTCGAGGCGGCCCTCGGGGTCGTATCCAAAGGTCAACAGCGCCTTTCCAGTGAGCGACAGCAGAGTCTCGAGGTGACGCCCCCGAAGATCGAATCGATAGAGCAACTCGCCGTCATCGGATGGGATGAGGTGGTCGGTCAGCCCCACTCCAGGCAGCACCGTACTCAGCAGGGAGATCCGATTTCGACCCTCAGCGAAGGCGACCTGGCCTTCCGGGCCGATCGCCAGCGCCCGCGGTGAGTAGACGTGGTAGGCGCCTGCGGGCGTTCCGAGATCGGGGTCGCAGCTACTCTGACAGGCGGCTCCGGTCGCGCTGCAGCCGGCCACCGTTCGAATGAGGCCGTCGGGGCCGATCGAGCGGATCCTGTGGTTGCAGCGCTCCGCCACGTAGACCGTATCGTCGGGGCCGAGGTCGAGGTCCATGATTTCGGCGAGGCGAGCGCTCGTGGCGAGGTCTCCGTCACCGGAGAATCCGGAGCGACCGCAGACCCCCGCGACGGTCGACGTGCGACCCTCCGGGGTGACGCGAAAGACACAGCTCGGCGTACCGGCTCCGACGTACAGACTCCCCTCCGAGCCGATGCCGAGCCCGGCTGGCGCGCTGAGAGGCAAGGTGAGGGCCGTGCCCTCACAGGTCGGGCATCGAACGACGGTGTCGATCCGCCCGTCGGGTGTGATGCGCCGAATTCGGTCGTTGCCTGAGTCCGCGAGGTAGAGTGTGCCGTCGCTCCTCATCGCCAGCGACCGCGGCGAGTGGAGGGTCGCCGCGCTGGCCGCCCCGCCGTCTCCTGAGAAGCCCGCGCCATGGCCGCCCGCGATCGTCGTGATCGAACCGTCGGCGATTTTTCGCACGGAGTGGTTGAAATAATCCGCGACGAAGATGGACCCGTCCGGTCCGACCGCGATTCCGGCCGCCACGTCCAACTGAGCATCGAGCGCGGGGCCATCGTCGCCGGAGTATCCGCGCACGCCGGTCCCCGCGACGGCCTGGATGACTCCGTCAGGGGAGACTCTTCGCACGCGCCCGACGGAAGCGATGTACAGGCTGCCGTCCGGCGCATACGCCAGACCATTCGGCCATCCGACGCCCGCTTCGGAGGCTGGACCCCCGTCTCCCGATTCCTCGTCCTCGCCACAGACCCCTGCGAGGCGGGTGACGACGGCGGCGCTCTGACCTCGAGTGTTGGTGCGTCGGCCGTCGCCCATGAGTAGGGTGCGGGATCCAAAATCATACACGTGATGAACGTCGAGCGACCAGCCTCCGAGGCCCAGGCCCCGCGCGTCGAAGCCGCCGAGGCTACTCAGGTTGCCTCGGAAGGTTTGCGACAGCCTGACCGAGGTCAGGGAAGCCACATCCGATGCCGCTGAGCTGGGCAGATCAAAGCTGCGGGCGACATACGGCGGCAGGGCGTAGAAGCCGGGGTAAAGGTAGTCGATTCGGACGGTGACCGGCTGCGCACCCTGGAGCGCCCGGCCGTAAGCGTCGAGCCCGTCCCAAACGAAGTCCGTAGAGAGGCCCGAGGCGGCAGGAAACGACTGATTGAATCGGCGCCCGGCGAGCTGGACTTCCAGCTCGACGGACTCGAGAGTAGCCGGCGTGTCCGGGCCCGTGAGCGGGATCTGCAGCATCCTGGCTGCGCTACGTCCGACGACACGCTCGCTCGAGTACGTCAGCGCGTAGGGAGCCCCGACGATCGGGATGGCTTCCTGGAAGATCTGAGTCTCGAGCTCAATGCTCCCGAAGCCGTCCAACCAATCGCCCCAGGAATCTTCCGACTTCACGGGGAGCTTGGTCTTGGGGGGCAGCGCGTCGTTTGGCGGAACGATCCCGTAATTGAGATCGTAGGTCGTGAAGTGCTCCGCCTGAGCGCGCCAGAGCTCGACTCCAGGCGAGTAGGTCGAGGCCAGGGAGCGGCGCTCGTCCGACGTCACACCGAGCATCGAGAGAGTTGCCTCCGAGTCTGGAAGACTGTCCCCATCCGTGTCGAGCTCAGCTAGCCCGCCCTGAGCTCCCTGAATTCGGATCACTCGGCCATCGTCGGACGGGACCCACGCCCCCGCGCGGTTCCACCACGCGGTCGGCACGTGCGCGCCTACCGGCATCCCCAGAAAGTTCTCGACGTAGAAGGCGACCGGGCGCGAGAAGCGGACCGTCTTCGCGTCGGCCGCGATCGCTTCGTCGGCGCTGAGCTCGACGGCGTACGTATAGGCGCTCGAAGGCGGGAGGAGCGCGGGCATGGCTCGCGGCCCAGACTCACCGACGGTGAGCTCGGTCGCACGCACCGTCAGGTTGGACGCAGGTGTCGGTACGCCGCTGGCGTCGATCAACTCGGCCGTCGTTCCGGCCTGAAACAGGAGGCTCGCTTGCCGAGCGCCGCTCTCGTCTTCGACTTTGCTCGCGCGGTGGAGCTGCAGAGCGGAGCCGGCCGAGAGGGTTACCTGGGTCGCGACCTGGTCGAGCCTTTTGAGTACGATTTTGTCGAGCTCGAGAGTCTCGCGCCAGGTCACGTCGACGAGACGATCCGCGGACACGAAGCCATCTCGCGCGAGCCTCAGCGTCATTGGGCCGCCGGCGTTGAAGGCGAGGTCGAACCGGCCATCCAGTCGGCTCAGGGTCTGACCAAGCTCGGGGTGGTTCGCGAAGCTCACCGTGACGCCGGAGAGCGGCGCGCCCATGTCGTCGGTTACTTCGCCCCTAACGAGCGCAACTCGGGCCCGGACGATCGTCCCGGGAGCCACTCCTGTTTGGACCGGAGAGTCTCCAGAGTACAAGAACTCCAGGGCGTCGGCGAGCTGAGTCGGGACGGCCGGCTCGAGCTTTGGAGCCACGGTTCTGGGGTCGGGAGGAAGCGTCGCGTCCGGCCAAATCGACCCGTCGGGGAACCCGGCGTCGGCCGGGACGTCCTCACCTCCGCAGTCGCATTTGCTCGCGGAGACGGAGATGATCGTGATCCATGGGAGGATCGCTCTCGAGGTCTGCATGAGTCTGCTCCGAGGACGGGTGGATTCGAAGCGAGATCCGTGCCGGTGGTGGGAGGGATTCTTGTCCCAGTCTTACGCGAAGGGATTGCGACGCAGGCGCACTCGTCGGCTCGACTCGCAGCGCGGGGCGTTGAGTTGTGTGCGGCACGGGGCTCGCTGGCGTCCGTTCCATGCGATCTGGAATCGCGCGCTCGCTTCTCTCCCTCGGGTCGTTCCTTGCCCTCGGCTGCCAGCCGCACGCCGGGACCTCGACCGTTCCCCAGGGCTCCCGCGACTGCAGCGAAACTCATTCTTGCGCAGAGTCATTCGAATGTTGCTCCGGAGTTTGCGTCGATCTCACGACCAGTCACGATCACTGCGGCGCTTGCGGATCCACGTGTGAGTTTCCGCATGCTTGTTCGAACGGCGTCTGCACTCGGAGCGCCTGTGACTCAGGCTTTGCTGGGGGCCTCGTCTCCGGGGAGGCCTGCGCGGACGACGCTCGCGCAGGATTCTCGCCTTCCGAGAATCCTGCGGGCACCTGGAGCTACGGCTGGGCGGCCAGCCGCTCCGGAGAGTTCCAGCTGCTCGGTCGGGCCGTCCACGATGTCGACTGCGGATCGGACGTCTGGCACGTGAACCCGGACGGGTCGCCTCCAAGCGCGCACGTTTACCAAAACACCAGCGGCGAGGTCGCGCACTGCGCCGGAACCACCACGGTGGAGCCCGGTTGGGTCATCATGCATCCGGGTCCCTCGGGCGAGGTCGCAATCCTTCGGTACACGGCGTTCGCGCCGGGGAGCTACCGCATCGACGCACTCTTCGAAGGCGTGTCGGGCCATGGGGGCGCCCCACTCTCCTCGACCGATTCCGTGATCTTGGTGGACGACGAGGTCGTCTTCTCCGCGGGCGTCAACATCCCAGGCTGGGCGAACTCAGTCACGTTCACCGCGACGACGAGCCTCTGGCCTGGCACCGTCGTCGATCTCGAGCTCGGAGACGGCGGGAACGGATGGGGCTACGATGGCACCCGGGTCGAGGCGACGATCACCTGGGTTGGCGCTCCCACGGCTCGCTGCTTTCGGGACAGAAACTGCCCGGAGGGATTCTGCGTCGAGCGGGAGTGCCAAATCGTGACTTGTGATGGAATCAACTACGCGACCGGTCCGTTGGACTCGCCGAACGGTGGCGCCGCGAGCTCCGACCCCGCGGGCGTTCGAATCGGAGGCGCCGGGGCTCCGAACGATTATCACCCCGTGCTCTACGCCGGCGGCGCCTACTCTACCAACCGGTACGTACTGACCGGACGGTTCGCTCCGGCGGAACGAGGTGAGTTTGGGGTCGTCTTCGGAGCGCACGCGTACGGTGGGTTCTTGCTGGGAAGTGAGTTCGGTCGCGTCGACCAGGTTTGGCTCGGTGAGTTCGCCGGCTCCTGGAATCCCGCGCCGCGCTTCCGAGGGCCGGCCTACACGATGGTCGCAGGGCAGACTTACGTGCTGCGCGTCCTGGCGTTCGACCAGGAGGTTCGCGGCAAGATCTATGACGCCGCGGAGAGCGAACCCGATTGGCAGGTCGAAGGCCAATTCGACCGACCCCCAGAGGGCCAGCAGTTCGGCGCGTACGTGTATCAATCGCCGGACGTAGTGCTGACGAGCCTCGAGCTCTGCACGCTCGGGCCGAACTGAGTACACGTCTGTGCCCTCCGTGGTAACTCCGGCGGTCAAGAATATTCGAAGAAACTCCAGCTAGTAGTGACAGAGGAGCGCTAGCTGACCGATCTAGCTGACCGATCGGGATTGATGTTAGCCTCGTGCCGTGAGGATCGCGCTGATCTCCGACATCCACGGCAACTTGCTCGCGCTCGAGTCCGTGCTGGCGGAGTGTCGAGCGCGAGGCGTCGACTCGATAATCTGCCTCGGTGACGTTGCCACCCTCGGGCCCTGTCCAGTCGAGTGTCTCGACAGAATACGAGCGGAGGGCTGCGTATGTGTGCTCGGCAATCATGACGAGTTCCTCTTGGCGCCCTCGCTCGTCGCGAGCTATACTCAGGTGCCCTTCATTCGTGCTGCGATCGACTGGTGCCGAGAACAGCTCGGCGAAGAGCGACTCCAGTTCGTGCGCCGCTTCGTGCCTACTCATCTCGTGCGCGACGGCGCCCGGAGCCTCCACGTGTTTCATGGCTCCCCGCAGTCGAATACGCAGGACCTCCTCGCGGAGACGCCCGAAGCGGAGGTGACATCGGCGCTCGGCGGGCACGACGCCGACGTCCACGCCGGCGGTCATACCCATCTGCCGATAGTCCGTCGCGTACGTTCTGGTCTGTCGATGAATCCCGGCCTGTTGGTGAATCCAGGGAGTGTTGGGCTCCCGTTCGAGACCTTCGTCGGAGCGGGCGTGCCCCGAGTCCTAGCGCAGGCTGAGTACGCGATCGTGGAGCTCACGGCCAAGGCGACGCGAGTAGAGCTCCATCGAATCGAGCTCGACCGGGGCGCGCTGCGCGCGCAGGCGCAACGGAGCGAGTGGCCGATGTCTTCGCAGTTGGCCGAGCAGTACTCATGATTTTGGGTCTCGGCCAAGGAACCTGGCGACTTCGTCGTCGATGGGTTGATCGAATACGGCGTCGGTCGGCCCCGATTGGACGATGGCTCCGCGCAGCATGATGGCGCAGTGCGTGCTGAGGGCTCGCGCCTCCTCGCGGCTGTGGGTCACGTGGAGCACGGTGAGACCGAGCTCCGCGTGGAGTCTTCCGAGCTCGCGCTGAAGGTCGATCCTCAGGTTGTGGTCGAGCAGACTCAGGGGCTCGTCCAGCAGCAGGATCCTCGGTTCGAACACCAGCGCCCTAGCGATCGCGACGCGCTGGGCTTCGCCGCCGGAGAGCGCGGCGACCGGCCGATCGAGGAGGTGAGTCACGCCCACGCGTTCTACGATCGCCGCGACTCGCCGTCTTCGCTCGGGCGGCGGGACCCTTCGAGCGGTCAGGCCGTACTCGATGTTTTCTTCGACGCCGTAATGCGGAAAGAGCGCGGGCGTCTGGAAGACGAGGCCGAAATTCCGGGCCTCGGGCGGCGTGTGCGTGATTTCGACTCCGTCCAGCCAGACTCCGCCCGACTCGGCCGCGTACGCTCCCACCAGCGTCTCGAGCAGCAGCGACTTGCCCGCGCCGCTCGGACCGAGGAGCGCCCAGTACTCACCAGGCTCGACCCTGAGCATGATCGATTCGAGCCGAAAATCGCCGAAGCTGCGGCTCAGCTTCTTCAGCTCCAGCGTCATGCCCGCTTGCCTCGATCCCGCTGAAGCGCAAAGGGCAAGAGGGTCTGGCCAAACTGCAAGATGACGAAAATCCAAAGGCAGATGACGAGGACCAAGATCGCGATGGGTCGTGCTTCGGAGGCTCCGGCGCGCAGAAACTCGGTGTGGACCAGGACCGGGGCGGTGACGGGTGAGCTCGCGAACAGGATCACCGAGCCGAACTCGCTCACAGACCTCGCCCAAGCCAGGGCGCTTCCGACGGCGATGCCGCGTGAGGCGAGGGGGAGTGAGATCTTCCAGAACGTTCGTGACGGGGAGCAACCCAGGCTCCGCGACGCGAGCTCCAGGCGCGGCGGTACTCCGTCGAACGCTGTCATCGCCGTCTTGATGAGGAACGGGGATGCGACGAATACCTGCGCGATGACGATCGCGGCGATCGAGCCGGAGACTCCAAGCCCGATCGACTCCAGACCTTCGCCGAGCGCACCTCCCGGGCCAAAGAGGAGAATGAGCGCGATCCCGACGACGGGCTGTGGAATCAAGATCGGCAGGTCGATGACAGACTCGATCCAGCGCCGATGGGGAGAGTCGAGGCGGCAGAGCGCCCAAGCGAGAGGCACGCCCCAGAGCGCGACAAAAACCGTCGAGACCGTCGAAGAGAGGATACTCAGCCCGATGGCTTGCTGCACGTCGGGCCGGCTGAGCGCGACCCACAGGGTGTGGGCGGAGTCTTGGAGCGCCAGGTGAAGGAGCGGCATGAGTACGAGCCCGAGCATGAGTAGGCCGAACCCGAGGCAGGCGAGGAGGAACTTGGAGGCGTTTCTCGCTCGGACGAGCACCACGTAGATGAAGACGAGCGGAATGAAGGTCTCGAAGGCGTAGGGTTGGAGCACCACGAACGAGCTCACGAAGATGGCGAGAAATCCCAGCAGCACCGGAGAGCCGAACGCGCTGGCGTAGACGACCATGAGTAAGATGAAGAGCGGCGTCTTCCCCAGGGCGACCACCGTCAAGCCGTACAGGACCGCATAACCCACCAGGAATAGGGCCAGCATCCTGGGACCGCGGCCGCTGAGTACGACCCCGGCGCAGTAGAGCACGTAGAGGTTGGTGGCGAACAGCACGAGGTTCGCCGGCAGGTCGAATGGAGGATCTGGAAGGAGTCCGACGCCGACGTGGAGCAGGGCCAACAAGAGCGCGGCTACGGCGCCGAGGCGGCCGATGGGGCTGGGGCTCGCTCTCGGTGGTCGTGGTGCTTTCATCGGACCGCCACGAGCTCGCGAAGGCCCTGCGGAAGGCCCACGCATAGCCGACAGGTCGCGGGATGCAAGGGACGGAATCCGGCGCGTTCGAGGTACCCGCGACCTGTCTCGGACAGAATCAAGGCCGCGAGCTTGGCGCCGCCCGCTGGGTTTCGGGCGTTCTTCGGAATCGTCATTCCGTAGAGGATCGGTCCGCCGACGAGCTCGGCAGCGCTCGGACCTTCGCCCACTCGGACTCGGGCTTCGGCGTACTCGGCTGCGAGCTCGGGACTCGACAGATTGAGGGTCGGTGGCAGCGAGGTGATCTTCAGGCGGTGATCTTCAGCGGTCGACCGGTACAGGAAAGCATAGTCGATGGCTCGGGCCTCGAGCATCCCGAGCAACTCAGTCTCGTCGGCCGCGACGTGCTCCTTCGCGACGCGAGCTTCGAGACGCGATCGCACGGCGGTCCGAGTGGACGACTCGGCCAGCGTCCAAGTCATGAGTGTGTGATAGCCGAGCGGCGCAGTCTCGGGATGGGCGCGGCCGAGCCGGACCGCGTCCCGACTCAATACCTCGACCCAGTTCCTCGAGTCGATCTCGTCGGTGAAGCGGCTGTGATCCTTGTGCGCCAAGACGAGCTCGTTCGTCGCAAACTCGAGGGTGAAGCTCGCCCAATTCGGAGTCAGCATCCGGTCGATCAAGCCGGCGTCCGACGAGACGACCAAGTCGGCGCGCAGTCCGAGCTCCGAGACCTTCCGCGCGGCGACCAGCGATCCGCTCGGCTCGAGCCGCACGCGCAGGCCCGGCTGAGTACGTTCGAGCTCCTTGGCTACGTCGAATAGGACGCGTCGCAGGCTCGACGCGTGAAAGACGACGATCTCTTCGCGAGGGCGGCACGCCAACGCCAACGGCCACGGCGCAATCCACAGGGCCGCGAGGAACCGCCTTCGCGAGGCCAAAATCCGTGGGGTCGACCTACTGTTCTCACCGCTGAGTTGGGTACGCTTCATCGCGGCCTCAAAGGTTCACGGTCAGGTAGAGTCTGGGGCGGAGCTCGGTGGCTGGGGCGCAGGTCGCCGAGAAGCAGGCGGTCTTCCTGAAACCGAGCTCCGACTCGAGGTAGAGCATGTCCGTCAAGGTCCAGATCACTGCGCCGCTGAGCTCATACGATAGCGCATCCTCCGCATCCTCGTCCCCAAATCGTCGGCTCACTCGCGTGCGCAGGGCGATGAACAGGTCAGCGGCGGATTCGAGGGGAAAGAGTCGTAGCTCCAGCTCACCTCCCGCTTGGTGGAGCACGAAGGTCTCGATGCGCCGGGTGTCGATGGTCATGCGATCGTTCACCTGAGAGAGCTGATAACTCACTTTGAGTCTGCTCGTGACCGCCTCGGTCCAGCGCATGAGCCACTCGAGCGCGCCCTCGTCGCTCTGCTCCTCGGCCCACTCGGGCGCCTCCGGGACGTCGTTTCGGAATTGCTGGGCGAAGTGCGTGACGCGCAGGGTGATCGGCGATTTGTGCTCGGGGCGGAAGACCAACCTCCCTCGCAGCTCGAGCTTCTTGCCCTGGGTCTGGTCCTCGGGACCGGTCCGAATCACGTCGAGGAGTTGGTAGATTTCGAAGTCCCAGGTCCCGCCCGTGGCCCAGGCGAGGCGAGTGTCCACCCGATGCGTATCGCTGGAGCTCTTCTTTACGGCGCTCTCGGAGCGCTCGTCGTGTGCGCGCGAGTATCGAGGCTCGACGACGAGCGCGGCCAGAGAAGACCACCACTGTCCCGGGTAGATGGAGAGTACGCCGCCAGCATTGCCCTTCGAAGTCTGGAAAGGCTCGTCCGAGCGATCGTCGTCGAAGGCGACGGTGTAGCTGAGTTGGGGAACGAGGCCCGGAATGCTCGTGCTGCGGGCCCCGGCGTTCACTTCGTAGCGGGTCCACAGGGGATCGAAGTCCTCGCCGAAGCTCCGGTCTACCGTGCGCGTGCGGAGGAGCGCATACCCGGCCTCGTTTGCCGTGGGTGCGACCTTGGCCTCGATTCGTCCTTGTCGGACCCGATCGGAGGCTTCTGACGACTCGGTTTCCGAGGAATCCGCGACGGACACGCCGTACAGCCCGCGGATCCAAAGTCGTCTCATCCCCAGAGATCCCAGCACGCCCTGCGCAAAATCATACTCGGACTGTGCGGAGAGTCGAAGGCGCGCGAGCTCACCGTCGGCTGTATCGACCAACGAATGGCCGACTTGAACGGACGTACGCGGGAGACGCTCTTCGGCGAGCTGGATTCGTCCGACCGCGTGCTGAGTAGCTTCGAGCTCACCCGTCTCCGGATCGGCCGTGACCTCTCGAGTGAAGAACGCGGACATCGGGAGCCAGCGAGTCGGATAGGCGGTGGCCTGCGCCCGCGCCTCGTCCCGGAGCTTGCCGAGGAGTCGGTCCGAGGTGCCGATGGGTGTGAAATTCCGACTCTCATGGCGGCCCGACACCAGACCCTCGAGGGCGGGGTGAGAGAGGCGGAGTCGACCGATCGCGGCCCACCCGCTCGCGTCCTCGGCCGAGCTTCCCATCAGCTCGCCGTAGGCGGTCCATCGGCCTCCTTCGACGTCGGACTCGTAACGCAGGTCGGCCCCGCCCGCAGTGAGTCGTCGTTCGGGCTCGCCCCTTGCGCGAAGCTCGACGACTCTCGCGCCGACCTCTAGGCCCTCGACCGGCGAGAGCGCGATCCTGGCTGAGGAGAGAAACTCGTGAGCTCCGCCGAAATTCTCGCCCGCGTTTTGCCCGCGGTCGAGGATTTGAACCGAGAAGAGCTCGAGAGACTGCTTCGAGGCGTCCGATCTGTCGTCGATCGAGAGCTCGAGAAAGTACGATCCCATCCATGCTTTGGCTGCGTACGAGCTCGCGAGCCCGAGATCGATCACGACGTCTTCGCGTTTGGCGACGGGCTCGCGGGCGGGAGGCAACTCGAAGTCGAAGAGGCCGCGGGCGTTGGCTTCGTTCGCCAAGTCGTGAATGGCCACCTGAATCGTGCGGCCGCTCTGTCGAAATTCGGCGTAGACGCTGCGAACCCAGCCACGGTCCAGGTATTTCGGGGCAGCTCCGTCGATCTGCTGATAGAGTCCAGACTCCTCGCTGATCAACCTCGCCGCCCCCGAGAGGCTCCAGTCCCCGATCTCGCGGTCCGCGGGCAGCAGATCGAGGAGCGAGAGGACGCCGAGGCCTTTCTTGGGGACGAGGTCGTACTCGTACTCGACCTCTACGACACTCAGCTCGTCCAGGCGCTCCGGATCGAGGAAGAAGAGTTGTCCGGCTGGGTACACGAGGGTGTAGTCGCTCCCTGCCGTGAGTCGCTCCCCGTCGACCCAGACGGTCTCCGAGCCCGGTAGGACGTGACGTTTGGAGAGTGTGTAGACCTCCTCGGGCCGACCCGCGAGGAAGTCACGGACCGCCTCGCCGCGACGCATGCCCACGTCGAGTGTCGCCTGGAGTCCATCGTCCGGCGTGGCGACGCGAGCGTGCACGCCCTGGAACAGGATCGTCCTCTCGAGCCCCTCCTCGAGACTTCGAAGCTCTTCACGGTCCGAGGCTCGAACCTCGCGCAGCAGATCCGCCTTTTTGCCGAGATATTCGAGCTCGTATTGGAGGTCCCTGATCCCCGGGAGCTCGAGCTGCCCGTAGTCGAGCCGCAGCGAGGCGTCCAAGGAGCTCCCGTCGCTGAAGCGGTGACCGAGTCCGACCGCTGCTTCGGCGGTCGCGAACCGCTGCACGGATAGCTCGTCCGAGATCAAGTCGTAAGGCAGCTCCGTGTTGGCGGTGCCGAACAGCCGTAGGCGCGTCGTCGACTCCGTCGACTCTGATTGATCGGGCTCGAGGCTTCGAGAGGCCCATAGGTCGCGCTGAATGTCGTACACCTCGGCGCCGTCGGAAAACATGACGGTGAGTAGCCCGCCCTGGAGGACCGTGCCGGTGGCTCCCTTGGTGCGAGCGAGACCGTCGGCCTGAGTATATCGACGGATCGCTCGGCTCGCTTTGTGAAACTGAACAATATCCTCGGAGCTCACGATGAATACGTAATCGGTGAACGTCTCGACCCCGACGATGCCCTTTCCCTCGAGGATGGCTTGCTGTGGAAAAGGAAGGAAGGTGTCGCTGCTGACTTCGAAGAAGAAGAGTCCGCGCTCGGTTCCAACCCAGATACGATCTCCGTCGAGCGTGAAAGATCGGACCTCCCTGCCTCCGATGTCGTCGAACGAAAAGTGCGAGACCGAGCGAGTCGAGATCGTCAAGCGAGTGAGTCCGACTTCGGTGCGGCACCACAAGGAGTCGCCGGCTCGAATCAGCTCCGCGACGTCACCGGACGGAAATCCTTCGGCCTCTCCGAAGGATCTCAGACCGTCTACGTCGGCGTCGTACATCGCGAGCCCCGAGCGCGTCGCTACCCAGACTTGTCTCCCGATCGCGACGAGGTCGTTGACCGCCGCGCTGGGTAAGCCGTCCTCCTCGCCATACAGGCGGAGCGTTCGGTCGAGCGCCCGATAGCGTACGAGACCCTTGTTGGTCCCAAACCAAACGAACTGCCCGTCCGCGGTCACCGACGAGATCGAGTCGCTCGGCAGACCGTCGTCGAGCGTCAGGCGAGATGCGAGGAGCCCGATCGTATCGAAACGAATGACGCCGTCGTCGGTCGCGATCCACAGGATGTTGCCGTCCCTGGCGAGTCGATTGACGGTGGCCGGAGCTTTGTGGACGCTGAATCGATCTCTGGTTTGGTAGACGAAGGAGTCTCCCGCGGCGACCCATGCGGCCCCCTGCTGATCGACGACGTAGGGCGGGTTTCGGGCCGCCGCGGGCGGGCTCGAGGCGAGCAAGGCGGCGCTGAAGGCGGCGGTGAGTACCGCGACTCGCGGGCGCCTACTCAGGTCTTGACCTTCTTGACCTTCAGCTTGGACAAGTCGGTCGAGCCGAGGCCCGCCTTCTCCGCGAGCGCGAGGTGGCGCACGTCCGCGATCGTCATCGACTTCAAATTGAACCTCGCGAGCGAGAGCCCGTACGCATCGACGGAGACGACGTTGCGACCAGCGACGAGTCTCCCGGGGGTAGCGGTCTCGCCGGGGCCGGCTGGCCCGTTCGTGAGGAGCGCGCGGGTTGCATCCAGGATGGTGAGGTTCGGCTTGATCACCCTCCCCAAGTCGGCGACCGCCTGGTGGAGATCCATTTCGTCGTGCAACGCCTTGCGATTCCAGATCAAACCCATGGCGTTTTTGAGCCCCAGCGACACGCCCGTCGCGTCGTGCGCCTTGGCGGCTGGAACGTTGATGAGTACGTCGGCAGAGAGCAGCGCCTTGGCGAGCTCGACGGTCTGGAGCGCGATGCCTCCGACCTTGACCTGTTTGAAATCGTCTTTGGCGGCGAGGATCTTGACCTTGACCTCGGGAACCGAGGCCAGCGCGGCAGTGAGCCCGCAGCGTTCCAGGCAACGCTCACCCTTGCCCAGCGGGAACTCGACGATCATCACCTGTTTGGCTTTGGCTTCGAGGCACGCCTTTGCGACTGCGACGACCGTGTCCGGATGGGTCGTGGTCCCCCACGCGGGTGGGTTGGCGAAGCCGGCGTTGGGCTTGATGACGACGTAGTCCCCTCGTTTGACGAAGTTACTCATCCCACCGAGCGCCGCCAGCGCGGCGGCGACCATGGCCTTGGGATCGGTTCCTTCGACCTCCACGAGGTCGGGCGTTTCATCGGCGAGGGCGTCGAGGGTCGTGAGGCTGGCCGCGGTGACGGCCACTCCTTCCACGAAGGTTCGGCGTGTAATGGGCATGAGCGCTCCTAACTCCGTCGTCGCCAGAGCTCACTCGCTCAGGCGCCTGCGGTTCATGCTCGCAAATCACGAGGACCGATGTCTCGACTTGGATCAAAGATTTGGCGCGAGCCGGCTCACTGTTCGATCGTTCTCAGCTCGTAGGCGAGGGTGCCGAGGCCGAGCGAGTGGCCTCGGGTTAGCCAACCCGTGAGGTCGGTCGAGACCGGCGGCAGTCCGAGTCCCTTCGCTTCCCTGAGTTGGTTCACCAAGGCCAGCGCAAAGCTGTCGAGCGCGAGCGGGTCGCGAGAGACGAGCACGCGGCGTGGAAGGGTGTCGGGCGGCGAAGACGTGCCCCCGACGGTCACCGCGATCAGCGCGTCGAGGACGTTCAGTCGGACGTGCTTGCGGATGGGCGGGAGTCGGTACAGGGCGGGCAGGGCCGTCGGCAGGTTCTTGTGGTACTCGCTCGGGTTGTCGATGACGCCGTAGATGTTTTTCATCGCGCCGGTGATTCCGGAGATCGTGTGAGTCTTGAGGACCGGGCAGTTGATGGTCACGTCGGTGAGCTCCGTCATGATCCGACTGAGCCGCGTGGGTTTGCCTTCGACGACTCCGCAGATCGCGGCTGAATATCCGGGTCCAGACGAGTCCCGGAGGGACTTCACCGTACCCATGACGGTCGCGCCGAGGTACTCATGGGTCAGTTGGAGGCGGGGCGGGTTCGGCTGGAGCTCGTCTAGGCGCCGGTCCCACACGATGATCCGCTCGGGGCCGAGATCGAGCGACTCCCGAAGGCTCGCGACGAGGGCGCGGATCAAGGGTGCGGACGTCGGGAGCGTCTCGTTGAGGCAGTTGACCTTGATGCCGACCCGCATCGAACGGGAGTAGTCGGGCAGGATGGCGTTCCACGGCGACTTGCTCTCGGTGAGATCCTCGAGCGCGGCGTCGAGCATGGGGCGCATGGCGTCTGCGTCGATCGCCGTCTTTCGGGCTCCGGTGGAGTCCGTAGTCTCTCGAACGCTCGATGGCCTGGACACTTCGACGACCCTCGAGGCTCCTTGCACGGGGACGATGGGGTCGGGATCTTCGCACTCGGGCGTGAGCGCCGCCCACTCGCCGTCCACGGGCGGAAAGCAGCCGGCCGCCCCGGCCGCCCCGATCGCCGCGACGACCTTGCCGGCGTCGAGGAGCAGCGCTCTGCGCGACTTCGATGGGTCCGGGTGAGTCACGGGATCTTGGAGGCCACGGCTTTCAGGAAAGTCTCGACCTCGGCGCGGCTGGTCGCGTCTCCGACGCTCTTCTGGGAGACGCGAGCCTCCAGGTGATATGCCTTCTTTCGGGCGTTGGCCCACCAGGTCGTGCCTGAGTCTGCCACGCGCCCTGCCTCGCCGACCGAGATCGAGCTCCAGCTCAGCGCTGAGTAGAGCGAGACCGTCGTCGCGAGCTCGTCATAGAGCGTGATGGCCGTGGCCGCGTCCTTCATTTGCCAGACTCGAAGCTCGAGCTGGTAGCCGTCCTTGGCATAATGCTGGCGGGCGAGCGCGACGAAGCTCTTGGCGGCGAAGGGCTCCATGTCGCCGTCGATCTTGGCCTCGACCTCGGCGTGGGTCTTGCCGATCTCGACACCCTGCGATCCGGTGCTCGAATCCTCCGTCCAACCGCTCACCTCACCGCTCGCGGGGACGAGCGACTCGATCGCGGTCTCTGCGGGCGAGTCAGCGCCGCCGCAGGCGAAAGCGAGGAGTGACAGAGGGGCGATGATGAAGGGTCGGACGCGGATCGCGCGCATGATGACTCAATAGCGCATGCGAAAGGGGTTGGCCCCGCGACAAGAGAGCGCAGGGGGTGCACGACCGACCTGCGGCAATTCAGTTCAACCTCCGCATGAACCACAGAGAGCACAGAGAAGGAACACGGAGGGCACGAAGGACTTTTCTCCAAATCCTCTGTGTTCTCTGCGTTCCTGCTCTGTGTCCTCTGTGGTTTGCCTAGCGCCGAGCGATGATATCGAAGAATGGGCGAAGAGTCGGATCCTAAGAGGTCGCTGAAAAAGGCTCCGAAACTCATGCCGTGCCCGTGCCCGTGCCCGTGCCCGTGCCCGATTCACGCGGTAAGCGCTTGAATTTGCTGATCCATGACGATCGAGCACAGCTCAGCGTTCCGAGAAGTCGACTTCTTCAACGACCTGCTGTGCTCGTTCCCGTCCAGGTCTCGGTGCCGAACTTACTTGGGCATGGAAGTCGGTCGAGCTCGGCGACCGCACCCAGAAGGACGTTGCTTCTCTCACCTTGCACCGGACTCCTGTTACATTACGAACATGTCGCTCATCGAGGTCTCGCTGAACACCGGAGTCGGGACGATCACTCTCAACCACGACGAGAAGCGCAACGCGCTCTCGAACCCGCTCCTCGGGGAGATGGCCACCTCACTCGACCAACTCGTCGAGATGAACGCTCGAGTCGTCGTCCTGCGGGCCCATCCGGGGAGCAAGGTTTGGAGCGCGGGCTTCGACGTCAGCGAGCTCCCCATCCCCGGGCGCGACCCCCTGACGTATTATGACCCCCTCGAGGTGCTGATTCGGAAGATCCAGACCATGCCGGCGCCCGTGATCGCGATGATCGAGGGCAGTGTCTGGGGCGGCGCTTGTGACCTCACCTTCATCTGCGATCTCGCCATCGGTTGTGAGACCGCGGCCTTTGCGATGACCCCTGCGAAGTTGGGCGTGCCCTACAACATCAGCGGCATCCTTCACTTCATGAACTTGGTTGGTCCACGCATCGCGCGGGAGATGTTCTTCACAGCTCGTCCCATCGACGCCAAGCGGGCCTTCGAGGTCGGGATCCTCAACCAACTCGTTCCGATGGCCGAGCTCGAGTCTCAAACCTATGCGTTGGCCGAGCACATCGCTTCGAACTCTCCGCTCTCCATCGCCGTGATCAAGGAGCAGCTCCGTGTGCTCGCGAACAGTCATCCCCTACAGCCCGAGACGTTCGAGCGCGTGCAAGGGTTGCGTCGCCGAGCGTATGACAGCCAAGACTACATCGAGGGGCGCAGGGCCTTTCTCGAGAAGCGCAAGCCAGTCTTCACCGGAAAATAGAGATCAACCGTACGCCGCGGGCGAAATCAGCGAGCTTTGGAGCCGAGAATCTGCCGGGCCGATCCTCGTACGAGTGAGTTGAACGGACCGCGGCAAGAGAGCGCACGTCGAGAATCGTGGTTCGCGCACGCAATCCGACAGGGCAGACTCGGATAGCGCGTGCGCCACGTCGTGTTCATCATCCTCCTGAGCTTTCCGATCGCGCTCGTGGGTTGGGTCGTGCTTCGCGGGCTTTCAGGAGCGCCGCCGGAGCGGCTCGGGCTCGAGGGCCCGCCGGCATCATCAATCTCCGAGGCGAGAACGAAGAGCGCGACTGCTACCGACACGAGGGACGCCGCGCCCGAGGCCGGTCCTGCCTTGGCCGCGCTGTTCGGCGGCCCGCTTGGTGGGGCGAAGCTCAGCGGCGCTCTCGAGCTCTACGACCCAGTGAAGCTCTATGACTACATCGACGGCGCGGCTCCACTGTACCTCGAGCGTAAGTTTCGTCTCCTGGGCGCGGCCGAGCTCACTGGACCGAGCGGCGGCGAGCTGACTTGCGACATCTACGACATGACCGACGCCGAGCATGCGGAGTCTATCGCGGCCAAAGAGCGCTCACCCACGGCCACGCCCGTGAGCGGTTGGTCCGAAGCCTGGACCGGACCCATGTCCTTCGTATTCCAGCGGGATCGTTTCTACGTGAAGTTGACCGCGTTCGACGCGAAGGCCGAGGTCGTTCTGCCGGAGCTGGCGCGCGCGCTCGCGGAGCGCATGCGATGAGTCGAAAGGACCGCCTCAAAGTCCTCGGTGACGCGCGGGAGCGAACCGAGGCGGAGCGTAGGAAGCTCGATCGCCGGCAGCTCTTGCACCTCGGGGCGACGACGGCCGCGTCCGGACTGGTCGTGGGTAGCCTCGCGTTCGTCGATCGTGATGTTGGAACACCAACCAAGTCCCTGGAGAGACTTCGAGACCATCGAGTCGATCGGCCGACCGGCGCGAACGAGCTCGCGATCGTCCACGGTCCGGATCCTGCCCAGAATGTGACTCGCGCGGTCGAGGCCCTCGGGGGTATGAGTAGCTTCGTTCGTCGCGGAGAGACGGTGGTCGTGAAACCCAACGCGGCATGGAACCGCGTGCCAGAGCAAGCCGCGACCACGAATCCAGAGGTCGTGGCGGCGGTCGTTCGCATGGCCCATGCCGCCGGTGCTTCGAGGATCTGGGTGGCGGACGTCCCCGTGAACAACCCGGAGCGGTGCTTCGAGCGATCCGGAATTCGGCGTGCGCTCGATGACTCGGCGACCCTCGTAGTGCCGACGTCGAACGCGTTTCGCCACGTCGAGGTCGCCGGGAAGTCGCTCCGCGTGGCCGAGGTCCTCTATCCCTTCGTCGAAGCGGACCGCGTGATCAATGTCGCGATCGTCAAACACCACGGGCTCTCCGGAGCGACCCTGTGTCTCAAGAATTGGTACGGCGTGCTCGGTGGGCACCGGGCTCGCCTTCACCAAGACCTCCATCGATCGATCGCTGATTTGGGCGCCATGATGAAACCGACCCTGAGTATCCTCGACGCGACTCGTGTGCTCCTCGCCAACGGACCCACCGGAGGCAATCTCGCGGACGTGAAGTCGATGAATCTGGTCGCCGCGGGCGTGGACGAGGTCGCGCTCGACGCCTTCGGAGCGACTCTCCTCGGGTTGCGAGGGGGAGATCTCAGGTTCCTTCAGGAGGCCGCGAAGCTCGGCCTTGGAGAGCTCGATTTTCACCGGAAGAAGCTCGTGGAGGTCGGAGGGTGATTCGGTTCGTGTGGCTCCGGCGGGCCTATCAGGCGGTCTTCCTCGGACTCTTTTTGTTTCTGCTGTTCGCCACCACCGCGTCTCTGCTGACCGGCTATCCGGTAGAGCTATTCCTCGGGCTCGATCCACTGATCGCCTTGTCCACGGGCCTCGCGACGCGCTCCCTCTTCAACAAGTTGGTCTGGGCCCTGCCCATCATCGTCCTGACGATGATCTTCGGCCGGTTCTTCTGCGGGTGGATGTGCCCGATGGGTGTGTTGCATCACTCGCTGAGTTGGCTGAACCGGACCAGGAAGACTCAGGATCGAGTCAAAGCGAACGCGCCGCGACCGACCCAACAGATCAAATACGTGGTGCTCACCGTCATGCTCGCCATGTCGGCGATGGGCAGTCTTCAGGTCGGCTGGCTCGACCCGATCGCCTCGACGTGGCGCGGACTGAGTACGTCGCTCGTCCCCGCGGCCAGCAACACGGCCTTCGGGCTCTATCAGGGCGAGCGGCATTTTCAGCACGGGACGTTGATCGCGGCGCTCTTCTTCGGGGCGTTGGCTTTGAACTTCGTTCGACCACGACTCTACTGCCGAGTGCTGTGTCCGCTCGGTGCGCTCCTTGGTTTGCTCGCGAAGTTTTCCCTCTTTCGAATCCACAAGATCGAGAGCCTGTGCTCGGAGTGTGGAAACTGCGGCGCGTCGTGTGCGGGCGCGGCGGACCCGCAAGGTACGCTCCGAGTCACCGAGTGTATGCTGTGCCTGAATTGCACGACGGCGTGCCCGAACGGGGGGATGGTCTACCGCTTCATGCCGAAGCCCAGCCCGGCGACCGCTCGAGTCGACCTGAGTCGTCGCCGATGGCTGACCTCGGCCGCGAGCGGGTTCGTCGCCGTGCCCGTCCTTCGAGCGTCGACGGGTGTCGATCCAAGACCGAACCCGCTTCGAATTCGTCCGCCCGGATCGCTCGACGAGCCCGAGTTCTTGGAGCGGTGTCTCAAGTGCTCCGCGTGTATGAAAATTTGCCCGACGGCCGGACTTCAGCCGGCGTTGGGTGAGTGCGGGATCGAAGGATGGCTGAGTCCGGTCTTGGTCCCGAAGCTCGGTTATTGCGAGCACAGTTGCGTGCTGTGCTCACAGGTCTGCCCGACCGGCGCAATTCGACCCCTGACGGTGGCGCAGAAGACCGGGCAGGGCTCGAGCTCCGAGGCAGTCCGTATCGGCTCCGCGGCGTTCGATAAGGGCCGATGTTTACCGTGGGCGTACGACACCGAGTGTATCGTCTGCGAGGAAGTGTGCCCGACTTCTCCGAAGGCGATCTACTTCAAGCTGGAGACAGTCACGGCGCGGGAGGGTGAGTCTAGGACTCTTCATCGGCCGTTCGTCGATCTGACTCGTTGTACGGGCTGTGGAACGTGCGAGTCTCGGTGCCCGGTCTTCGACACGGCGGCCGTCCGCGTGAGCTCGGTGGGTGAGTCGCGGAGCTCGACCAATCGCATCATCATGTCGGACGGCGAGGTCTAGCCGCGCTATCCGGCCCTGTCCGGCCCTGTCCGGCCCTGGGAGCGCAGGCATCTTGCCTGCGCCTAAGCTTCGCGGACTCAACTTCGCCGTATCCTCCAGCGTCTCAGCGATCCATACGCCGATGAGAGTGTCTCCCGCACCAACTCATTAGGGTGCAGCCGGGCCTGGATCTGAGTGCGCTGCGGGGGAGTTGGTCGAAAAAAGAATAGATAGAACGTGGACTTGCGGCGATCGATCGGTGTGCGACGCGTTGCCGTTCGGACTCACAGCCAGGCGGACCTGCGCCTATTTCATTCCGGATCGTCCACGTCCACGACACGACCAGGTTCCACGCCCACTCGATGCGGATCGGGCTAGTCTCGTCGGATTTCTTAGTAGCTCAAAG
>CAYXDO010000168.1:0-23113 GCA_964463485.1 uncultured Myxococcales bacterium | reverse complement strand
AAAATTCCAAGTGATCCAAACTGCTTGGACTTCGAATTTCCCCGCAGGCTGCTAGGCGCCCAGGCCATCGACTCAGATCCGGACGTCGAGTCGACGGGCGTCGATGCGGGCTTCTCATGGGACGAGAGGCACCTTCGGGCGCCTGACATCGCGGTGGGCGTTCCCGACAGACCGGGTTGGATTCAGGGCGTGCCGCCGCTCGCTGTCGAGTACGCCAGCGTCGGGCAGAACGAGGCTACTCTGAAGACCAAGATCGAGGAGTTGCTCGCGGCGGGTACCAAATACATCTGGGTCGTGCGGCTCCTCACCCCGAGACATGTCGAGGTGCATGAGCCCGGACGAGCGGTGCGGCTCGCCTACCCCGGGTCGCAGCTCGTCGCGCCCGGGGTGCTTCGGAATCCGATTCCGGTGGAGGCCCTGTTCGATCGGAGATCAGCGCAAGACGTCGCGTTCCACAACCTCCTCGAGCGGCGTGGATACTCGAGCCTCGATGAAGTGGAGGAAAAAGGCATCGAAAAAGGCATCGAAAAAGGCATCGAAAAAGGCATCGAAAAAGGCATCGAAAGAGGCATCGAAAAAGGGACCTTCCGAGGCCAGGCATGGGCCGTCCTTGCCGTGCTCGACTCACGTGGAGTGCGGGTGACCGAGAAGACTCGCAAGAAGATCCTGAGCTGCGAGGAGCCCGAGACTCTCGCACTCTGGCTCGAACGCGTGGCTACAGTCTCGACGACTCGTGAGCTCCTTCGTAAAAAACGGTCAGCGAAGGTGTGACGGCCCCACGGACGCCGGGACCGCGGGCATCTAGCCTGCGGCTATCTGGAACGAAACCAGCTAGCTAGTGCGGATCGCCCGCCGCAGTGGGAGCTTCCTTGGCATCGAACGCCGCAGGCTGAATCGCCGTACTCTCGTACCCAGATCTGCTCGAACGCGTCGATGACGGCGTCTCGCGCGTCCGGCGCTTGATTCTCGAGCCCAAACTCAACGCGCTGCCGTCGAGCTCTTCGCGCTCGTGGCCGTCGACGATTCTGCGAGAGGTCTCGCAGCCGCGAGCGCTCGCTCATGGCCTCCGATCGATTCGTTCACCTCTTGTCGGATCGACTCGGCAGCGCGAGGCACCGCACACTCCCAATCTTCCCGCCCGAAATCGAGGTTCACGAACGCGATCTTGCCGTCGACGGGGCGGTCACCGGACACACCGAGCTCGTGAAATCCAAGCTCGGCCAAATAGGTCTCGAACTCCTCCCGCGTGCTCATCGACTCCCCTTGCTTCTCGTACATGGGTCGGATCGAAACCTCCGTCCGAATGACTTTCACGCGTTTGATCTCGGCCCCTGCCGACTGAAGCACCTGAAGGTCGACGCCTTGAACGTCCGTCTTCAAAAATTCGATACACGTGCCCGTGGGAATGCGACTCATGATTCGGTCGAGCCGGATCACCGTAACTGGACGTTCCTCGACCGTGCGCGTGGCGACGTCGAACCGCGAGTCGGCGGCGGACGGGAGCAGTGAGCTCGTCGCTTGATAAGCATTGACGTGGAAAGTCATCGACCCCTCCTTGCTGTAGATGGCGAACGGGATCGTGATGAGGTTCGGGACGTTCGGCCAGGTGGCCCACTTTTCCCAAAGCGGCTCGATCGCGATGACGCCCAGGTCGGGCCGACTGAGTAAGGCGGCGAGCGGGCTCTCGAGCTCATGAGCGCCTACGTCGATCCAGACCCGCCGAACCTCAGGCGGAAAGGATAGCTGCCCCGAACCGTCGAAAATCGTCCGCCCTCGATTCGCCCGAAACAGGAGCGCTCCGGGGAGGCCCGCAACCTGTTCCGGGCCCGAGTACGGCAGCGCGAGCGCGCGCTGGGCCAGCCTCTGAGCACGCACCTCCTCCGCCGTGGGACCTGCGGGAGCCTCCGTCTTCGGGCACCCCGTCAAGCTTCCCAAAAACAAAAACGGCAGGGCGAAGCGGCTCACCGGTCGCTCCGTACTCCGAACCGTCGGAGCGGTCAAACGACCGAAGCCCGGCCGAAGGGCCCCGACCGGCCGCAACCCGACGCCTTCAACTCACCGCGCGGAGATCGCCGACTTCGGGGGCTTGTTGTCGCCAAATGCGCGTGATATCCGCGGCGCCGTGTTCAGGAAATCCTCCCTCTCGACCTTCGCGGTCGCCTGCGCGCTCGTAACCTCTTGCGGACGCCCCGCTGACCCAACGCCAGAGGAGCTGATCGGCGAGAGCGCCTTGGCCGTTTGGACTCCAACGAATTGCCCTTCGGGGTCCAACGTCATTCAGGGTTCGACTGGTGACGACGTCCTCGTCGGCACGCCCGCCGACGACTGCATCCTCGGTCTGTCGGGCAACGACACGTTGTCGGGCGCTGGTGGAAACGACGTTCTCGTCGGAGGCCCCGGCAACGACAGCCTTCAAGGAGACGACGGCGACGACCGCCTCCTGGGTCAAGCCGGAGACGACGCCCTCGAAGGCGGCGACGGCAACGACCAGCTCGATGGCGGCAAAGGCAACGACGTCCTCCGCGGCGGCGCCGGCAAGGATGTCCTCGCCGGAGCCGAGGGTGACGACGTCACCTCAGGCGACGACGGGCCCGACTACGTAGGCGGCGGCCCCGGTAATGACGAGGTCGACGGCGGCGCCGGCGACGACCGCTTGCTCGGCGGCGACGGCGACGATCACCTCGTGGGTGGCGGCGGCAATGACGCGCTCCGCGCTGGACCCGGCCTAGACAATGTCGAAGGCGGGGCCGGCGAAGACGTCCTCGAAGGCGGCGCCGGTGACGACCACTTGATGGGGGGCGCCGGACTCAACCGCATCGACGGCGGTGACGACACCGATGAGTGCGGAGAGAGTACGACCCAAATCCGCTGCGAGTCCGCGGCCTGCCCGCCGGTGGACCTCGGATCCGTGGTGGGAAAGAACGTCGCCCGAGGGGACACGCGCGGCGCCACCGATCAGATGTTCACCGCCTGCATCGGTCCGCAAGGCGCCGGAGACGCTCTCATGACTTGGACCGCGCCAATTTCCGGACGCTACACCTTCACGACGGTCGGGAGCGACTTCGACACCACGATCCAAATCATCCGTGGCGTGTCCTGCAATGAGTACTACCCTCCGATCGAGCTCTGCGTGGACGACACGCCCGAAGGCGTGGCGGCGTCGGTCTCGGCCGCGGTGTTGGCCGGCGAGACGATCACGGTCGTGATCGGCGGCTACGCACACTCGGCGGGTGAGTTCGTGCTCGGGATCGTTCCTCCGGCGCCCGACACCTGTCCGAACGGCGATCTGGGAACGGCGATCGGCGATGCGGTCGCCGTTGGGACGACCGTTGGTCAAGGTCACTCCGTCGACCCATCCTGCGCCCCGGGTGAGTTTGCGGGCGACCTTTCTTACACCTGGACCGCGCCCTCCGACGGTCGATTCGCCTTCGACACTTTCGGGAGCGCCTTCACGACCACGCTGGTGCTTTCGGCTTCGTGTGAGGGTCCCGAGCTCGAGTGTTTGGGCACTCCGTTTCGACCGCGCGGACCCGGGCGTATCGTTCGGACCTTCTCGGCGGGTGAGTCTATCCTCGTGACGGTAGGTGGTGCGTTTCAGCAAGAAGGTGATTTCATCCTCAACATTCGCCCGCAACCGCCGCCCGTTTGTCCTGACGGTGACTTGGGCTCGGCCCTTGGTGATGCCGTAGCTACGGGTACGCTCGATCCGCTCGGCCCGGACGACCGGTCTTCGAGCTGCAGCGCAGGCACGCCAGACCGTGAGTACCTCTGGACCGCTCCGAGCACCGGCACCTTCTCGTTCAATGGGAGATTCAGTACCCCCGTCAAAGCCTTCGTTCGCGTGTCCGTTCTCGACGGTGAGTGCGGCGGCGAAGAGCTTGGATGCGGGCCGACCACGATGATCGAGGCCGTCGCCGGACATGTCTACACGGTCGTCGTGGAGGTGAGCTCTCGGTTTGCTACTCCTGAATTCGCGCTCGACATTCGGGAAGTGACGCCCGGCGTGTGTCCCTCCGGAGACCTCGGCTCGGCGACCGGAATGTTCTCGGGCACCACCGAAGGTATGGGGAGCTTCTTCGAGGACCCATTCTGCAGCGGCAGCTTCGGCAACCCTGACCAGTCCTTTCTCTGGACCGCACCAAGCTCCGGATTCTTTCGCATCGACACCGACGGCAGCCCTCAGTTCGTGGGGCTCTTGATTTTCGACGGTCAGTGCGACGGCTCGAGCTTGGTAACCTGCGGGAGCCCCGCCTTCCTTCAGGCCGAGGAAGGTCATGTGTACACGATCGTGGCCGACACGTTCGGAGCTCCGACCGGTCCGTTCAACCTCAATATCCTGCCGCAAACCACGGCGAGCTGCCCGACCGGCGACCTCGGCTCCGCGCTGGGTGAGTCACTCTCGGCCGGCGTGCTCGACGGGACCTCCTCGGTCGAGAGTTATTGCACCGCGCCTGGATCACCCGACGCCAGCTTCACATGGACGGCACCCCACGACGGCACGTTCCAGCTCGATACCCTTGGGAGCCCCGTCGACCCCTTGAGCCCCAAGGTGCTCACGCTTTTCAACGGGTCTTGTTCGAGCGAGCAACTCTCCTCCTGTGAGCAGGATCGGCCCGTACAGTTCGTGGCGGTCGCGGGCCAGACCTTCACGTTCGCGATCGAAGGTGCCGCCGGCACGAGCTATGTGCTCAATGTTCGCGAGCTCCCACCCCCTGAGTGCCCGACCGACGACATCGGTGGGTCGCTCGGCCTCGGGGTGAGCTCCGGATCGCTCGTCGGCGCAGCCCACCTCTTCGACGCCACCTGCTACGGGTGGGGCGCCGCTCAGGCCGCGATCGTCTGGACCGCACCCTCTGACGGTGAGTTCGTGATCGACGCGATGGGGAGCGAGCTCCCGATCGCCGTCGAAATCCAGGAGGGTGCGTGCACGGGAGCGCTCACCTCGTGCTGGGACCGGACCGCGCGGCTCTTCGCGACGGCGGGCCAGGTATTCACGATCGTCCTCACCGGACATGGCGGTCAACAAGGTGAGTACACTCTGAACGTTCGACCTGTCGATCCACCCATCTGTCCGGCCGCTGATCTCGGGTCGGCTGTGGGTCCCGCCGTAGCCTCCGGCTCGACCCTACTAGCCGGCAGCGCGATCGAGCCGAGCTGCACCTATTTCGTGGGCGGCGGCGACGTCTCGTACACGTGGACCCCGCCGGCCTCCGGCCGCTATCGGATATCGACGCTCGGAAGCAGCTTCAACACCATACTCTCCGTGCGCGAGGGAGGCTGCGAGGGGGCCGAAATCGCCTGCAACGATGACTTTTCGTACCAAGCTGCGTCCCTCGTCGAGGCACAGCTGGAAGCAGGGACGGTGTATGTCATCAGTGTGGATGGCTACGACTCGGGTGACTTCACGCTCGGCATCGAGCCCGCTTTGGCCTCGTGCCCCGCCGCTGACCTGGGGTCCGCCGTGGGCGAGTCCGTGGCCGTCGGAGCGACCGGCGCACTCGGAAACTCGGCCGATGTCACTTGCAACGTCGCGGCCGCTCGGGACTCGGTCTTTCTTTGGACGCCGCCAGAAACCGGTAACTTCGTATTCAGCGTCGCCCGCAGCAACCTCCCGGCGATCGTCGCCTTGCTCGAAGGCGGCTGCGGCGGCGCCGAGCTCGGCTGCGGGTCCCCAGAGGTCGCCAAGCACGTCGTCGCCGGACAGACCTACGGCATCGTCGTCGAAGGGGTCGCGGGCTTCGAAGGTGACTTCGTGCTCGACATCCGCATGCTCCCGGCAGGTGTCTGCCCGACCCTCGACCTCGGGTCATCACTCGGTTCGGAGGTTGCGACGGTCTCTACGGTCGGTGGCGGCAGCGCCGTCGAGCCTTCGTGTCGGGCCGTCGACTTCACCTCCGACGCAACGTTGACTTGGACCGCCCCAGCCACCGGGAAGTTCCGATTCACCGTAAGTCGGTCGGAGCTCGGCGTGGGCGCTATCGTCGCGGTCCTCGATGCGTCCTGCGGAGGCTCGGAGCTCGCTTGCCGATTCGGGCGAGCAGAGTTCGATGCCGTCGAAGGTCAGGTCTATACCATCGTCGTCGAGGGGCTCTACGGGGAAGATACCTTCACCCTCGATGCGGTTCAGATGCCTGAGTTGGTATGCCCGGCTTCGGACCTCGGGTCCGCGCTCGGCCAAAATGTCGCGACCGGCTCGACCGCCGGGCTCGGGAGTGGCTTCGAGCCGAGCTGCGCGTCTCCGGAAGCTCAGGCCGACGCTTCGTTCTCCTGGACGGCTCCGAGCGACGGCACCTTCGTGTTCGACACGTTCGGCAGCGAGTTCGACACGACACTCACGCTGCTCCGAGGCGGCTGCGAAGGCGAAGTGATCGCCTGCAACAACGACTTCCAGAGCTGGAATTCGAGGGTGGCCGCGCGCCTCGCGGCTGGAGACGTGGTCATCCTCGTCGTCGACGGAGCGTACCATCTCAACGAGGGTCAGTTCGTCGTGTCGATCACGGAAGCCCCGGCCGGATCCTGCCCGACCACGGAGCTCGGATCAGCGGTCGGACCGGGCGCAGGCATCGGAAACACGAGCGGCTCCGGCACGGCCTTCGAGCCTTCGTGTCAGCCGCAGGGGACCAGCGCCGCGAACGACGTCAGCTTCTCCTGGATCGCGCCTCGTAGCGGCACCTACGCGTTCGATACCTTCGGGAGCGAGCTCGGCGATACGGCGATCTCGATCCTCGACGGAAGGTGCGGGGGCACCGAGCTGAGTTGCGCTTGGAGCTACCTCCAGGCCGAAGTCGAGGGTGGACGTGAGTACACCATCGTCGTGGAGAGTATCTATGGAGCGGACGGAAAGTTCGCGCTCAACATCGTGGAGCTTTGACCGTACTCACTTCGGCATGAAGACGCGGAAGCTGTCTCCGTACGTGTGGTGACGCGTCGTCTGGGGGCCGACGAAGTCGCTCGCCTCTCGCCCGTCGCCGAGCGCGATCGAGACGTGACCTGCGTGGACGTCGGCCTGGCCGGGCTTGAAGGGGCCCCAGACCACCACGGCGCCGGCCGGGAGGTTGGGCAAGTCGTTCGGCGATAGTCCCGTCACCTCTTTGAATTTCGGATTGCCGGCGAGCTGGTTGGCAGCCGAGTGCGCCGACATCCCGTAAAGGCTGCCGGGCGCCACGATGTTGCGTCCGGGGCCGAGGCCCACCCCTTCGAGGGCGTCGGCGACCTTGGTCCAGCATTGGTTGTGGGGATCGGTGTTGCCTCCGACGATGTCTTGGATGTTCTGAGCGAGTCGATTTCCGGTCGCGGTGGGGCCTTGGCTCTTCAACGCCTCGAAGGTGGCCGGCCCGAACTCGTTGGCGCGCCCGAGCCCCAGCTTGGTCTTCTGCTCGGCGAGGGCGCTCATGGTGTCCTTGCCCATGACTCCGGTCTGACCTCCCGGGCCGAAGCCGAGGAGCCTCTGAATGGCTTTGACCTCGGGGCCAGAGTCCCCTTCCTTGAAGACTCGCTTCTCCTTCATGGCTTGCTCGAGCGCTCGGTCTTCGGTGGCCGTTCGCAGCGCGGCCTTGGTGCCTTCCCCGACGCGACCATCGGCCGCGAGCCCGTGCGCTCGCTGGAACTTCTTCACCTCGTTTTCGGTCGTCGGCCCGAACTGCCCGGTCTGACCTTTCTCACCCATGCCGAGATCCCGCTGGAGCTGAGTCACCTCCGGCCCGCTCGAGCCTTTGGCGAGCACGCCCGGCGGATTCCGGCCGAGGAACTGCGCGCTCATGGTCTTCGGATCGAGCCCGCCGCTCGGCATCGGGGTCCCCGTCCGCTTCACCCGCGGAACCTTCTCCTCCGGACCCGGAGTGGAGGCCGGAGCCTCGGGCGCTTTGGTGCGGGCCGCAGGCGGGGTCGGGGTCTTGGCGGGTCCGCTGAGTTGGGGTTGGAACCGTGGCGAAAGTGGGGTGAAGGTTTTCGGGATGAACATCGGTCTGGCCTCCTTGCGCTCTTGCGCTCACCTCTTTGTCGCCGGAGACCGCCAGAAGTGACTTACTCGACTCGTGTAATCACGGCGCAGTGTTCAACGCACCCTCGTTCACCGGCTCGTGCCTGGCTCTGCTCCGTGATACGCTGACTTCGCGTGATCCCCATTCACCTCGATCGCGTCACCAAGCGCTTCAAGAACAAGCTCGCGCTCGACGACGTGAGCTTCGACGTGCCGGTCGGGTCGATCACCGCCCTCGTGGGCCAAAACGGCGCCGGCAAGACCACGGCGATCCGAATGATGCTCGGCCTCGAACGGCCGAGCTCCGGCAGAGTTCAGATCCTCGGGCTCGATCCCGAACGCGATCAGTTCGAGGTCAAACAGCGGATGGGTTACGTCCCCGAGAAGCCGGACGTCTACCAAGGACTCTCGGTCCGTCGCGTCCTCGCCTTCGTCCGCGCCCTCTACGACCGGTGGAGCGACGAGGAGGCTCAGCGCCTCGCGGAGACCCTCCGCCTCCCGCTCGACTCAAAGGTAAGGACCCTCTCTCGCGGCGAGCTCGCCAAGCTGAGTATGACTCTCGCCCTCGCCCACCGTCCGGAGCTGCTCGTGCTCGACGAACCCACCTCGGGCCTCGACCCCTTGGTGCGACAAGACGTGCTCTCGGCCGTGGTCGACGCCGTCCGCGACGGATCGCGGACCGTGCTGTTCTCGTCCCACATCCTCACGGACGTAGAGCGCATCGCCGATCGCGTCGTGGTGCTGTCCCAGGGCCGCGTGGTCGTCGCCGACTCGCTCGCCAACCTCCAGGGGCGAGCCCTCAGAGTGAGCTTCGTCTTCGATGCTACGCCACCCTCGGACCTGAAAGTACCAAGGGCAAGCCGAGTCTCCCGCGGGCTCAGAGAGGTCGTCGCCATCCTGCCGGCGGACGCCGAAGGGGAGTTGGGAGAGATTGCCAGGGCTATCGGAGCTAGAGATTTGATGCGACAACCCATGAGCTTCGATGACTTGTTCGTCGAGCTCCTCGGTCGCGGAGGACCCCCGTCATGAGCTCGAGCCTTCGACGAATCATCGCCCTCGCCCGCTGCGACCTCGATCGGTTCTGGCCTGTGGCCGCGTTGCTGCTTTCGGGCACATCGGAGTGACCTCCGACTCAGACCTCCGACTCAGACTTCCGACTCAGACTTCCGACTCAGACCTCCGACTCAGACCTCCGACTCAGACCTCCGACTCAGACCTCCGACTCAGACCTCCGACTCAGACCTCCGACGCCTCGATCCGCGTGCGCGTCTGCCGCTGGAGCAGTACAACCAGGAGCATCGCGAGCAAGAGCAGCGGAGATCCATCGGGAGCCGTGTGTCGGCACGAGCAACCCGAGCTCGTGCCCGGTTCAGGCGCCGGCGCTCCTTCACATGCGTCTCCGACCCCGTCCGCGTCTGCGTCCGCCTGATTCGGGTTGGCGACGCTCGGACAATTGTCCGGATGATTTCGAGCGTACCCCGCGGGCGGCGAGCTCGTGCAGTCGGAGCGGCTCGCTCCTGAGTCTCCGTGCTCGTCTCCGTCCGCGTCCGCAAAATAGGTCACGGGTTCGAAAAGCGTCGCGTCGCGGTCGTCGCAATCATCGGCGGCCAGGTGAGTATCTCCGTCCACGTCGTCGTCGCAGAGGTCGCCGTGGTCGTCTCCGTCGAGATCCTCCTGGCCCGGATTCGCCTCCGAAGGACAGTTGTCCGGTCCGGAGGTCACGTACCCTTCAGGAGGCGTGGTTCGACAGAACGGCTCCGAAGCGTCGCCAAGGCCGTCTCGGTCGTCGTCACGGAAGAACGGCGCGAGCGCGTGAACGGCGTCGTCCCGATCATCGCAATCGACCTCGCGACCGAACCTATCTCCGTCGACATCGTCGTCGCAGACGTCCCCGAACGCGTCGAGGTCGAGATCGCGCTGATCCGAGTTGGGGGTAGTCGGGCAATTGTCACTGCGATCGTAAATGCCGTCGGCATCGCTGTCGATGCGAGCGGCCCCTGCGAGCAGCAGGACGAGCTCACCTTCGTCGGCGTCGTCGCTGCGAATCGTCAGCGTCGCCGACGACGCAGCGCCGCTCGCGGTGAAAGTCAGCGGCACACTGACGGTGGAACCTGCCGCGATCGCCGGCGGCGCGGATCCGAGCGCGAAGGAGTCCGCATCCATCCCGGCGAGCTCGAGAGCCGTTAGCGTCAGGGGACCCGTCCCCGAGTTTCCGATGAGTAGCTCGACCGTGGTGCTCGTCCCGGTGTCGAGCTCCCCGAAGTCGATCAGGCTCCCCGACCCGAGCGGGACACCTCCGCGCACCCAGACAGTGATCTCCGGAGGCACGTTCACCGCGAGGTGTTCGACCGCGATGGAGAAACCGTTCCAATACTCGTCGGTGAGGCTGGTCCAGGAAACGGTCCGGAAAGTCCCGATGAATTGGAGGACCCCGTGAGGCTCCCCGGTGCCTACCACGTCGTAGGTGACCGACCCGTCAGGATTCGTCGTGACCCGCTTGCTGAGTGTACCGTTGCCCCAATAACCATGGCCGGTGCTCAGAATCGTGAAGTCCCGGTCGAACCGATAACCATTGCCATTGAGGCTCACGACCGCGAACAGTGGGTTCGTGACAGGCTCGCCAAACTCGAGCATCTTCGCCGTCGCAGACCGGAGCGCGATGATGTCGCAGCGCCGCGCGGGGTCGGTGTCTCGATCGGGCGGATTGTCGACCGTCGCGCTCGTGTACGGGTTCGGTCCCGAGCGCGTGACCCAGTAGTTGGTCCCGCAGCTCGTCTGTACGAACCCACGTTCGCCGGTGTAGGTGACCGCGATCGTGCTGCCATCGACCGTCGCGATGCCTTCTACGGACGTAGCATCGGAGGAGATCCAATCAACCCAAGCCACCTCGCCCGCAGAGGCAGGCCCTGCGAGGAAAGCGCCCACCAGCGCTAAACAGAGACTCTGCCTCGATTCGACTCCGGTCCTCATGAAAGACGTGTCGACCCGTTCGAAGTCAGGGTCAAGTGCAATTCATGCACTCACTCACTCTCCGCCGCTGTGCCGCGTTCACTTCTGGGAGCGTTCCAGGCCAGCGCCTCCACACTCAGCATGCTCGGAAGCTCGGTGAGCGTTATGACTCCGCCGACCACCATGTCGACGGCTTGGTGCACCATCGGAATCAGCCCTCTCGACCTCGCCACGGTCCGCAAATCATCGAGGGGAAGACGCTTGGAAATCGCGCGGCGAAGCTCGGCGCCGACCGGCAAAACCTCGACGACCGCGATACGTTCGAAGGTCCCGCGGCCTCCGCAACGGTCGCAGCCTCGACCGTAGAACGACACGAACCCCTGTGGAATGCCTCCCGGAAACACCTCCGCGAGGAGCTCGTCATTGGGCTGAGCCGGCGCTCGACACCCTTCGCAGATCCGCTTGGCGAGCCTCTGCGCGTAGACCGTCAACAACTCACTCGCGATCGAGTTTGGATGCATGCCGAGATCGAAGAGTCGCTGCACCGCGTCGACCGAGTCGTTGCAGTGGAGCGTCGACAGCACGAGGTGTCCCGTCTGCGACGCACGAATGGCTTCGAGCGCGGTGTCGTGGTCTCTGATCTCACCGATGAGTATGGCGTCCGGGTCCTGTCGAACGAACACTCTCATCGCGTCAGCGAAGTCGAAGTGCACCGCCCGGTTCACCTGAGTTTGCTGAATGGCGGGGATCGAATATTCGATGGGATCTTCGATCGTGATGACTTTGCGGGT
Organism: uncultured Myxococcales bacterium; assembly: GCA_964463485.1. GTDB lineage: Bacteria > Myxococcota > Kuafuiibacteriia > Kuafuiibacteriales > Kuafuiibacteriaceae > CAYXDO01. The sequence goes on along the minus strand of CAYXDO010000168.1, from coordinate 11,395 downwards.
CTTGTCGCGCGCGAGGATTTGGAGGCCCGCGTAGAGTGTCGTCGACTTGCCGGATCCGGTCGGGCCTACGACGAGCACGAGGCCGTTCGGACTCTCGAGGTCGCGCCGATAGCTGCCCGCGACGGCGGAGGAAAATCCGAGCTCCTCCATGGTCTTCGGCTGCACGTTCTCCGGGAGCATCCTCAACACCACATGCTCGCCGTAGAGCGACGGCTGAGTTTGCACGCGCACGTCGAAGGCGTTGTTGGCCGCGCGAATCGAGAACCGACCGCCCTGCGGGAGTCTCCGCTCGGCGATGTCGAGCTCCGCGCGGATCTTCACGACGTTGACGATTCCGCGGTGCGCGTGGCCATCGAGCTGAAAGTGAGTGACGTCCTGGAGGTCCCCGTCGACGCGCATGCGGACCCGGACCTCCCCGCCGTAATACTCGAGGTGTACGTCGCTCGCCCGCGCGGCGATGGCTTCGGCGAGCATCGTATCCAACACCGACGCGACCTCGGGAGGTGGCTCGTCGAAGTGCGACACATGAGCGGGCTCCTGGGACGAGTGTCCAGAATTGTAATCGGTTATCCCCGCGTCGAGGTCCGCGCGCAGCAGGCGATAGTCGGAGGGTGTGATCAGCCAGCGGGTGACTTTGCGAGCCTCGAGGGCGTGCGCGACCTCCGTGCAATCGGCGCGCGGATCGCAAGTGGCCACGTGCAGGAGCGCACCCTCTCGAGCAAACGGGAGGACGAGGTGCTGGTCGAGGAAGGCGCGCGGGATCTTTTTTGCGATCTCCGCGTCGATCAGCGGGCGGATTCGCGGAGCAGACGAAAACCGGACGCCATGCTGCGTCGCGAGCTGCTCGTAGAGGTCGTGCTCGGATAGGTCTCCGTGCCGCACCAGGATTTCGCCAATGCGTTTGTGCTGAGTACGCCCAAGCACCGCGGCATGCTCGACCAAGTCCCGCGACACCACCCTGGCTTCCACCAAGCGATCACCGAGGCGCGGCAAATTCGCCATCTTTCGCGCAGACGTAGCAATCGAGGTTCCAGAGACCCAAAGCTCGTCTTCGAGCCTCCGACTCACGCCTTTTGCATCGCCCGCGCAAACCGTGCCGCGGGCTCATCGCCCGTATGGATCAGTGAGACACTGCGGCGCAGGAGCGTACGGCGAGTTGCATCTGCGAAGCTCAGCTCGGATTGGGCGCTCCCGGGGCCGTCGGCGTGGAGTCGCGGTCGGGCGGCGTGATGATCACCGGAGGCACGTGCTCGGGCGGCCCCAGCTCTTCGCTCTCACCTTCTGGCTCGTCGTCGAACGGCATTTCTTTGGGCTCGTCGCCTGTGAGTAAGAAGAAAGGCAGAGGCAGCGCGATACTCAGACTGACGGCATCGGGCGTGTCGAGATTCTGGCCCGCGAGAAATCGGGAGGCGCCGATGGAAGCGAGGATGGGCAGCGGGAAGTCACCACGAATGAACATCGGGATCGTGTTGAAGTTGACACCAATCCCACCCACGAGGCTGCCGCGTACGGTGTGCCACGCGTAGGCCGCCTTCTTGCGACCGTCACTCTCCCGCAGGCGCGCCTTGAGCTCAGTGAGCCTTTTGGCGTCGGTGTCGAGCGTGGGGTCGGCCGCGACTTCTGCTCGAATCTGCTCTTCGGTCAGCCACGGCGGTGCAGGCGATGGCCTCGGGCCGATGGACTTCACCCGGTCTCGGAAGTGGTGGAGCAAATCGAGAGTCACACCCACCGAGAGCCACTCCAGGATCTGGTAGGAGACGCCTGAGTAAACGTACACCGAGTCCCCGAGCTTGCGGTCGATGGTCGCCGAGTCGTAGCGCGTGACGATCGGAACCGCCGTGCCCTCGTCGAGGTGCTCATCGAAGAGTTGCTGCTCGCTGAGCTCTCCTTTGGCGAGCTGCTCCTCGAGAGAGTCTTCGAAGGTAAGGGAGTTGAGCCGGCGCTCGAGCGAGTCCGCAAACGAGATCTCGTACCCGGCGGACACGGCGACGCGGAGGCCGATATCGTCGAACGGAACCGTTACTGCCGCAAGGAGCGCTGCGTCCCACTGCCCGTCTCCAAAGTTCACGTCGAAGAGATCGGTCGGGTCCTCGACCTTCCCCGTGGGCGCGATGACGTACGCAAGGCCGGCGAGGTGAAGGTCGCGACCATGAAAAACCTGATACTTGGCCCCGAGCACCAAGTCCCGGAACCCGCTGAAGCGTCGGTTCCCTTTGCCGTGGACGTAACCGTCGGAACCTATCTCGAGCCGATCGACCGGATCGCGATAGCCGAGGCAGTCGGACACCAGCGCGCGGCGGAGGTCGTCGACGTTGAATTGATAACTAGCGCCCGGGTCTAGGTCGACGATCTTGTCGAAATCGCGCGCAATGTCGAGGTTCGCACAGTCGACGTCCTTGAAGTCCTCCTTGATTCGAGCATTTGCAAGGGGCAGCTCCATGCCCGTCGCTTCGTCTTTCTCCCGTGAGAGCCAGACGTCGAGCTCGTAGTCGACGGACATGAAGGGCCACAACGCCGCGAGCGTGAGCCGATCCGTGATGCCGACGGCCGCCATGAAGTTCACGGCGAAGGACTGTTGCTTACCCACGAAGTTCGTAACGCCTAGCGTTCCACCTCCGATCTGGATGCCGCTCGCTGCGTCGCCCACCAGCACCTTGGAAAGTGACACCCCGTTGAAGTCGGCGATCAGCGATTCTCGCGAGAATTGCCAGCCCCGACCGAATCGCTCGAGCGACCCGGGTCCGTACCCCAATCCAGGCTGAATCAAGACCGCGCCTACGCCCGCGGGCAGCGTCTCAGCGTCTCGAACGTCTTGCGCGCTCGCGCTCAGCGGAAAAATCGTGACGAGCAAAGCAACTAAGCCGAGCGGGCACCTCACGAAACTCCCGTACCCTGTCCACCGGGTCGAAGGGAAGGCCGAAGGCCAACGAGTTGGCAGCGACGCTCCGTGTTCGATCGCGACGCTCGGTGTTCGAGTCTCAGGTGCCCTGGAGAATCGACTTCACGGTCCCGTACGAATCCTCGGCTACCGAGCCGACGCGCACGCAGCGAAGGTCGCCCTTCGAATCCACGAGCAGGTGGATTGGGATGGCGCTGTCCTTCTCCACGCCGATCGCGGCGAGCAGCGCGGGGAGCTCGTCGAAGCTCTTCAGCCAACGCACCGGGCCGGGAAACGTCGGGCTCCGCTCCTTGATCGCCTTGACCAGCGCGGCCTCCTCGTCGTCGACGCTCCACAGCTCGAACTCGAGCGCCACGCCATCCCGCCGCAGCGTCTCGCCCCAGCGCTTCAAGAGCGGAAACTCCTTCACACAGGGACCGCACCAGCTCGCCCACAGGTTGACCCACGTCCAACCCACGGCGCGGTCTCGCGCAGCGCTCGTACCTGGCACGGGGCGCTCGGGCGGCGAAGCCCAGTGTCGCTCGCCGGGTTTGTAAATTTTCTCGCAGAAGGACACGGTCGCCGCCGTCACCGCGGTCGTTTGAGCTTCAACGGCTTGAAAACGTGCGGGCGGCGGGCCGCTGGGCTTCTCCTCTTCACAAGCAAGCCCAGCGATCCCGACGAGGAGTGAAAGCGCAGCCGTTCGAACCTTCGTCATGGCCGCTAGATTGTGCAGTCGATCCACGTGACGAAGGCGCTGCGATTGATCTCTTTCGAAGTACATTCTTCCGTGCGGCTTCGCTTCCATTGGCATGCGGCATCAGGGAACTGCGCGTACTCCTCGCCGAGCCACAACAGGCCGACCTCGTTCTTGAGATCCGGGTCGTTGAACGTGCGCTCGAGGTGTGTGAGCACCGACTCGGCGCGCTGCTGCGAGAGCTGCTGGTTGAGCTCCTTGCTGCCGTCCGGGCTCGCCCGAGACACCACGAAGAAGAAGCTCGCCCCGCGCTGATCGGCCCAGACTTGCTTCACGAGGTCCTGGCCAGGCACGTCGAGCTCCCCGACCTCGGGGTCGAACTGGATGATTCCGGCCCGCTTGTTCTCGAGCATGGGGATGAACAGCGCGTTGAAGTCGTCGCCGCTCAGCGCAGCCACGTTCTTGGCGTCGGCGGGCTTACAGCCGCGGCCCCCTCCTGCGCCGATGAGACCGCAGGCTCCGGCCACGCGCCGCAAGATCTGCTTCAGCGCGGGCGTGCAATAAGAGTCCTCCGAGTTCGAGGCAATGGCCACCTTTGCGGCGGACTCTTTGGCGTTCTTGAGCTCATGCTCGGCACCCTTGAGCCACGAGAACACCACGACAGCCGGGACCAACAAACCGATGAAGAACAGCACGATCGATCGAATGCCTGCGTTCATCGCTGTGCCCTCGCGCCACCGGCGCCCGCGCGCTCTAGCATCTTGGTGAGCGTGTATTCGAGCCCGAGGTCAGTGTCCTCGTCGCAGACGCGACGATCTCCGATGAAGAGCTGCGGCGTGAGCACCGGGAGCGCGTTGTTCACGGCCCACTTCAGGCTCTTGGTCACCTTGTTCTTGATTTCGTTCGTGCCCAAACAACCTTTCACGGAGGGAAACTGAGTCGCCAAGTACGAGCGGAAGCCCGCCTCGTCGTTCTTCGCGCGGTTCATCCAGTCCTCTTGGTTCTCGAAGGCCCTCTTCAGAATGTCGCGCGCACGGTCTCGATCGCACAGCATGGCCTCGGTCACCGCGCACGCGCCCGGGTGAAGCGAGGTCTTGAGCATCCAGTTGCACTTGGCATCGAGTGGAAACAGGACAGCGTCGAGATCCAGCTTGGACATCAAACCACTTCGTCCAAGCCGATCGTCGAACGCTCGGCAGGCCGGACAGAGCGGATCCAACACGGCGATCGCCTTGGTGCGCCCGTTCGAGAGGTTGACCATGATCTTGGCCGTGTCGTCGGCCTTGACGAGGGTGCCGCACCCCTCCAGGCTCTTCTCACTGGTCGGCGCGGCCCCTAGGTACAGTAGGACGAGCACTCCGACGTAGGCGACCCCTTCGACGAACCAACGTGCCCACGAAGCGCCGGCCGGCTCGTTGCTCCGCGGCGCGCGGACATGGGCCACGACCGAGCCGATCAAGCCGAACACCGAGGCCACGTAGACGCCGACGCACATCTTGCAGACCGCGCCGATCTCGGTGGACGAGATGTAGAAGTAGATGGCGCTCATCACGACCGGCAGCCCGTGCGCGGCCATGAAAAACGCGGTGTGCTTGCGGGTCACGTCGCTCGTGAGCCCGAAGTCGACCGCGCGAAACACCAGGTACACGAACACCGCCAAGGCCATGAGGCTCAAGGGCAAGCCGCCCCACAACGAGTCCCTGAACCACGAGCTGTAGGGGCTCAGCATGATCGTGCGACAGCCGCTCTCCCCGAGCTGCGGAGCCGCACCCGGCACCAGCGAACAGTGGATCTGGTGGACCTGGCGGTCCAAGTGAGCCACGAAGTCCGCGGTCGAGACGCCCGAGAAAAACGCTCCGGCGAGGCTCGCCAAGCCAGCCAGGGCAAAGCCCGGAAGCGCAGCCGACGGTGCCCCGCGCGCACGAAAGCCTTCGGGCGGCGTGTCCTCAATCAACATCGAGTCCGACATGGGAACGGCAGGACGCTAGCACACAGTGTCGGACAAGATCAGGTTTCCGGCGGAGCCACCAGAGCCGCGCCTGCCCGGTACGGGTGTGCCGATCCCGATCCCATCCGGTCCGATCCGTTCCCGTCCATCTCCCTGTCGGCAAAGGAAGGGGCAAAAGCTCAATTGTTTCGGGACCAGGAGCGGGACCGCGCGGACCGGGGAAAAGACCCGGACCGGGACTACGTGGGCTCGGGATCCTCGGCGTCCGGATCTTCGACTCTGGGCGCCCCTTCGCGCCACTCTTTGAGCCGGTACTGAATCTTCCGAACACTGATCCCGAGGACGTCCGCCGCTTTGGCGGTGCTGTGATTGACCGCGTCCAAGGTCTTCAAGATGGCCATCTTCTCGATGTCCGCGAGCGTCGATCCAGGGATTCGGATGCCGCTGCCGTCCATCATCCCGGCCCGATCCCTCACCGTGGCGGGCAAGTGTGTGACCTCGATCTGCTGGGCTCGCGAGAGGATCACGGCGCGCTCGGCGACGTTCTCGAGCTCCCGTACGTTGCCGGGCCAGTCGTACGCGAACAGCGCGTGCATGGCGTCAGGAGACGTCGTCGCGACGCCGAGCCCCTCTCGTCGGGCGAGACGTTCGACGAACCGCCGCCAAAAAGGCGCGATGTCTGCTTTCCTTCTCCGAAGCGGCGGAAGATCGATCTGGAAGACGTTCAGCCGGTAGTAAAGATCTTCGCGAAACCGACCATCCTTCATCCGCGCGACGAGGTCCCGGTTGGTCGCGGCGATGACGCGAACGTCGACGTCGACGGGGCTCGTGCCGCCCACGCGTTCCAGCTGGCGCTCCTGCAACACGCGCAGGAGCTTCACCTGGAGCGCCGGAGAAATTTCGCCGATTTCGTCGAGGAAGATCGTGCCTCCCGTGGCTCGCTCGAAGCGGCCCACGTTCCGATTTACGGCCCCGGTGAACGATCCCTTCTCGTGTCCAAAGAACTCCGATTCGAGCAAGGTCTCGGCGATCGCGCCGCAGTTCACCGCGATGAACGGGCCCTGCGCGCGCTTGCTGTGACGGTGCAAAAAACGAGCGACGACCTCTTTGCCGGTACCGCTCTCTCCGGTGATCAGCACCGTCGCCATCGACGGCGCGACCTCGAGCGCCAGCCGCAAGACGTTCTGCATCTCGGAGCTCTCGCCCCAGACCTCTTCGTCCCGAACGCGCTCGACGAGCTGCTCTCGCAGGCGCTTGACCTCGAGCAAGGTGCGCTGCGACTCGAGCTCCCGACGCAGCTTCAGCTCGAACTCGTCGAAATTGACGGGCTTGACGACGAAATCACGAGCGCCCGCCTTCATCGCCTCGACCGCGGTCTCGACCGACGAGTACGCCGTGATCACGAAGATGATGCACTCGGGGATCTTGGCGCGCGTGCGTTCGACCAAAGAGAGTCCAGATGCGCCAGGCAGCCGCAAGTCGGTCAGCAGCACGTCAGGCGAGAACTCTTCGAGCAACGACTCGGCCGATTCCGCGGTCTCACAAGACCGAACTTCGAAGTCCGTCTCGAGGAGTTGAACGAGGGCGCGACGAGCAGCCGCCTCGTCCTCGACCACGAGGATCCGGGCTGGGCGTCCGCGAACAGGATCCATGGCGCGGGACATTCTATCGCCGTGCCAAAAGGAGCAAGCTCGACAACGTAGCCTGGGCCGTTTTACGGAACGAGGAGTTTCCCGTCAGTCGAGGTCGACCCGCTCACCCGCGAGTAGCCTGTCGACCCGAGAGACCTGGTTTGCTCCAAATCCGGCCCGCTCGATCAACGCAGCAAACGCGCGGACCCGCACATGAACAAACTCATCCGCGATTTCTGCACGCGTCGGGTCCGCGAAGGTCTGAGCGTAACGCTGGTACGCGTCGCAGCCTACGAGCGCGTCGCGTCGCTCGCGAAACCGCGCGGTGCCGTACCGTTCGAGCGCGTCGCTGCAAAGCTCTGCGCAAGCCGAGGACTTGGCGCACGAGAGGGCCAAAAGTCGCAGTCTCTCCTCGACCGGCGATAGCGCGATCGCATTCTGAGCCGCGAGGAAGGACTTGGCCTCACTCGCAGTCACGCTCGGCACGGTTCGGCACGATCCCAAAAGGAACGCCACGGCGACGGCCCTCTGCAGAATCATCCGCAAGGACTGTCGCAAAACGGGAACCATGATGCGAGCGACACGCCGTTCACGAGCGAACTTCGTCGGCCGACCGGATCGCGCGGATCAGGCTCAGGCCGTAGGCTCCCCGTCGACGCCTTCCTCCCCCGCTTCGTCCGTGCTCTTCATCGCCTCAGAGAGGATCTCTCGCGCTTCCGCTTCGTCCGCCGATCCCACCATCAGTCGCACGGGTGCGAGGTGCGGGATCATCTCGCCCGCGTCATCGGCCTCGAACGTCACCGGAATGTCGTTGGCCTCCAGGATACTTCGCGCGACCTCGGCCGCTGTCCTCGAGTCGAACTGCTCGATCAACACCAAGTCGGTCATCATCCCTGTTTCCCATTGTCCGCGCGCCGGGACAAGAACCGTCCGATGCGCGTGAGACCTTCGCGAAAAGGTGTCTCGCCCGCCGCGTAGCTCAGGCGCAAAAACCACTCGCCGCCGGCCCCAAACGCGATGCCCGGCACCGTCACCACGTCTTCGGCATCGAGGATCTCGAGCGCGAGCTTCAGCGGATCGCCATTCGCAAACGCCGATACGTCGAGGATTCCGTAGAACGCGCCGCCCCCGAGCAACAGCGGAGCGCCTAGCTGCGCCTCCACAGCACGCCCGGCCGCCCGCGCGCGCTCGTAAAACGGAACGTGATCGGTCAGCAGCTTCGGCGATCGAAAAACTTCCAGCGCCATGAGTTGAGAAATGCGGGGCGCACACGTCACGAACGACTGATGCAACAGAATCGCCTTCTTCGTCAGCTCCGCGTCGCCGATCATCCATCCGAGGCGCATGCCCGTCATGGCGCAGGACTTCGACAGTCCGCCGATCAGGAGCGTCCTGTCGGAGAGCTCCGCGATCGATCGAAACGAAACCCCGTCGTACCGGACCTCCCGATAGACCTCATCGCTCAGGATCCAGAGGTCGTTGGCTTCGGCGAGACGAACGATCGTCGACAGCTCGGCCTCGGACTCGATCATCCCGAACGGATTTGACGGCGAGTTGAGCAGGATCGCCTTGGTCCGTGGCGACACGCGCATAGCCTCAGGTCTCGCCACGAGCCCCGTCGATCGCTCGATCCGATAGCCCACGGGAGTGGCCCCCAAAAAACGCGCGAGGCTGCGATACGGCGGGAAGCCGGGCTCCGGGACGAGGATCTCGTCCCCCGGATCCAACACGCAGCCCATCGCGAGCAACAAAGCCTCTTCGCTCCCGACCGTGATGACGACGTTGTCGGTCGTGCTCCGCTCCGACAGTTGGTGATACTCGGCCACCGCTTCGCGCAGCTCGAGCAGCCCAGCGTTGTGTGTGTACCCTTGGGGCCCAGACCTCAGCGCCTCGAACGCTCGTACGAGCGCATCCTGCGGAGGGGGGAGCGCAGGCTCCCCTAGCGACAAGTCGACGCTGCTCGGGCGCCGACGATTGCTCATCTCTCGGATGATCGAAGGCTCCACCGAGAGCGCTCGCTGCGACATTTTCACGGCGATGAATCCTCCTTCTTGCTGGGAAGCGCCCGGAGCTTCGTGCCAATCACTCGGTTGCGCGGCGTTCGCGACACCTCATTGGGAAGCGAGAGCCGAACGATCCCGGCGGCGCCGCCCTCGGGCCGACCGATCACCGACTCGAGCTCCTTGGGCAACTTCGCCTCGACCTTGGCGCGATGCGCGGCCGTGCCTCGGATCTCCAAGATCACCATGGGCTCCTCGAAACCTACCGCTTTGATCGGGACACCGGCCTTTTCGGCGGCTTCGACGAGCATGTTCTGGAGGCTCCGCGTCTCGCGCTCGCGCTCCGAGAGGAGCTCCGCGCGTCGCTTCTGACCGAGCACGGTCGTCCGCTTCTGGACCAGCTCCGTCATGAGCTCGGCGCGCGGCGCCTTGGCCTCGAGCTCCTCGCGCATCTTCGTGATCGCTGCTCGCAGCGCCCCTGCGCCACACATGGAGATCGTCCTTTTGATGGTCTCGGGGCCCACAGGCAGCACCACTTTCGCGGGCTGCGGCTTCAGATCCAATCGGTCGAGCACGGCGCGCTCGAGCTGAACGGACCACACACCTTTTCCGTCGTCGACCAGCGTCTTGATCTCGATGAGCGGCGGCGACGACGCCAGCTCGAAAGCTCGAGACAGCGCCGCAGTCGGCGTTTTTTCGAGCACCGAGATCGTCCACGCGCGCGGCACCGGTCCCTGCTGGGGCGACGCCGGCGGATCGATCACCCGAAGCTTCGCGCCGCCGAGCTTCGCGACGCGTTCGCCGAGGACCTTGTCGAGCTCCGTGTCGGATTTGTTGAAGCCCAAACGATCGATCATCGCGTTCGTCTCGACCTCGAACTGCGCCGAGCTCTTCTCGAGCTCGTCGGCCTTCTCCGCTTGGATTCGAACCTTGGTGAGGAGGCTCTGATGCTCCGCCTTCAGCTTCTCGAGCGCCACGCACTCGTCCTTCGAGCACGAGGTCGCCGCAAGAAAGAGCGCAAAGAGGCGCGTTCGCAAGTCCATCATCGGAGCGCATCCTCGAGGGCCGTGCGCGCGTCCGTGCGCTCGTCGCGGTACTTCACGATGAGCGGCGCGGAGATCGAGAGACCGTGCCCTTGGGCGAAGCCGCCCTCTACTCTCCTGGATCCCGGCACCACGACGGCTCCCTCGGGGATCTCGAGCGGCTGAGTCCCTTGGCGTGTATAGACTTTCTCGTGGACCAGATCGTAGATCTTGGTCGACCCGTTGATCACGACGCCGGACCCGATCACGGCGCGCCGCCGCACGATGGTGCCTTCGTACACGCCGCTCGACCCGCCGATCATCGCGTCGTCTTCGATGATCACCGGCAACGCGCCCACTGGCTCGAGCACACCTCCGATTTGGACTCCCGCCGACAAATGCACGCGCGCGCCGATCTGCGCGCAGGAACCGACGAGCACGTGGCTATCGACCATCGTGTCCTCTCCGACGTAGGCCCCGATGTTGACGAAGGACGGAGGCATGATCACCACGCCCGGCGCGATGAACGAGCCATCGCGGAGCGACGTGCCGCCCGGAACGACTCTCACGCGGCTCGCCAGGTACACGACCTTCGTCGGGAGCGTCTGTTTGTCGAAGAAGCTCGTGCGCGTGTAGCCCTCCGACTCGCAGATCTGTCCGAGCTTGAAGCCCGCGAGCAGCACTTGTTTGAACCACGTGTTGACGTGCCACGATCCGTCCTCCCTGCGCTCGGCGCAGCGAACGATGCCGAGGTCGATCGCCTCCCGGAACTCCGAGAAAATAGCGCGGTCTTCGGGCTCGTATTTTTCGGGGGATTTGGCGGCGAGCTCTTCGAAGATCCGAAAGAGCTCCTTCGTGGGCCGGGGCATCAGTGGCCCCTATCATGAGCGCCCACCGCGCGAATCCGCCCGATGGCCTCGATGTTCGGGGAATTTTCGAACGCTCCTCGCTCAACCCGCCGTTGCTCTAGCGGATGATCTCGATCCGCTGAATCACCATCTCCGTCTTCGGACGGTCGCCGCGAGCCTTGTCGGTCGGCGTGTTCTCGATCTTCTGCACGACGTCCAAGCCCTTGGTGACGACGCCGAACACGGAGTGCCTTCGGTCGAGGTGGGGCGTCGGCACTGTCGTGATGAAGAACTGGCTGCCGTTCGTTCCGGGGCCGGCGTTCGCCATCGAGAGGACGCCGGGCTTGTCGTGTTTCAGCGTCGGATGGAAC
>CAYXDO010000167.1:0-23253 GCA_964463485.1 uncultured Myxococcales bacterium | reverse complement strand
AAGTGGCACATCTTCGTGAGCATTCCAAGACTCATGGCCAGGCGGATCTGCGCCCTTTTGATTCTGAGGAAATGGTGAGGAAATGGTGCCCGGGTCATGGAAATGGCGGGTCCTGGAAATGGTTCGAACCAAGCTCAGGAAGCGAGCGCGTCCGATCCCCGAAGCGGGCACAATCAGCGTCCAGCGCCGGCCACGACCTCGATCGAGGTCTGACTCAGCCAGCCGGTCCTGCCGTCTTCTCCCCTGACTTGCGCCCAATCCGAGTCCCTCGCCAGCACTCTCAGCGGCTCCCCGGCATACAGCTTCGACGCCTCCGCATACCGCTCGTGCGGACCTTCGCGAACCGGCGCAGCCTCGAGCGCCACTGCACGCACTTCGTGAGCGGCGACCTCGTGCCCCACCGCGACGAGCGCCGACGTCGCGAAGATGAGTCCGGTGAACAACAAACCCATCCCCAACCGTGACCTCGCCACGTCGGACCGACTCCGCGCTCGAAAGAACCAAAACAGGTAAATCAGCGCGTGCGAGCCGACCGCGAGCCAACGCAGCGGCCTCCTTGGAATGCCGCCGATCACCGAGAGGATGAGATCGGTCCCGTGCACGCTGCCCGAGGCCTCGCGGTCCTTCGGGCGCAGGCGCGCGCGGATCGAGCTCAGGTTGTGGCGGGCGTCCGCGTCCTCAGGCTCGACCGCGAGCGCTCGCTCGTACGCGACCACCGCCTCGAGCAGCTTTCCGGCCCTTGCCGCGGAAGTTCCCAGGTTGAAGTACACGTCTTCATGAGTCACTCCTCGCGAGAGCAAGTGCCCGTAAAGAGCGGCCGCCGCGGGATGGTCTCCGGCGAGGGCCTTCTCGTTGGCTGCGACGAAGTCCTTCTGGTCTTGGTCCCCGCCCGCCACCGAGACCAGCACCATCAGCGCCGGCAGGATCACTTGCGCGCTCCCCTCCACCGCTCGAGGCCGTCCAACAACACCTTCGCCCGCTCGACCATCGCTTGAGCCCCACGCTCTTTGCCCGGAGAGAACCTGGCCAGCTCGCACGCGTCGAGCACTGCGGCCCACTCGTTCGCGAGCTCCTGGTCGAGCCCGAGCTCGATGAGCTCGGCCCTGGCTTCTGCCCGCGTGACGCCTCGAAGCGATCGGCCTGCCTTCTCTCCCGCCAGATCCAAGAGCGCGCTCTCGATGGCCGCGTAAGCCTCGTTCATGCTGCCGTCGTCGATGGCGGCCTGCGCCGCCATGAGTCGGCCCTTGGCTTCCTTCGCCGCTCTCTTCGTGCGCCTCTCGGGCGTGCTGCGGCGCGCCCGCGCCATCGTGAGCTCGACGAGCATGGCGAAAATGAACAGACCTGGCGCGAGCAGAAAGGAGGTGATGGCGAGCGGTCGCTCGCGATCCCAAACTCCGCGATCCGCGAGCTCGGAGCGGAACCGAAGCGGTCGTAGGTCGTCTGCTCGAACTGGTGTCGTCGGTCTCTCCGGCGCTTGATCGATGGTCGCTGCCGATGCGGCAGGATCCCCTTCTACGTGGATCGGGATCGCTGCGGTCTCGAGCCGCCGGTATTCGCGCTTTTCAGGATCGAATACGTTCATCACGAGCGCAGGAATGACGAGCCGCCCGCCGCGCTGAGGCACCAACACGTAGTCGGCTTGGCGACGGCCGGTCACGCCGCGCTCCTGCTTCTCGATGGCGTCTTTGGGCGACGGAGGAAACACACGGAAGCCATCGATGGACTGGATCTCGGGGAGCTTGGCGCTCGCGAGGTTGCCGTCTCCGGACAACGTCACGCTCAACATCACCGCCTTGCCCGCCGGGACCTGCGTCGAGTCGACCTTCGCATCGAGCTGATAGCGACCGACGTTCGTGGGCACGAAACCTTTGGGGCGGCCCTCCGACGGGAGCGGCAGAACCTCGATCGCCAAAGCCGGAGCCGCCCGCCGCACCGCGCGACCGTCGCTGAACATCCCCTGATTAACGGCGAAGTCGAGGCCCAGCTTGGGGAGCGTTCGCTTTCCAGCTTCGATCGGAAAATACGCCGCCCGCCAAAGTCGATACGCGCGGTACTGCCGGTTACCGATCACTTCGATCCGGTCCTCGAGCTGCTGCGGCTCGTCGATGATCTCGCGCCAGAATCCATCGAGCGCCGGCGGCGCGGCCGTGCGTTGAAGGCTGAAGCTGCCTCCTCCAGTGAGGATGTACAGATCGACCAACACTTGGTCTCCCTGAAACACCTTCGACTTGTCGACTCGATAACGGACGAAGATATCACGCTCGGCCTTTTCAGGAGGGTCTAGCCTGCCTGGGGCACTAGGCTTTGCATTCGCGTCGCTGGCACCCGAGCTGATCACCTCGAAGCTCAATGGCGGCGAAAGGGCCTCCTCGCGACCGAGCCTCGCGCGAATCGGAGGGATCTCGAACTTGCCGACTTTACTCGTCTCGAGGTCTACACGCAGCCGACGCTCGCGCATCATCGTAGAGGCGCCGTTGATCCAAGACATCGACGTGCTCTCGCCCTGGGACCGTCGAAGCTCTTGCAGCCCCTTGACCCGCGGGATGTCGACCTCGATCTGACCGTTCGCGGTCGCCACGGCGGTCACCTCGAGCGTGATCACCTCGCCGGCCTCTACTCGCACTTCGGACAGCTCCGCGGACACGGAGATGGCGCCCGCCGCTGCTGCGCGCGAAGCCAACATCGCGATGAACGTCGCGGACAGCCCCAGGAGACGCAGTCGATCGACGTGTCCGAGCGCCTCAGCGTCGCGCAGCGCTTGTGGCCCCCGCTTCACCAGTCCTTCTCCGGCTTGCCTGGTTTCATACGCTGGATCTTCTTTCGTTTGGCGGCCTTCTCCTTGTCGCCCAGCGCATCCAGGAGCTGATCCAGTTGTTTCTTGTCGAGGGGCTGCTCCTCGCCGCTCGGGTTCGATTCGGGATCGGAGCCTGTGTCCTTGGGACCGGCATCCCCGTTCTCTTGGCCCTGACCGCCCTGGCCTCCGTCGGAGGAGTCGCCTCCGTCCTTCTTGGATTCGTCCTGCTTGCCGCCGCCGTCCTTCTGATCGTCGCCGCTCTGATCGTCCTCACCTTTGGCGTCCGGCGTGTTGCCGTCGCTTCCACCGTGCGCGTCCGAACCCGAGCCAGCGTCCTGATCCTTCGGCGGCTTCTTGTCGGGCTTCGGGGGCGACTGATTCTGCGAAGGGTTCAGACGCTGGATTCGTTCCATCGCGCGAACGAGCTCCAAGTTTCGTTTGGCGCCGCCATGCGACGGGTCGTCGATCAACGCCTCTTTGTACGCGGTGACGGCTTCGGCGTACTTCTTCAGCGCCCGCTGCGCGTTGCCCAGCGCGAACGCGGCGTCCGCTCGAACTTTGGGATCGGTGGATTTTTGCGCGGCCTGATACTCCGCGATCGCCTGGTCGAGCTCCCCCGCGGCGACCTCCGCGAGCCCCTTGTTGAACGCAAGCCTCGGATCGTCCCCCACCGCGGCCCTGGCCCGATCGTACGCCGCGATCGCGTCGGCCGCCTTTCCTTCTTGGAGCGCATTGTTTCCCGCTTGGACGTCTGGCTGAACCTTGTCGAGCGGACCAGCAAACGAGCGAAGGGGCAGCATGCACAACAGGAGCATCACGGCGAACCGCGTCAGCTGCCGGTTTGGGCGGACCGCCGTCGCGAGCACCAACAAGAGGAATGCCGGAATCAACGCCCACCGATAACGCTCCTCGTAGACCCGGATCGTCCGATTCTGAAGCTCCGAGCGCTTCTGCTGCGTCAGATGGGCGGCCACTTTGGAGAGCTCGATTCCGCCTTGACCCGTTGGGAGAGCAGCAATTCCGCCGCCGGCGCTAGCGGTCCGCTCGATCAGCGCTTCGTCGAGCCTCGAGATCACGGTCTGGCCGTTCTTGTCTTTCAGGTACCCCTTGCTACGACCCTGCTCGTCCACCGTCGGGATCGGCTCTCCAGTCTTGGACCCAACACCGATCACGTGGACCTCGATGCCTGCCTCGGCGGCCTTTCTCGCTGCGCCCTCCGCGTCGCCCTCATGCTCTTCTCCGTCCGTTATCAAGACGATCGACTTGCCCGACTCCGCATAGGGCGAGCTTGCCAGCATCTCCTTCGCCGCGTCGATCGCGTCGCCCACTGCCGTGCCTCCGCGTGGGAAATCTTCGGGCGTCGCGCCCCGAAGCTGAATGAGCAGCGCGGAGTGATCCGTCGTCAGCGGGCACAACGGAACCGCGACCGAGGTGAAGCCGACGAGGCCCACTCGGTCTCCGCCCAAACGGCCGATGAGATCGGCGATCTCGATGCGGGCGCGCTCGAGCCTCGAAGGTACTACGTCTTGCGCGAGCATGGATTTGGAGAGATCGAGCGCGATGACGACGTCCATGCCTCGGCCCTTTCGTACCTCGGTGCGGAGCCCGTATTGAGGGCGCGCGAGCGCAATCGCTACGAGCCCAAGCCCCGCGGAGAACAGGAGCGCCTGCGCGAGCCTCGCCGTCCGACCCCGGTCCTCGCCCAAGTGAGCAAGGTCGGCGAGGAGGTCGAGGTCGCCGGCGGCCGTCAGCATCCGCGTCTTCCGTCGCTCGAGCGCGAGGAAGACCAAGAACGACAGCGGCGCGAGCACGACCAACAAGAGCGCCCATGGCTCGGCAAATCTCACGGGAACCTCGACAGCCGCGTGGAGCGGAGCAGGAGCTCGAGGAAGAGCAAGGCGAGCGCTGCTGCGACCGACCACGGAAACAGCTCGGCGTAGGTCTCCACGCCGAGCGCACCTTCGAGCTTCGATTTTTCCAGCGAGTCGAGGATCTCCGCAAGCGATCGATCCAGCTCGTTCTTGTCACTCGCGCTGAACGCCGCACCACCTGTCATAGTCGCGATCTTCTCGAGGAGCTCCGGGTTGATCGGGATGACCTGATTTCGCATCACCACGCGGCCGAACAGGTCCTTGCCCGCCGGAAACGGCACCGGACCGCCGCGCCCGATCAACACGGTGTAGACCTTCACTCCGAGCTCCTTGGCGAACTCCGCGGCCTTCGTAGGCGAAATCTCTCCGGCGTTGTTGTCGCCGTCCGTGAGCAACACGATCACCTTGCTCTGCGCGTCGCTCGAACGCAGTCGATTGAGCGCGGTGCCGATCGCGGTGCCGATCGCGGTGCCGTCTCCGAGCACACCGGTCTCGATCTCTTCGACCATCTTCGCGAGCATGGAATAGTCGAGCGTGAGCGGCGTCCAGGTCGCTGCCTCTCCCGCAAACACGACGAGGCCGAGGCGATCGGACTTTCGCGAGAGCACGAACTCGGTGATCGATTTTTTCGCGACGAACATGCGATCCTTCGGCTGGAAGTCCGCGGCGCGCATCGAGCCGGACGCGTCGAGCGCGAGCATGATGTCGATGCCGGTCGCCTTGTCGCCTCGAGGCGGGCCGACGAGCTGCGGGCGGGCGAGGGCGAGACAAACGAACGAGAGCGCGAGGACACGCAGCACGTCCGGGAGCCACGCGAGTCGTACGGCCCACGTCTTCGGTACGTCGGCGACGAGCGCTAGGCCCGAGAAGCGAAAGGTCGGCTCGCGCTTCGCAACCCGCCGGTAGACCAGCCACGCGGTGAGCGCCACGACGGCGACGAACGAGAGCAGCGCCCACGGCGTGCCGAGCGCGAGGCGCGTCGTGGTCAAGGCGCCTCCTCGCGAAGGCCGGACCTTTTGACCAGCCCAACACCCACGGCGAGTAGCGACCGAGCTTCATCCTTGGTCGTCTCCCATTTCGCGAACTTCACGAGGTCAGCCTGATCGAGCAGGCGACGAAGACCGTCCACGTCGAGACCCTCGGCACCGCGCGCGTTGAGCTCGTCCACGAGCTCCCGCACGGTGAGCTCCACGGACTCGAACCCGTAGCGCGCGCCGACGTAGATCCGCAGGATCTCCGAGAGCTCCACGAAGAACGGTTTCAACTCGCCTCGAGACAAAAAAGAGCTCGCCGAGAGCGCCTCGAGGCGTTCGAGCGCCACCTCGTGCGCAGGTCGAGGCGGCTCCCCAGGGAGCACACTCGGGCTCTCCGCCTTCCTTCGCTTTCGTCTCGCCACCAGGTACGCGATCGCACCCACGACCGCCAACCCCAACAGCACGTAGAGAAGCTTGTAGTCGCGCACCAGGATGGCCATCGGCGACGGGTTGGCTGCGCTCATTCGCTCGAGCTCCTCGAGCGCCTCCGGCCGCGTCGATCCCGCCACGAGCTGCTCGTCGGGCTTCAGGCTCGAACCCACCTGGATCTGAAACGGACGGGACTCCGCAGTGGTCGATCCGACGGCGACAGGAATGGCCGGCACCTCGATCGATCCGCTGTCGAGCGCGAGGAGCTCGAGGCGGTACACATCGACCTCGCTCCCTTCTCGCTGAGCGCGTTCGTGCTTTCGTGCGGAGGGCCGCTCCGCGAGCGACTCGCCGAGCTCGAGCTTCTCGGGCAACAGCGCGATCTCGCCTTTGGCATGGCTTGCCTCGACGACGACTCCGAACGGCGCACCGACCACGATCGGCTGTTTGGCGTCCAGCTTGGCCTCGACGCCGAGGCCTGCCGAGATCAACAGCAGCGCGATCATCGGCCGCCTCGCTGACGCGCGGAACGCGATCGAAAGAAGCTCACCAGCGGCGCGACGAAGTCCGTGGCGGTCCCGAGGTCCACGAGGTCACAGCCGAGTTGTCCCAGGCGGCGCTTGCCCGCTTCGAGCCGCTCCCGCCGCAACTTCGCATACGCGGCCCGCACGCGCGGGCTCGAGCTATCGACGATCCGAAGCTCGCCGGTCTCGGCGTCCTCGAGCTCCACCAGACCCAAGTCCGGGAGCTCCCGCTCGGCCGGATCGAGCACCCGCACGGCGACGATGTCATGGCGAAGCATCGCCAGGCGCAGCGCCTTCTCGTAGCCGTCGTCGAGGAAGTCCGAGAGCAGGAAGGTGACGCTCTTTCGCTTCTGAATCCGCGCGTGATACGCGAGCGCCTCGCGTACGGAGGTCTTGCGACCCTCTGGCTCGAACTCCACGATCTCGCGGATCACGCGAAGCACGTGCTTCCGCCCCTTGCGCGGCGGGAGATAAAGCTCCACCCGATCCGTGAAGAGCAGCAATCCGACCCGGTCGTTGTTCTTGATCGCCGAGAACGCGAGGAGCGCTCCCGCCTCTGCGAGTAAGCGCCGCTTCTTCTTGTTGCGCGTGCCGAAGTCTCCCGACCGAGACATGTCGACGAGCAGCATCACCGTGAGCTCCCGCTCCTCGATGTACTGCTTCACGAAGAGACTTTGGTGACGCGCCGAGACGTTCCAGTCGATGTGCCGAACGTCGTCGCCGGGTGTGTACGGGCGAACGTCCGAAAACGCCATGCCCTGGCCTTTGAAGACGCTGTGATAGCGCCCCGCTAGCTCTGCATTCACGCTGCGCTTCGTGGCGATCTCGATCCGGCGAACGGCTTTGAGCACGTCCCGGTGCGAGGCGATCTCGGTGCCGCCTCGCGACTCGCCTGGCTTTTCTTCTCGAGCGACCGCCACGGCTGCTCCGCGTCTAAGGAATCGCCACCGTCTCGAAGACGCGACGGACGACGTCCTCCACCCGCACGTTCTCGGCCTCGGCTTCGTAGGTGAGCTTCAAACGATGCCGCAACACGTCCGGGCCGATCGCCTTGACGTCCTCTGGAGTAACGAACGCGCGCCGCGACAGAAACGCATGCGCACGCGAGGCGACGTTGAGCGCCAAGGTCGCGCGGGGCGAGGCCCCCATCTCGATCAGCGGCTCGAGGTCCGGGAGGCGGTTCTCTTTGGGCTCACGCGTGGCCCACACGATGTCGACGATGTAGTCCTTCATCTTGTCGTCGATGTACACGTGTCGGACCACCGACTGCGCGCGCTCGATGTGGCGCAAGTCGATCACACGCTGCGCGCGCGGCGCGGCGCTCTGCGTCATGCGGTCCATCATCGCGCGTTCGTCGCGGCGCGTCGGATAGCCGACCTTCACGTGCAGCATGAAGCGATCGGTTTGCGCTTCGGCCAGCGGATACGTGCCCTCTTGCTCGATGGGGTTCTGTGTGGCGAGCACGAGGAAGGGCTTCGGGAGCTCGTAGCTCGTATCGCCAATCGTGACTTGGCGCTCCTGCATCGCTTCCAGCAACGCAGACTGAACCTTCGCTGGCGCGCGATTGATTTCGTCAGCCAACACGAGGTTCGCGAAGATCGGACCTCGGTGCGCCTTGAACTCCTGGCTGCGCGGGTCGAACACTTGCGTGCCGATCACGTCGGCGGGGAGCAGATCCGGAGTGAACTGAATCCGCGAGAACTCCGCGTGAATCGCCTCTGCGATCGTCTTGATCGCGAGCGTCTTGGCGAGACCAGGGACCCCTTCCAGCAAGACGTGCCCACCGGTGAGCAAGCCGATCAGGATCCGTTGGACCATCATGCGTTGGCCCACGATCACTTTTCCGATCTCCGCTTCGAGGTTGGACGCGAACGCCGATTCCTCCTCGATCATCTGGCTCAATTGTCGGATATCCGGGGCCATCCCTGGCTGTGCGGTGGACAAGGCGATGCTGCTCCTCTCGGTGGCCGTCAGGCGTGTTGGACAACCGAACCGCTCTCCTAGCACAGACATTCCGCCTGCGTGCAGTTTGGAGACCGCGGAAGCTTCGCCCCGCGGAAGCTTCGCCCCGCGCGAGCCTACCGCTTGCGCTCAGCGGCTTGAATGAACTGCATCCTCAGGTCGTACAGCACCGATTCGAGCAGCGCTTGTTCGTCCGCCGTAAGGTTGCCCTTCGTCTTCTGCTGCAGCATCGCGAGGATGTCGATGTGCTGAGACGCGACCCGGAGGTTGATCTTCGCGCCAGCGACTCGGTCATCGACGGGGTCGTCGGAAAGGTTCAGGAGCGCGTTGGTCGCGAGCGACAACACGAAGGAGCCGAAGTCCACATGGCTGGCTTCGTCTTCGATCTCGTCGAGCTCTTCGGACATCGCTCAGTTCGGGCCGTCGCCTCGAGGGCCCGGGACGGGGAGCGGCACGGGAGCTTGGAGAGCGCGGCCTTCCGCCCGAAGCTCTGCCTCGAACACGCGCTCATAGTCCATGTACGTCGCGATCGACTCCCGGTCCGGAAGCTCCGCGAGGTACTTCGCGACCTGGTCACGAGTGATGGCGCCCTTGCGCAGCAGCCGTTCCCGAAGTCGCACGTCCATTGGATCCATCGCGTGAGGCTCTACGCGGCCCCGGGTTGCGAAGTCAAGAACCAGACGCTTCGGGCTCTATCGAGCTTGCGACCCTCGCGTGCTCGTGCCGGCCGCGCTCGAGGTGCCCACACCGACACCATAATCCGGAAAGTCCGTCATCGAGCCGAACAGATCTAGCTTCCAACGCCCGCCTTCGGACACCATCACGAGCTGCGCGGGCGCGCCGCCCTCGACTTCGATCTGCAACACCGCGCGAGTGATCCCAGCTTCGAGCACCTTGAACGACTTGGGACTCCGCACGAGCGTCAGCTCCCCGACCTCAAAGACCAGCCGCGCTGCTTTGCCCGGCGTGTTCTCGAACTTGTCGCCTCGGGCTTCCGATCTTCGGATCAGCTCCGAGCGTGACCTCTCCGAGAGGCCCTCCCAGACCTTGTCCCCGCGGCCCGCTTCCAGGTTCGTCAACAGCATGGACGCCGCTTGCTCGGGGCTCGTAGCCCGTCCGCATGCGGAAATCACCAGTGACAGCAGCATCAGCCCAGCGTTCAACCGCGTTGACACAGACATCGAAGTCCTCTCTATCCTCTCCGCGCTGGGGTGTCGCCAAGTTGGTAAGGCATCGGGTTTTGGTTCCGACATTCGCAGGTTCGAGTCCTGCCACCCCAATCCCCAACCCGACCAAGTGCCTGGCGCAATCAGGCACACCCATGTGAGGTGAGCGTTGATCGGACACGTCGCCAAGATTTTCACCGGAAATTCGAACGTGGCCCTGGCTCAGGATGTCGTCGACCGCCTCGACATCCCGCTCAGCCGCGCCAGGGTTTCGCGGTTCTCCGACGGAGAGATCAGCATCGAGATCGGCGAGAACGTTCGTTCCGCCGACATCTTCGTCATTCAGTCCACGTCCTCGCCCGCCAACGAGAACCTGATGGAGCTCTTGATCATGATCGACGCGCTCCGACGGGCCTCGGCGAAAGAAATCACCGCTGTCATCCCGTACTACGGGTATGCGCGGCAAGACCGCAAAGTGGCTCCGCGAACGCCGATCACCGCGAAGCTCGTCGCAGATCTGATCGCGACCGCCGGCGCCACTCGCGTGCTGTCCATCGACATGCACGCGGGCCAAATCCAAGGCTTCTTCAACGTGCCCTTCGATCACTTGTTCTCGATGCCCGTGATGCTCGAGCACATGCGCAAACACTTCGACGAGACCGCGATGATCATGAGCCCTGACGCGGGCGGCGTGGAGCGCGCGCGGGCCTTCGGCAAGCGGTTGAATCTCTCCCTCGGCATGATCGACAAGCGTCGTCCGCGAGCCAACGAATCGCTCGTGATGAACGTGATCGGCGACGTCGAGGACAAGGACGTCATGATCGTGGACGACATGATCGACACGGCAGGCACCCTCTGCGCGGCGGCCGACGCGATCCGTGCCCGCGGAGCCAAACGCGTCTTCGCTTATGCGACCCACCCTGTCTTCAGCGGACCGGCGATTGACCGCATCGAAGCGAGCCCGATCGACAAGGTCGTCGTCTGCAATACGATTCCGCTGACGCCGCGCGCGGCGGCCAGCTCCAAGATCACCGCCCTGTCGGTCGGCGGTCTGATCGCCGAGGCAATCCGGCGAATCCACCACGGTGAGTCCGTCTCGAGCCTCTTCGTCTAGCGCCGTGGGATCACGTTGACGGGTCCAGGGCCGCGTGTTATCGGCCCGACCTCGAATTATGGATACCGTCATCACGATCGAGCCGCGCGCCCCGAACGGCAAGACCGCCACTCGCAAGCTTCGAGCGAGTGGTCGTGTTCCCGCGGTCATTTACGGTCACAAGCAAAAGAACCAGCACGTCTCCGTCGATCCAAGGGTCGTGGAGCGCATCGTCGAGCGCTCGGGCTACGGCCGCAATACTCTCTTCCAGCTAGAGGGCGGCGATCGACCGATGATGGCCATGCTTCGCGAGGCTCAGGTCGATCGGTTCAGGAAGCGTGTCCTGCACCTCGACTTCATCGAGATTCACGAAAGCGACGAGATCCGCGTTCACATCCCATACACCACGGTCGGCAAGCCAGCCGGCGTGACGGCGGGCGGCGTGTTGCAGTCGGTCGTCGACGTCATCGAGCTCGCCTGCAAACCCAACGCGATTCCGCGGAGCTTGGAGATCAACGTCGAGCACCTCCAAATCGGGCAGAGCGTGACCTTTGGTGAGTTGAATGCGCCCCCCGGTACGCGGGTCGTGGCCAACCCACGGCTGCCGGTGATCGGCGTCTACGCTCCGCGCGCGGCCGAAGAGGTCGCGACGACCGCGGCTGCTGCTGTTCCGGTTGAAGGCGCGGCGGCTGCTGCGGCTCCGGCGGTTGCTGAAGAAAAGAAGGCGCCAGAGAAGAAGGAGAAGAAGTGAGCCCACGCGAGGTTCGCGCGCGAGCTCCTTGAGTCATGAAGCTCGTCGTGGGCCTCGGGAATCCGGGAAGCCAATACGAAGGAACTCGTCACAACGTCGGGTTCGAGGTCGTACAGCTTCTCGCGCAAGCGGCCAGCGCTCGGTTCACCGAGAAGAAGTGGAAGGCGCGGGTCGCTCGAGGGCAGATCTCGGGTGAGGACTGTATCTTGTTGATGCCGCAGACATACATGAACCTGTCCGGTGAGTCGGTCGGTCCATGCCTGGGCTTCTACAGGCTCACCACGAACGACTTGATCGTCGTTCACGATGACATCGATCTGGAGCTCGGGAGGCTGAAGCTCAAGCAGGGCGGCGGGCACGGAGGCCACAACGGGCTCCGGAGCCTGGACGCCAACCTGCCCGACAATAACTACGTGAGGGTCCGAGTGGGGGTCGGTCGTCCGCCCCAGGCTTGGGACCCAGTCAATTGGGTACTGTCCCGCTTCAGCGGTGACGAGCGAGAGGTCGCGGAACAATCGGTCAGCCGAGCTGCCGAAGCGGTGCGCGACATCTTGCAGGTCGGCTTGACGAAGGCCACGGCCCAACACCATCGGGGCGCCGAAGAGACGCGCCCGAAAAAAACGAAGCGGGAACCATCAAGCGAGGCCGAGTCCAGGAGCGAACGCGCTGCCAACGGCCACGAACGGAATACGGAGTAGTCATGCAGACCACGGCTCTTCGGGAGTACGAGACCCTGTTCATCGTGCATCCCGAGCTTTCCGACGAAAACGTCGAGGGGCTCTCGGAGCGCCTCAAGGAAGTCATCGCCAAACAGAAGGGCGAGGTCCTTGGATCGGATTCTTGGGGCAAGCGGCGCCTCGCCTACCGCGCGAAGAAGCAGACGCGCGGCAATTACGTGCTCTACCACTACGCCGGTAGCTCCGGGATCGTGGACGAGGTCGAGCGGTTCTTGCGCAACCAAGAGCCCGTGATGCGATTTCTGTCGTCCGCCGTCGGCGTCGTCACGGACGTCGAGGCTCGGCGCGCCGAAGTCCAAAAGTCCGCCAAGGAGCGCGCCGAGCGCGCACGCGCCGCCGCCGAACGCGAAGAGCGCGAACAGCGAGAGCGTGAGCGCGGCGAACGCGAGGGCGGCCGAGATCGCGATCGCGACAATGACGAAGAAGACTTCGAGTAGGTTCTGACATGACGATGAAACTCATCCTCCAAGAGGACGTACCAAACCTCGGCGTGGTCGGTGACCTCGTCAACGTTCGCGACGGCTACGGCCGCAATTATTTGATCCCCCAAGGTAAGGCGATCCTGGCTTCTCGTCGATCGGTCGCCGAGCTCGACCACCAGAAGCGCCTCGCGGCCAAACGTCGCGAGAAAGCGGTCTCGGTGGCCGCAGACGCGAAGAAGAAGGTCGAGAGCCTCACGGTGGTCATGCAGGCCCGAGTAGCTCCCGCGCCCCTCAGCGAAGCCGGCGTTCCCATGCCCGAGCTGCTCCCGAAGCTCTTCGGCACGATCACCAGCCGCGACATCGCCAAGGTCTTGCGCGACTCCGCCGCAGTCACCGTGGACCATCGTCGAGTCTCCTTCGACACCGCTGTCCGCACGGTCGGTAAGTTCGAAGCGCGCATTCGGCTCGACGGCGGCGTCACCTGCGCCCTCCCGTTCTGGGTCGTCCCCGAAGGCAGCGCCGACATCGAAGCCGAGAAGAAGCGCGTCGAAGCCAGCCAGGCCGAAGTCCGCCGCGCCGAGACCGAAGCCCTCGCCGCTGCCCGCGCCGAAGAGGCCGCAGCCAAGGCCGAGTTCAAGGCCAGCCGCGAGAAGGCCGAGAAGGACAAGGTCGAGAAAGACGCCGCCGTCGCCGCCGCAGAGGCCGCGGCTGCCGAAGGCGAAGACGGCAAAGCCAAGAAGAAGCCCAAGAAACCCGCCGAGTAATCCTTCCCGGATACTCCCTGGATCCCTGGGAGCGCAGGCATCTTGCCTGCGCCTAAGTTTCACGAAACTCGAATATCCGCGGCCTACAACCTGTATTCAGCCGCGCCGCGTTCCCCCACGATCATCGCTCGTCTCAGCAAAACCACAGAGGACACGGAGCAGGAACTCAGAGAGCACGCAGGATTTTGGAGAGAAGTCCTCCGTGCCCTCCGTGTCCCTTCTCTGTGCCCTCGGTGGTTCACGCGGAGGTCGGACTGAATCGCCGTACGTCGGTCGTGCACGATCCATCCAGTAGCTCGCTCGCGCCTGTGCGCTCGATAACGACTCAGCCGGAACGACTCCCGAAGAGTGCCGTCCCGATTCGCACGATTGTCGCACCCTCTAGGATCGCGTCTTCGAAGTCTCCGCTCATACCCATCGACAACTCCGGCAATGGCGCTCCTGTCGACAAACTCACCCGCTCTCGGAGTCGCCTGAGCTCCGCGAACCATCGCCGTGACTCGGTCGGCTCCGGTACGCTCATCAGACCCAAGAGCTCGAGGTTACTCATCCCGATCACCGCGCGCACCAAGCCCTCGACGCCGCTGGGTTCGACCCCCGACTTAGCCTCCTCACCTCCGAGGCGGACCTCGAGGAGCACCGGTAATCGCCTTCCGGCCGCCGCGGCGAGCCGATCGAGCCGGCCCGCGAGCTCCGCCGAGTCCACCGTCTCCACGACTTGAGCTACCGACACCGCCTGCTTGGCTTTGTTCGACTGCAGGTGCCCGATCAAGTGCCACGTCGCCTCCGGGATGACTTCGCGCTTTCTCGCGAGCTCCTGGACGTAGTTCTCGCCAAAAACGCGCTGCCCGGCCTCGTAAGCCTCCACGACCCTCTCGATGGGTTGTTTTTTACTCACCGCGACGAGCTTCACCGATCCGACGAGCCGACCCGACCGAACCGTCGCTCCGTCGATGCGCCCACGAATCTCCTCGAGTCGACTCCTCACCGTATCCAATGTCCTCACCGTATCCACTCAGGACTCCGCGAGGTTCTCGAACCGAGTGTACTCGTGAAAAAACTTCAGCCGCGCAACCCCGATGGGTCCGTTTCGCTGCTTGCCGATGATGATCTCCGCGACACCTTTGTCCTGAGTATCGGGCTTGTAGACCTCTTCGCGATAAACGAACATGATGACGTCGGCGTCCTGCTCGATGGCGCCAGACTCACGAAGATCGGACAATACCGGGCGTTTGTCGGTCCGCTGCTCGAGCGAACGGTTGAGCTGCGACAACGCGATCACCGGGATGTTGAGCTCCTTGGCGAGGCCCTTCAGACCTCGCGAAATCTCGGAGATCTCTTGCTCCCGACTCTGTGAGTTGCCCGACCCTCGCATGAGCTGCAAGTAGTCGACGACCACCAACCCGAGGCCCTGCTCCGCGGCGAGTCGTCGGCACTTCGCGCGCACCTCGAGCACACTCGCCGCCGCCGTGTCGTCGATGAAGAGCGGCGCCTCGGAGATCGTTCCGCAGGCCTTGGCGAGCTTCGGCCAGTCCGAATCCGCAACGAACCCACCCCGCAACCTGAAGGAGTCGATACGCCCTTCCGAACAGAGCATACGAGTCACCAGCTGCTCCTTCGACATCTCCAACGAAAATACCGCGACGTTGCAGTGGTCCTTGAGCGCAGAGCTCGTGGCGAGGTTGAGCGCGAACGCCGTCTTCCCCATCGACGGTCGGCCTGCGACAATGATCAAATCAGCGGGCTGCAACCCTGAGGTCATCCTGTCGAGCTCCGCGAAGCCGGTCGTGACTCCTGTGATTGCACGCTTCTCTTCGTAGAGCTTGATGACTTTGGCGAAGGCCTCTTTGACGATGTCGGCGACGGGAGTCAGCGTCTTTTTCGCCCGATCCTGGCCCACCTCGAAAATGGCCCGCTCGGCCGCGTCCAAGACTTGCTCGGCATCGGCATTTTCGAACGCCGTCGAGACGATCCCGGTAGCCGCGTCGATCAAGCGCCGTCGCGTGGCCACCCGTCGAACGATGTCTGCGTAGTGACGCACGTTGGCCGCCGTCGGTACGGCCGCCGCCAACTCGATGATGGGACCCGCGCCGCCGACCGCTTCGAGCTGCTGAGTCGCTTGCAGCTGCGCTTGCAGCGTAACGATGTCGACAGGCTCTCCCCGCGAGGTCAGGTCGAGCATTCCGCGGAAAATCAAGGCGTGCGCAGGACGGTAAAAATCTTCGGGCGTGAGCACCTCCATCGCCGAGTAGATGGCTTCGTTGGACAGGAGCACCGACCCGAGCACCGCCCGCTCGGCTTCGAGATCCTGGGGCGGCGCTCGTCCGGTCAGCCGGAGAGGCGTCTCTGGTTTTCTCGAGACGTGCACCAAGTCCGAGGCTGCACGATCGGGCGATTGATCGGAATCGGATCGCGGTGGAGCTGGACGGGATATGTCCCGGGCGAGGGTTCAACCCCTCAAGCGGCGGATCGGGAAGCTGCCAAGCTTGACCGAACCCTCGGGCGCCTTCTCCCCCGCTCTGGGCGCGCGCTTGATGGCGGAGCTCAAGCCCGCGTCGAGCTGCTGCTCGAGGGCCGAACGACTCGCCCCACCCAGCTCGAGCTCGGCGCGCACGGCATGGAGCGCCCGCAGAATCACACCCGCTGCCTCCGGGGAAGCTTCATCCTCCGCCAGCGCGATTGCGGCGTGAAAAAGGCCTTGCACGCCCTCCGCGACGTCCTGGGACTTCGCGCGCGCCCGAAGCGCGGTCGCGAGTGTCTCTTCGGCCGACGACGGGTACGTCCACGGCTCCGCGCCGCCCTTGACCAGCAGCGAAGCCGCAAGCTCCACGAGCGGGTCAAGCTCGAGCTCCGACACCTCTGGCACGTCAGCGACCCAGGAGCCAGTTCAGCACGTTGCCGCTCTTGGCGTTGGTCGCGTCCTTGTACATGCCCTTCAACTCTTGCGTCATCCCAGCCGGCAGTCCAGCCCGGTCCCCGGCGCAAGAGATCATCTTCAAGACCTCGCCGCGTCGCGCCGCGTCCTTGCCCCCAGAGACGGCCACGCCGTCCGGAATCATCGCCGGAGCGTTGATGATCGCGTCCGCGCGGCTCATGCCGGAGCTCACGTTGGCCGCGAACCGAGCGTTGACTTCCGCGAAGCGGCTTCGGATCGCATGCGTGTCTTGGGTGGCGGCCGGGCTCACTTTCAGATCGGCAGCGCAGGTGTTTACGGCTCGAATGGCGTCCATGCCCAAAGCCTTACGCAGGTTGCATGCCAGCTCGGAGCCCGCGCCCGCGAGAAGCTTGGACGGGAATTGTTGGGCGGAGGCGACAAGAGAGCGAGCCCGCCAGCGACACCTGTCTGGTCGAGGCGACATTCTGCGGCCTCAGCTCATGCGAGCGACACCGACGACGTAGTTCTTGCCGTACACTTTGGCGCAGCGCGGGCAGGTCGTGTAGAAGTAGTACATCGTCTCCAGCCTCTTGCCCTTGTCCTTGACCGCACTCTGCATCTCCTCGCACCAGCGGCCAGTCTCTGAGTACGGACCCTCGAAGACTTTCGTGAGGAACTTGCCGCTGAGCCGCACCATCTCGGCCCCTGGCACGTCGCGGTCGACGGCGAACAGATGCTCGGCATGCCAGCGGGACTCCTCGTGACTGAGAACGATGAAGCTCCCAGACTCAGCGTGCGCGCGCTCGATGGCGGCTGACGTCTTCGCGAAGACCGAACCCATGTTCAACGGAACGTGAAAGAAGCTGATCGTGGAGGCCCGAACGAATGGCTTGTCGCCGAACTCGAGCTCTTGATCGTCCCATCCGATCGGGTTGAATCGAGGGCAGCAACCGGTTGGGTTGTCGCTCTTGTCGTAGAGCGGTGTTTGGTTCAGCTCCATGCCACGGGGTTCGAGCAACCCGCGTGCCTCGAAGACGCAAACGACGCTCGGCGCTCCGCGGCGCAAAGCGATCACCTCTTCCGCGAGCGCTGCGCATTGCCTCTCGGAGCCAAGACCGATATGCCTCGTCCGTGTCTCGCCCGGTGACGCGAATCGCGCTGGTGACCGGCGCCAACCGAGGGCTCGGCCTGGAGACGTCCCGGCAGCTCGCCCAAAAGGCCTGGAGAGTCATTCTCACCAGCCGCAACCCGGTCGAGCTCCACGTCGAAGGTCTGACGGAGTCTCGTGTGCTCGATGTCCTCGACCCGACCAGCGTCCACGCCCTCGCGAAGGCGCTGACCAAGGACCGAGTGAACCTCGATGTTTTGGTGCACAATGCCGGGATCGCGCTGGATGGGTTCGACGCGGAGATTGCCAAGAGGACCGTCGACACGAATTTTTTCGGCGTTCTTCGAGTCACCGACGCGATCGTGCCACTCATCCGCAAAGGCGGCCAGGTCGTGATGGTCTCGAGCGGGGTCGGAGAGCTCGCCGGGTTCAGCCCAAAAATCCAAGGGCTGTTCTCCAACCCCAAGCTCACACGCAACGATTTGATCGAAATCATGAATGCGTTCGTGCACGACGTCGAGGCGGGAAGCCACGCCCGACTGGGTTGGCCTTCCTCGGCCTACCGGATTTCCAAGCTCGGACTCAACGCCCTGACCCGCATTCTCGCCAAGGAGCTGGCGCCGCACGGCGTTCGCGTGAACGCCGTTTGTCCCGGATGGGTTCGGACCGCAATGGGTGGGCGTCATGCGGAGCGCGACGTCCCCGAGGGCGCGAGGTCGATCGTGTCCACCATCCTGATGGAGGACGGGTCGGGCGGATTCTACAGAGACGGCACCAAACTCGCGTGGTGAGTGGGTCTCCCATGCCCAGGAGCCGCTCGTTCCCTACCGTGCTCATGCTCGCGAGCTGTTCAGGAGCCTCGTTCCGTCTCGTCACACCGGCGGATGGAGGAGCGGCGCACGTGCTCTACGCCGAACCTGCTCGGGAAGCGACCGCGTTCGAGTCGCTCGAGGCCCCCCGTACGTTCGACGAGGTATCGGCCGTGTGGCTCCTCTCCTACGATTTGGGATTGAATGTGCTCGGTTTGTCCCCCGGTCCAATCGAGCCGAAACCTTGCCGGAGCTGCGAGCTCCTCGCGCCGCCCCGCGCCCGACTAGCCGTCTTCGACGACGATTCAAGCGACGCTCCACAATGGACCGCGGCCGAGAACCTACTTCCTCCAGACTTGCTCGAGCTCCTCGTCCCTGATCGGTCCCGGTGCGACGCCTGCATCGAATTCGAATCCCGCGAGCTCACGCTACCCATCGAAAGTTCCGAACACGTCGCCGCGGTCTCCGTCGAGGGCCGCCGCGCGCTCGTCGTCTACGGCCACGCCCGCGCCTTTCTCCAGATCGACACCAACGGCGAAGTGACTACGGCCTGCGCGACCGACTCCGAATTGGCACCCACCACGCTCGCCTCGGGCATCGGGTCCCTCTGGGTCGGAGACGCCGAGGGGAGAGTCTGGCGCTTCGACCAGGATTTTGCGTCCACCGACGCTCCGTGTTCGACCGTCGGCAAACGAGTCACTCCAGGCGATGGGCTACCCATCGTGGCCCTGGATGCGGCGGGCACCGGACTCGATCCCGTCTTCTACGCAATCACGTCGACCTCGTTCGCCGACGTCTCTGGACCGATCTTTCGCCGATACTCGGCCGGATCTTGGATGAGTCTCCACCGCTTCGGCGCCGAGGGCAGCAACGAGTGGAGCGTCCTCGCGCTCGACGCGGACACCGCCATCGCCGTCACCGGCAACTATGGCTTCGCACGCTACGACCACGGTTCGATCGATTCTCGGCCAGCTGAGTTCGAGGCGGGTGGACCGGTTCGCGGAACCGTGCTCGCACTCACCCGTCGCTATGGGCTCGTCATGGGCACCTCGAACGGGTTTCTGGCGTTCGCGGAGCCGGGCGGACGCTGGACTTATGCGGATCCCAAGCAGGGTGCAGTGTCTGCGAGGGTCGATGCGATCCTCGACAGGGACGCCGACCTCCTGTTCACGACCTCCGCGGGCCAACTCGGCCAATGGCGCCCGCAGCGTCATTACTGCGGGCTCGATACGCGGATGGCGCGCGACGTCGTCAACGACTTGGTCGCGCTCGAGGGTGGGCTCGTGCTCGCGATGAGCGCCCAGCCGCAGCTCCTCACGCCGGTGCGCGACTCCCAATGTGAGTGAGGCGTTCGCTACCGCGTCTCGGCGCGTTAGTTCCAGCTCGACTGAGATCTGTTGCACAATGTCTTCGTGTTCGCGCTGTTCCTGTGCTCCTTCGTCCCTTCCTTCGCGATCGAACGATCGAACGGAGAATCGTGGCCGGCCGAGCGCGTCGACATGGTCACGGTTCGCGACGGCCCGACTGCGTTCTCCGAGATCACGATCGAGCTGATGGCTCCGCCCGAGCTGACTGAGCCTTCCACTCGCGTGCCGCTCTGGATCGACCTCCCGCCACGCGCCCACGTCGTTCGCGTCAGCTCGAGGGACACCGCCAACTCATGGATCGACGCTCGTCTCGTCAGCGGCCGCCCGCTCGAGCTCGTTCGACCCGGGCCGGCGGTTCGGGAGCTTGACCCGCCCATGCTTACTCTGGATCGGGGAGCCAAGCTCATCGGCAGCGTCGACTTGTTTGCGGCAGACGAGTCTCGGCCGGCCCGGGGCACGCTGCGGCTCGGAATCGTCGAGCCCGACGCCACGTCTTCGGCCTCACTCGCTTGCGCTTCTGGGAGCTGGCTGGTCGCGCGGCTCGGGGGACGACAGACTCCGCCGGATCCGATCGAGTCTTTGGCCGTGGTCGTCGACACGAGCGCGTCGAGCGCTCCTACGTTGACGCCCGACCTCGAAGCGGTGGGGCGTCTCCTGGATGATTTGCCTCCCGATACCGCGGTCTCGATCTTCGCAACCGATCCACCCGCGCTGCGATTCGAGGGGCCGGCCGGAAAGTCGCACTCATCCCTGGCCTCACTCCGGCCGCGCGGCGCCGCTGGGCTCGCCTCGAGTTGGCGAGCGATTTCGGGCGCCCTCGCGACCGTCCCTCGCGCCCGGCTTCTCCTCGTAGGTGACTTCGAACCCTGCCGAGGGTGCGGACCCGTCCGCGGCACTTTTCGCCGTGTCGACTCGTTTCTCAGCGCGGGCGACGAGAACGCGGCCCTCGAGCGAGTTGGCGGTCGAGGCCTCGTGATTCGTGACCCGGTCGAGCTCTCAAGAGCTCTCCGATCTGCCCCCGTGCCCGGCGGCTCGGTCTTCGTGGTGGGTTCGAGAGGTTCTTTTCCAGCCGAGCTCGACCCGGCTGGAACCGGGCAAGCACGCTTCGTGGCGGCGGACCTCCGGGGCCCCGCCCCGAACACAGTCACCATTTCGGTCGGGAGCGCCGCCGAAACGGTGGAGGTCGTCCCCGGCGGAGTCACCTGTGTCTCGTTGGCCAAGGCCATGGCGGGCATCGGCGCGCTCCGGTCGAGCTCGGCCTTCATGCTGGGTGACGGAGTCGGAACGGTCCTCGAGCCTCGACCTTCGATTTCGGGTGAGTCCGTCGTCGAGTCACCCGCGCCCGTGACCGCTCGGGTGGGGTGGGCCCGCGTGGTGAGGAGGTTGGAGGACATACTCTCCGCCACAGCGGGTGAGTCCATCGTTCCATACTGGCCGTGGTTCGAGCCTCGACCTGCGGAGGATCGCATCACCACATCCAAGACTCTCCACTCCGACGAGCCCACGGAGGAAGTCGAAGAGCCTGCGACCTCGCTCTCGAGCGTCGAAGTGTCTGGAGCGATCGATCCCGCGGAGGTCGTTTCGCGGCTAACCAACCTCACACTCAGACTTTCGCCCTGTACCCGCCACACACGAAGCTCGACGACTCCGGCCCGCGTCGAAACCAGCTTCGAAATCACACCCAAGGGTCGCCCGCGAAGGGTGGAAGTCAGCCGAGATCGCACCGACGAGCTGGAGCCCTGCGTGGCCTCGAGGATCGCTGAATGGCGCTTCCCTACGGCGGCGGACAGTACTCGAGTGATGGCTTCTTTCGAATTCGAGGGCGACCAAGTTCGGCTCGTCCATCCGAAGCTCGCGGAATCTTTGGCTCCGCAACTTTCCGAGATCATGGGCCTGGTCGCGCGTGGCGCCTTGGAGAACGCGACGACCCTCGCCGACCGCTGGGTTCGATCGAGCCCAAATCATCGACTCGCGTGGTTCTCCCTCGCCGAAGCCATGCGAGCCAGCGGGAGGCTCGACGAAGCCGGAGTGGCCTACGAGTCGCTCCAGGATCTCGCGACTCAGGGACCGGAGAGGAGGTTCGCGGCGGTCGGGCTGGCCTCGGTCGGACAGTCCGGCGCTCTGGAGGGCCTCACGAGTGACGATGCCAAGACTCCAGAGCCCCACGACGCTCGGTTGCTCGCGTACGAGCTCGCCGCTCGGGGTCGCTTCAAGGAGGCCGTCGCGTCTTTGGAGCGCGTGCTCCTCGCGCGCCACCCTACCGGGCGCTGGCATGGGTTGGTGCGCGTCTTGCGCTCCGACTTGAGTTTGATCTGCGCGGCCTGGGTCCATACAGAACCGTCCCAAGAAGTCCAGCTCGAGCAGATCCTCCTGCGCCTGGGGGCGCCTCCGCTCCCCCGAGCGCCGCTCCTGCGATTGGCGCTCCACTTCGAAGACGAACGCGCAGACCTCGACCTGGCGGTGTTCGATTCAGTCGGAGCTCGCACGTCGAAAGATCGCGCGGATATTCCCGGCGCCTTTCATCTTGGAGACGCCGCAGAGCTCGGGCCAGAGGTGATCGATCTCGACCCTTCCCGCCAAGACGAGTTGAGCGTGTCGGTACTCATGAAGGGCTCGAAGGCCGCCGTGCCTGGATATCTCCACGTCGCCGAGCTCGACGACGAGGGTGTGCTCACGGTTTCGCTCCGCCCTTTGGTCGTCGATCGACCCGACGCCTGGATCCAGCTCGCTACTCTCATGGGCCCGGTGCCTTCGGGCCCATGAGCTCTCTGAGGCTGCCGCTCGACTCACCTCCGTTGTTGTGGCGGATTTGGATGAGCTCCTCTCCAAACCCTGCGATCCTGGCCTCCTCGAGAGCGTGGTCGAGAAGAGGTGCGGAATTTGACTTGGGAAAACGAGCAACCTGCGGGGAAATCCAAAATCCAGTAGTTTGGATCACTTGTGATTTCGGCGAATCTGATCCCTTGATCAACGCGCCCTGCTCGAACCCCGGCATTCGGAAGTTGGGTCGATTCGGCGAGCTCGAGACGCGCGTGACACAACCTGTGAATTACGAACCGCGGTCCGCGACTCATCGCCCGCACGAGCACGCGTTGGCGCAGGAGCAAGATCGGCTCGAATCTCGGACTCACAAGCACGCTCCACGAACCACGCAATCCACGAATCCACGAATCACCCCTTACGCCTCACCCGCACGCGCACGCGCACGCCCACGATGATACGAACGGAGCTCGTACCGCGAGTTTTTTTTTCTCACACGAAGAACTCGATGCGTATCAAGTAGCGCTTCAAACGGCGGCGCCATCGAAGAGGCTCGCGAAAGAGATCCCGAGAGGACGCCAGAGCATCGCCGATCATTTGCTGAGGGGAGTGTGCCGAAAGTCGACGCCGCGGCTGACCTGCTTCTCGCCCTGGATATCGGGTCACCTAGCGACGCAGAAACATTGAGCACCTCGCGGGCCGAGTGTCAGCTATGCTGACTCGGCTGATAGCCAGACTCAGCTAACGATTCGTGGGCGAGCGCGTGCTCGAGCGGGTGAGGCGTGACTCGTGGATTCGTGGATTCGTGGATTCGTGGATTCGTGGATTCGTGGATTCGTGGATTCGT
>CAYXDO010000166.1:0-23377 GCA_964463485.1 uncultured Myxococcales bacterium | reverse complement strand
CCTCCGATTCAGACCTCCGATTCAGACCTCCGATTCAGACCTCCGATTCCGGCTTCCCTGCTCGTGCTCGTGCTCGTTCGTGCTCGTGCTCGTGCTCGTTCGTGCTCGTGCTCGTTCGTGCTCGTGCTCGCGCTCGCCCTCGCCTTGTCGGACCCAGAATTTCCTAGAACTTCCCGTGCCGACCTTGACCGCCCCGAAACCGCTCCGCACCCTCTTGGCCCTCGATCGCCAGGGCGCGCATCCCTCCCGCGAACTCCCTCTCGAGCGCCTCGGAGATCGTACCCTCGAACGCGGCGTACGCGGAGGCTCGGTCCGACCTCATACAAAGCTGGGGAAACTGGGCGAGCTCGTTCGCGAGCGTCTCGGCGGCCTCTCGCGCTTTTCCGTTCGGCACGACTCGATTCACCAAACCCATTTGCAGCGCCTCGTGAGCGGCCACCGCTCGGCCTGTGAGGATCAGGTCGAGCGCCCGGGAGAGCCCGATCAGCCTGGGGAGCCTCACCGTGCCCCCGTCGATGAGTGGAACGCCAAAACGGCGACAGAATACGCCGAGGACCGCGCTCTCTTCGGCCACCCTGAGATCGCACCAGAGCGCGAGCTCGAGCCCGCCCGCGACCGCGTGGCCAGCGATCGCGGCGATGACTGGCTTTTGGAGCGACATTCGGCTCGGACCCATGGGACCGTCACCGAGGACCTCGAGTCGATTCTGCCGAGGCGTACCCACAGCTCGCAGATCCGCTCCCGCCGAGAATACGCCGTGATCTCCGAGCAAGACGCCGACCAGCGCGGACTCGTCGGCGTCGAACTCACGAAAAGCGTGGGAGAGGGCCTCGGCCGCCTCGCGATCGACTGCGTTTCGCACCGAGTCACGGTCGAGGATGACCGTGGTGACGGGTCCATTTCTTTCGACGCGAACGCTCATTTCGATCGATGGGGACCTCGGCGGAGAACCGCAGTCAACCCCAGGAGAATCAAGGTCACGACCGGAATCGGCCGTACGCTTCGTGTCGTACGACATCCGCAGCGACCGTCGACTCCTCCCGCCGTGCTTGGGTTCGTCAGCGCGTCCATCGATTTCGCCTCTGCCGATTTCGCCTCTGCGTCCGAACCTCCGTCTGCCGTGGCGTCCTCGAGTGGCGCGCGCTCGGGTCCCGGGGACGCGTCGAGGACCTCGTCAAAGGATTCATCGGGCGCGCCTGCGTCTCGAGGTCCAGGGCATGGGTGGCTCGCGCGCCAACTCTCGAAGCTCGCGGTGAGATCGACGACCGAATCCGCGGGCGAAGTGTCGACGTGTGAGATGCTCAGGAACGTTCCCCGCGGCTCGTCGGAGCGATCGACTTCGATGAACGCGGAGTCGGCCGAGTACCCGCGCGGCGTACACCTTCCATCCCCTTCTCCTCCTTGGCGCCCAGCGGCGAGGGCCGCGATCAGCTTGGCGGCGAGATCACAGGCGCCCTCACCGAAGGCGTCGCGAGCTCGAGTGAGGACTCGCTCGCTCGTCAGCAGGTTGCCCTGGATCGAGAAGGCAAATCGACCGTCGTTGCCTTCGAAGTGACCGGCGTACGGGTTCGTGGCGCTGCCGGTGAACGCGGCTGTTCGCCCAGAGAGGTCTACGACGCCGAACTGACGCTCTTGGAAGCTCGAGTCGAACGAGGCATTGGCGATCGCCGCGATGACTTCGAGCGGAGAAGCGCCCGCGGCGAGGAGCTCCGCGCCTCGATCGCGAGCCTCGAAATTGAGGGCGGCCTGCGCATGAATGGCTCCGTGCCCCACGGCCATGTCGAGGATCTCGCCGACGTCGAAGCGGCCCACACAGGAAGCACCCGCGCCGCCGAGCTCTCCGGTTTGAGTATCGACCGCGACGATGGACCAAGTCGCGTGAGCTGGCTCGGCGAGGAGCGCCGAGGTGAAGATCCCGACGCGGGCCAGTCGGTTCATCGAAGCCGAGTGTAGAGCTGCGAGGCTTCGGCGGTGAAGGGATCCGCGAGGCGCTGCAGGCAAGGATCCGCGGAGCTTGGGCGCAGGGGGTGTCAGCGAAGCCTAAAGCTTAGGCAAGGATCCGCGGAGCTTAGGCAGGATCCACGGAGCTTAGGCGCAGGGGTGTCCGCGAAGGCCTAGGCGCAGGCAAGATGCGCTCCCAGGGATCCGCGAAGCTTAGGCGCAGGAGGTGTCCGCGAAGCTTTCTTTGGCAAGGAGCTTAGGCGCAGGGGTCCGCGAAGCCTAGGCGCAGGCAAGATGCCTGCGCTCCCAGGGATCCGCGATCCCTTAGGAAGGTGCCTGCGCTCCTAGGGATCGCACTAGGCGCTTGCGAAGACGAAGGGGTAGGTGACGACGACGATGCCGCCGCCCTTGGGCTGCGGGAACTTGAGGGAGCGCATCACACGGAGCACACACTCCTCGACGTTGTTGTTGTTGATCGAGGTCTCTCGCACGGAGGCTTCGGCCACCGAGCCGGTGGGGGCGATGGTGAAGTACACGCCGACTTTTCCGGCCAGGGTTGGGGCCGCGTTGAGCTCCTTCTCGTAGCAGTACTTGAAGCGCGCGAGGTTTCGTCGAATCACCCGGCCGATCTCTTCTTTGGAGAGCGAGCCTTGGATGATGGTCTTTCCGGGAACGATTCGGGTGGTGCCTTTGCCTTTGCCGCCGAGGTCGATGTTGCCGTAGCCGCCGGTGCCGTTGCCGTGGCCATGGGTGCCGAGGCCGCCGATGCCGAGCGCGTCGCCTCCGCCTCCTGCGCCAGAGCCGCGGCTGCCGAGGCCGCCGGCGCCGCCGGCATCGCCCATCTCCGAGCCGCGGATACCGCCGAGCGAGCTGTTGATGCCGGTGCCCAGGCCGCCAGGTCCGAAGACGTTGGAGACGGCGCTCTTCTCGCCGGACTTCAAGATGCCGAGGAGGCCCGCGTTCATGGCGATCTTGCGATCTTTTTCGCGTTTGTTCGGATCGACTTTGGGAGCGCCGGCCTTGCTGGCGAGCTTGTCCTCCTTGGGCTTGTCTTTCTTGCCGAACTTGCCTTCGTCGTCCTTGTGCTTGGCGCCGCCTTTCTTGCCGGAGAGATCGAGCGGCTTTCGCTTCTCCTTCTCCTTCTGTTTCAAGATGAAGCTGCCGAAGGCAGACTTGTTCTTGAAGAGGTCGTCGGCGAGCGAGCCGGTGATCCGCGGCGTGATGAACGCGGCGACCACGAAGAACACGTGCAGCAGCGCGACGATCGTGAAGATGCGCGGGAAGAACCAGTCGATGCTGCCGCCCTTTCCGAGCGCGGCCTCGCCGCGGACGTACTGGGCGACGAAGGTCAGCGTGCCGACCTTGAACGCGAGGCGCTCGCCGAGCGCGAGGCGATAGGCTTTCGCAGGAAACGGAGCGTCGGTGCCCGAAAGCGACACGTCGCGAACGACGTCGCCCGACTTGTTGCGAACGCCGACCTTGGCGTCCGAGGGCACGACGATCTCGGCCTCTTGTCCGCGGTTGTGCGCGATCGTGAAGTCGGGCACCGGCAACATCGTGTCGACGTGCAGGTCGCCCTTGTTCCTTTTGCCGAAGCCCGTCACCGAGACGTCGCGCGGCTCCTTCACTTGCACCGTGTCGATGACCGCGGTGCCCCACAGCACGGAGATCTCGAGCGCGTGTTGTTCGGCGGTCGGACGGTTGGAATCGTCGAGCGGCTTGGCCAGCACCGTTCTTACGTCGAGGTCGTCTTCCGCACGAACGAGGCGCGCTCCGATCGGCATCTTGGGTGACTCCTTTGGCGGTGGAGCAACGGAGGGCTTCTTTTGGGACTTGGCTTCGGTCTTCGGCGCGTCGGGCGTAGGCGCGGCCGCTTCGAGCTCGGGCTTGCCGACTTCGCCAAAGCGAATCTTCACCTGGATGCGTCCGAGCGCGATGAGGTCGCCCGACTTCAACGTCACGGGCTCGGTCACCGGCGTGCCGTTGACCTTCGTGCCCGCGTCGCTCCCGAGGTCGACGATGGTCACGATGTCTTCGCCCTGAAGCTTGATGACGGCGTGAATCGAAGACACTTCCGCGTCTTCGATCTTGAGGACCGCGGACGGTCCACTGCCGATGAGGACGGTGTCGCTATCGAACTGCTTCGACAGGGTCTTGCCGTCTGGGAAGGTGATTTCGAGTGATATGGACCTCGACACGCGTAGCTCCTGATTTGGCCTAGAGGTTGTCCATCGAGTTGAAGAGCTCCGGCAGGAAGTTGCCGCGCAGCTTCAACAGGGACTTGAATTTCGTCTTCTTGCGATTGAGCAAGTACGAGCCTTCGGGCTTGGTGAGCTCGCCCTGAATCGTCACGTCCGAGAAGTCGATGATGGTCTTCTTTTTGTATTCGACCTTGTCCGCTTCACGAACCACCGACTCTTGAGCCAGTGCGACGTTGCTCGCTCCGAGCGCCGTGATCACTGCTGCCATTCCGATCCAGGTCTTCATTCGCGTTCGCTCCTTGGGCCGCCGTTCGTTCTTCAACCCTCGCCGCGGAGGGTGTCATTCCATTGGGAACGAACGTTTCGGTCTTTGGTGGTCGAGTCGTCGCATCCGAGGTTCAGGATCCCAATCGGTCGAAGTGCTGAGTCCGGCGAGTGACGGAGGCGTTGGCCATTGCTCGTTCTCGAAACCGCTCGGATTTGGTCCGCGAAGCTTGGGCGCAGGCGAGATGCTCCCAGGGCCGATTCCTGGTCCGCGAAGCTTCGGCGCAGGCAAGATGCCTGAGCTCCCGGGCCAAGGCGCAGGCAAGACGCCTGCGCTCCAAATCTAGCTTCAGGGCGTGGCGGGCTGGACGGGCGCGGCGCCTTCGGCGGGCGCGGCGCCTTCGGCGGGCGTTCCTTCCGCGGGGGCCGCTCCTTCGGAGGGCTCGGCGCCGCCTTCGGGCTGATTGAAGATCTTGTCGACGTCGCCGGTCGCCTTCGGCTTCTCCTCGGGCTCCGCCGGCTTCGACGCCATCTGTTTCATCAGCTCGACGCCTTTGAGCCGCCCGCACAAGCCGTCCATGTCGTCGGGGCCGC
The DNA here is from genome assembly GCA_964463485.1 of uncultured Myxococcales bacterium. Lineage (GTDB taxonomy): Bacteria > Myxococcota > Kuafuiibacteriia > Kuafuiibacteriales > Kuafuiibacteriaceae > CAYXDO01. The sequence goes on along the minus strand of CAYXDO010000166.1, from coordinate 18,377 downwards.
AGGTCATGCCTTTCAGCATGATGAGCTCCTTGAACATGAGGATCGCGTCGTCTGCGCGCTCGGCCATCTGTAAGACCACCGCGAGCTGAAGCATGACGTTCTCGTCCTTCTTCATCTCGAGCGCTTTGCGCAGGAGCTTCTCCGCTTCGGCGAGGTTACCGAGCCCTTGGTAGGCAAAGCCGAGCGACGCGATCACTTCGAAGTCGTTCGGCCACTTCTCGGCGGCGACTTTGAAACCTTTGACCGCGAGGTCGTAGTCGCGGTGAGCGAGCGCGAGCGCGGCGATGTTGTAGTTCGCGAGCGGATGCATGGGCGACAGCGAGATCGCGTCCTTGAACGCGGCCATCGCGCGGCCGTTGTCCCCGGTCGCGAGGTACAACAGGCCCATGTTCACCGAGATGTCGGGGTCTTTGATCCCCGCCGTCTTGGCCATCGACTGGGCGTTCTCGAGGATCGTCTGCGTGAGCTTGAACTTCTTCTGATCGAAGTAGACGAGCGCGAGGTTCTTGTAGGCGTCGATGTTGTTCTTGTCGCGCATGAGGAGCTTGCGGACGGCTTGGATCGCCTTTCCGTAGTCCTTCTTCTCTCGATAGAGTGCGACGAGGTTGTTGAGCACGCGCGAGTCGAACGGATCGTCCTTGAGATAGGTCTCGTAGATCTTGATGCCGCGATCGATCTCGCCTTTGTTCTTGTACACCGCGCCGAGGTTGATGACGGCCTCGGAGCTCTTCGGGTCGTCGCCGACGAGCTGCTCGTAGGCGGACTCCGCCTCGTCGTAACGACCGAGCTCGTTCAACGCGAGCGCGCGATTGAAGCGAGCCTGCGAGTGCTTGGGGTCCTTCTGCAGGAAGGAGTCGTACATCGCGAGCGCCTTGTCGAACTGACGCGCGGCGAAGGCTTCGTTACCAGCTCCGAACGAGTCGGTGGGACGCTCCTCGACCTTGGGCGCCTCGATCACAGGCTTGGGTTTTTCGACGGGAGGCGGGGTGGAGGCGCAAGCGGCCGCGAGAGAGAGCGCGAGCGGAAAGGCGGCACGCACGAGCGATTGCATCGAGAACACGTTCATCTCACACCTCACCGGTTCGCCGACGCGACCGTGTCGTCATCGCCTTCTTCTTCTGCGTCGTCGCCTTCGCCTTCATCTGCGGGCTTGGTCGTGCCCTTCGCAGGCAACGCCTTGTCGGCCGGGGTCTCCGGAGCCGCGGCCGGCGCGGCCAGCTTGGCCGGCGCCTTCAAGACTCCCGCGACGATGAAGCCAGCGGCTCCGCGCGGACCCGGCTTCTGCTGATCGGGGAACTTGGTCGGGTTGAGCTCCTTCAGGTTGTTCTGCGACTCGACCAAGAATTCGTTGTAGATGTTCAGCTCGTAAGCCTTCTGGAGCGCGAGCTCGAAGGCTTGGATCGCCTTCTCCTCGGGCTCCAAGGCGAGCGCGTCGAGCTCGCCGCGGTAGATGTCGATCTGGTCTTCGGTCAGCCCGCGCGGCATCGGCGCTTCACGCAGCTTCTTGGCGAAGTCGCGGAACACCAGGCCGATCCGGAGCAGCGCGGCGATCGCGTAGTCGCCGTTTTTGTAGCTGATGACGTCGACGAAGCGTCCCTGCTTGGCGCACTTGGCGGCCTCGGAGTTGATGCAGGCGAGCTCGTTGGCGGTCTTGCCTTTCTCTTCGAGGGACTTCTTGTTCAGCGCGATCTTGAGGCCGAGGTACTTCTGGAAGTCGGCGTCGAGGAGCCAGAACGAAGCGTGCGCGCCGGCCTTCTGCGCGCCCGGAGTCTCCTGGTCTTTCTTCGCGAGCTTCGGGAAGTTCGCGACGATCCACTTGTACGTGTCGAGCGCGTCTTTGTTCTTCTTCTGCGCCTCGAGCGTGAGCGCGTAGCGATAGCGGGCTTCGAAGATGCGTCCCTTGTCGTCTTGGTACCGCTTCTCGTCGTAGAACGCCTTCCAACACTCCCCAGCCTTCTTGTAGCTCTTGTCGTCGTCGAGGATCTCGCAGATCCGCCACGCGAGGAGCTTCGCGTCGGGCTTGGCCTCGAAGTCTTTGATGTACTTCGTGTAGTGGTTGATGGCTTCGGTGCTGTTGGCGTTGCCCTGGTAGAACAGGCCCGCGTTGTACAGCGCGTCGGCGGCGTTCTCCGATTTTTTGAACTCCTCGTAGAACGAAGAGTAGAGCCGCGCGCTCTTCTCGAAGTCCGCGACGCCTTCGTAATACTTCGCGAGCGCGAAGTGCGTCTTCTCGCGGAGGTCAGACTCCTTGTAGTCGCTGAGCAAGAGCTCCGCGGCCTCGATCGAGTGATCGAGCTCGTCGGCCTTCGAGTAAATCAACATCGAGCTATACAGGGCCTTGTCGGCGTACTGCGACTTCTCGAACTCGTCGCGGAACCCCCGGAAGCGCGTGGCCACCTTGGCGAGGGCGGCCTGTTGGGCGTCGCCGGTGAGCTTACGAGCGGCCTCGTCCTCACCCAAGATCGTCTTGTAGCTCGCGCCTTCGACGATCTGCTGGACCTCGTCCTTGAACTTCGCGTCGCCCGTGATCAGCTTTTCGCTCTTCCGGAAGCCGCGCGCGTACTGCTCGAGCTCGGGCCACTTCTTCTGCACGTTCAGAGAGTCGAGGATCAAGTTCGCGGCCTTGCGCGACAAGTCGCTGCCCGGCCATCGCTCGATGATCTCGTTGTAACGAACCGCGCCTTCGACGAAGTGATTGTGTTTGTAATAGATCCACGCGGCCTTGAACTTCACGTCCGGCAGGAACTGCTCCTTCGGATCGGCCAAGCGGAAGTACGTGTCACACGCGGCGGAGAGTCGAAGCTCGGTCTCGGGGATGGGCTCCTCCTTGTAGACTCGATCTTTCTCGAGGTCCTTGATGACGACCTTCTCTTTCTTGATCTCGCCCTTCTTCTTGTCCTCTTGAATCTTGGCGGAGGTGCCGAGCTGCCCCTTCTCGCCTTCGACGTTGATCTTCTCCCACGCGAGCACGGCGTTGTACGCGCCGTCTCGCGCGAACTTGCCCTTCTCGTTGATGGTGACGACTTTGTCGTATTGCTCGGCGGCGTTCTTCCACTCCTTCAGCGCCCAGAGCACCTCGGCGTAGAAGTAGCGCATCTGGTAGGCCGACTCGGTCGAGGGGAAGGCTTCGAGGTACTTCTTGTAGATGTCACGTGCGAGTTGGTAGGTCGGGATGTCCTGCCGCTTCTGCGCGTCCTGGTGGTAGTCGGTGACGAGGTCACGCAGGTTCGACTCGGTGAGGTCGTAGGCGAGCTCGAGGACCTCTTTTTTGCCCGCTTTTTCCTGCGTCTTGTACCACGGCGTGTTGGGCCGGTAGAGGTCGACGAGGCGCTCCACTTCCTTGCGCACCAAGTCTTGGCGGTTGAGCTTGCTGTAAGCGGTGACGATGCGCGACTGGAGCTCGGGGGCCTTCGGGTTCATCGCGAACTTGTCGTTGAGCAGCCGGTAGGTCGAGATCTCGTTGTCCCACTTGCCTTGCTCGTGGAAGAGCTCGCCGAGGCGCGTGGTGTAACGAATCGCGATCTCTTCGCCGCCCTTCTTCTTGAAGTAGTCGAAGGCGGTGTCGATCTCGTCCACGTAAGAGAAGAAGCGAGCGAGATCGCCGAGCGCTTCGCTGCCGAGCCTCGGGTCGCCGCCGCCCTCGGCCTTGGCGGCCTTGGCCTTCTCGGAGCGATCGATGACGTCCTTCAGCTTCTTGATGCCTTCGGCGTACTCCTGGACGTTGTAGTCGCACCACGCGAGCTTATAGAGCGCGTAGTTGAAGATACGCGGCGGAGACTTGTCGCCGACCGCGCGCTCCAGGGCCTGCCGCGCCTTGAGCACGTCGTTGCTGTTGAAGAAGTGCTCCCCGAGCTGAAGGTACGCGTCGTAGATCAGGTTGCTCTTCGGGAACTGCTTGATGAGCGTCCAGTAGTGCGAGACGGCCTTGGTCTTGTTGCCGGCTTCGTACTCGTTGTAGCCGAGGTAGAAGAGCACCTCGTCGTTGCGCTCGTAGGTCGGGTACTCGTTCAGCACCTTCTCGTAGAGCTTGAGCGCGTTCTCTTTGATGAGCTCGGACTCGCGCACGAACGTCTTGTCGGTGGGCTCCTTGCCCGGACGCCCGGCGTCGACCCATGACTGGTACTGCTTTTCGAACTCCTGCATCGCGAGGTCGCGGTTGAACTTCGACTTCTCCCAGTAGAGCTCCGCGAGGCGGAAGATCATTTCGGCCTTTCGATCGGGGGGCGCGGTGGGGATGATCTTCTTGAGGTCTTCGATGGCCTCGTCGCGCTTCTTGTCGGCCTTTTGGCTGCGATCGAGGAGCTTTTTGTCGAGCGTCGTCTCGACCTTGAAGCTCGCCGCGCCGACGCGTTTGAGCGCCGCGTCTTCGGTCTTCTCTTCCGGCTTCTTCTCTTCTTCTTTGGCCGCGGTCGCTGCCTTCTTCTTGTCTTCTTTCTTGTCCTTGTCCTTGTCCTTCTTCTTTTTCTTCTTCGACGCGGCCGCGGAGGCCGGCGCCGGAGCTGCCGCTTCGACGGCGACGAAGGAGGCCGCGGCCATCCAGATCGCCAGGCCGAGTCGCCGGGGGAAGAGCTTCGTGAAGAGGGCTGGTCTCAACATGATTCCTCGCAAGGACCGAAAGGGGGTCGATTCGTTGTGCCCGAGACGCAACGCAGTCGGAACCGGTACGGTGACGGAGGAGGCTTACCGAGATCAACCCTCCTACGAATCGGGCGATCGGCGGTTCGGAGGGCGGGAATCGGACAGTCGCGCTGGTTTGTTTTGCGAGATTGTGTGCGAGCGGGCCGCGGACACGCCCGGGAATTGCGCGTAGTTACTGCTTCTCAGCGGTAGCGACGCCGCACTCGTCCTTGATCGAGTGCTGGTAGTAGCCGAGCTCGTCGATCCAATACTCCCCGAGGAAGGCCCAGTACTGGTAGCGGCTGCTCGGGACGAACGGGCGCGGGCCCTTGGCGCGCGGGCCTTTGGTGATGTCGAAGCCAAGCTCGAGCGCCCGCCGCTCGCCGTCGGCGATCTCGAACTTGATGATGCGGGACTGGTTGATGAAGTCGTCGAGGAACGCCGACTCACGCTTGAGCTGCTCACGTGCGAGCTTGCCCGCGAGGGCGACGCGCGACTCACGCTCCTCGCCGAGCATGGATTGGACTGCGGCCTTGAGCGCCCCTTCCGGGATCTCCTTCTCGGCCTTTTTCATCTCGCGGGAAGCTTCCGTGACCGTGTCGTAGAACTTCTTGAAGCGTCGGTTCTGGAGGATCTGGTTGCGAATCTCGCCGTGCATGCGCGGGTCGCCCTTCATGATCACGTCCAAGATCTCTTCGTCGGTCTGCTCACCCTCGAGCCAGTTCTTTTTGATCTGTTCGGACATCGGCTCGTAGATCGCGAAGAACGAGTCGAGCGCCTTGCGACCGCGATCGAAGTGGCACATCTGGAAGTACGTCGTTGCTTTGAGCACCCACGACTCCGCGCGGTAGCGCTCGTCGAAGTACGGCGACTGGATTCCGTGCACCATCCCGAGGGCCTTGCCGAACTCGCCGTTTTGGAAGTACGCCCAGCCCGACTCGTACATCGCGTCGTACCAGTCGTCAGAGAAGCGCGGGACCTTCTCGTAGTAGTCGACGCTCTCCTTCCAATCGCCCTGCGAGTAGTACGCGCGAGCCTTTCCGAGCACGGCGAGACGGTACAGCTTCTTGGAGGTGTCGTCGGTGGCGGTGGCCAACATCGATTCGATCTCGCTGAAGTATTTGATGGCCTCTTCGTAGGAGTCGGCCTGCTTCTCCGCGGCCGTCTTCACCGCGAGGACCGCGAGGAGGTACCGCGCCTTTACGTAGAGGTCGCCAGACTTCTTGGAGACCGCGCTCAAGAAGTCGCGAGCCTCGTCGTAGTTGCCGCGGCGCTGGGTGATCGTTCCGATCAGATAATTGATCTGGTCGAGCTTCTGGTTGAGCTTGGCGAACTCGCCCGTGTAGCCTTTGTTGATCACCTCGGGGATGAGCGTGTCGTCGCCGATGTCCTCGGCGACCTTGAGCAAGCCTTCGGTGGCCTTGAGGAAGTAGGGGTGCGCGTCGCCCGAGTTGAATACGTCGGCGTAGAAGCGCATCGCAGGGAACAAGTAGCCGGCCTTGTACAGCGACTGGCCGATGTAGAACTCGGCTTTGACGCGGGCCTCGGGATTGTTCCCGTTTTGGATCACGTCGTAGAAGAACACGGCTGCGTCGATGTGCCGGTCTTCGTTGTACGCCTTGATCGCGTCATCGATGTTTTGTGCATGAACCGGCTCTGCGGTCGTGGTGACGATGGCGGCCGACGCGACGGTCGCGAGGGCTCCGGCCTTGAGTGCTTTGATTGGCGCCTTCATCAGTCTTTCTCTCCACCGAAGAGGAAGCTCACACCGAGCTCGACCAGGACGTTGTTGCGAATGGCGTCGGTGTAACGCTGCGTGGGCTCGTTGGTGCCTGGCCGGTAGACACGGGCGGGGAAGAGCCAATCTTTGACCTGGAGCTTCAGGCCGAGGCTGTTGGAGAAGTAGAAGCGGACACCGCCGGAGAGCGCGGCGACGCCGATCAGGCGGCTCGGCTCGTAGACGACTTTGAACGCGTCCTCTTCGCCCTCGACGACGACCTCGGGGCACCGCGCGTCTTCGCCGAATTGTTCCGGATCGAGCTCCAGGCCCGAGGTGCATTGCACACGAGACTGGCCGACGCCGGCGGCGACGCCGACGAAGAACGCGAAGTTGCCGAGGCTGGCGCCGAAGACTTCGAGCTTGCCGTAGATGGGGCTCCATTGAGCGCCTAGGCCGACGCCCCACAGCATCTGCGTGAGCTTGGCGATCTCGGGGGTGAGCTTGCCCTCCTTCAAGATCTCCGTGGTGAGCCCGGACTCGAACGGGAACATGTACGAGCCGGCGAGCTCGAGGCCGAAGTTCTCGGCGAGGTGGTACGTGAGGCTCGCGCCAGGAGCGAAGGTCTGAACGAAGCGATCGGTGAAGCTCGCCGAGGCCAAGGGCGTGACCTCGAACTTCTTGGCGACCAGGTACGCCTTGCGCTGGACCGCGTAGATCGTCTCCTCGTCGTCGGCGATTCGCGGGAATGTGGACTTGCCCATCCACTCTGGGTAGCCCGCGCGCCAATTCGATTCAGAGGCCTTGTTGGCTTCGATCGGCTCGAGCGGGGAGACGTCGGGCTTGGCTTCGGTGGGCTCGGCAGGCTCGTCGTCGTCGGCAGCAAAGGCCGGCGTAGCGACGAGCGCGAGGCTCAGGAAGAGCAGTTCTTTGGTCTCCATCTCACGACCCTCCAAACGAGAACTGCAGGCCGCCCTGGAAGTGCAGCCCCCAGGTGAGGGGGTCCGTTTCTTTCTTGGGATCGTCGTTCGGGTTCGGGAGCGGGTCCGGGTAGAAGTAGTCTCGGAATTCGAGGCGCAGCGCGACGAGCTTGCTGAAGTAGAAGCGCAGACCGAGGCCAAAGTTGAAGATCGGTTTGCTCGCGGTCGAATATTCACGCGTGTCGTTGCCGCTGGCCTTGTCGAGGTAGCCGCTCTGCTTGCGCAGCCCGGCGAAGCCACCGCCCGCGAGAATGAACAGGTCGTAGGAGGGGTCGAGCTCCGAGGCGAACGACATCTTGCCGTAGAGCGGGACGAGGACCAAGTCGATGATGCCCATCCACTGGATTTGGTGGAGGTCGGAGAGCGGAGGCTCGACGCCGGCGAATTGGGCGCGAACCTCGTCCATGATGTTGGACTCCTGACCGAAGAAGAAGCCGCCGCCGAGCTCGAGGCCGAACAGGTCGGAGAAGTTGTAGCCGTAGGTCAGCATGACACCGTTGTCTTCGACGAACTTGGTGGCCATGGCCGTGGAGAACGCGAGGCTGAGCTGGTGGACGGACTTCTTCCCGAAGCGCTTGTCCATCAAGACAGGGAGGAGCGCAGGATCCTCACCGCCTTGCAGCGCGTAGGCGTTCGGCACTTCGCTCGCGAGGACGACGAGGGCCGACAGCACCAGCACACACGTGCGGAGTCGGTTCCGGAAGGGCCCGCTTCTGGCGTCTGCGTCGACCGAATGAGGCCCGTTCGACGGACAGATACGCTCCGCAAGGCGCGAAACGGTCTTTGGGGTGGTCATGCCGAGTCGGCCGCTATCAGGAAGATGAAATGGTGGCAATTCCGCTCCGGACTCATCGGACGATGTACGGTCTCGCCGATCGATCGAGCGCGGGGCAAACGCGCTCCGCCTACAGAGCGAAGCGATGGCTCATCGGTCGATGGACGGCTCCCCAGTTTCGTTTGGATACGCACGCGCTCGACCCCCGCTCGGAACGAGTTGGGCTAGGATTCGGGAGTGCGCCTCTTCGATCGCACCCTCTCCGCCCAGCTCTTCGAAGAGATCGTCTCGCACGCGCGGGCTGAATATCCGCGTGAAGCGTGCGGATTGATCGCGGGCCCGAAGGGTAGCTCGGAGCTCACCGAGGCGCGCGCGATTCCGAACGTGGAGTCGCAGTCGATCTCTTTCCGCATGGATGATGGCGAGAGGCTCCGGTTCCTCGAAGACATCGGACAGCGAGGCCTCGAGGAGCGCGTCATCTACCACTCGCACCCGGATGCGGGCGCGTACTTCTCGCCCGAAGATCGCGCGGCCGCGGTGCTCGACGGGACCGAGGTGGTGCCGAACGCGATTCATCTGGTGTTGTCGATTCGCGGAGGCGAGCTCGCGGACGTCGCGGCGTTTCGATTTTCGAAACGCGACGGGCAGTTCGAAGAGGCCAGGCCGCTCGTCGATCGGGAGCACCTGCCCGACATCGAACAGCGCGCGATGAAGTCCGCGTCGGTCGCGCGCCCCGTGGAGCCCGTCGGCGGGCGCTTGGTGCAACGGATCGTGTCCGCCGAGGAAGCCGAGGCGCTCGTCGCGCTCGCATCTGGGCGTGCGGTCCGAATCAGCGACACGGACGCCGTCATCTTGCGGCTGCTCGGGGCCGGTTTGTTGTCGCCGCTGTCGGGCTTTCTTCGTTCCGCCGAGATCGCGACGGTCGAGTCTCAGGGGCGGCTGCTCGGAGGCACTCCTTGGCGAGTGCCGGTCGTGCTGGATGTTGGCGACGTCGAGGGGCTCGAGAGCGGAGACGTCGTGACGCTGGAGCACAAGGGCTCACCGATGGGATGGCTCGCGGTCAAAGAGGCGGCCGGTGGGATCCTGGCCGGACCGGTTTTTGTCAAAGCCGACGGCCAGGCCGTACGAAGCGCGGTGGACCTTCGAGCGGAGATCCTCCGCCGAGGGTTCGAGCGCGTCCTTGCGCTTCCGGAGCATTGGTTCGAGTCGCGATCCGCCGCCGACTTGTCCTCCTTCGACGGGCTCTACGCGGCCGAAGTTCCCGCGAACTGCGATCCCTCTCGTTGGCTGCGCCTTCCGCCGTCGTCGGGTTCCGAGTGGCTCGACGCGGTCGTGGCGCAAAACGCGGGAGCTACGCACGTTTGGGTCGACAACCCGGCAGACGCGAGAGCAGTTCGAGAGTCCCTTCGCATCGCGCCGTGGCCGACCCGAACCGTGAGCCGAGTGGCGTAGGCGTGGCGCGCTGGCCTGTGGCGCGGCGGGCGCGCGATCGTTAGGATAATTTCGTGACTCGCGTACGGCTTCGCGCCGAGAAGGGCTTCCGAACCGAAGACCACTTGATCGTGGGCCGCGATTTTTGGCTCGGCCGCGGAGATGTCGACGTCGAGATCGACGACGAAGACGTTGCGCATCGACACGCGCGGCTCTTGGTTCGGCGAGGCCGGCTGGTGCTCGCTGGCGTCGACTCTCCCATCGAGCGCAGAGGCGACCCGATTCATGCGCCCGTTGTGCTCGACGCGGACGAGCCCTTCAAGATCTCGGGGACGACCCTTCGCGTCCGCATCGCCGACGACGACGTTTTTGCGGGGGCGACCATCGACGGGTGGCACGTCGGCAAGGAGATCTGCCTCGCCGGGGAGACCGACCATCGGCGCTTCGAGCTCGCCTCGGAATCCGGCCGCGCAGAGCTCCTCACGCCGACCCTCGCGACCGAGGACTTTTGGAGGATCTGGTCGACGACCGATCGCAATCCGGGGGGCCAGATCCCGGAGATCATCGCGCTCGGCCACGTCCAAGAGCACCCGTATCTGATCGAGCGGCTCGAGCCTGGGATGCGGTTGTCGACCGTGTTCGATCAGGCTCGAAAGGGTCGGCTCACGCTGCCCGTCGAGCTCGCGCTCGTCGTTCTCGCCCAAGCGGCCGAGGCCGCGAGCCGAGATCCGCGCGGGCACCACGGCGCCATCGAGCCAGAGATGATTCACCTCGGCGAGAGCGGCTCGGTCTACCTCGTACGACCGGGACCGAAGCCGGACGGTTACGGCGATCGGTCGCGACGTGCGTACCTCTCGGAAGAGCGACGGTACGGGATCGATCCGACGCCGGCTGACGACGTGTTCGCGCTCGGTGTGCTGGCGCGTGTGTTCGGCGAGGTGGAGGCGAATCCCATCTTCGAGGCGCTGGCCACCCGGCTCACCGCAGACCGCAAGACGCGCCCGACCCTCGAGGAGCTCAGTCGGGAGCTCGTCGCCTACGCCAACAAGGGTCCGCTCGATCCTTCGCGCCGTCACGTCTCGGGGGTCGTTCGTTTGCTCATGCCCGATCCGAAGCCGCTGCTCCGCGTACGCCCGCGTTAGATGCTCGACCTTCATCTGCACAGCCTCGTCTCCGACGGCACGGAGGCGCCGCGGGTCGTGGTCGAGCGCGCCGCCAAGCGCGGCGTGTCGACGCTCGCGCTCACCGATCACGACACGATTGGCGGCGTCGAAGAGGCCATGGCGACGGGTCGCGAGCTCGGTGTCGACGTGTGGACCGGGATCGAGATCTCCGCGACGGACGACGAGCGAAGATCGGTTCACGTGCTTGGGTATGGGTTCGAGCTCGACGACCTGGGGCTCCGCGAGGCGCTCACGCGGTTGGTCGATCGACGCGACGATCGCAACGAGCAGATCGTGACTCGCCTTCGCGCGCTCGGGATGTCGATCGATTTGGACGAGGTCAGAAAAAAAGCGCAAGGCACCGTAGGCCGCCCGCACCTAGCGCGGGCGTTGATCGAGGCGGGCTTCGTCAAGAGCTTCGAGGAGGCGTTCGATCGATGGCTAGGGGAGGGCCGACGTGCGTACGTGCCTCGCCCGATGATCGATCCGCGAGGCGCCGTCGAGGTGCTCCACCGCGCAGGTGGGTTGGCGTCGCTTGCACACCCGGTGACCTTGGCGCGAGACCCGATCCGTTCGGAGGCCCTGATTCGCAAGGCCGAGTCCGAAGGATTCGACGCGATCGAAGTGAATCACCCGTCGCAGAGCCCTGGGGAGCGAAACATGCTGCGCTGGTTCGCGAGTCGTTACGGGCTGCTCCTGACAGGGGGAAGTGACCAGCACGGCCCCGAAGATCCGATCGAGGCCGCGCCCGACGAGTGGTTGGGACCGCTGGTCGATCGCCTGCGAGCCGTGAGAAGGAGCCATTGATGATCGACGAAGGGACCTTGGCCAACAAGGAGCGGGCGCTTTACGCCCAAATGGCCGAGCTCCGCGAGGTCCTGGTGGCGTTCAGCGGCGGCGTGGACTCTTCGTTGGTGCTCAAAGTAGCCAAAGACGTGCTCGGTGATCGAGCGCGTGCGTTGATCGCGCGATCGCCCAGCTTGCCCGCGCGTGAGCTCGACGAAGCGTTTCGGATCGCCGCGGAGATCGGCGTTCCGCTCGAGGTCGTAGCGACGAAGGAGCTCGCGACGGAAGGGTACGTGGCGAATGCGCCCGACCGTTGTTACTACTGCAAGAGTGAGCTCTTCGACGTGACGAAGGCGCGAGTCGCGGCCGGATCGGCGATCGTGGTGGACGGCGTGAACGCGGACGACCTCGGCGATCATCGGCCTGGGCTGTTGGCGGGTCGGGAGCGCGGCGTGGTCCATCCTCTGGCGGAGGCGGGCTTTACGAAGGACGAAGTCCGGCACCTGTCGAAGAAGCTCGGGCTCTCGACGTGGAAGAAGCCGCAGTTGGCGTGCCTCGCGAGCCGGGTTCCGTACGGCACCCGGGTGACGCCGGAGCGCCTCGGTCGCATCGAGCGCGTCGAAGACGCGCTGCGCGACCTCGGTTGTTTCGACGTTCGAGCGCGGCTGGTTTCCGGCAACGACGACCTCGTGCGGATCGAGGTAGGGGACGCGGACTTCGATCGGGTCGTGGCGAATCGCCGGTCGATCACGGAGCGGGCCAAAGCGGCGGGCTTCAAGCGCGTGACGCTGGACCTCGAGTCGTTTCGGTCAGGGAGCATGAACGCCGACCTGGTGGAGCTGCGGCGGGGTTGACGGGGTCCGCGGACGCCTCGGGATAGGCGAATCGGCTGGCGGTCCTTGACGCTGTGGGCGGCATCCGGGAAACATCCGGTCGATGCGAGCCGTGCAGGTCCTCCTCAGCTCCGCGATTCTGGGCGCGATGGCCTGCTCAGGAGGGGTGACCTGCTCCGGGTGCGGGGGCGCTCCCCTCGGCCCGATCCCGGGCGGGTTCGATCCGGCTGCGCAGATCAACCTCGGTATTCAGGCTCGCCTCACGAACAGCGGCGCTGGGTTCATCGGCTCGGAGTTTCCTGACTTGGTGCGAGCCTACGCGCGCATGAAGTGCGGTCCGAGCGAGGAGGTCGACTGCCCGGACCGGTTTCGCGACGTACAGGGCGCTCCAGCGCCCACGAGCTGTGATCCGGTGGAACTCGAGTGCGTGGGGCCGACGGGCTCGTCCGAGCCGGTGCTGGGCTTCCCGATCGATCGCACCGAGTCGAGCGGCGCGATCGTGTGTCGAGATCAGCCGACCGATCCGATCCCGTCGGTGCGCGAGTGCGCGGCGTGGCTGCGGCTGGAAGGCCTGCAGCTCTCACCCTTGGCGCCCAATCAGGTCCGGGCTCGTGTGACGGTTCAGATCTACACGACGCAGATCCCGTTCAGGTACGACCCGCTCAACGCGGACTGCCTGCTCGAGGTCGACAGCTCGCGCGGCTCTTCGCGGCTGCAGGACTTCGAGGTGACCGCGGAGCTTCGACCCTACGCGGGTCCCGACGGCGGCCAGCTCGAGGTGGCGATCACCGACGTGGCTACGCCCAGCATCGAGAACGAAGACCTCACGATTCAGCGCGATCCGGTCCAAGCCGACGGCCTCGAGATCTTCTGCCGCGTCGCCGACATTCCCCAGCTGCAACCCTTGATCGTCGGGATCTTCGCGCGACAGCTCGGCGACATCTTGGACACGGAGATCAGAAAGGCGCTCGGGTGGCGGTGCGGTCGCGCCGACGATCTGCCCTGCCCCAGAGCGTCCACGTGCAACAGCAAAGGCTACTGTGAGAACGGCTCCGGGCTGGTCGTGCCCCAGAAGCTCGGCACCGAAGGGAGGCTCGACTTCGCGACGCTGCTCGGCGGCCTCGCGCCCCCGACGCTCGGGAGCATGGACATCAGCTTCTTGGTGGGAGGCCAACAGAGCGCCGACGCTCAAGGCGTCACCCTCGGCATTCGCTCGGGCATGGAGGCCGGCGAGCGAGACCTCGGCTGTGCGCTCGATCTGCCTAGTCCCCGAACGAGGCCCGGCTTCTCACCGCCCGCCACGTTCCCAGTGGAAGACAAGGTCGATCTCGATTTCGACGGAGCGAGAGAGACGCCGTTCATGGTCGCCGCCGCGATGTCCGACGTGGTGCTCGACCAAGCCATGTGGAGCGCCTACTCGAGCGGGCTGTTCTGCCAGACCATCAGCTCCTACGACATCGACCTGTTGAACACCGGATCGATGGCGGTGGTGATTCCGTCCCTCAGGTTGCTCACGCATCAGGATCTCGATCCGCGATCGATCTGGCCGGCGGCGATACGAATGGCTCCTGGAGGCGAGCCGCGGCTGCGCATCGGCGCGGGCCACCTCGAGAACGGAGAGATCGTGGAGCCCTTGCTCACGCTCGAGATCCCGCGAATGCACATGGATTTTTCGGCGATGGTCGAAGAGCGCTGGGTCCATCTGATGACGGTGGAGTCTGATCTGCAGATCCCGCTAGGGCTCGAGACGAATCCAGCCAACGAGCTCGAGATCGTGCTCGGCGAGGTCACGCTCGTCGATCCGCAGGTGACGCGCAGCGAGATCTTGGCGGAGACGCCCGAGGAGCTCGAGGACTCGTTCCCGATGTTGATCGGCACTGCGTTGTCGCAGTTGTCGGGATCGTTGGCGGCGCCGTTCGGACTGCCATCCGGTTCCGAGCTGGGGGGCTTCACGATGGAGGTGCTCGGCATTCGGGGCGTCGACGTCGGCGGTCGACATCGGTTCGTGGCCGCGTACGCCGACCTCGGCTTCGACGCCTCGCTCGCGCCGGCGCTCTCGTATGCAGTCGAGACGCACGCCAAGCTCGAGCGGCTCGTCGTTCCTCCGAGCGCAGAGATGTCGATTGCCCGTAAAGGCGGACCGATCATTCCCACGGTCGAGCTCGGCGTGCCGAGCGAGTCCGAGACCGGTCGGCCCCTCGAGCATCAGGTCCGACTCGACGGCGGCGCCTGGAGCTTTTTCTCGCGCGGGAGTGTGATCGGTTTGAATCGTCCGGAGCTTCTCATTCAAGGGGTGCACGAGCTCGAGGTCCGCTCGCGCGAGGTCGGTCGGTACCGCACGCTCGACGCCACGCCGGTGAAGCTCACGATACGAATCGATACGGAGCCTCCGGTGCTGTCGGTGCGCGAGGCTGACCAGGGCGCGACCATCGACGCGTTCGACGTCGTGAGCGGCGAGAACGTGCAGATCGAAGTCGTGACGAGCGCGGGCGTGCGTGAGGGCAAAGTGGGTTTCGTAGCGATCGAGGAGCTAGGGCGCGAGGGGTTGGTGGAGGTGCGAGCCATCGACGAGGCGGGCCTCGTGACGTCTGTGGTGCTTCAGCCCGCGGTCGAACCGCAGGTCACGTCCGCTGCCGGGTGCCGGTGTACAGCGAGCCCCAGGCCCGAGAGCGGCTGGCTCCTTGCGATCTTCGCGATGCTCCTGTTGTCGAGAGTTGCCAGGACACGACGTGCGATTCGCTCGGTTGCTGGGTTCAGCTTCCGGTCGCGCGGACCCGAAGGACCTCCGCCGACCACGGAAGCATGAACCAAACCCAGCCGTCCCGATCGACCCTGGGTTTGGCGAGCACGCCGCTGCCCACCACGATCGAGCCCGTGCGAAAAGACAGGGTGGAAGGCAGCCAAGGCTGCGCAGTGGCTTCGAGCTCGAGAATCGCCAGGATCGCGCGGCCTGCGGTCGAGGCGTGTTCGCGCAGGCCCACCAAAACCGACTTCGCGCCGTTCGGTTCCGCGCCGAGAGTCACGAGCGTCGTCGCATCGGCCTGCGCCTCGAAAAAAATGGCTTCGCTCAACACACCCTCGTGAGAAGAGGGAATGAGTTGCACCGCCGGGAGAGTTCCGCCGAAGGACGAGACGACCCGGCCGTCGCCCAGGACCAGCGGCGGCATGATCCGGACGCTTCCACTCGAGTGCAGCCGAATTTCGGCGACGTCGCGGGCCCCACGCGACCAAACGAGCTTGTTGCCGCCGTCCTCGGCGCGGAGGAACTCACCCTGCGGGGTCACGGTGAAAGCACGCGCCGTCGCGACGGGGATCCGGATGACTTCGCCGATCTCCAGATTGACGTCGAGCTCGACGATGAGCTCGTTTCCCGAGCCGGAACCCAGGTACGCCGCGATCTTGTCGTTCGCGCTCGGGTTCCAGGCTACTCCGACCGGCAAAGGAGAGCGCCCCTCGAGATCTACGCCTGACAACAGGCGCGTCGACTTCACGATCCCTCCGCGACGATCGAATCGACCGATCGATATCGACAGGCCCGATCCGAAGAGCCCCAGAAATCCACTCTCGCCCTCGGCTCGATCCTCCAACAGAGCCGTCAGACACGGCGGGGCCGTCGAGCTCCCGGTGATCTCGAGGCTTGAGCGATCGACGAAGTAGATTCTCGACGGGTCGGTGCGGCGACAAGTCCGCGAGACCGCAAAGTCCCCGTCGTGAGTTGCGACCACGAGCTCCTCGCCGAGGGGCAGGATGTCCGCGAGGTATCCCGTCGCAAGCTCGGCGGTCGAGACTTCTCGGCCCGGCAGTGACTCGGGGACGCGGGGAGGAGCCTCGAACACTTCGAGCCGATCGGTCTGCACCGGAATCGACGAGCGAGCCTCCTCGAGCGCAATCACACACTCTCGGCCGTCCTGAGTGTGACAATCGAGAGTTGCACCGGGAGCACAACGGGCTGTCTCCAAACAGACCAGCCCGTCCGGACCAACGTGTGCTTTCAGCGGGCCCTCGAAAGGAAAGAACTGCACGCATTCACTCACGGCCAGCTCGAGCTCACACGCGTCTCGGCCAAGCTCGAACGCGCAGGCGCCCCCGGCGCAGCTCCCCGCGAGAGAGATGGGTGAGGTGACATTCGGTGGACTCTCCCGCCGTGGACAAACTCCCGAGAGCCACTGAATGGTGGTTTCGGGAGCAGCCGATGAGTCTCGCTCGAAGAAGCTCCTTTCGATCAACTCGCCTGTCCAATCGGGCGTGGGCAGGCGCGGAACACAACCCGAGGCGATCTCGAGGAGATCATCGGGCAGCGGCTCGGGAAGCTCGATGAAGGCTTCAAGGAGCGCGGGCTTCGACCAGCCGAGGGCGAAGAGTCGGTTCCCTCGGTCGCTCTCCACCTCGAAGCTCTCACTCGCAAAGCGAAGGCTCGTCGAGGAAACACGAGCTCCGGACGCGTCGAGCTCGATCGACGCGACCACCCAGAGGTCCTCGCCGCCCCCGAGCTGGACCGGCTGATCCCCGCAGGCCGGCCCGAGAAGCGAGGCGAAGTAGAGCAGGAGTCGCGGTCCAGATAGCCTCCGGAATCGCGTCGAGTTGGGCACTTCCAGGCATGATACCCCGAATTCGGGGCAGGCCTCCCGCCGATCCCGGCCGGCTATTCGTCCGGCCCTTGAACGAAGTCAGACCGCCTTGAACGAGCTCGGACGCTTCCGTCGAGCAAATCCAGAGTAGAGAGGGCCGGTTTGGCTTGTGGCCCGGACCATGCCGCCTCCTACCGCATGAATGCAGCTTGCACCCGCTCGACCATCCGGACAGCCTTGGCCGCCGCCGCCGTCACCGCGTCATGCGTCTCGGGTTGCGGACAAATCGAGACCCCGCACCATCGGGTCGTTTCCCTCTGGAGCTCGAACGACTTGAGCAAGGGACTCGCGAAAGACTTGGAGCGGCTCGACGCCTTGGTCGAGCGTTCGCTCGGTGGCTGCGACTTCCCTCGACCCCACATCCTGGTCATGACGAGCGCCGACGCGGATCTGGCCTCCCATCGCGACGGAAAGATCTACCTGAGCACGAAGCAGGACCTGGCTTCGGCGCGCGGTTCCTACGTCTTCGGAGCGACGCTCCAATGTCTCGAGAACCGCGTGCCTTCGACAGGGGCTCGCCGTTTCCAAACTGCGTTCCGGGTCGGGATTGCCGAACACATGGAGACCCTCGCGGTCGATCCGTCGGAGGATGCAGCGACAGCCATCGCCTCGGCGCTTCTGGGCGCTCGCGGATTGTCAGAGCTCGAGCTCACGCTCGATGCCGAGTACGCCAACCGCGAGCTCCGGGAGTTCGATGCCCGAATGCTGGCTCAACGATGGGTGAGTGTCCTGCACGAGCAGATTGGGTTCGAAGGTCTCGTTCGAGTGCTTGCGAGCTTGAACCGTTCAGAAGAGGGCGAATCGAGCGCAGTCGTTTGGAAGCGGGCGCTCGCAGACTCCGGCCTGCAAATCGAAGAGAGCCGCGCGCGGTATGAGCGGGACCTCCAGAGCTTGCGTACTCGCTACTCTCGAATCACAGAGTCATTTCCGCACCTCCTTGCGAGCGACGTCGTGGGTGGAGTGCGGATTAGCCTTCAATTTGCTGATGGAAATCGCCAAGAAGAACCGGAGACTGTCTCGATACTCGGGCATGAGTTCATCGTGACTTGCTCGTTCAGAAAGAGGGGGAGCCGGGAGAGCACTTCGGTGAGGAGCGTCCTCGGCGTCTGCAAGTCCCCTTGGTCGGCGCAAGACCAGCGAGTCGAGGTCCAACCGAGTCTCGTCTCAGGCCTGCCAATGGTCGTCGCGGAGCGCTGGCGGACCTTTGGGAGTACCTCCTCCCGCTGATCTAGCTCTAGCTCAGCCGTGCCCAGGCATGACGATCCGCCGAGCAAACTGGCCCCTCGTCGAGTCCGTAGCAGTTTCAGGATCCCGAGCGGACCGAGAAGCCAACCCATTGGGCTGAGGTCGTTTCGGGAGTGACCTCGCGTGTTTCTTGCGGTGCTTCAAGCAAAATACTGCCGGGGATCGGCGCTGACCCAAAGTTAGGGGGTGGACTTTGCGGGGG
>CAYXDO010000165.1:261-23383 GCA_964463485.1 uncultured Myxococcales bacterium | reverse complement strand
AGGGCGGAAGCTCCCAGGGCGGAAGCTCCCAGGGCGGAAGCTCCCAGGGCGGAAGATGCCTGACTAACTAGTCCGAGGGAGGTTGGCCGACGGCGTCCAGCCGAGCCATGGCGCGACTGCGGCGGCGCTCCTGCTTTGCGTACCCGGGGTCTTCTTGGGTGAGCTGCTTGAGCTTGGCCTTGGCGTCGTCGTACGCCCTCCGAGCCCGCTCTACGTCGATCGATTCCACCGGCTCGAAGGAGTCCGTGAGGATGGTGATGTGGTCGCTGTCGATCTCGACGAAGCCGGAGCTCAGCACATAACGCTGACGCTTGCCGTCCTGGGTCACCGACATCGTTCCGGGCCGGAGCGCCGACACGATCGGCACGTGGCCAGGCAGAAAACCGATCTCTCCGTTGATCGCTGGAACGACGACCTCCTCGGCCGTGCTCGAGCGGGCCTGCCCTTCGGGTGTGACGATGGACAGCGAGAGAGCCATGTCAGATCGCTCCGTCTTTCTTCGCGCGCTCGATCACCTCGTCGATGGCGCCGGCGTACATGAAGTACTTCTCGGGCACGTGGTCCCACTTCCCCTCGACGAGCTCCTTGAACGAACGCACGGTGTCCTTGAGCTCCACGTACTTGCCTTCGGTACCCGTGAACTGCTGAGCGACGAAGAAGGGTTGGGAGAGGAATTTCTGGATACGACGCGCCCGGTTCACGACCGAGCGATCGTCGGGTGAGAGCTCGTCCATGCCGAGGATCGCGATGATGTCCTGGAGCTCCTTATAGCGCTGGAGCGTCCGCTGAACGGATCGTGCGACGTCGTAGTGCTCCTCCCCGACGACCTCGGCCGAGAGGATTCGGCTCGTCGAGTCGATCGGATCGACCGCCGGATAGATGCCGAGCTCGGCGATCTGGCGCGAGAGCACGGTCGTCGCGTCGAGGTGCGCGAACGCGGTCGCCGGAGCGGGGTCCGTCAGGTCGTCGGCGGGCACGTAGATGGCCTGCACGGACGTGATCGCGCCCTTCGAGGTCGTCGTGATGCGCTCCTGCAGGCCGCCCATGTCGGTCGCGAGCGTCGGTTGGTAACCGACCGCGGACGGGATACGTCCGAGGAGCGCCGACACTTCCGAGCCGGCCTGCGTGAAGCGGAAGATGTTGTCGATGAACATCAACACTTCGCGGCCCTCGTCGCGGAAGTGCTCCGCGACGGTGAGGCCGGTGAGCGCGACGCGGGCGCGTGCACCCGGCGGCTCGTTCATCTGGCCGTAGATCAGCGCCACCTGCGACTCGCCGGGCTTCAGCTTGATCTGGCCGCGGCTGTCGCGGATCGGGTGGCCCTTCTCGTCCTTCTCGACCGCGATGACGCCCGACTCGACCATCTCGTCGTAGAGGTCGCGGCCCTCACGTGTCCGCTCGCCGACGCCTGCGAACACCGAGAAGCCTCCTCGCTGCACCGCGACGTTGCGGATCAGCTCCTGGAGCAACACCGTCTTACCGACGCCGGCGCCTCCGAACAGGCCGATCTTTCCACCGCGCAAGTAGGGCGCGAGCAGGTCGATCACCTTGATGCCGGTCTCGAACGCTTCGATCTCCGTCGACTGCTCCGTGAACGGCGGCGGCGGCCGGTGGATCGGCTCGAACTTGGTGGCGCCCAGCGGTCCGAGCTCATCCACGGGCTCACCGATGACGTTGAGGATCCGTCCGAGCACTTCCTTGCCTACGGGCGCGGCGATCGGGTGGCCCGTGTTGGTCACCGGCTGGCCGCGGACCAAGCCGTCCGTCGAGTCCATGGCGATCGTACGCACCATGTTGTCGCCCAAGTGTTGCGCGACCTCGAGGGTGAGGTTCTCGGGCTTGTCGTTGATCTCGATGTTGGAAACGCGGAGCGCCGTGAAGATCTCCGGAAGCTGTCCGCTTGGAAACACGACGTCGACCACGGGGCCGATCACTTGGCTAACTACGCCTGCGTTCTGCTGGGCCTGCATCGCGGCGGCACTTAGCGAATGGGGCGACGGCTCGCAACCCAATTCCTCGTTTCTTGGGCTCGAAACGGAGATTCGCGCAGCGCAGCACCCCGCTCGCGCAACGCCTTGATTCGCCCGGAAACCCGCGCGAGTCTGCGGCCCATGCGAATCGAAGCGGACGCCCGCATCTCCTTCCCTCGGGAGCTCGTCTTTTCAACCTATCGGGACCGGTTGCCACAGCTCGTTCCGCACTTGCCGAACATCAAGAAGATCGAGGTTCTCGAGCGAGAGGACGCGGCCAAGGGAGCCGGCACGACGCGCCTGCTCAACGTCTGGCACGCCGAAGGCGACATCCCGCGCGTCGCGCAGTCGGTGATCAAACCGGAGATGCTCAACTGGAAAGACCACGCGCTTTGGAATCAGAACGACTGGACCTGCGAGTGGCGCGTCGAGACCAAGATCTTCACGGAGAGCATCTCGTGCCGCGGCAAGAACCAGTTCGTGGAGCAGGGCGGGGTGACCGTCCTCCAGATCCGCGGTCATCTCGACATCGACCTCCGCGGCATCCCAGGCGTCCCGAAGTTTCTCGCGGGCTCAGTCGCGCCCGTCGTCGAGAAGTTCATCGTCGGTCTTTTGACTCCCAACCTTCTTTCGGTCTCCGGCGGGCTCGAAAAGTTCCTCGAGGCCGAGGCGAAAAAACCTCGACCAGAGTGAGCTTTCCGCCCTGGGAGCGCTGGGCTTCGCGGACTCCGGGGAGCGCAGGCATCTTGCCTGCGCGTAAGTTCGCGGACCCATGGGCCGCGGACCCTCACAGCCACTACGACCTCGTCGCCGGTCACCGACTCGCGAGCGCGAGGCGCGCCGCGCGCTCGAAGGTCTTTCGCAGCTCTTCGTCGCGGATCGTCTCGCCCCACGCGCGCACGCGGTTCTCGTCTTCCGCCGAGAGCACCGGCTCGAACACGACGAGCTCGCGTTTTCGTTTGCGTTCAAACTTTCCTAAGCGCATTCGGATCTCTCGCACCGGCGGCGCGTTGGGGGCCGCTCTCGCGAGCCGCTCGATGATCTCCTCTTTGAGAAAGCCCAGCTCGGTCAGCCACGTCGGATCCTCGACCACGAGGGTCAGCGTGCCCGCTCGAAATCCGACCGCCTCGGCTCGCTCCGACACAGGCGGGCCTAGCTTGTCGAACGCCCGGAGGAGCTTGTAGACGCCGCGCCCGCGGCCCCTCGGGCGTTCGAAGCGCTGCACCAGGGCTTCGATCAGCGCGTCGACGCGCTCTGGCTTGGAGGTCCCGGCCACGGTTCATTGTAGCTGCCAGCGCTCTCCAAGGCCGCTTCTTCGGCTGATCAGCCCAAGCTGGGCTGCGGTCGCGATGGGTTCCTACGCTCGGATGATTGACGGCGTCTTGTTCGCTTTGCTATCGAGGCGCCGCGTGGAGCGGGCTTCTCCCCCGGGAGTCGTCCGAACGAGAGATCGGCGGGCTCACGCCCGACGGAAACACACTCGCCTTTTGGCGGGTCACGAGCGCGACGATATCGAGCCAAGTACGGCTCGGAGGCGGTACGGAGACGACATGAAATTGGCTTTGAAGTTGAAGCGGAGCCCGGCGCTCTTCGCGACGGTCCTGGTACCGCTCGCCATCTCGGGCTGTAGCAAAGAAGAAGAAAAAAAGGGACCGAACCCGTGTGTCGGTTGTGTCGTGGACGGCGACGCCTGCGATTACAGCATCAACTGTCAGGCGGGCAGCATTTGCAACCAGACCACGGAAGAGCTCTACGACGACAGCAAAGGGGCCGACATCTGCGTGAAGGTCGTTTGCGCGAGCAACGCCGACTGCACGGCTCCCAAGGAGTGCACGCTCACGCGCATCTGCGAAGCGCCGGTGTGTCAGAGCGACGGGGAGTGCAGCGGCGGCAACGTGTGCCTCTCGGGCAAGTGTGAGACCGCGCCGGCTCCGGCCGACGTGGCGAGCTGCATCGTCACGAGCAAGGACGGCTCGGTCCGTCAGGGTGGCATGCGAGAGCTCGTCGCCATCGCGAAGAACGCGAACGGCGTGGTGCTCCCGAAGATCTCGTTCACCTGGGAGTCCAGCAACGCAGGCGCCGTCACCATCGACGGCCGAAGTGCCATGGGCGGCGCAGCCGCGGGTGCGGCGACGTTGACCGCCAAGGTCACCGGCAAAGAGTCCGTCGTGTGCACGGGCGACGTGTCGATCACGAACTTCCCGACGCTCGGCGCCGGTGAGTCGCGGGTCGTCGTCGTCTCCAGCGACAACGGCGCTCCTGTTTCCACGGCTCGCATCTCGGTCACCGGCGGTGGCAACACCGACACGCAGACCGCCGACGCGACCGGTTCGAAGACCTTCGCCGTCGCCACGCTCGACCAAGTGACCGTCGTGGCCGATGGCTACGAGGCCGTCACCGTGCTTCGTCCAGGCGTCAACGACGTCTTCATTTCTCTGCCGAAGATCGCCGACAAGACCAAGGCTGGCGGCTTCCGCGGATCGATCGATCTCTCCGCAACCCGCAAGGCCGACATTCAGCTCGGCATCGCGGCGCCGGCGCTCCCGTCGAACTTGCTCGACTTCGACTTCGAGTCGATCCTCGGCGACTTCATCGAGACGACCATCAACGCGCCCGAGCTCGGCCTCGACAACGAGGTCGTCGATCTGCCCGGCGGCGTGATGCTCTCGCTCGGTTCCAACAAGTTCACGGACGACCACGCGCTCGCGGGCGGCGGCCTTCGTTGCCAGAGCAAGGCGCCCGGCGCCAACGAGCTCGGCTGCTACCTCGCGCGATCCCCCGCCGGCCCCGGCGCGGCCTGGGCGCTCGCCGGTCAGCTCAAGCTCTCGGCGATCACGCCGATCGCTGGCAAGCTCAGCTCGGCGGTGGGCGGTGGCGGCAGCGAAGACATCCCTGTCGGCGAGATCCTCTCGGCCGTGCTCCCGTTGTTCCAGAAGCTGAACCACGCGATCACAACCGGTCTCGAGATCGAAGAGTTCCCGAAGGTCCCGAAGGACGCGCAGACGACGGTCGCTCAGTGTGCCGATCCTGCGACCGTCGACTACGACGATCATTGCCGCGCGGACTTCGTGAAGTACGAAGAGATCAAGCTCGCCGCGAGCCAGAAGCTCGGCGTGCTGTCGACCATCACGATGCCCAATCTCCCCAGCACCGGCCAAGGCAAGTGGGCCACCGGCGCGCTCGTGATCGCCGGCTCGCTCGGCCCTGCGGGTCTCATTCCGCTCGGCCTCGCGGCAGGTCTCGACGTGCTCGAAGACGAGACGCCGGACGGCAAGATCGGCGGCATCGAGGAGCCCTTCGGTCAGAACTCGACTCCGCTCTCGGACGGCGAAGTGGGCCTCGCGCTCGCGCCGCCGCACTCGGGTGTGGAGGGCAGCCGGATCGCGGTCGTCGCGATCGCGCTCGACATCGATCAGATCGCCGGCGACGGCGGGCTGGCGCTGTCCGGGATCGTGAAGTGGGCGGACGAGGGCGTGCAGGAGCGCGAGAGCTTTGGCTCGTCCCAGTTCCTCGGCTACCCCGCGGGTACGTTCGCTTCGGGGACCGGAACGTTCACGCCGAGCGCCGCGCTCGCGGGCAACGTGACGCGAGTCGAGGTGACGCGAAACGGCAAGACCTGGCTCGTGTACGCTCCGGGCGGCTCCGCTGACGCGATCACGCTCCCGACCTTCGACGGTTCGCCTGCGGCCGAGATGGTCGGACCGGGCATGGACGTGTTGGTTCAGGTCGTGAAGAGCCCCGCGCAATACGGCGAGGTCTTCCAGTTCGGCTCGGGCAAGAACCTCGACCGGGCGCTCGAGCTCATCGAGGGCTTCGTAGTTCAGCAGTGTGTCGCGCCGAGCGACACGGTCACGAACCCGACCTGCAAGCTCGAATAGCGCGAGCTCGCATCGTCCCGCCTTTCACCTCGTCCGCTTCCTCCGCTTCCTCACTCGACTCAGCGCAAATTCTCGTTCCCTGACCGCGCCTCGACGGGCAAAGTCTCTTCGTGCGTCCGACGCAACCCGAAGAACAGGACGAGCGCCCGCTACGCGTGCAAGGGGAGTGGGCTCCCGAAGATATTCTCGAGCGGCTAGGCGCTGCGCAGAGCCGCCGGGAGCAACTCCCGAAGCTGCTCGTGGCGTATGCGATCCTTCAGGGGAGCCCGCGGGTGTACGAGTTGATCCAGCGTCTCGAGACCTTCGGCGTTCCTGCCCGCACGCGCTTGGGGATGATGGAGAAGAACGCGGCCTTTCGTTCGCGCCAGGCCGAGCTCTCGGCGATCTACGCGGAGCTCGAAGCGGGCAGACGTTCCTTCGCGGTGTTGAAGGCCAAGGCGCAGAACGACGTGCGAGCGGCGCCCAACGGTTTGCGTACCTATGATCTGCCGCACCTCGTTCGACTCACGGGCGCGGTCGTGGCGGCCACCGAGCTCACCAACAAGGGGAACATCGCCGGCATCGACATCGCGCTCGGTTATGCGTGGGGCCGACCGGAGTTCGAGTTTACGTGTATGTGGGTCGACAAGCTGATGCCCAAGTCGAGCTCCGCATCGGTGACCGTGTTCGAGCCCGAGGAGCTCTCTCGCGTGGTGCTCGTCTACCAAGACGGTCGGCTCGCGTATGACCCCGGGACCGGCGAAGACGAAGAGAGCTCCGAATACTGAGCATCTCCTGGCGACCTCCGGCGCATCTGCTACGATGTGTCGGCTCTTGGATCGGCTCGGAGACTACCGCCTCAGGAAGAGGCTCGCCATCGGAGGCATGGGCGAGGTCTATCTCGGCGAGAAGGTCGGGCCCGAGGGCTTCGTCAAGCCGGTCGTCTTGAAGTGTGTGCTCCCGCAGCTCGCGCAAGACGAGGCCTTCGTCCAGTTGTTCCTCGACGAGGCCAGGCTCGCCGCGCTGCTCAACCACCCCAACATCGCGCAGATCTACGACTTCGGCGTGACCGACGGCGTCTACTACATGGCGATGGAGTACGTGCCCGGCTACACCGTCGACGACATCCGCCGGAAGCACAAGTCGATCGATAAGTTCATGCCGATCGAGCACATCTCCGGCGTCGCGAGCCAGGTCTGTTCTGCGCTCAACTACGCACACTCGCTGACCGACGCACACAACGTGAGCCTCGGCCTCGTGCACCGAGACGTCTCGCCCCACAACCTCATCGTGTCCGTCGAAGGCACGGTGAAGCTCGTCGACTTCGGCATCGCCAAGGCGCGCGCTGGGCTCACACGGGTCCAGGCCAAAGGCGCGGTAGGCAAGTTCGGGTACATGAGCCCCGAGCAATCGCGCGGCGAGGGCGTCGACCTTCGCACCGACGTGTTCTCACTCGGCGTGTGCCTCTGGGAGCTCTGCACCAACCGCCGGCTCCACGACGCCAAGATCGACAAGCCGCCAGACTATCGCCAGGGAGTCATGGCCGTCTCTGCCGTGCGCCCCAATGTCCCCAAGGCCTTCGATCGCATCATCTCGACCGCGCTCGCGGTGGATCGGAACGAACGCTACCAGTCGTGCCAGGACATGCACCTCGACCTCGAGCGCTTCCTCGCCGCCATGACGCACTATGCGGGCACCGCGGCGCTCGCGCAGTACATCAAGGACCTCGTCGAAGGGAAGGTCGAGCACCCCGACGTCACCGGCCGATCGGGCATGGTCGAGCCCGTCGGTGGGCCTTCCCAGCCGAGCACCGTCGGCGCCTCGCTCGAGGAAGTGCAAAAGTACGAAGAGGTCTTCGGGCTCGCTCCTGGACCCGAGAAGTCGGACTCCGGCCCTGCGCCGTTCAAGGCGGCGCCGAAGTCTTGGCAAACGAAGAAAAAGGAGCTCGAGGCGCCTCCCGTCCCCACGGCGCCGCTGATGTTCGACGGCCAGGCCCCCGATCGATCCAACGAGATCGCACGCGGGTCGTCGCGGCCGCACGAGCCGCGGATGCTCGAGCACCCGGCGGTCCACTCGACCGAGCGAGGGCCCGACCTCGAGAAGAAGGCGCCTCCCAAGGACGCTCGCAAGCGGCGCGAAGCGCCAGCCCGGGGTGGGCGCAGTGTCTTGCCGACGGTGTTGGCGGTGATCGTGTTCCTAGCGCTCGCGGGCGGAGGCGGTCTGTTGGCGACGCGACCCGAGCTACTCGAGTCGATCTTGCTCGCCACGGGCCTCAAGAAAGTCGAGGTCATCGTCGAGAAGACGACGCTCTACAAGGTCGTCTCCGATCCGCCCGACGCCGCGCTCTTCGTCGACGGCAAGGCTGAGCCTAACAAAGACCGCCTCGATCTGATCCCCGGAATCGAATACCGCTTCGAGCTCCGGCACCCCCAACGCGCGACGGTTCGAGCAGCGGTCAAAGCGTCGGTGGGGGAGGGCGTTCGTTCGCTGAACTTCACCTTGCCGCCGAAGGCCACGCTCGAGGTGACCTCGTCGCCACCGGGGCTCGCCGTGACGCTCAACGGCTTCGAGCTCAAGGGGTTGCGCACGCCGGCGACGCTGACCGACGTGCCCGCTGGTCAGGAGCTTCGCGTGAGCGTGCAGCCTCCGGGGGGCCAACCGGTCACGCAGAAGACGACGGTCGCGGCAGGCAAGCGCGAGAAGCTGCACTTCAACCTCAAGGATCGGTGATGCGACGAAGTTGGCTCCTCACAATCTCCGCGGCGTTCGCGTGCGGCCCGAACGACCGGCCCGACAACACGCCCGTCGAATCCGCGTGCGGTGTGTCGCAGGGCAAGCTCGGCTCCGAATGCGCGAGCCTCTCGGATTGCGGCGGCCCCAACAACGCGCGCCGCGTGGAGTTCTGCGAGAGCTGTTTTGCGCGCGCCGACAGCCACGTGTGTGAGTCGGGGATGTGTCGGCAGATCGACACGACGGGCTCGATCAAGACGGCGTTTTCGGTGCCGCCCTCTGCGGCAGGCGCGCTCAGCTACACCGTCGCCGCCCTGAACCCGACCAAGGCCGACGGAACGGAGCTCTCCTGCGCCAAGCTCCTGTCGACGTGCTCGACCTTTCGCGACGACTTCACGTTCAACGCAGCCAACTCGACCTTCAAAGCGTTTCCAGCGCCGGCGGATCTCGGCAACGTCTATCCCGTCCAGACGCCCGCGGATGTCGGCGCGGGCCGGATGTTGATGGTGCTCGTGACCCAAGCCTCTCAGGGCAAGGGGGCCGTGTTGGCCAAGGGCTGCGTCGGCGGCATCGAAGTGAAGCCCGGCGAAATCACGACGGTTCAGCTCGAGCTCGTCGCGCCCTGAGTACAAGTCCCCGCAAACTCGCGACCACCGCAGAAACCACAGAGAGCACGGAGCCGAAGCCCACAGAGCACACAGATGATGGAATGAGCACTTCTCTGTGTCCTCTGTGTCTTCTCTCCGCGTCCTCTGTGGTTTCAGCGTGGTCACGAACTTCCAGGGACGTGTACGGAGCACCTCTTTGCACGCACCCGGGCGCACCTTGACTTGCATCAAAGAGACCCCTAGCGTCGCCCTCGCGCCATCTACGCAAGGGCCCGAATGTCAGAGGAAAGCAAGCCTACCGAGGCCGGCCCGGACCGGACTGGAACCGACGCTCAACGTCCGCCGCTCGAGCATGTGACCGAGCGACCTTGGCACGCCGAGGCCGGCGAAGAGACCATGCGCCCCGCGCCCGCCCCAGAAGTCCCAGCGCCCCTGCCCGTCGTCGACGAAGACGTGGACGACGGCGCCGGCCGCCGCCGCAGCAAGACCATCGCCCGAAAGCAGATGCTGAGAGAGCGCCGGCGCCTTCTCGCTCAAGGGCTCACGCCCGAGGTCGTCGAATACGATCGACCCGCCATGCGCTCGGAGTGCCGCGACGGGGAACGACCTTGCCTCTTCGTCTCCTGCCGTCACCACCTCTACCTCGACGTGAACCCCATCACCGGCTCGATCAAGCTCAACTTCCCCGACAAGGAAGTCTGGGAGCTCACCGAAACCTGCGCGCTCGACGTCGCCGAACGAGGCGGTATCACCCTCGAAGAGGTCGGCGAGATCATGAACCTCACCCGCGAGCGCATTCGCCAAGTCGAAGTCTCCGGCCTCGAGAAGCTGAAGGCCGGAGATGCGACGCTCGAGACCTTCCTCGACGGCCACGAGCTCGTCAAATAACGAGCGCCGCGATCGTCTCCTGCTGAATCGCTCTTCCCGGCGGCCCTCAATCTTCCCCGCGCCGTTGGTTCGTCCTCGCTCTCCCTCGAGCGCGGAGGATCGAATCCAGGCTGGCGGCCTTCCCAAGGAAGTGTCAGACTTCCCGCCCTCGGGTTCTCTTTCGCTCTGCGAAGGAAGACGCGACCCCTCTCTCACCTGGAAGAGACCACATGCGGATCGAGTGTGAGAACTGCCACGCCGTCTACACGATCGGAGATGCTTTGCTCTCCGATCAGCCCATCGGAGCTCAGTGCCCGTACTGCGGCCACGTCCAGATGGTTCGAAAGAGCGATGCTCGGGCTTCGGAGCCTGCCCCGTCGGGGTTCTCGGGTGGATTTCCGTCCATGCCAGACCCTGGCTACGGCGCGCCGAGAAGCATGCCTTCGTCGGCGCCGGACACCGGTCTGTCGGGCCTGCCGGGAGATCCGCTGCGACCTGCGTACCCTTCGTCCGTGCCGTCCTATGCGGCGCCCCGTCCGTCGGGGATGCAAGAGGACATGCGGGCTCCGCCGGAAGAAACCGAGGCGAGCTCAGGCAGCGCCAAATGCCAAGTCTGCGGAACGCCGCTCACCGACGAATTCGACAAGGTCATCGGGCTTTGTGAGACGCACCAGCGCGAACGTTCCGCACAGTCCGACTTCGCCGGCGCCTCGAGCGGCGGCGACGACAAAGGTGTCGAGTGGAAGGTCAAGGTTGGGACCGGAGAGATCCTCGGTCCCTTCACGCTCGCCGAGCTCCGACAAAAGATCGCCGCCAAGGATTTTGGCGTCGACGACGAATTCTCGAAGGACGGCGTCGACTTCAAAGCGCTCGAGTCGTTCTCCGAGCTGAAGGGTCGCGGCGGCGGAGGTGGCGGCCCGCTCGACTCGCCCGCCGGGCTCGCCGGCTTCGGAACGCCCGAGCGTCCGAAAATCTCCCACGCCGGAGGTGGCGGGGGCGGCTCTGGTTTCAGCATTGGCACTGTCTTGGTCGGCCTGCTCGTGCTCGGAGGCATCGGCGTGGGCGTCGCTTTCGCGCGCAACCCGGGCGCCGTCATGGCTTGGTTCGACCAGATCATCAAGGGCGGGCCGCGTCTCAGCGGCGACGGCGAGCCTCCTTTCAATCCTCTGAAGCGAGAGTACGCTGCGTGGCGAGAGCAGCAGCCCGACGTCTCCGGAACGGCCGCCGAGCACCTAGTCGAGGCACGTAACAAACACCTCGAAGACTCGTGGGCTGGCTACGAGGCCGCCGAGAAAGCGATCCAGCGCGCGCTCATCCTCGACGAGAACAACCCTGCGGCGCTCGGCGCTTACGTGGAGAACATGATCCTCTGGAAGGACGACTTACTCTCCGCGGAAGAGCGTCGAACGGCGCACCAGATCATCAACTGCGGCAAAGCGCTTCGCGCCGACGAGCCCTCCGTGCTTCGCGCCGAGGCCGCGCTCGCGTTCGTCGAAGGCGACTTGAACGGATGTCGCGACGGCGCCGAGCGTGCGCTTCAAACGAGCGCCAGCGATGGACAAGCGCAGCTCCTGCTCTCGAGCTCGTTCTTGCCCGGCAACTTCCAGCTCGCCGCCGAAAAAGCAGAGTCCGCGCGGCAACTGCTGCCGCAGCTTCGCCGCGCCGATCGGGTCGTGGCGCGCGCCTACGCCAACATGGGCCGCTACGCGTCTGCGGTGAAGGTCCTCGACGAGCGTATCAAGTCCGACCCCACGAACACCGCAGTGCTGATCTTGGCCGGAACCATCGAGCGAGAGCTCGCTCGCTTCGATCGGGCCCAAGGGTACCTCGAGCGCGCGGTCAAAGGACAAGGCGACATCGCCAAGGCGCGCCTCGCCTTGGGCGAGCTGCTCGTGGAGGTCGGTAACGTCTCCACGGCCGCCGAGATCTACCGGCTCGTCGTCACCGATCAAAACCTTCCGGCGTCGTACCGCACCGAAGGCTACGCCGGTTGGGGTCGCGCCGAGCTGATCCGGTCTCGCTCGGATCGAGCGGAGGAGCTTGCGCGAGAAGCGCTTCAGCTCAGCCCGCGCGATCCTTCTTCCCTCTTGATCATGGCCGAAGCGACGCTGTCTCGATCCGCGTCCACCGCAGCGAGCTTCGCGACGCGCGCGCTTCAAGCGAGAGCCGGCGAGCCCGCGGCCTTGGTGGTCCTTGGTCGCGCCCAGCTCAAGCTTCGCGCGATCACCCAGGCCGAGAAGTTCTTCGAGGAGGCCATCCAGAACGACCCGCGTGATCCTCGCCTCCGCGGCATCCTCGCCGGCATGTACCTCGAGCACGGCGGCACCACGCAGGCCTTCACCATCATGCGGCGCGTCGGCGAGTTCGATCCCACCGAACGCTACTCCCGCAATCGACGCGGCGTGACGCAGCTCGGCAACGCGGCCATCACTGAGGCCGTGGCGCGCTTTCAGGAAGTGTCGCGCGAAGAACAAAGCCGCTCCGTCGCGTTCGCGTCGATGGGCGTGCTCTACTACCTGAGCGGAGACACCGCGCGAGCCGACGCCGCGCTCGAGAAGGCCCTTCGCTTCGACGACTCGAACATCACCGCCCTCTTGTACGCCGGGCAGATCCAGATCGACCGCGGGCAGTTCCGCCAAGCGAGGCAGCTCGTCGACAAGCTCCTCCGCCACGAGCGCACGTCCGCGTTGGGCCGTTTGCTGTCTGGTCGTATCAACCGCGGCCTAGGACAGTACGAGCAAGCGCGCGAAGACTACGAGGCCGCGCTCAACGCGAACCCTGGGCTCCTCAGCGCCGAGGTCGAGCTCGCGGGACTTCAGCTCCGCGACGGCAAACGTGACAAAGCCCTCGAGGTCCTCACGCGGGCCCACGAAGTCTACCCGTACATGCTCGAGACCCGCCTCCTGCTCCTCAAAGCCGACTACTGATCGATGCTCTTCCTGGACCTCGACGGCACCCTGCTCGACGTCAAGAAGCGCCACTACGCCGTCTACGTCGAGGTCCTCGCGATGGGCGACCTCCGCGGCGTGCCGATCCCGGAAAAGGAGTACTGGGGCCACCGGATCGAAAACAAACCCGTCGACGACATCCTGAGAAAATCGCGCCTCTTTCCCACCAAGTTCACGCTCTTCAAGCAGCGCTTCGTCGAGCGGCTCGAGACACCGGAAATGCTGGCGATGGACAACGTTCGCGAAGGAGTCGAGACCGCGCTCGGCAAGATCTACACGAAGACGCCGATCGTGCTCGTCACGCAGCGCAAAGACCCCGAGGAGCTCGAGAGTCAGCTGGTCTCGGTGGGGCTTCGCAAATACTTCGCGACCGTACTTTCTGGCCGCCCCGAAGAGCGTCGGCGAGCCACGCCCGACGCGCGGTGGCAGCACAAGGCCGAGCTCGTGAAGAAGCG
Source organism: uncultured Myxococcales bacterium (assembly GCA_964463485.1). Lineage (GTDB taxonomy): Bacteria > Myxococcota > Kuafuiibacteriia > Kuafuiibacteriales > Kuafuiibacteriaceae > CAYXDO01. Next base: position 9,948 of record CAYXDO010000165.1, on the reverse strand, counting down.
CTATCGCATCCTGCCCACCGAGGCCTTGTGGATAGGCGACACCGAAAACGACGTGAAGTCCGCCAAGAGCTTAGGCTTCGAAGTGTGGCTCGTCGAAGGCGGGCATCGCACCAAGGAGCTCCAGATGAAGGCCGACCCTGACCGAATCGTCGCGGACATGTCCGCGGGGTTGAAGTACATGCTCCCCGGCGGCCGCTGGCAGCGCTAGTCCCGTTGACTTCATAGCCCGTGCCCGTGCCCTGCCCGTGCCCGTGCCATGCCCGCGCCCGCGCCATGCCGGGCACGCACGGCGGTCCGCGGCGTCGTTTTTTCTCTCTACTCGATCGGCGCGAGCCCCGGGAACGTGTGCCTTCGAATCGCCGGCGGCCTCGGCTTGAGGCTCCCGACCCGCGCACGCAGGCCGAAGTAGATCTCACGCGCCTGTCCGGGCCCTTCGAACGGCTGCCGGAACAGCTCGCTGGCTTGCTCCGATTCGATCCGACCTCTCGAGAGCCCCAGCCAGAGCTGGTCGCCGAGCGCGTACCCGAGCACGTGCGCCGCCGCGTCGAAGAGCGCCGGGTCGATCTCGAAGAGCGCGCCCGGGACCTTGTCTCCCAAGCCCAAGTGCGCGAGCGCGAGCTTCGCCGCGGACGACTGCAGGCTCGTCTCGCTCGCGCTGATCGCCAGGAGCTCAGCCTCGTGCGCGGCTCGCCGCTTGGGGTTGACGATCTTGCTCCCCAAGAAGCCCACCGCCTCGTTGAGCGTCCGCACGTAGAACGAATCGATCGGGTCTCGCACGACTCGGACGCCCTCGCCACTCTCGACGTGGCGAAGGCGATGCGCTGACTCCTCGGCCGCGTGATTGAGCGAGGGCGTCGCCAAATAGATGAGCTGCGCCTTGGGAATGTAGCAACTCTCGCGGGCGAGCACTTGGTGCCGGACGTGCTCGATCTCGCGACGACGAAGTGTGTTCGATCGAACGAGGCGCTCGAAGAAGGTCAGATCGTAGGGGCCGGCGATCTCGAGCCCGTCGAGCGCGCGCGGCACATCGAGCTGAAGCGCCTGTCCCATGGCCCCAAGCGAGGTTCGAACCAGGCGCTCGAACGTGAGCTCACTCGCCACGATGTCGTCGTCGTCCTCCTCCTGCGCTTCGAGCCAAGTCAGGAACGACTCCGAGAGCGCGATCGGGGACGCGTCGACCAGCGCGAAGCCTCCGTCCTCCAACAACACGAGGTCGTGGTCGTGCCCGATCCCTTGGTCCTCCAAATCGAACCACAGCCCGTCGGGATTTTGGTGAACGCGCACGATCCTCGAAGCTCGATCGAGCTCGCCGATCGAACGCGGCAGATGGGACGGCGACAAATGCATGTCGCCGATCAACGCGGCGACCGGGCCGTGCTCGAGCCCAGCGACGATCGCTTGCGCGGCGATCCGATCCCGCGCGTCCAGGCTCGTCACCGTCGGGTCGTCGCAGTCGATGCCGATCACGCGATAGCCGCGAGCCCGCGCGAGCTCGAAGATCGGACGAATGACGTCGAACCGGGCGAACGGCCAGCGCGATCCAAGCTCCGTTCGCTCGATGAACGAGCGCTCCGACAGCCTGCCGGCGAGGTATCTGTCGACGTGCCGCTGGTGTTTGGACGCCAGCATCTCCAGCGCGATGACCCGCGGTCCGTCCGGAAAGCTCCGCAGCACGCGGTAAAAGTGCCGCTGGGCCGGCGCGAACGTGTGGTAGTCGCCCACGAGCACGACGTCGGCTTTGAGCAGCCGCTCGGACAGCTCGAGCGCCGACGCCGGCCGTGCGACGCGCCTCACAGAGCGGCGGTACGTCGACTCGTACCGAGCGAGCTCCGGCCCGCGGGCCTCCACCGAAGCCTCGATCCGACGACGGTTGGATTTGTGGAGGTCGCGGAGCAGCCTGCGCTGAGCTTCGTCGAACGCACTTCGAGACGCCACGAGGCCTCGGCTCGACGAAGAACGCCGCACCTCCCCATTCCACCCCCTCGGACGGCCTGACGCAAAGAACTGGTTTGCGCCAGAAAGCTCAGCGAATTCGAGCTGTTGTGAAGTGGTTCAGTGGCGGTTGCGGCCGTACATGGGCCCACGGCGGCGTTCTCCGCCGCAAGTACCCCTTGCCCAGACCTATCTTACCGGGGTATCCGCCAGCTTGGCAGGGCGCCCCAGAGAAGCGCCCGAAACGAACGACCTCGAAAGTCAGTGCAGCGACATCAGCCGCGACACCGTGCGGCTCGCCGTCTGATCGCGGATCACGTTCTTGGAAGCGGTCGACTGTACGACACGCACGGCCTCTTTGACGAGCTCGGCCTTGTTCGCAGCGCCTTCTGCCACAGCGGTGCGAGCCTTCTTCACGGCGTTCTTCATGCGCGACCGAAGGGCCTGGTTACGCGCCCTGCGAGCTTCGCTCTGACGATTCCTCTTATCTGCGGACTTATGCTGCGCCACTCTGATTCCTCCGAGGAGTTGCAGCTCCGGCCGCAACCATCGATTCGAGCGCTCGGTACCCGTCCTCGCGCTGCCTTGTCAATGAAACACATAGCAACCAGCGATCGAAGCGGCGCCGTCGCTGCAGACCGGGTCAGCGCACGACCAGTTGTACGGAAGCCGTGCTCAGGCGCGTGAACGGTCGACCTTCGAAGCTCGCACACGCCAGCTCGATCGTCGAGAAGTGGCGAAGCCTCGCCATCACGCCGGCCTTCCCTCGCCCCACGAAGCGGTACGCCGTCACCACCCCGAGCGGCGCGATGATCGGGCGGCGGCATGGATTGGATGTGATGCCTTCGTCCGTCAGGGCCACGCCAGGGCAGTCCTCGTCGGACACGCTGAACGCGAACAGCCGGTCGTCGTGGCTCGAGAGGCCCTCGAACGATGGACAAGTGCAGCCCTCCGCCGTCGTGCAGCCGAGCTGGTCGTAGCTCGTGCGCGCGAAGGAATTTGCGCTCACGTAAATCTCGTCCGGAGCGCCCTCGGAGAATACCAAGCACGCACCGTCCCGAAAATGTCGGTCGGAGCTCGAGAAGCGCACGAACGCCAGCACGTCGCGCGGCGGCGTTCCGCGGCAGTCCCACCACGCCGCAGTGGTCGAAAAGGGCCGCGTGGCCGGGCACTCCTCATCGCCGCCGTCGCAGTCGTCGTCGATGCCGTCCTCGCAGATCGTGCCCTCGAAAGTGCGCTCACACGCGGCCGCGAGCCCGCCCAAGTCCGCGTCGCCGCTCGAGCACGCCGCGCCGAGGATCGAGATCAAGCCGCTGAACCGCAGCGAGCGGAGCGAGCCTGCGCCGATGAACCGCAGCGAGCGGAGCGAGCCTGCGCCGGTGAGCCTCACGCGCTCGGATCCTCCGTCGCCTCGAGCGCCTTCGCCTCCGGATCGGTCTCTTCGAAGAAATCGTTCGCCATCTCCGGGTCCGTGAAGCTCACGCTCCGCGCCAACGGCCGACGGCTCGTCGAAAAAGCCTCCGTGAGGGGCTGAGTCTGCACGTGCCTAATGTCCGCGATCCCGGGCTCCGCGTACACCTCGGGCAGCTTCGCAGCGGCCGGAGCCGCGGTGGGGGGCTCCGTGGGCCGATCGGCGATCGCCGTAGCCATCGACCGCAGCTCGAAATCGAAGTCCGTCGTCAGCGCCCGCGGATCGAGCTTCGGCACGTCGACCGCCTTCTGCCGGCCAGAGGTCTCCTCATGGGCCCAGGTATCCTCAGGCCCGCTTCGTGGGAGCTTGACGACCGGGACGGCAGCCTGCGTCGCCTCGAGAACGGGACCCGGCCTCGTGACTGGCGCCGCAGCCGAAGTCACCTCGCCAAGGTCGGGAGCCCGGGCCGCCTCGGTCGCGATCTCTCTTGGCAGCGGCAGCCTCGGCCCCTCGGCCACCGGAACCTTCGGATCGGTGGGCGCCGAAAACGAATCCGATACCGAGGGCGCGGCCAAATGGGTCGACGCCCCGGACGAAGCCGACGGCTCGGGCGGAACAGTCGGCTCGAGCGGAGCCGAGGTCACGCTCTGCGAACGCTCGCGAACGGGCCGGAGATTCTGGGTGCCGCGCGCGTTCGCCATGATCATCTGCTGACGGATCTCCGCCTTCAGCCGCGCGGCCTCCTTGGCGTCGATCGGATTCGGCGCGGTGAGCTGCTTCGGAGGTGGTTTTTTCGGCGCCGCGACCTCGGGCATGGCGCGCGGCGGGAGCCCTAGCAGACGTCGGAAAAAGCCCTCGACCGGTCGAAAGCGCTCGAACGAGCTCTTTTCAAAAAGGCGCAGGAAGCGCTCGAGGTACTCCTCGACCTGCTGGAACCACGCGCGAGATCGCCCGCCGCCAAACTCCGACTCGTCGTCACCGATCGCTGCGCCCGCTTCGACCGACCCCCGCATGTTGCGAAGCTTGCGAGTCATCGCATGACCGGCACGCTTGGCGACCCCTACGCTCTGGTTCATCGCGCCGACGAACCAGGCCCGAAACGTCTGCACCCTCACGAGTGAGCGCTCCGCGACGAGCCACGGGTGTCGAACACGCGCACGGAGCCAGAATCTCGCCGATGGAGGCGAGAGGTCAATGTCGTGAGTCTCGGCGCGACCGAGCTGCCGTTCGTCCAAGCGGATTTCCAGATCGCACAAGTCGCTCACCTGTATGAGTGCGACATTTTCTGCGCAAGAGGATACCACTTCGGCGCGAGCGCTGAGTCGCGATGGAATTCGAGGCCTCCGTCTTGCGATGAGTCTCCATCAACGCCCTCACCGATCGACAGCGACTCGCCGTGAGTTCTGGGGACGACGCGGCGGCCAGGTCGAACGCTCTACGAAGGCAACGGGAAGACGCGCAAGGCGAGCGACCTCGGGCTTTATGCCAAGACGATCGCCGGGCAACCCAGCCTCGACCGGAGACGGCGGGTTGGCGGTGGACGCGGACCTGCTGAGTCCCACGACTGTCGTGAGCGCGCCGGACGGAACGATTTACGTTGCCGAACCCAGCCAAGTACGCCGCATCGATCCGGACGGAACCATCCACTCACTGTTTGGAAGCTCCGCGCAGGAGCTCGTCGTGAACGGCGACGCGGAAGCGCCGGTCGTGTCCGGAGCCATTCCCGGATGGGTTCCGGCGGCAGGGACGTGGTCCCTGAGTAACCCGGCCCTCGTGCCGTCGCAGGGAGCGCAATACTTATCTGCTCGGAGACGGGAGCACCGCGGTCGAGCTGGTGCAGGAGATCGACGTCTCCGCGCTCGGCGCAGCGATCGACGCCGGACCGATCCCGCTCGCGTTCTTGGGTCTCTACACGCATGACGAGGAGACCGCCCCCTCGGTCGTGGTCGAATACCGCGACGGACTTGGCGGCTTCCTCGATCGCGTCGAGCTCATCGACCTGCCGTACTCGGTCGGTCCGTGGTCACCCATTCAGGTTCAGCTCACGGACTACTGGCCGTCGCCCCCTCCGGGCACGCGGACAATTCGATATGGAGGAAACTTCCCGGGAGGATTTGAGCAAGCTGACCTCGCGGGCTCTTTTGGCTCGACTCATACGCGGCTGGTTTCGTTTGTATACAGCGACCAGTTACAGGGTGCCAAACGACGCCCCGAGTTTCTTCGTGGGTACAGACTTGGTTATCACACGGTCATCGACCTCCGGCTCAAGGCGGTCCGCACAAGCGTGGATGGTGTGCCTGGTCGGTCCTACGACTTACTCTACCCGGACGAGACCGGCTCTCCCATCGAGCCATCTCGTTCCGGTCGTTCGCTACTTGCTCGAATCACGGAGTGTGCCGGCGGGGCATGTCGCCGCCCGACTGAGTTCCGATGGTCACGCGAGGACTCGGCCGACTTCCATTCAGAGCAGCGCCTGAGTCCAACTGCTAACGAAGTTTTTGAGTCAGATGCCCCGGGTCCAACCGGACACGATGGACGTGACTGGTGACGGAATCATCGACATCTTGTTCCCGGTGCCGACTTCTTCATGTATATTGATGGTTCGACCGGGCTTCCTTCCGACCCAATTCTCCCAGCAGGATGGGATCAGGTGTTTCAGCCGGGCGTATTCACGGAAGGACTTCCGTCGGACTACGACTTGGACGGACGAGTTGACTTGTTGATTACCGACGCATCGCCCACTTGGCGCGTGCTTCGGTCAAAGGACTTCGCCGGTACGACGACCTTCGAATTGGTCGACACGCAGGTGCCACGTGGACTTTGACGTGGGACCCAGATCGTTGCAGCCTTGGTCGTAGTCGGTGTGGTTACCGTTGGCTCTGCGGCGGCCGTCGTTGCGGCGGGGACGATAGTAATGGCCCGTGACCATCGCGGCGGCAGCCGTCGTCAAGAAGGAAGCGAAGGAGGTAGCGAAGGAGGCCGTGGAGGCGGGCGCGGGCAGAGTGGCGAACGAGGCCGCAGAGGCCGCTGGCAACGCGGTGAAAGAGGCCGGACAGGAAGTCATTGAGCGGGCTGCGAAAGACCTGGGCGCTGCGACTCCGAAACCTTCTAGTTCGCTCAAGAAAGTGTCGGCGGCATTCCTGCGGCAGAAGGGAGTTGACCCGCATACATTGAAGGAAGGGCTCCCCGGGGCCGTGTCTCGCTTCGACATTTTCATGGATCCAATCTCTTCGCCAAGGGGAAGGGACTAGCTGATGATACCGCGGAATGGTTAGGGCACATCGATGACAATCTATGAGTTGACGGAAGATATCCCATGGGAGTGCACATCCGATGGAAAGGCGGCGCGAATCGTCCGACTTCCCCAAGTAAGCAGAGCAGGGGCGTATCTGCGCGGACTTGCCTACGCGAAGTTGAAGGACGTTCAGGCCGTCAGCGCTATCTTCAAGGGGTTATCGGCTTATTTCGAACGGCGCATCCTTATACTGAGTGACGAGGCGCGATCCATGCGGGTGACGTCCCTGTTCCTGGCCAGCGAAGCCGAGGGAACTGTGCCTTCCATCTGTGTTCGAACAGCTCATTGGACGCGTGACGCTGACTACCAGTCTTTCGAGGCGGCACCATCAGGGAGGGGGAGCAGGTACGTTGCGTCTTCGGGGCAGTTCGCGAGTCGGATCAAGTTCTACGCAAGCGATCAAGATAGGGTGACTCGACTGCTGGGTGAGGTTGAGGCTAGATTGCGGCGGGGTGTGCCCATGTCTGTGCCAGTGGCGCCGCTCGGCCGGATGTTATTTGACGTCTGCTTTGACGATTTTGACATGGAGGTTTCGTTCAACTTCGACTCAGGAGGTGGTTTTTACTTGTTCGCTAGGCAATGCGAATCGGTGTTGGCAGGATTTGAGCTGTGCGCCGACGTGCTGCCCGACGATGGTTGTTCAATAAGCTATGAACCATCTGTGCTGGAGCGGATTGACTCTTTTTCTGGTAGGTAGCACGTGTGCTTCCGGCAAGCGTGCGTGACCCCTCTTGCATGGGCCTACTCCCTCCCCAAATTCAAGCCGTGCCCCCCTCTGTCCGATTTTCGGTGGGCGGTCGGAAGTGTTCAGTAGTGACTCACCTTGGTTTCGCGTAACAGGCTTGCAAGTTCAAGCCGTGCCTGCAAATTCAAGCCGTGCCCGTGCCTGCAAATTCAAGCCGTGCCCCCTGCAAATTCAAGCCGTGCTCCGCAAATTCAAGCCGTGCCCCCTCTGTCCGATTTTCGGTGGGCGGTCGGAAGTGTTCACTAGCTAGTGACTCACCTAGGTTTCGCGTAGCAGCGGGGGCCCGCTGTGACAGCCGAGCGACGAATTCAGGTTGCGGACGACGCCGAACTCCGAGCTCGGACGATGCATGCGGTACATAGTGAGGCACCGGAGAGGACTGACTCTGTTTCTGCGTAAGGCGGACGCTCCCCTGACGAACAATATTTGCGAGCGCGTGCTCAAGATGGCGATTCGATACCGGAATAATTCGTACTTCTACCGAACGCTCAAGGTCGCCCGCGTTGGTGACGTCTACATGACTCTCATTTTCACGGCAAAGCTCAACGGAGAGAATCCGTTCCATTACCTAACCGAGCTCCTCCTGAATGCGAAGGCGTTGCTGAGAACGCCGGCGACTGGTTGCCGTGGACTTACCGGGCCACTCTCGATCGAATGAACTCGCCACCCACGAAAATCGCCGCTTAGGTCAATCTCTGGCCGACAACAGTCGAGCCCGGTCCTGTGCCGGCAGCACACTCGCGCCCTCGTAACTCGGCTCGAACGCCGACAACAATCGAGGCCGGCCCTGCGCCGCGCTCAACGCGCCGGACTCGAGGCGCGTCTCTACGAGTCCGACCACCATCGCTCGCGTCACGCATCGCCTCCAGGCACCCGATACGGATCGGGAGCGGTCCCGCGGCGTCCGGAGCCAAGCGCCGAGCGATCCGTCGAGGACCGCGTCTGCATCTGCAAATACGTAGCGAGATGCTCCTTCCTCACGCTGTGAGCGTCATGAGCTAAGCCACGGGTGTCGAACACGCGCACGAACCAGAATCTCGCCGATGGAGGCGAGAGGTCAATGTCGTGAGTCTCGGCGCGACCGAGCTACCGTTCGTCCAAGCGGATTTCCAGATCGCACAAGTCGCTCCATGCATGAGTGCGACATTTTCTGCGGAAGACGACGCCACTTCGGCGGCGAACGCTGAGTCGCGATGGAATTCGAGGCCTCGGTCTTGCGATGAGTCTCCATCAACGCCCTCACCGATCGACAGGGACTTGCGGTAAGTTCTGGGGACGCGGCGGCCAGGTATCGAAACCTTCCGCACATGGGGGCCCTGGACTGAACTCGATCGGTCCGACGCCACATGGGATTCGAAGCCTGGCTCTGCCATGCTGCCGGCCCCTCTTGCGAAGAGCACCTTTCTTTGACAGCGCGGTCGACTCGTGAGATGATTGGCGTGACTCACGTCCGGAGTTGTACACGGACTTCATGCTCATGTTCACTCATTGATGGGACGTTCTACAAAGTCTGGCACGAAATGATAAGTCTTGAAGTCGCAAGAGAACGAGCCCTGGCCCACGTGACTTCGAAACCGGTGTCCAAGCGACACGAGTTGATGTTGATTGAGGCAGCGACCAGGGAGGAAGAGTTTGGCTGGGTCTTCTTTTATAACTCGAGGCGCTATCTTGAGACTAAGGATACGAGTTGGATGGTTCTGGGATGCTCGCCGATAATCGTAAATCGGTTTACGGGCGAGGTTCATGCGACCGGCAGTTCACGCCCGCTGCAGGCGTATATCGAGGATTATCGCCAGATGCTTTCGAGCAAGGGTTCGTGAGTCCTTCGTGCCAAGCTTCAGCGCTCGCGGGAATTGAGCCACTTGTGCTCAGCTGAATTGGTCCACTGGCTGCGCGGTGATCCGTAGGTCCCGCCATCCGAAATCCGAAATTCAAGATCCGTCTGGATCCGACATCTGGTTCTTCCTAGGCCTATTTGGTTTCCGTTCCGGCGAGCGGGCGCGACGCAGTTCATGGCGGAACTGTCCGAGGCGCGAAGGTGGGGATGCAGCGGACCTATTGAACGAAGCCGCTTCGCGGCGGTCTGATCCGTGCGTGCATCCGAGTCTCTGCTCAATCGGAGGCAGTGACTGAAAGCGAGTCAGTAGCCGAGACCGAGTCAGTAGTCGAGGTCGAGTCAGTGGCCGGGTCCGAGCCCGTCACCGGGTCCGAGCCCGTCACCGGGTCCGAGCCCGTCACCGGGTCCGAGTCCGTCACCGGGTCCGAGTCCGTCACCGGGTCCGAGTCCGTCACCGGGTCCGAGTC
>CAYXDO010000165.1:0-161 GCA_964463485.1 uncultured Myxococcales bacterium | reverse complement strand
CGTCACCTCACCATTTCAAGCCCCCTGTGACCGATTTTCGGTGGGCCGTCGGAATTGTTCAGTATCGACTCATCTGAGTTTGGCGTCACAGCGGGGGCCCGCTGAGACAGCCGAGCGACGAATTCAGGTTGCGGACGACGCCGGCGGAGGCTTTCGCGGCG
>CAYXDO010000164.1:0-23411 GCA_964463485.1 uncultured Myxococcales bacterium | reverse complement strand
GGCACATCTTCGTGAGCATTCCAAGACTCATGGCCAGGCGGATCTGCGCCCATTTCAATCCGGATCGTCCACCTCTCTCTACTTCCTGAGGTCATGACGAAGAGCGAAGCCTGAATCAGGCGACGACTCTCAAACCCGGAGGATTCTGCCAGCCCCTTCGACGAAAGCGATGAGGTGAGCCAGGTCGTTTGGGTCCGAAGTCAGGATGTCGTCCCCGCGTTGGGACGCACTCACCACGACAGCCGCGTCGACGATATCAGCCGTTCGGCTCTCGCCGCAGACTATACCGACGCGACGTGCTAGCTCGTCGTTCAGCGGTTCCACGACGCAGGACCTGAGCACTCTGGAAATGACCGCGCTTCGAGGGCCACGGAAACTTTGAGCCACCACGGGCGATGGGACGGTTACCTCGGAGTCTCGCAACTCGGCCTCCTTCCACAGAGCCCAAAACGAGCGGTCGCCGCGCTCGGCGGCGATCAGCGCCCCGCTGTCGAGGGTCAAGCCGGCCATCGCTTTCGCGCCTCCTCCAATTCAGACTCGGTAATCGAGCCGTGCTTCGCTTCAAACTCGGCGAGTGCGTCGCGGGCGTATTTGCGGCGCAATTTTCTCGAGGCTGCGTCGGCGATCCACGCGGAGACAGTCGTGTCGGAGCTCCTGGCATCACCGCGAACCTCCGCAACGAGCTCTTCGGGGAGAGAGATTGCAATTTTTAGAGCGCCCATCCAAACGACATACTAAGGTATGTCCTCGCTGTCAACGGATCCATCGAGCAACTCGGACGCTCCGAAGTGCCAGCGTCGCGATCGTGATCGTGAGTGTGGGATGGGATAGCGAAGTCACAATCTCCATTCGATCCTTACCAAGGCGTCCGACCGCCGAGATGCTCGATCGCCGTCCTGCAAGCACCGCGGGGCACCTTTCTCAGCGAAACGAGATTTCCTGCACGGCGGTGAGTAGTGCCTTGAGCGGCGCGGCAAACTCAGCTGCAGTCTGAACTCGCCGGTTCCGATCGAACGCCAGGCTCGCGAGCACGAGCTGCTCCAAGGACTCGGGGACCGAGGGCGCGAGCACCCGAAGCTGCGTCGGCGGGTGCATCCGGTCCATGCCCTGGAACGGGAGCGCTCCGGTCAACATCTGATACGCCATCACGCCTACCGCGAAGATGTCGGTGCGGTGGTCCACGTCCTGCCCGACCATCTGCTCCGGCGACATGTACGCGGGCGTGCCCGCGACCATACTCGCCTCCGCGCCCGTCGCGATCGACTTGGCGAGGCCGAAGTCCATGAGCTTGATGAGCCCGCTCGCGGTCAACATCACGTTCGAGGGCTTGATGTCGCGATGGATGATCTTGCGGTTGTGCGCGAGATCGAGCGCGTCGAGGAGCTGCTTCAAGACCCGCAGCGTCTCCGCCACGGAGATCTTTTCAGCCATCAAGTCTTTGACCGTCGTGCCTTCGATGAACTCCATCGCGATGAAGGTGCGGCCTTCGAGCGTGCCGAAGTCGTAGACCGTCACGATGTTCGGATGGTTCAACGCAGCGACCGCGCGCGCTTCTCGCTGAAAGAGCTCCCGAATGTCGTCTCTGGCGCTGAGCGCGTCGGACAGGAACTTCAACGCGACGTCTCTGCCGAGCACCGTGTCGGTCGCTCGATACACGACGGCCATGCCGCCGCGCCCGAGCTCACCGCGCAGCACGTAGCGCGCGGGCGCGGGCCGCTCCTTGCCCTCCACGCCAAGGGTGGTGAGATGGGGCACGAGCGCGTCACGCCATCGCCGAATCTCGGCAGCTCTTTTTGCTGCTCCGCGATAGCCGGGCAAGGTCAGCTCCACCTGCTCGAACGCGTCGAGCGCGCTCGACCAGTTGCCCTCCGCGAGGTACGCCAAGCCCAAGCGGTAGTAGAGATCGACGTTGGTCGGCGAGGCGCTCCCGCCGGCGATCGCGTCCCTGAGCGATTCGGTCGACGGACCGAGCTTCGCCGCGAGCACATCGCCGTCGATCAGACTCGTGGGCAAGGGCGCGGCCTCGAGGCCCGATCGGTACACTGCGCTCGGGTGCGGGTCGCTCGGTGTCGGCGTGCTCGGGGGCAGGTACGTGTCGGCGATTTGTCGCGGCGGCGTACGCGTCTGCTCTGGGAGCTTCGTCGCTCCTGCACCTTCCTTGAAGTACGTGACGTCGAGCTGCGGGGTCGCTCGCTTGGCCGCCTTGACAGCCGCGGCCGCGGCTTCGCGCGCGATCAGCGCGACCTCTTCGTCGGTGACCCCTCGATACACATATACGGGCGCAGGCGGAGTCGGACTGTTCGCGGTCGGCATTGGGGGACTAAGCGGCGGTGCCGATGCCCACGGCGCGGGTGTGAGGCCCGAGACGCCTCGCGGTCGCCCCGCGACCAAGCTCAGCGGATCGGCGACCCCGGACACCGGGGCCAACAGAGGAGCAGGCTGGGCCGTGCTCTGACCTCGAACGGGCGGAGCGGGCGGAGAACGGAGCGAGTCGATCCGCTGCACGACGTCTTTGAATCCGCCTGCGACTTCTCGGAGCCCGGTGAAGGTCTCGAGCGCCTTGTCGCGCTGCCCTTTCTCCTCCAGCAACTTCGCGTGTGTGTAGTGAAGCTCTTTGTTCGCAGCGTTCAGCGGCCGCGAGCGGACGAGCTGCGTCGTATAGCTGAGCCCGACCTCGGCCGACAGCCGCGCGATGCGGTCGAGGTACTGCTCTGGATTTTTCGCGCGCAGCCCCGACTCGGCCAACGTGGAGGCCGCTTCCTGGGTCATGCCTGCGAGCTCGTAGAGGTCGGCCGCGCGCTCGACGTTGCCGCGTGACTTGATGAGCGGAGCCGCTTCTCCCGGTAAGGCGAGCACGTTGACGTACAAATGGATAGCTTCCTCCGCCATGCCCGCGTCGCGATACGCGTCGGCCGCGCTCTTGATGTTGCCCGAAGCCATGTGCGCCTCCGCGAGCTCACGGCTCCTCCGTTTGCGTTCGATCTCGGCGTCCGACGTGCCGCCTTTGACGGGTGCCGGAGCTCGCTGCAGCTCGCTCGACGGCGGACGAAGGTCCGCGGCCGGCGCGATCTTCGAGCGCATCTCTTCGGCTTTGGACGGGTTCTGGGCCTTCTCGTACCAAAGCGCGGCGCTCTGGTAGTTGCCGCTCCGCTCGTACAGCTCTGAGGCCATGCGCGCATTTCCGAGCTTCGCGGCCACGTGCGCGGCACGCCCGGGCTGTTGCGCGCGTAGGTAATATTCGATCGCTTCGGCGGGCCGATCGGCCTTGATCGCGTGATCGGCCGCTTCCAAATAACGACCGTCGCGCAACATACGTTCGATGCCGGGAATCGACTTCTTCGTCGACTTCGAGCTCATGGCCTTTCTGATCGCGACGAGCACGACGATCGCGACGAGCACGATCCCTCCGAGCTTGAGCGTCTCCGGGTCGAGAGGAGGCATCAGGAGATCGCCAGCAGCGCGTCCGCGCCGCTGATTCCTCGCTTGCTCATGAGGAAAGAGGCGCACACCCCGAAGGGCCGGAAGATGGCTGCCTCCCTCGCGATCCGCTCGACCTGACCCAGATCGAGACCGCCGAGCAGCGCGGTGCGTACATCGTCTTTGATCTCGAGCAATTCGGTGACCGCGATGCGTCCTTGGTAACCGGTCTCTTCGCAGAGCTGACAACCTACCGGGCGCGGGATCAACACGTCGGTCGCGGTTGGCGGCACGAGTCCCGCGCGCGCAAGGCTTTCGAGCAGAAGCGGGGGTGGGCGATCGACCTTCGCGCAGCTACATAACCGCGGCACCAATCTCTGGACCAAGATCATGTGGATGCCTTGAGCGACCGCCGATCTCGTCGCGCCCATGCTCTCGAAGCGTTGCAGCGCGGAGAACGCGTCGCTTCCGTGAATCGACGACAACATCAGGTGCCCGGTGATCGCGGCCTCGAGCGCGAGCTTCGCGGTCTCTTCGTCTCGAATCTCGCCGACCGCGATCACGTCCGGATCCTGACGAACGATCGACCGAAGCACTTGCGGCATGCCGAGCCCTACCGTCGGATTCACCTGGACCTGAGTGGCTCCCTGCATTCGATATTCGATCGGGTCCTCGACCATGATCACGTTGGAGTCGGGTCGCGTCTTCATGCGCTCGCTCAACAGCGAGTAGAGGCTCGCCGTCTTCCCCGATCCGGTCCCGCCCGCGATGATCACCGCGCCGCCCGGGCTTTGAATCGCCGAGCGCAGGCGCTCCAGCGTCGTAGGCTCGTAGAACGTATGTTCGAGCGCCCGCAGCATCGAGGCGGCCTCGCATACTCTCAGGACGATCTTCTCTCCGCGGCTCGTGGGTATCGTCGAGATGCGCAGATCGACCTCGCGGTTGCCGACGGTGAGGCCGATGCGGCCGTCTTGCGGCAGGCGTCGCTCGGTGATGTCGAGCCCCGACAAGACCTTGAAGCGGGCCGCGATCCCCTTCGCCATCGACACCGGGATCGTGTCGCGGGAGTCCACGAGCGCGCCCTTGACCCTGTAGCGAACTTTCACGCCGGAGGTTTCGGGCTCCACGTGAATGTCAGAAGCGTCGCGGTCGAGGCCGCCCGCGATGATGCGGCCTACCATGCGAACGACCTCGTCGCCGATGACGCGAATTTCCTTCTCCGCTTCGCGCTCCGAGTCGGCCATGTCGTAGAGCAGGCTGTCGGGTGAGATCGTCGCGTTGCCCTTCTGGCTCTTGGTGGATTGGAGCTTGTGGCGGATCAGGGCGGCGCCGAAGTCGTCCATCGCGATCGCCACGGGTCGAACGTCCACCGACTGCAACACTCTCCGAAGCTCTCCGATCGCGTTCTGATCGCGGGGGTTGACCATGCCGAGCGTGAGAGCCTGTCCGCGCAACGCGAGCGGCAGCACGCGGTATTGCTGCACCATGCGAAGCGGCACCATTCGAAGCACCGAGTCATTGGGGGAGTAGTCGGCAACGGTCACGAACGGGATCGTGTCCTTCGCGAGCGTCTCGGGCGCAGCAGCGCTCGCCGCGGGTCTCAACCCCGAGACCCCGAGCTGAACGACCCGGGTCGCGAGCCGCCGGGCACAAGCGTGACCGACCGCGGGCACCGACTTGAGGAGCCACTCGAGGATTTGAAGCTCGAGCCGCAGCGTGATCGAAGGTTGCTCGGCTTCGATCGTCTGCGAGTGTGCTCCGCGAAGGAGCGCTCCGACCTCGCCGAAGGGCTCCCCAGCCTGAATTCGGTCGACGATTTGCGACTCCCCGGTCGCGGCGTTCACTTGAAGCACCTTCGCGCGCCCCTGAACCAGCAACCACAACCCGTCGGCAGGCGTCCCCGCTCTCACGATGGGCGCGCCGGCAGGAAACTGCTGGGCCACGAAGTGGGGCGTGATCTGCGTGAGCACCTGCGCATCGACCTCGCGGAACAGCGCCGTCGTTCGCAAGAAATCGAGCGTGGTAGAGCCCGTGCTCCCAGCGGGAGGCTCGGGGGCGCGGGGAGGCTGCGCAGCCGAAGGCTCCACCGCGACGTTCGGCGAAGACTCGAAGAGCTCGATGCCGAGCTCCATCGCGGAGGGCGGGGGCGCTTCGATCGCGCTCGCTCCGCGACCCCGCGGAGCCGGTCGATCACCCGGCGTCGCGTTGTATTCGCCGGACGCGTCCCGTCGCCGAGCCCGCAAGTAGGCCGCAACCGCTGGATCGGCCGCGCCTGCCGAGGGGTCCTCGGTTCCTGGGGACCCTCCGTCTCGGGAGCCAGGATTCCAAGCCATGAAGGCCTAGCCTACCCTCGGTCGAGGGGAAGGGCTAGATCAGAGCCGGGAGGGCGAGCGAAGGACCTCGGCCCGAAAGTCTGAACGCATACGAATGAGGTTCTTCGATTCCGCTTTTCCTCGCACCAACACTACGGGAATGTCTGGTTTGCTGACGTTCCCGTCGATCTCGCCGGGCGGGAAGACAACGACCGACGTGGGCGAGCTCACTTGGCTCGGCGGCTCCGCCTGGGCGCTCGCGATTGAGGAAGAGACCAACAGACCTGTGCAGACGACCCATCCGAGTTGCTTCATGGGCTCACTGTACTCCCTCTTCAACCCCCGTGTCCTCCGTGGGTCTCGGCTCTGTGTTCGCTTTGATTTCTCACAATTCACGAAGCTTTCACACTTTGGCCTGGACAGCCGAGTCTCCTTCGGTTTGTCAGTACCGAGTTTTATCTCATCGCAATTGACCTATGGCCCAATCTGTGGTGACTTCCCGCCGCTTCGTTAACAACTCAATTCCTGGGAGGAACGATGAGGAGCAACTCAGTCTGGATCGGGGTGTTGGCACTGGCCGCACCTGCGAGCTCATGGGCGGGACCGAGTCGGTCGACGCCGATTGCGCTGTCGAATGACGATCAACATTTGCTGAATCTGAATCCTGAGTCCAATTCGGTGACTCTGTGGCGGACCAATGGTGGGGGTCGGCCGAGTCAAATCGCGACGATTGGCGTGGGACGGGATCCGAGCAGCGTGGCTTTCCACCCCTCGGGCCGGGCGGCCTACGTGACCAACTCGGTCGACGGGACGGTCTCGGTCATCGACCTGGCGGGTCGCAAGGTAAGCAAAGTCGTGAGTGTCGGTGTCGAGCCCATGGGGGTCGCGACTTCGCCGAACGGCACGCGGCTTTATGTAGCGAACGCGGCGTCGAATACACTCTCCGTGCTCGACAATGTGACCGACCCGACTTTGGGCACGCTCGCGGCGATCGATCTGAGCGCGTACGGGCACTCTCCTCGCTCGATCGCGGTCACTGACGATGGCGATTCCGACGACACGGACGAGACGATCTTCGTCGCCTTGTTTTTCGGCCAACTCAGGTCGGGCAAGGGCTCGCTCCACGAGGGTCAAGACGATCAACGTGAAGGCCGAGTCGTGGCGATCTCGGCGGCGACGAACACGATCATTCGGTGTTCGGTGCTAGGCCCGATGGCCTCCGCAGGTTTCAACTCCAACGGTGCGCTCGCTCCGGCGAGCGGGTTGGTGCCGGCCGTCGCCTCCACCAACCCGCAGACCTTCACGACGCCGACGGGGGCGTTTCCGAACCAGCTCGCTCAAGTCGCGCTCACTCCGGACGGCTCGCGGGCCTACGTGGTGAGCACGGCCGCTTCGCCCAACGGTCCCGTTCGATTCAATCACAACGTCCAGGGTCTCCTTTCGTTCTTCGACGTGTTCACGGGCCTCGAGGTCACCTCGGGCCAGTCCGATCCGGCGGTTCGGCGGACTGCACCGTTGAATCTGAATCAAGGTATCAACCTCTCGACCACTCCTGCGCCGAGGCTCTTCATGTCAAATCCCGTGGCCATGGCTTGGCGTCCCGATGGGTCGGACGCCTGGATCGCGGTGCAGGCGAGCGATCTGCTCGTCCGCGTGACCACGGACGGCAGCGGCGTTCCCTCGATCGGCGCGCCTCTCGTCGCCGGACCGAGCTCGATCGTGCGGGTCGATCTTCGACATCCGCCGACCGACGAGGTCGCGGGTGTGACGCCGCGGGGCCTAGCGATCAACTCATCTGGCAGCCGGGCGTACGTGTTCAACTTCGTGAGCCGATCGATCAGCGTAGTCGACATCAGCGACGGAAACGCTCCCGAGATACTTTACGGAGTCCGGGCGTCCAAGATGCCGACGACTCAGGCCGACATCGACGCTTTGAAGGGCGCGGAGCTCTTCTTCAGCGGCCGTGGTCCCGAGGAGCGAATGTCCGCGGAGAGTTGGGGATCCTGTGTGACGTGCCATCCGAACGGCCGATCGGACAACGTGACTTGGATGTTCCCGGCCGGTCCGCGGCAGACCGTGAACCTCGACGGTATGTTCAGCAAACTCAACCCGAGCGACCAGCGCATCCTCAATTGGAGCGCGATCTTCGACGAGAATCAGGACTTCGAGCTGAACACGCGCGGCGTGTTCGGTGGCCGCGGTTTGATCGACGACGACCGGGTGTTTTTGGCGATCGGTGGCGCTCGCACGTCACCTTTGGATTCGGCACACGTCGAGCAATTTCACCAAGTCACCGGCGCGGTCACCAACACGAACGCGCTCAAGTCGAACCTGCCGCTTCCGTCGCTGCCGACTGCGCGGCGTGACTTTGGGGTCGCCACACTCGACGATGATCGCGTCTTCATCATCGGCGGACGCCGTGGAGCCGGGCAGGGTTCGCTCGTGTCGAGCGGCTCGGTGCTCGAGTTCAACCCCCGCACGAACAAGCTGGTGGCCAAGAGCAGCGTGGGTTTCACGCCGCGACACTCGCTGGGTGCTGCGGCGGTCAACACGGCCGACGGGCTTCGAATCTACGCCTTCGGCGGGTACTCTTCCACCTCGGCGAGCGACTCTCCGACCTCGGTCGTCGAAGAGTACAACCCATACGCGGACACGTGGCGCACCGTAGCCACGCTCCCCGAAGGTAAGGCCCAGTTTGGGACCGCCGTCTCCGGAGGTCACAACTCTGCGGAGCCTCTTCAACTCATCCACGTAGTCTCTGGCAACGCTGGATCCGAAGCCTCTCCGTTCGTAGGCGGATCGTTTGCGGTGCAACGTTTCCAAGCCGATCCATTCGGACCTGGCGTCTGGACGACGTTCAATCCCACCGGACTGACGGCCCGACGAAATCACGGCGCCGCCACGGCGGTGCGCGGTGTGTCGTCCCGTATCTTCATCATCGGTGGGCAGGACGGATCGGGCACGGTGCTCGACACGGTCGAGGAGTATGTCGCACAGGGGGCCACGGCCGTGCTGACGCCCCACACGTCGCTGCCGGCGGCGCGAGCTCGATTTGGCATCTCCTCGTCGCTGAGTACGAATCAAATCTACGTGATCGGTGGGGCTGACACCTCGGGTCTGCCGACCTCTTCCGTCTTCGAGTACACCATCGGGAACAACGGGCCGGCGCCCGGTCCGCTCGGGACCCCGAGCGGCTCGTGGGTGGCTCGCGGCAGCATGTCCGTGGCGCGGTCTGGCCTCGGAGTGAGCACGCCTCCGGGCGTCACCAGCTTCCTCCCCGCCCGAAACGGCGGCAGGAGCGCGCGGCAAGATCAATTGGCCTCGTTCATCGCGCGCTTTCGACCGGCCCGCGCTGCCGTCTCGGGGTCCGATCCGGCCGCGATGATCGGTCGCACTCTGTTCGGCACGGATGGTCTCGTCATTCCGGGGATGAGTTGCGCGACGTGTCACGGGGGCTCCAAGTGGACTCGGTCGACGGTCGATTACCCAGCTCCGCCGTCGCCTGACACCGGCCTCGGTCTCGGCAACGAGAAGGTGATCGGTGCGGAGCTTCGATCCACGGCGACGCAGTCTTCGGTGCTGAACAACGTCGGGACCTTCACCTTGACGGGCCGCAGCAACGAGATTCGTTTCAACGGAGCGGACATCTCTCAGACCGTCAACCCCTTGGGGGCCAATGGCTTCAACATCCCGTCGTTGCTCTCCGTGCACGAGACCGCGCCCTACTATTACAGCGGCTTGGCTCAGACGCTCGAGCAGGTCCTCGACGGCACCGCCGATGGCTCGGGAGGTACGCGAGCCCACTTCGTCTCCGATCCGGCGATGCGAGCGCAACTCATCTCGTTCCTGCGATCGATCGACGAGACCACGCCTATCTTCCCCTGAGTGGCCCCGTAGGACGATTTCCAACTCGTACTCGTGCTCGTGCTCGAATCGTAGGTTCGGGCACGGGCACGAGCATCAACCCGCCCTGGACGACAACCGGGTGAACTCCGCGCTCTCGGCGTTCGGGATCGATGAATATCGACGGTCGCCGGATAGGTCTCTGCGTCACCTTCGTCTAGGACGACGAGCCAATGGGCCGTCGAGCAGCGTGGGCACTCCTGCTTCTCAGCGTTTCGTGTGCCGGCGTCGCCGGGAAGAAGCACTTCTCGGAGGGGAAGCGGCTCGATTCGGAAGGGGACGCTGACGCGGCGATCGTAGCGTACCGCCGTGCGGTCGAGGCTTCTCCGGGAGCCAACGAATACCGCGAGGTTCTGGAGGCTCGTTCCAAGGCGCGGGCGCGTGCCCACGTCGAGAAAGCGCGGAGCCTCGAAAAGAAGGGCAAGCACGGCGACGCTGCCAAGGCCTGGAAGCAGGCCCTCGAGCTCGATCCGAGGAGCTTGCACCTGAAGGTACGCCTCGAAGTCGCCGAGGCTCGCGCGGCGGGCGATCCTTTGGCGATCGTGCTCGCGCTCGAAGAATGGGTGAGGATTGCTCCCAAAGACAAGTCGGCACCCGAGGAGCTCGAGGAAGCGCGAGCGTCGGCCATCAAGGCGCTCGAGGCGGAGGCCGACTCCAACCTCAGCGTGGCCTCTGGCGCGGCGTTCGCTTCGTACGAAAAACTGCGCAAGATCGATCCGACTCACGCGGTGTTTTCGGGAGCCAAGTACCGAGCGGCCAAGGCGCGCCACTTCGAGGCGGTGGGCGACGCCAAACAGAAAGCAGGTGACGGGCTCGGTGCGCTCGACGCCTATCAAGAGGCCGTTCGATCCGCGACGCTCCCGGGCTTGGAGCAGAAGCTCCTCAGGGCCAAACGTTCGGCCGGCAGCTTGCTCGAGCAGCTCGAGCAGGCTCGAGCGCACGAGCGTTTGGAGGAGTGGGAGGACGCCGCCGAGCTCTACACGGTGATCCGCGAGCGGCCCGACGCGCCCTCCGACGTCGCGGCCAAAGCCAAGAGCGCCAGGGACAAGAGCGCGCGTTTACGGCTCGAACGCGCGAAGGATCAGCTCGAGAAAGGAGCGCTCGACAAGGCTCGCGCCGAGCTGATGCTCGCCCTCGAGCACACGGACGCGGCCAAGGCGGAGATCGACCAAATCACCTCAGCGATGTCGGAGCTCGCTTCGAGTCGATTGGGCGAGGCTCGCCGAGCGCTGTCCGAGAAGCTCACCTCCGCGGTCGCGCAAGCGGCCCGGCAGCTCCTTGCGGCGAGCGCCCGATCGATGTTTGTGGACGCCGAAAGGTTGAGCACCAACGATCCGGCGCGAGCGTTTCTGCTCGTTCGAGAGCTTCGCCCCTTCGCCTCCTCGCTGCCCAAGCTCCAGGCGCTCGAGGCTGCGCTCACGCCCAAGGCGTTTACTGCGCTGCTCGATCGTGCGGAGCCGTTGGCGACGATGGGCGCGCTGCGCGAAGCGGCCGAGATGATCGCGGCTGCGCTCTCCATCTCCAAGCCGCCCAAGGAGATGGCGGAGAAGCTGGCCCAGGCTTCTCTGGCGCTGACTTCCGGCGATTCGGCCAAGGCGTATGACGGCTTCTCCGACGCTGCGCGAACCGATCCAAGATCGCGGCTCGCCGCTGCAGGTCAGCGAGTTGCACGGGCGGCGCGTCTCGCCGAGCTGGCGATTGCGGCCAAAGATCCTCGCGCCGACGCTTCGCGGGTTGCCGCGGCATGGCGTGAAGTGCTCGTGATGGACCCCGAGAACAACGACGCAAAGCTCGCGATCGCGCGGCTCGGACCGGAGCTCGTGAAGCGAGCGTTGGCGTCGGCGCAGGCCCAGAAGACGGCGGGCCGACCTGCGACGGCGCTCGTCTACGTCGCTCGGGCTCTCTCGATCGATCCCGAGAGCGCCGAAGCGAAGGGGCTCCGAGCTGAGATCGCGCAGAAGATTCCACCCGCAGGAAGTGTGTTCGGGTACGTCGCCAAGCTGCCCAAGCCGCCGACCGGGTGCGCCGAGATCGTGGCGGAGCTACGTCCCGCCATCGTCCTGTACATGACCAAGACGCGCGGGTTGCTCGTGCCTTTCTTAGGCGCACAAGAGCACGCCGCGATCGACGAAGGTCGGGCGCCCCCGAGCTTGGTGGAGCTCGCCATTCAGCCCACCGAGTGTCTGCTCAGCCTGAACACAGGAGAGGCCACAGCTCGCCTGACGCTGAAGGTCGCTGGCGCGAAGCTCCTTTCGGCTCAGGTCGTCGGCGCCTTCGATCCGTCTGGTCTTCCCAAAGACGAAGCAGCTCCGACCGGTCCGGAGCTCGCGAAAGCGACCGCCGCCGCCATCGCCAAGGAGGCCTCAGCGGCCGTGTTGAACGCGGGCTCGCAGCTCGGCGATTGGCGTGCGTCGTGGGCTCGGGCGGTGATGAGCGCCGACGACGTGGAAGGCTCCTCGCGCGCATTTTTGGCGCTCGAAGACGCCGCGCGACCCGAAGAAAAATCGGCGCGACGAGACCTCGAAGCGTACCTCGCGCGCAGACTTCCCTGACGATTCACCCGTCCTACGCCCCCTTCGATCGCGGGGTGCGATTTTCGTCAGACCTCGGCTACAATCCTTCGGTGCGGACACGAGCGGTCCTTTCGGGACTCATCTTCGGTGGTTTGGTCGTGGCCGGCTGCGACTGCGGCGATGGCAGCGAGCTCCAGCGTGTCATTCCGCAAATGGAGATCGACACGGCGACCATCGATTTTGGGGAAGTCGCGCTGTTGGCGTCGAAGCACGCTTCCGTCACCATCACCAACGTCGGTGGGTCCTCTCTGCACATCACCGGCCTCGACACGGACGCCCCTTTCAGCGCCAAAGCTGCACAGACCGAGATTCCGCCGGGCGGTCGAACGAGCTTGGATCTGACCTTCACGCCCACGACGGCTGACGAGCAAGCGCGCGGTCGGCTCACGGTCGCCTCGGACGCCGATAATCTTCCCGTCGCGCAGATCGACCTCATCGGACAAGGCGTCGCCGGCTTCGTGCAAATCATCCCTTCGGAGATTCGTTTCGAGCCCACGACGGTCGGAACGGCCCGCTCGGTGGAGCTCGTCGTGGCCAATCGAGGGCTCGAAGCCGCTTCGGGAGACTTGGTGCCCGAAGGATTCCCTCGTCCCGAGCAATTCGGGATGACTGGTCTTCGCGATTTTCTGACGCCCGCCCCGCTGTCCGTGGCCGCCCGGTCGCAAGTCAGCCTCACGGTCGAGTACCGCCCTCTGGAGGCAGCCATCGACGACGGTGTCGTCAGGTTCGAGGTCTGCGGGCCTCGCTGTGGTTATGAGATCAAGATTCATGGAGAGGCTATCGGATCGATCCTCAGCCTCGAGCCGGCGCTCCTCGACTTTGGAAACGCTCCGATCGGTCAGACGACCTCCAAGGAGATCGTGTTGAAAAACGACGGAGAATCTCCGGTCGAAATTCGTACTCTCTCGGTCGTCGGATCTTCCGAGTTCTCGGCGACGCCGGCCACGGCCGTGCCGGTGCAGCTGGCCGGGGGTGCTCGGCTTCAGGTCGCGGTCGACTTTTTACCGCGGCAGTCGGCCGTGGCGAGCGCGCAGCTCGTCGTCACGACCTCGGACCCGGCCGTCCCCGAGCTGCGGGCGTCGATCGAGGGGATTGGGCAGGGACCTTTGTTCTTGGTTCAGCCGAACACCATCGATTTTGGAATCTTGGTCGACACGCGGCCGAGTCGCCGCGCCCTGTTGCTTCTGAACGCGGGGTCGTCCGAGGTGAGAGTGTTGGGAGTGAGTATCTCCGGAGATCGAGAGTTCACCATGGTGGACATTCCTGGGTTGCCAGCTCCGCTTCGAAGCGGGGAGTCCGTCGGCCCAGCCGTCGAGTTCACGCCTTCGACAGAGCGTGAGTATCACGCGACGGTGACCATCGAAACGGACGATCCCGCCAACACCCAGGTCGAAATTCCCGTCGTTGGGGCGTACGCGGAGGAGGCCTGCCAGATGGAGCTTCAGCCCTTGCGCGTGAGCTTCGGGCTCTTGCCGCTCGGTCACGAGCAGACTCGATCGGTGCGACTTCGCAACGTCGGCACCAACCCGTGTAATCTGCTGAGCGGCCAGTTTCAGGCGCCCGCGGACCCTTTCTTCACCACCACGGCCGCGTTTCCGCTTTCGATTCCGCCCGGGAACGAAACCAGGTTCGACTTTGCCTACAAACCTCTGGAAAAGCGCGACGCCAAGGGCAACTTCGTCGTCACCACGGACGACACGGTGCTGCCCCACCGGATCATCTCGTTGGTCGGTACGTCCAATGGATATGACGACCTGTTGGTTCTTCCCGAGAGGGTCGACTTCGGCTCGATGCGGCCGGGCTGTACGGCGCTTCAGCGGGAGGTGACCGTCTTCAACGTCGGGACCGACCGAGTCACCCTCGATTCCATTGCTCTGACTTCGTCGAGCGCGGATATTCGGCGCCCCGTCATCGCGACACCGCTCTCGATCTCACCAGGGTCGAGTGTGGGCATTCAGCTCGGATATTCGGCCACCGACATCGGTCGAGACTTGGGGGAGCTCGAGATCGCCGCCCACGATCGCGTCTTTCCCATTACCGTCCCGGTTTCCGGAGAAGGTTCGCTGACGCCTCGGCAACGGGAGCAATTCACTCAATCGGCCGTTCGAAAGGCCGATATTTTGTTCGTCATCGACGACAGTTGCTCGATGTACGGTGAGCAGGACAACCTCGCGCGGAATTTCTCCTCGTTCATTTCGACTGCGGCCATTCGTAACATCGATTTTCAAATCGGAATCACGACGACCGACGCGACCGGCGGCTTCGGCCCTCCGCCGCGCCGCGGTGGAGAGCTCGTCGGGCCGATCTTGAAGCCGAGCACGCCCGACCTGGAGCGTGAGTTTAGGGCGCAGGCCGCCGTCGGGATCTCGGGCTCGCCGAACGAGCAGGGGCTCGAGACGATGCTGCTGGCCTTCCAGCTCGCGGAGGCCGGCTTCGGCCGCAACCTCGGCCTGTTCAGGCCTGACGCCGCTCGCGTCGTCGTCATCGTTTCGGACGAGGACGACCAGTCCGCCGCGGACCCCGTGGTGTACTTCAACGAGCTCCGTCGCCGGGTCACGTACTACGTGGTGGCCGGAGTAACCGGAGAAGCGACCGGCTGTATCAACTCGGCCACCGGAGATGGGGCCTTCGCCGCACCCCGATATATGAACTTCTTCGCCCTCACCTCCGCCATCAGCGAGTCGATCTGCGGAGACTGGTTGACTGCGCTGCGCAACATCGGCAATGCCGCGTTCGGTCTGCGAACGAGGTTCAAGCTGGGTCGGCCCGCCGACCAAACGGACCCCATCGGCGTGACCGTGAACGGAGTCCCGAACGCCGCCTGGAGATATGACCCGACCGATCCGACCATCGAGTTCACCATCCCCCCTCCCGAGGGGGCGGTGATCGAGGTCGAGTACACGCCGGGTTGCTGAGTTGCGTGTCCACGTGAGCTCATCGATGCGAGTTCGAGCCTGGCTGAGTGCAACCCTGTTCCTTCTCCCTTTTTCGGGTGGGTGTGGAAGCGAGCGGTGCCAAAGTCCCAACGATTGCGAAAAAGGGTTCTACTGCGCGCTCTCCGTCGGGTCGAGCGGCGCAGAGGGCGCGTGTCTGCAAGACTGTGTTTCTGGCGATGACTGCCCGAGCGCGGACCCCGATCGTACGATCTCCTATTGTACGGCGGAGGGTCGCTGCAAGTCGACGCCGCGTCCGCCTCACCTCAAGATCCTCGATCCCGAGAACGACTCGCTGCTACCGGAGGGCACTCGCAAAGTCAGGCTCGCCGGGGAGGTCGAGACCTTCGCCGACGACGTCGAAATCGAGATTACGGCCTCCGCCGAAGGGTGTCTGGCGCTCGGAAGCCGCACCACGATTCCAAGCCCCTCTCCTGGGCAACTCACGAAGATCGCCTTCTTGCTCGACGACATCGATCTCGATCCCGGGCTGACGCGCCTTTCGATCGAGGCTAACGCCGACGGGGCCCGCGACAAGGTCGATCATCTCCTAGAGGTTCCATGTCCAGGCTGCGCGGAGATTCAGATCCAGGAGCCCGTCAGTGTGGATCGATCCGGCGCGACGGCGTCTGGCCTCGAAGTGCCGGTCCTCACCGGGGTGGTTACGCCAGCCACGGTTCGGACGGCGGTCTGGCGTGTGCGCAGCTCGGAAGGCGACGTCTTCGACGGCCGCCTCAGCGTCGACGGCGGGACGTACCGATCCGAGCGACTCCCGCTGTTCCCAGGCCGAAATCGCCTCGAGGTGACCGTCACCGGGGTCGGGTCGGGGCTCGGCGAGAGTCGATGCTCCACGACAGTCACATCCGGCAAACCCAGCGAATCGGGGCTGCGTGTGCTCCTGACTTGGGACGGCGCGACGTCCGACCTCGACATTCATCTGGTCAGCGGCGGTCGGTTCCTCGAAATGGGGGCGGACCTGTTCAGCCGCAGCCCGGTCGCCAACTTTGGCGGAGAGGTATTCGATGACTTCGAAGGGTATGGTCCCGAGACGATCATCGCCGAAACTCTGCCCGATGGTGTGTACGGCCTCGTGGTGGAGGCGTTGAGCGATGGGGATGACTCCGGGTCGAATGCCTTCATGAGAGTCCTGTACGGGGGCCGGCTCTTGTTTCCAGGCGCGGCGGGGCCTCGTTTTCTGACCGTGCGGGAGCAGAAGCTTTGGGTCGTTGGCAAGATGACCATTTCGGGAGGTCAAGTGGACTGGGAGCCGATCGACCTGATGGTTCCAGCAGCCACACCCCCGACGACGACCCCTGAGAGTTGGCCGATCTTCGATTGAGGTCCCAGTGTGGAGGCCGTGATCATGGTTCAGGGATGGGGTCGAAGGGGCTTGGGTCCGGCTCGGACCGAGCCGTGGGTTAGCTTCTCATGATTCCTCCGCATCCGAGCGCAGAAGACCTCGCCCGCTTCGTCGGAGGGGATCGTGTGTTTCAGCGACAGTTCCTCAGGCCTTGGATCGCCACCGTGCTCGAGTGGTGGGTGCGGTTTGGCGGCCGCCGGATCGACGCAGAGGATGGGGCCGACGAAGTGCTGAGAGCATTCTTGCCCGCCATCGATCGAGCCGATCCCAAGGCTTTTCGCGCGAGCTTGGCGCTGCGGGTTCGGCGTCACCTGAAGAAGAACGCCTGGGTTCGAGTCTTCCGCCGTTTCGTCCCGGGCAGCGGTCCCGAGCTTTCGGGGGACTCTCGAGTCGACCTGGAGCCTCTCCCGAACAAGATCGCTGCGGCGCTCGATAAACTCGGGGCGGACGATCGAGCGGCCTTGATTCTCGTCGACTTCGAGGGGCTCTCGATTCCGGACGCCAGCGAGTTGCTCGGCATGCCCGCGTCGGTCCTCGATCGTCGGCTGGAGCTCACGCGCAAGCGCTTCGACGGGGACGTTCGGCAGAGTGGAGTTCCGCTCCCCGAAGTCTATGGAGCGTATCTCGATCGAACTCAGGCCGACCCAACGATCGTGGATCGAGTATCCGTCAAGCTCGATCAGCGCCTCGACGTGTTGGAGCACCGTGCGCGCGCGCCAAGCGAGAACGAGGTCCAGGCGCTCTCGACGTTTCCTCGTTCGAGCTTCAAGTTCCTCGCGGGCGCTGGGATTGGCGCCGGAGTGCTCGCGGCCGTGATGCTATCGTTCTTTGGTGAAGAGGCCATTCCCCTCGCTCCGAGTGTCGCGCTGAAGGAAGCAACGCCCGACGCGGGCGCGACCCCCGAGCCCGAGCTCCTCGAGCCTCCGCTCGTACCCCCAGGCGCGCTGGTCCCATCGACGCCTGACGGTGCCGCGCCCCCGAGCGCCACCGTGACCGCCGTGGAAATCTCCGGATCCTTACTGGCAGAGGATGCCGAACGGCAGATCCAGACCGTGAGCGCCGGGCTCTCGGATTGCTACGCGAAAACCCAGACCGGCCTGGCGCGTAAGATCGTCCTGAGTCTGTTCGTGGTCGAGGGCGGTGTGATCCGATCGACGACGGCTCAACCCGACGACGAGTCGTCCCGGCTGCTGGCGAGCTGTGCCGACCAGCTCTTCAAACTGCTCACGCTTCCGCTCAAGCCTTCCGCAGACGGCCGGCGAGAGTTTTCGATCGCCCGCGTGACCTTGTCTCCCTAGCTAACCAACACCGCGATTCGAGATCGGAAATAGCGCCCGGAAGCTCCTTACGTAAACGGGTCGCCGAGATGCTCAGGCCGTAGGTTCGGACGAGCACAAATCAGAGCAGGCTGACTACCGTCCTAGAGCGCGCGGACTCGACCGCGGCGAAGGACGCCTTGGTCGTGTTGACGAGGTCTTCCAAGGGGATGAGTTGCGCTCCCCCGTTTCTCACTCGATCGGCGAAGGCGGTCAGCTCGGCAGCGTGACCTTTGTCTTGTCTGCGGGTTCGGAGTCGTTGAAAACCCCGGAAGCCATAGCCGGTGGTCTCGCGAAAGTTGTCGATCCGCGCGACTCTGCCGTCGCTGAAGACCTCGATCGTCTCCTTCGGATATTTCTTCGAGCCGTTGGCGAAGTAGTTGATCGTCGCGATCGATCCGTCTGCCAACGACAGCAGCATCGAAGTCTTGTCTTCGCGAAGGGACGTTCGACCACCCACCATCATCGCGGACACGCTGCGGACCGGAGCGCCGGCGAGGAAGCTCACGAGATCGATGAAGTGGCAACCCTCCCCAATGATTCGACCTCCCTCGGCGGGTTCGTGAACCCAGTGATCGGCCGGAATCGCGCCCGCGTTGATCGTCACGTTCAGACAGAGGGGCTCGGCCCGCCCGGCGAGCAATTGTTTGAGTTGCTGAGTATGCCGACTGAACCTACGGTTGAAGCCGACCATGAGTTGGAGCTTAGGTGTTTTTGCAGCGGCGTCGCGAATGAGCTCGAGATCGGCCTCGTTGACGGCCAGTGGTTTCTCGACGAAAACATGTTTTCCCGCAGCGAGCGCTTCCGCGACGAGCTTCGCGTGCGACGCGTGTCTCGTCGAGATCACCACGGCGTCGATCGTTGGGTCTTCCAGAATCTTGTGGTGATCGGACACCGCGGTCGCGATGTTGAATCGTCTTGCGAGGGCTGCGCTCGAGGGTCCGCGCGAGGCCACGTAAGCGAGGTGAGCTTCGGCGTGTTGAAGCGCCCGGAGCAACACCGCGCGAGTGAAGGATCCCGCGCCGATGATCCCCATCTTGACTCGACGCCCGGAGGGCTCGGTTTTCGGAGGGCTGACTTGGGCGACCGACGACCGGCCCACGTCCGCGTCGTAGGTCAGCAAGACGCCGAGCGCTTCGGAATCGCCTCGAATCACCTCGTACGCGCGGGGAGCTTCGGAGATCGGGAAGCGATGGGTGATCAATCGGTCGACCGCTAAGCGACCCGTGGCCATCAGTTGGAGGACCGCCTCGAAGTTCCGCTGTTCGGTCCATCGCACGAAGGCGAGCGGGTAGTCGTGGCCTTGTTGCTCGTAGCTCTCGTCGTATCGCCCGGGGCCGTAGCTGCACGAGACCTGAAAGCTCAGCTCCTTTTTGTAGAAGTCATCTCGGCGCAGGTCGAGCGGGACTACGCCGACCAAGACGATGCGGCCTCGCTTCCTGCACATGGTTGCGGCCGCGTGCATGATTCCCTCGGCCTTCGTCGAGGCGGTGATCAACACACCATCTGCTCCTTGCCCGCGCGTCCACGCTTCCACGTGGGCCTCGGGGTTGGATCCGTCAGCGATCTCGGCGCCGAACGATTTTGCCAGCTCCAATCGAGACTTGACGAGGTCG
Source organism: uncultured Myxococcales bacterium (assembly GCA_964463485.1). GTDB lineage: Bacteria > Myxococcota > Kuafuiibacteriia > Kuafuiibacteriales > Kuafuiibacteriaceae > CAYXDO01. The sequence goes on along the minus strand of CAYXDO010000164.1, from coordinate 3,981 downwards.
ATCCCGAGCACTTCGCAGCCGTGGGCCCGAAGGATCTGGACTGAGAGCAAGCCGATGAGCCCGAGCCCGTAGACGACGAAGCGCTCGCCGAGAGTCGGCTCCAAGAGCCGCACCCCTTGGAGCCCAATGCTCCCGAGCACGGTGAACGATGCTTGTTCGTCGCTCACTCCGTCTGGGATCTTCGCGCAGAGGGATCGGGGCACGCCGACGAGCTCCGCGTGCGATCCGTTGCTCGTGATGCGATCGCCCGGCAGCACGCCCGGGACCTCCGATCCGACGTCAACAGCGATTCCTGCGTTGCAGTAGCCGAGCGGCATGGGCTCATCGAGCTTGCTGAACACGGCCTCGAGGGTCGGTTCGAGGCCATCCGTCTTGAGCTTCTCTAGGACTTGCTTGACCTTGTCGGGTTGGGACCTCGCTTTGGCGACCCAGGACGCGCGACTGAAATCGACGAGCATCCGCTCGGTGCCTGCCGAGATCAGCGAGGCTCGGGTCTGGACCACGAGCACGCCACGACGTGGGGCAGGGGCCGGCACCTCTTCGACCAGGGTCTCGCCACTCCGGAGGTTTTGAAACACTTGTCTCAAAGCGCCCCCGATGTACGAAGGCCCGGGCGCGATGTCCACTGCTCACCGCAGCGCGGTGCTCGCGAAGTTTGCGCACCTTTCTCGCGATTTGCAGACGCCGACTTGACTCCGGATTTTATCCATGGCGATTGGAGGCATGCGTTTTTGGCTCGCGGCGCCCGTAGCGGCTGCCTTCCTCGGTGGTGCTTCTCAGGATGCCTCTGCGGTCGGTGACGGAAGGATGTACGCCCTCCAATCCGACGCGGAGAAAAACTTCTATCAGATCGACGTGTCAGGGGCAGGGCAGCCAGTGATCCAGCCTGCCGCCCTGCCTATCTCGAAGAACGTCCAGCCGTTCGCAACGGTCACCTCGATCGCGCGCGATCCGGAGACGGGCGCGGTCTTGTTTACCGAAAACGCGATCGGCTCAGGCCTGGCCGCGTTCGACCCGTCGTTGTCCGCGGTCAACGGCGGTCCGAACGACTGTCGTCCCGCGCCCTTGGGAGATCCTTCGCTTTGCCAGTTCCTCCTGGCGGACTCCCCCGCGACCGACGGCAATCCGCGCTTGGCTGGTCGCCTCGGCTTCCGCCACGGGCCGGGCGCGAGTGATCCGCGCTTGTTCGGCGCGGCGCAGAACATCGCGAACGAGCCCATCTACACGATCGGCTTCGACGGCATCGCGACGCCGTACGGGCAGCCGACGGTGGGCGGAGTCCCGTTCTCTACTGGAGCGGGCGGCGACCACACGTTCAACGCCTTCGACATCAACTGCACTGGCCCGTCCCCCTTCACCATCCCTGCGGGCACGATGTTCATCATCCAAAACGCGGCAAGCCCGTCCCTTTGGAAGATTGACGCGGCCGAGTTCAAGGACTGCGATGCGGGCACGGAGTGCAACCTCGAACTCACCACTCTCACGACCGATGTCTTGAACTTCGGCTCGGCTCGACCCACCGGGATGGCGTTCGACATGAACACCGACGTGAACATCGCGGATGGAAAACAGCGGCTCTGGGTGTCGTGGTCCGACCGAAGCTTCGCTGCGCTGAACCCCTGCAACGGCATTCGAATCGCGCCGACCGTGATCAAGACCCCGCGTCAGGTCGCCGACCTCGCCGACGTGGTTCAACCGATCACCGGATTCTCCGTCGTTGGCTGCAGCGGCGTCGAGGGCGCGGACTGGGCCGACTTGCTCGTGCTCGGTCTGATTCCGCTCTTCTGGCGACGTCGCCGTAGCGCCTGAGTCGCTCTTCCGATCCCCAGCTCGATCTCCGCCCATCCCCTCGGGTGAGGTGGGTAGTCTTGCTCGCGGCCGCCGCGAGCTCCTGCGCAAGTCAAACGAGCCTTCTGGGTTTTGTTCCGACCAGCTCAGCGGCTCGACCGCGGATGGCGCTCGGCTTCCAAGGCGTACCTGGAGTCATCGACACACCCGTCGCCGCTGCATTCACCGGTGAGCTGCTCGGGTTCGTCGGTTTCAAATCGGACCTCGATGCGGGAGTCATCGGTAACGCGCTCAACTTCGGATTCATGCTCCCGATGGTCCCATTCTTGGGTATCGGCGCTCGCGCATCGATCGGGGACCGCGAAAGACTTGGGCTTCTCAAGGATGGGTCGGCCGACCTCCACCTGTTGGTCCTCGACGAAGGGCCTTTTTGGCCCGCGCTCGCCGTTGGAGGCACCGACCTGAGCGGGACCTCCTATTTCCGCACTCGCTACGCGGTGCTTTCGAAGTCGTTCGATGAGTACGTCCGAGTCAGCGTCGGGTATGGAGATGAGAACAAGCAACTCTCTGGGCTGTTCGCCGGGCTCGAGCTCGCACCCATCCCCTATCTGAGTCTTCTCGCCGAATACGACGGGAAGGACCCAGGTTTCGGACTGCGTCTCTTTCCCATTCCGGCATTTGTCGAGGCCTACGGGGTGCCGCAAATCAGCGGTGATTTGGTGTGGACCCGGGAGAGTGGGTTGACCGGGCAGATTGGGCTTCAGTACCGGCTCGGCGAAGCGAAGTTCCAGACTCAGCGGTCCGAGCGCCGGGAGCTTCGGTTCACGTCGATGGCGAGCACTTCGTCCGCCGCGCAGGCGCTCGAGGTGTTGCTCGAGCGAATGGTCGAGCAAGGTTTCGAGGACGTCCGAGGCGTGCTCACTTCGTCCCGCGCCGTCGCGTTGGAGTACGAGAACCGCCGATACAACCGAAGCGAGCTCGATGGGCTCGGAATCGTGCTCGGCCTCGCGACGTTGCTCCTGCCGGCTTCGGTCGAGGGCATCGACGTCGTCGTTCGACAGCATGGTCTGCGCGTCTTTCAGCTTGGGACCTCGCGTTCTCGCTTTCTGGAGTTTCTCAACGAGGATCTCGATCCCGAGCTCTACGCGGACTCCCTCGAGCTCTCGGCCCCAAAGAGCGCCAATGGGCGCCTGAGCGAGGAGTCCAGACGAGCTCCGACCGAGCTCAAGCTCGACCTCACCGTGCTCCCGTCGCTTCAAACCCTCGTACTCACCGAGGTCGGTGTGTTTCAATATCGGCTGACGCTGTACCCAGAGGCTGTCATGAAGCTCACCCCAGGCCTCGTCTTCGAAGGGCGAGTCCGGATCCCTCTCACCCAGAGTCACGCCATTTTCGGGCCTCTTGGTTCGACCGAGCTCGATCGCGTCGTTCTGCGACAGGCGCTGAGGCTCCCGCTCGACACTCTCTCCCTCGAGCTTCCCGTGTGGGCCCAGGCCAGCTTCGGGAAGTTCGGACCGGCGGTCTTCGGCGCCAGCGGAGAGCTCGCCATTCCGCTCTTCGAAGGCGTGGGTTTGTTGCGGGCGGAGGTCGCGGGCCTCTCGCGTCAACTCATCGCTCCTCAGTCGATCTACGCCATCGCTGAAGCGAGGGGGCGCTTCGAGCCCTGGGACGCGCACCTCAGCGTGACCGCCGGGCAATTCGTCGATGGAGACTTGGGGTGGCGGGTCGAGCTAGGCCGCTTCTGGGGCTCCACCGAAATCACCGCGTTTGCCCACCTGGGTGACCACGGCAGCGTGGGCGGAATCAACCTTCGCATTCCTCTGGCTCCGGCCGAAGAGCTCCGTCCGTTTTGGATCCGACCGCGGTTTCCGGAGCTCGCGCAGTACGGAGCGCAAACGACGATCCTCGAGACCGGGAACTGGGTCAGGACGCTTGGAGGGCGAATTCTGCCTGGGTTTCACGATATCCCGACCAGTTACTTCAGCCGGGATCGGCTGTACCCAGCGTACGTTCGAGCCCACGTCGACGAGCTACGCGATGCGGCGCGCTACTGGCTGAGTCCCTAGCACGCGTCCTCCGAGGGGCGTGACCATCTTGCAACCACAGCGGACGCGGAGGCAAGGCACCGTGAGGAAATCACTTGGGTGCAGCCGGGCCTGGATCTGAGTGCGCTGCGGGGAAGTTGTTCGCAAA
>CAYXDO010000163.1:0-24733 GCA_964463485.1 uncultured Myxococcales bacterium | reverse complement strand
TTCGGAAGGCACTCGCGGCATGACCCTGATCCCTACATTCTGCACCGGGGAGTAAATTCGTCGCTCGGCTGTCACAGCGGGCCCCCGCTGCTACGCGAAGCCCAGGTGAGTCACTACTGAACACTTCCGACCGCCCACCGAAATTCGGACAGAGGGGGGCACGGCTTGAATTTGGGTGGGCAGTGTGCATCCACATCATGCGAGGTGTGAAATTGATCCGCCTTCGCCAGGGTGAGGACGCAGGCGAGTGGCAACTCGGCGAGCCATTGACTGAGGAACAGGCTCGAATCGTCCGCTTCAGCGCAACGACGCCACGATCGCAAAACCCGATCCTTGAGAGCAAAAATCGCCTTCTGCTCGACGGGGGGTGAGAAATATGCGTGTAGGTCGACTCCAGGTCGTCCCCACCGCAACCACGGCTCAGGTCACAGGGGAGAAAGACGACTTCGGACCGGCCGTCGAGGTTCGTGTCGATCGGCAGCACCGGACTCGAGATCGGTGCGCCTTCGAGCGCCGCGACTCGCACTCCTTGGGGGTCGAAGTGCCCAAGATTCGGCCCAACACCGCGGTGAAGAATCCAACTTGCGCGACAGAAATCTGGGTCCCCAGGATCCTCCGTGCGAATTTGGAAGATCTCTCCAGGGCGGCCCAAGAAGGCGAAGCTCGCGTCCCGGACTCGGTGACTAATAAAGTATAGGCGACCTGACCAACCCGATTCTCGACACCTCGACACTCCAACACTCCAACGCATATTTCTCGACAGCGCCGGATCCCGCATCCTAAAAGCGCATCTCGAGAGCAGTGGCTGGCGACACCCGAAGTGGGGCCTAGCTATAGCTAATTTCGGCCGCGAAGAACCCAACGAGCCCTGTCGCGAGTCGCGGGGTCGCTCCGGGGCAACCAACTTCGGTTGCAGGCCAACGCGATCAGTATTCGAGAGCACTAACCGATCAGACATGGGCTAAACAGGTACGAATTTGCCTGTCACTGCTCTTGCGCTTCCTCTTCCTCCTCCGTTGGGTCCATTGAGTCCTTTAGGAGCTGAAGCCCGATAACTCGCAGGTCCCAGGGCTTGTGTTTTTTGAGGAAGGGAATTTCGTGGTTGAACGTCTCTGTGAGATCGCTCCATGTGGAGAATTCGGGCCCCGCGAGCGAGATGTCGAATTCGAGCACGCGACCGCCTCGATTGATCGCGAGTCCCACATATGCATCCACGTCATCGGGGACAAGCTTGAGCAATATCGCCTCGGTCGGCCCGCAGCCCTGACTTTCCAGCTGTTCATAGAACCTGTCGACCTGATCCAGGCTCCGGCCAGAGAGTATTGCACGGGTTCGAAAACTATCATTGAGCGTTTGCAGACTCAGTCGAGCCGCGTCGACTCTGAACCTGCGACTCACGGAACTAGTCCCGGGAACGCGGACTCCAGGTTTCCAGCCTTGTCGGTCACAATCGTAAGAACATTCGTAGTGCCGCCTTCATCGGCTGAGTACGGGCCGCCAGCGTGGGCGAGCGGCGCCGAGTTGGGATCTCGAAACCCGTCCTCGAAGGTCGCGGTGGCGTCCTGACCGAGCTCCACGTCGCGACCGAAGAAGGCGCCTAGTAGCGTGGCGTGCTGGCGCGCCCGGAGGGTTCCATCGGATACGAGCACCAGAGCCCGCACGGTGGCGCGCTCGCCGAACGTGGCGGCCTCTGGGTTCGCGTTCAGGTCGCCTCCGCCGTTCTGGCCGCTGCGGCCGTTCTGGCCGTGGATTTCGAGACGAAAGTCTTTGGCCGTCAGACTCACCCCGGTGGCCGCCCCGAAGTAACTCTTCGCGCCGGGCAGCAGTCGTCCGGCGATCCTCAGCTCGATCGGGGCGTTGGCTGCTGTTCACGAGTCCCGACCCGGCGGGCAGGTTCGCACCAGCCGGAAGGGACGTCAAGAGCATGGCAAGCGTTCAAGCGTTCAAGCGTTCCGACGCTGCGGCCGAAGATTTTCACCTGAGACCTGGAGCGGCCTATGCGATCGATCTTGGAGTCGTGGTGAGCGACTCAGGCAGCGATTTGGACGGAGACCGTCACGCTTCGGGCGCCGGTCCAGACCTCGGAGCCGAGCGATGAGTCGTCTATGGCTGCTCCCTCGAGTCGCGGGCACATTCATACGCTGCAAGTGAGTCCGCGAAACTTACGCGCAGGCAAGATGCCTGCGCTCCCGGGGGGGCCGAGCGATCCGAGCGGTACGGCTTGCTCAGAACCGCAGGACGACGTCGTCGACGTACACGCGAGCGCCCACCGGCCAGTTTGCCGCCAGCCCAAAACCTCGCAAGACTTCACCGAAGGAAGCGGGGGAGAGCGCGACGAGGTCGCCATCGCGGGCAAAGGCCACGAGCGGCACTTCCACGAGCTGCCATTCGACCGCGGGCGCGACGACGTAGCGGTGCGACCAACGGCCAAGGTGCCCCTCGAGCATGAGGTGCACGAACGGGAGGGCTACAGGACGGGCCTCGACTTGCGCGCCGATCGCGAGCTCGAGGTAGGCGCGCGCCCACCGCGCCTCGGGGATCTCGCGGATCGGCAGCTCGAGCTCGAAGACGCGCGGGGCGCTCTCTCCGTGGCCCTCGAGCCACAGACTCCGAACCCCGGTGTGAGCTCGGTCGGACAGCTCGGGGCTGTGGAACACATCGAGCGCCGCACCCGCCGGCAGCTCCTCGCGAAAGATCACCAGCTCGTCGAGCCCCACGGGGATCGTCTCGCCGTCACCTTCCGCGACCGCCACGGGGTCGCGGCCGGACGCCAGCCCGTCCAGGCGCGCGACATACGCGTGGCCGGGAAGCAGCCCGGTGACCGTCGTGCGGTCCACGACCCCCGGCCCGAACGGCGACGTCCCGTAGCCGAGGTTGGGATCGTCCTCGGAGGTCCACGAGATCCCGCCGCCCCTTTGGACCTCGTCCAGCGCGCCATACCGGACGCGGTAGCCTTCGACGCGCAAGCCCGAGAAGGCGCCGGGATCCCAGCGCCAGGTGATCGAGTGCGGCGTGATCGCTGCGGCCTCGAGCGGCTCGAGCGCGAGCTCCGCCGCGTCGGCATGAGCTCCGCCGTCGCCCGCGTCTGGCGCGCTGGGTTCCGCGTCCTTCGGATCGACCGACGCGTCCGCGCAGCCAGGCCAGCACTCGGAGAGCTCGTGATTCGCAGGCCCAAAGACACCCTCGCAGCCCAAGAGGAGTGTTGTTGCGAGGGCTACTTGCGTTCGGCTTGCCACGTGCGAACCTCCTTGGCGTGTCGCCCCTCGGGATGGAGCTCGAGGTAGGCAGAGATCGCCTCGGGCACCCCGGCGAGCCGACCCCAGCGGAGGCACCGGACCAATTGGTAGCGCGCGTCCTCGGCCTGGTCGGACGTCGCCGCGCGGGCGAGGAAGATTCGATAGCTCGCCGCGGCGGCCGCCCACTTGCCTTCGAGGCGATCGATCGTGGCCAAGAGGAAGGTCGCCTGGTTCTCTCGCAGCGCGCCGGGAAAGCGGCCTTGGTAGTCGAGCAGGCAGCGCCTCGCCTCGACCTGCCGCTCCAGGCCGAGCAGGAGCTCACACCGCCGGATCATGGCCGCCTCGGCGAAACGCCCGTTCGGGTAACGCGCGAGATAGGCCTCCATACTCGAGAGCGCCGGCCCTTCCATGGCGAGGTCCGCCTCGAGCTTGGCGCGCTCGAACGCGGCCGCCTCGCCGCTCTTTTCGCCCTCGTAGCGCGCCGCCACGTCGGTGAAGAGCGACAGCGCTCGGCGGCGGTCGCCTCGGCGCAGGCGGCACTCCGCAGCGAGGATCTCGGCGCGCGCCTTGTCCGCGCGAGTCGCGCTCTGACGCACGAGCTCCGGCACCAGGCGGTCGAGCGCGGCGCAGCGTCGCGCCTCCAGGTGCGCAGCCGCGATGGCCCACGGATCCCGAACCCGCGCCGGCGTGAGCCCACGATCCGGCGCGACCTCGGGCTCGGGCTTGGCCTCCAGCCCGATCGAGACCCGCGCCACGCGGTCGGCCATGACGGTCGCGGAGCCCGTCCAGGTCGAGCGTCCCGCGAGCCGCAGCTCGAGCGCGTGCGGCCCCACGGGCCAGCGCACGAGCAGAGGAGCCTCACCCATCCGGTTCCCGTCGAGCCACACCTCGGCGCCAGCGGGCTCGGAGGCCACGTAAAGGTGCCCCAGGCTGGCCCCGCGCTCCGTCCACCATGGAGCGCCGAAGCGATCCTCGGGCGCGGCCGTCGGCACACCCTCCGCTCGGTACGTCCCACCGGCGGCCACGCGGCGCTGCGCCCGGTCGCTCTTCAGCTCCACGACGCCCTCGAGCACATCGAGCGCGTCGATCTTGCCGTGCGCCACCAACACCTCGAAGCGGGTCCCGTGCACGATCACCTCGCCCCCGTCCGGCGCGCGGATCACGAACGGACGATCCTTCGGATGGGGGTCCACGCTAAACGCGGCGCGCCCATCGTGGAGCAGGAAGCGGCCGGGAGCGCGTCCGACCCGGGCAGGCCCCAGCACCGCGACCCGCGCGCCGGTGACCACGAGGTCTAGGCGTGCAGCTTCCTCGAGCCCGAGCACCGTGGTCGGCTGCACGAACGTGGCGTCTTCGAGCGGTCGCTCGCCGGCCGTGAGCCGGCCCATCGAGAACACGACCCTGGTCGGCGCTTCCGGAGCCTCCGGAGCTGGAGTGGGCCAAAAGACGACGGCGGCGACCATCGCCGCGACCGCCGCGAGCCACGGCGCGGCTCGCAGGCCAGGCAGCCTCGAGTCGCTCCGAGGCCGAAGATCGTCCTCGACCTTGCGCAACACCGCGCGGGCGCGCAGGGGCTCGAGACCCCCATCGGTGTCTCTCCGCGCGGCCTCGATCGAGGCGCTGAGGAGCTCCTCGGGGCTTCGGTTCGGCGCGCTCACCCGTTTTCTCCAGGAGGCCCCGGCAACCCGACATCGTGGCTCCGGCCTGCTTTGCGCAAGCGCTTGAGCACGGCCTCACGAGCGCTCATCACGCGGGCGCGGGTGGTCTGCGGCGAGGCGCCCATGAGCTCCCCGACCTCCGTCAAGCTCAACCCCTCGAGCGCATGGAGGGAAAAGGCGATGCGCTTGTTGGTCGGGAGCCCCTCCATCGCGGCGAACAACAGCCCCGCCAGCTGCCGCTGGTTCGCCTGATCGTCGAGCGCCGGGCGCGGATCCGGGATCTGGAGGTCGTCCCCGGAGAACGAGAGCTTGAGCCACGAGCGACGGCGGGCGCGGCGGAGGTGACTCGCGGCCTGACGGATCGCGATCCCCGAGATCCACGGAGCGAAGGGGCGCTCCGGGTCGTAGCGCCGAAGGCTCCGATAAGCCTCGACAAACGTCACCTGCAGCACGTCTTCGACGTCGGACCGCAAGATCCTGCGGAGGCGCTGGGCTACGAGCGGCTGGTGCCGTTCGTAGAGCGCCGAGAACGCCTTTTGGTCTCCTGCAATCACTCGTGCCACCAGAGCCTGGTCCGTCGATTCACCACCCACAGGGCCATCCACGGGACGCGAACCGACCGGTCCTCAATTTGGGAGTTGGTCCGAAGAGGAGCGGTTTGAAAATATTTTCTCGCGACCGGCCGAGTAGGAGAGGCGCGGGCCGAGCGATACGTCGAGGTGAGAGGGCTCGAAGACACTCCGACCGCCCACCAAGAAGCGATCCGGCTGCGGCCAGACCCAGACGCCCGCGGTCAACCCGAGCTCCACGTCATGCCAACGCCAGAGCGCGAGGTCGGCGAGCACGCCGAAGCCCGAGCTCCAAAAAGCGCGGACACGTTGGTCGGCGAGCGCCTGGTCGGAGACCCTCACCGCCGTAACACGGGAGGCCACGCGGAGCCCGAGCTCGATCGGCGTGCGCATCCAGAGCGCGGTCAGGCCGCTCTCGAGCCGCCAGAGCTCCAGGCCGTCCCCGCGCCCTCCGAGCTCCGCGCCGACGTGGAGCCTCACTCCGAACGCGCCCAGGCCGAGGCCAGACTGAAGCTCGAAGTAGCCGCTGAGGCTCGCGGCGTCCGCGCCCAGCCGCGGGCCACCCATGACGCCGGCGAAGAAGCGCGGCTCGAGCTGGGTGGGAGGCTCGGGGCACGTCGGGCACTCGGGGCAGGGAGTCGGGCATGGGGCCGGCGGCGGGCACTCGGGCTCGACGACCGGAGGATCCACACCCGGCGCGAGCTGTCCCAGCAGGGCGTCGATCGAGGGCCGCACGGCCTCCACCGCGGTCAGCGAGATCGTCTGGAGGATCTCGATCGGGCTCATGCCGCCGACCGGCACGTCGCGGTCGGCGCGCAGACCTTCTCCGTCCAGCTCGAGGCGCACCACGCCGTCTTTGGGCTTGGAAGCGCGGAGCCTCCAGGTGGACGGTCGCTCCGCCCGGCATCGAACGACGAGGACTTCACGTCGCTGGATGCGCGCGCGAATGGCCGTGAGCAGGTCGTCCGCGAGCTCGGTGTCCACACAGAGCGTAGGAGCCGGCGCAGGTCCAGCGAGTATCAGCCATGCGAGCGGCACGAGCACCGGCGTCGGACTATTCGCGAACCGAGCTGGAACTTCAAGGCTCCCCTGGGTCGTCTCCGATCTCAGCCGGGCACCGGCGGCGTCGGAGAGTTCAGGCTGATCGGCCCAAGCTGGCCGAGAAGGTGCTATCGTCTTTCCCATGCACGTCGGAAGGCTCGAGGCGGAGCGACCCGTCGAGTACCCAGACAGCGACGGACAGCCTATGGCCGACAATACGCTTCAGTTCCAATGGATCGTCACGATCAAGGAGAACCTCGACGTGCGCTTCCCGGATTTCGTTGCGGGAGACCTGCTGTGGTACCCAGTCGAGGGCGACAACAAGCAGCGGCAGGCTCCGGATGTGTTGGTCGCGCTCGGCAGATCCAAGGGCTACCGCGGTTCATACCGCCAATGGGAGGAAGGCGGCGTCGCTCCGGCTGTCGTTTTCGAGGTCCTCTCTCCCGGCAACCGTTTCGGAGAGCTCCAAAGGAAGTTTCGCTTCTATGAGCGGTTCGGGGTCGAAGAGTACTACGTCTTCGACCCAGACCGACTCAGCCTCGATGTGTACTTGCGGCGAGGTGGGCGGCTGGAGGAAGTCGAGAATCCCGGATCTTTCGTCAGTCCGAGGTTGGGGATCCGCTTCGAGCTCGGCGACGACCTCGAGATCTTCGACCGCGATGGCGCTCGCTTCGCCACCTTCGCCGAGATCATCGAGGCCAAACACAAGGCAGAGCGCGCGCAGCTCGAAGCGGAGCGAGCCCGGGATGACGCTCAGCGCGAACGAGACGACGCGCAGCGCGAACGAGACGACGCGCAGCGCGAACGAGACGACGCGCAGCGCGAACGAGACGACGCTCGGAACCGAGCCGATGAGTTGCTTGCGAAGCTGCGGGCGGCAGGTCTGGAGCCCTGAGTCGCTTCGTCGTCGTGGACGAATCTTCGAACGGACTCCAGCCGGGAGACGAGCTGGGCTCCGAGGAAGTGATCTCGGGCCCGTCGCTATGGACTCATACTCAGAACGTATTCCGAATCTCGTCCGCATTCCCGCCGGTCGGCATCAAGTCCTCTAGCCGAGGGGCCTCGTCGTCACTGAGTCGGTACATCTTCACGACTCCACGACCCTCTCCAGCGAACGCACGCTCGTCATCCAAACCCAGGTACACCTTCGGCGCGAACATTCGCCCCTCCGCCCGCTGCCGAATTTCCGGCGGCGAGGGTGCGCCGGCAAACGCTCCTTCGCCGAACCGCGCATTCAGCTCCACACCCTCCGCGTCGATCGCCGGGACCGCGACCGACAGGCGGAAGGGATAGGCGATCAAGAGCGGACCGTCCGTGCCGTCCACGATCTGACCCCTCGCGTCGATGGTCGTTCCGGTAGGTTGGTTGGGATCGGTATGCCAGTCCGCAGGGTTGCGATTGAGCTTCGGGTCCACTGAGTCGTCGTTCGGATCGATGTCCGATCCGAAGAGGCGAGCCTCACCCGTGGCTGAGTTGAGCTCGACCCAGAAGAAAAAGTCGAACTCGACAGAGACCGGGTCGTCGACCTCGAAGACGGTGAAGAACATGCCCTCGGAGAACGTAGTCGGCGCCAGCGGGTACTCACTCGCAACCTGGAACGGGATGGCGCTCCGCGTCTGAGTCGTTCGACCGGCGAGGTCTCCGAGTCCTTCATCGAACTCGAGCGCGTATCGCTCGAACGGAATCAGCCGGACGTCGGGCTCGATCGCGAGCTTCGATCCATCGTGTTCGAGCCTGAAGAGTCCGCCCGCGTCGCACGGGTAGCGCGTGCTGGTCTCGCCGGGTTGTGGGCGCTCCGCCTTCGTCGGATCGACGGTGCAGTCACCGATGACCGTGGCGGCGGGCTCGGTGCACCCTGCGGGCAGCGACCCATTGGTTTCGAGGCAAACCTCTCGCTCCTGGTTGTTTCGATCCAATCTCAGCCGCAAACGGATCGACTCGGGCGCGATGGGTTCGGAGAAATGAATTTCGAGCGGCCCGAGCCTGGGATCATAAATCCCCCGCTCGAAGGCCACTGCCGGAGAAGGTGGGGGATCGAAGCTCGGACAGCCGAGGAGCGGGATGAGCGCCGCGAGCCCGAACCGGCTCGCGCCGCACCGAACCCTCCTTTCGGTTCCAGCGAGGACGAACGAATGGACCACGACCCGGAGTTATACTCCGGGAGCGAACCGGAACAGAACGATCGGCACTCCGAAGGTTGCGTTCGGGTGCACGACCAAGTTGCGCGATATGTCGACGATCATCGCTCGGCTGGGCAAACCACAGAGGACACAGAGCAGGAACGCAGAGACCTCCGTGTTCCTTCTCTGTGCTCTCCGTGGTTCATGCGGAGGTTCAACTGAATCGCCGCAGGTCGGGCGTGCACCGGTTGCGTTCTCGCGTCCAAGTGGTTCTCTAAGAGGAGTGAGCGCCAGATCCGCTTCGATTCACCGGCGCAGGCTCGCTTCGCTCGCCGTGGTTCGCCTCGTCCCGGTCGCCTGCGCCCTCCTCTCGTTGGGCGCGTGCGGTCCGAGGCGGATCGAGATCGACGGGGTCGAGATGGGCCCAGAGGACGCGTCGCAATACCTGTACCGGCAGGGCAAGGAGGCCCTGGAAGCAGGCAAGCTCTCGACTGCCCGTGGTCGGTTCCTGGAGATCCTGAGCGACTTCGAAGGGACGAAACGGGTCCCCGACGCGACCTACGACCTCGCGGTGGTCGTGCGGCTCCAGGAGGGCTGTGCGGAGGCCCGCGGTTACTTCGAGAAATTCGTCGTCTCCTATCCCGGCCACGCCCGCATCGGCGAGGCGCAGGACGCCCTCACGAGGTGTGCCGAAGAGCGAGAGGCCTCTCAGGCCGAAAAGGAGCTGCTGTCCAAGTTCGGCGAAGCCAAGGACCCTTCGGAGCGGACGCGCTTGGCTCGTGAGGGGGCCGAAGCGGCGAAGGCGAAGGGATCGGGCGCTGCGCAGCTCGAGTGGCTGATGAAGGCTCGCGCGGAGGGCAACACGCCCGGGATCGACGACGAGATTCGGGCGCTCGTGGACTCGGGGCTCACCGCCGACGAGCTCGGCGCGCTCTCCGAAGATCTACCGGACGGCTTCCCGAAGGACATCATCACCTACAAGCTCGGCAGGCTGCTCCTGCACACCCGAAAATTTTCCGCTGCCGCCATGGTGCTCGAGAAGCTGATCGAGCGCTTTCCAAAGAGCAAGGAGACCAAACAGGCCAAGGAGCTGCTTGAGCTCGTGCGCGGACGCGACAACCTCGAGCCGACCACCATCGGCGTCTTGCTCCCGCTGAGCGGCAAGTGGAAAGGCTACGGCCAGAACGGGATGGACGCGGCAAAGCTCGCGATCGGCGAGCTCGAGGACAAGCCGGACAAGCGGGTGAAGCTCGCCGTAAGAGACACCAAAGGCGATCCGATCGAAGCCGCGCGCGCCGTCGAAGAGCTCATCACCAAAGAAGGCGCGATCGTGATCGTAGGCGCGATGTTCAGGAAGGAAGCGATCGGCGCGGCGACCAAGGCCCAAGCGCTCGGCGTCCCCTTCATCACCGTGAGCGCTCAGGAAGACATCACGGGCTTCGGCCCCTACGTGTTCCGAAGCGGGCTCACGGACGCCGCCCAGGTCGAAGCGCTCGTCGAGTATGTCATCGACGTACTCGGGATGAAGACCTTTGGCATCTTGCACCCGCGGCACCCGTACGGTGAGGCCATGCGCGATCTCTTCTGGGAGAAGATCGAGGCGAAGAAGGGGGAGATCCGCGCGGTCGAAAGTTACGGAGATCGCGAGACCACGCTGACCGGTCCCGTGAAGGACCTCGTCGGCCGCAGCAACCTCGAAGGTCGATCGGATTTTCGCCAAGCCCTCGGGGAGTGCGAAAAACAGCCCGACGCGGTTCGCAAGTCGCGGTGCCGGGATCGTGTGCAGCAAGACATCAAGCCGCTGATCGACTTCGACGGTCTCTTCATTCCCGACTATCCAGACAAGCTCGTGCTGATCGCGCCGGCGCTCGCTGCCGAAGACGTGGTGGTCGAGACCAACCCGCGATACCTCGACAAGATCGAGAAGACCATGGGTCGCAAGGTGAAGCCCGTTCGGTTCCTGGGCGCGAGCGGCTGGAACTTCCAGGCCTTGCCTGAGAAGGCCGGCCGCTACGTGGAGAACGCGTTGTTCACGGACGGCTTCTTCGCGCACGCCGACCATGAGGACACCAAGCGCTTCGTGACGGCGTTTCAGAAGGCCTTCAAGCGCGAGCCGACGACCGAGGAGGCGATGATGTTCGACACCGTTCGGCTCGCCAAACACGTGATCTTGACCTTCGCGCCGAAGTCTCGCGAGGAGCTCCGCCAGTCCCTTCGGGCGCTGCACGACTTCCCCGGCGTGACCGGGAAGCTCTCGTTCAGGGCCGGCAACGAGATCAAACGAGACGTGCGCCTCCTCCAAATCGAGAACGGCGTAATCCGAGAATCTCCGCCGCCTTCCGAGAAATCGCAGAAGGAGAAGTGAGCTCGTGAGGCGCGTGCTGGAGCCCGAGGTCATGGACACCGAAGAGGAGTCCATCGCCTACGAGGCCATGGATCATCACGTCGTCAACGGCGCCTTCGTCGATCGTTTGGTGGAGCGCGGCGCGAACGGACGCATGCTCGATCTCGGCACCGGACCCGCGCACATCCCGGTCCTCGTGTGCGAGCGAATTCCGAGCGCCCACGTGGTCGCGACCGATCTCGCCGATACGATGCTCTCGCTCGCCCGGGCCCGGATCGCTCGCGCGCGCCTCTCCCACAAAGTCGAGCTCGTGAAGGTCGACGTCAAGAAGTTGCCTTTCGAGGACCGAGCGTTCGACGTCGTCTTCAGCAACACGGTGCTGCACCACCTCCCCGACCCTCGGCCGTTTCTGCGTGAGGCCGTGCGAGTCTTGCGTCCCGAAGGAATTCTGATGATCCGCGACCTGCGCCGCCCTGAAACCGAGGCCGAGCTCTTGGCCCTCGTCGAAAAGCACACGGCAAACGACAGCGCGGGCCAGCGCGCGCTCTTTCGGGCCAGCCTTTGCGCCTCGTTTACGCCGGCCGAGCTCTGGGAGCTCGATCGAGAGCTCGCGCTTGGGGCGCAGGTCGTCGTGACGACCGATCGCCACGTCACGCTCGAACGCTGACCTCCCGTCTCCGGCCGTGACGCCGCGCAGATCTTCGGTTTCGGCGCCGATCCGACTAAGATGGGTCCATGCCTCGTCTTGGGCTTTCCTTCCGCGTCCTCCTCGGTCTCGTCGTACCCCTTGCGTGCAGTGAAGAGGTCGCGCCCCCGCTCGGCGGACCTTCGACCGACTCGGGCGTGCTCCTTTGCGACACGACCCACCCCTGTGCCGCTGGGCAGAGCTGCGTCGGCGGCGTGTGTGAGACAGAACGAGTGGACGCGGGCCCGGTAGACGCAGGGACTGGGCCGACGGGTCAGCTCCAAGTCTGCACACCGGAAGGTTGCGCCGAGCCTTACAGGCTCTCGTTCGGCGGCTCTCGTGTCGGGGCCACGACCTCGCGAACGTTGGTGCTTCGTAACGTGGGAGAGAAAGCCGTCGCGGTCCGAAACCTCAGCCTGCTCGAACCGGGCTCGGAGTTTTCGGCCGAGCCTTCCGGCGAGGTCGACTTGACCATCGCGCCCGCCGAAGAAGTGGCCGTTCGAATCACACACGTGGCGCGTGATGGCGTAGCCGACCAAGGCACGCTGCAGGTGATCAGCGACGCCGATCGTTCGCGCGTCTTGGTCTCGCTCCTCACTGAATACAAGGGCGTCGCTTCTTTCTCCGCTGGGATCGACCCGGCCACGAACATCGGCGTAACCGTGCTCGATTTCGGCAACGTGCGCGCGGGCTCCGCGGAGTCGCGTCAGCTCTACGTGAAAAACAAAGACGTCGTCATCGACGGCTCCGTCCTGAGCATCGACGAGGCCCGCATCGATCCAGCGTCGAGCACGACCTTCGAGCTGCGCGTCGACCGGACCCTGCCCGCCTACCTCAACCAGTTCAACGGGCTCTGCGCGAGCGATCCGAACTGCGACACGGCGATCGAGACCTGCGATACCGAGGTCGGCGTGTGTCGAGGAAACAGCGGACCTCTGCGCGACGTGCTCACCGCGGAAGTGCGATTCGTCGGCACCCGCGAGGGCTTCGTCGAAGAGCGCCTCCTGTTCCTGTCGAACGACGGGAACGCTCCAAGCTCGCTGTCGACGATCCTGTTGCGCGCCAATGTCACCTCTGCCTCGCTCGACGTCTCGCCCGATCCGATCGTGTTCAGCGAGGCCTACGTGGGATTCGGAGCGCGGACGACCGTGACGCTGACGAACGGAGGCACCGGTGACCTCGTCGTGGAGAGCGTTGGACTGACGCACACGAGCACCTTCTCGATCGACGGCGGCCCCACCTTCCCAAGGACGCTGGCGGCCAGCGGGACCATCACGTTCGACGTCGTGTTCGACCCACCCGCCGTCGGATCGTATTCGACCGAGCTCACGGTGACCTCGAACGACCCTTCGACTCCGCAGCAGATCATCGCCGTGAGCGGGAACGCCTTTCTCGCCCCGGTGCTCGAGGTCGATCCCACCTCGGTCGACTTCGGCAACACCCACGTCGTCGTCTCCGGCGGCCCGACGCCGTTTCGCGTGATCACCGTTCGAAACTCGGGAGGTCACGACCTTCGTGTCTCTTCGATCGCGATGGCCCAAGGATCCGCAGCCGGCTTCAGCGTCGTGCCGGGGTCACTCTCACCGATCCCTCCTGGCGGATCCGCCGATTTCAACCTTCGTTACGAACCAAGCGCGCCGAGCTTCCCGAACACGGAGCACGGCCAGATCTCTTTGAGCTCCAACGATCCGACTCGACAGCCCGACGTTTCCGTCCCCGTCGACGGGCGCGGCATCAATCCGAACGCGCTCGTGTTCCCGGACGAGCACATCGACTTCAACCAAGCGGCGGGCGGCGACATCTACGACGGCCGAGTCGTCACGGCGCAGCGAACGCTCGCAAACGGAGGCGTCGGGCCGCTCACCGTGACCGACGTCGGGTTCGTGGGAGACGCGCGTTCTTCGTTCTCGGTGAGCGGCGTTCCGGCCGTGCCCTTCACCATCCAACCGAGCGGCAACGTCGTCGTCAGCGTCACCTACGGCACGCTCTCGCCTGGAGCGGACAGCGCGAGCTTACGCTTCACGACGGACGATCTGGACCGCGCCGGAGGCTTGGTCGTGATCACGCTCGCCGGCGTGTCCACGCCCTGCCCTGCCATCGCTGGGGCCGTAGGACGTTCGGACGCCTCGGGTCTCTGCGCTTATGCCTGCGTTCCTGGCAACGTCGACCTCGACCTCGACCTCGACACGACGGGATCCAACGGCTGTGAGTATGCGTGCAGCTTCGTACAAGACGACGATGCACCCGACGACAACTACGTCGACGCCGACTGTGATGGGCTCGATGGGAACGCGGAGCTCGGTGTGTTCGTGTCCACGAGCGGCGCCGACGGAAATCCGGGGACGCGGGAGCTCCCGAAGCGATCGCTCTCTGCGGCCATCGCCAGCGCGGGCGCAACGGGGAAGGACGTCTTCGTCGCGAGCGGCACGTACGTCGAGCCGGTGACGCTTTCGCTCGTGGATGGCGTGTCGATCTATGGCGGATACGTCCCTTCCGGATCGAGCTGGGCCTCGCGGCTCTTGGGCGCCGTGACCGAGCTCGTCGTGGCGGCTCCGATCGCCGTGCGGGCCAACAACATCAATCAAGTGACCGTGATCGATCACATGAAGCTCGTCGGCGCCGACGGAGCAGCCGCGGGCGACTCGGCGTTCGGCGTGTTCGTGAGCAGCTCGAACGGCCTCCTCGTGCGGCGAACGACGGTCATCGCAGGTCGGGGTCGGGACGGAGTCGCAGGCGTTTCATCGACCGGCGTGGCCGCGAGCGGCGGCAACGGCGCAGCAGGCGCGGGCGGCTGCGAGGACTCTGGCGGCTTCTGCAGCGGCTGTGGTCAGCCCCAGGGCGGCGTAGGCGGAGGGTCCGCGTGCGGCCAGTCCGGCGGCAGCGAAGGCCTCCCCGGCAAAGGCGGCGGGGGCGGACAGACCGGCGGAACGGGGGCGGGCGGAACGCCTGGCGGCCCCGGGACTCCGAACGGCCAAGGCAACTGGAACACGCCCAGCACCTACTGGGGCAGCACTGGAGCCAACGGATCGACCGGTGGGTCCGGAGCGCCCGGCGCACCCAACTACGCGGCCGGCGGTTACGCCCCCACGGCCGCCGGAGCTGGCGGCACAGGGAACGCCGGTGCCGGCGGCGGCGGCGGCGGCGGCGGCGGCGGCGGAAATTCGGACTGCGATTCGTTCGGCGGCGCGGGCGGCGGCGGCGGCGGCGGCGGCTGCGGAGGTGCACCAGGCACCGGCGGCACGTCCGCGGGCGGATCGTTCGCGATCTATCTTTGGAGCTCCAACGTTCTGATCGAGCTCTGCGACCTGCGCACCGGCGGAGGGGGCGCGGGCGGCGCGGGCGGATCGGGGCAGGCCGGCGGCAACGGAGGATCCGGCGGCTGGGGTCAGGACGGCGGTCGCCCAGGCGCTGGCAATCCTTACGGCGGCAGCGGAGAGCAAGACGACGGGAGCAACGGCGGCCGCGGTGGAGACGGCGGGCGGGGCGGTGATGGCGGCGCGGGAGGCGGCGGCGCGGGCGGCCCCTCCGTCGGAATCTACGCGGGCGGCGGATCCACGCCGGTGCTGAACCTCAACACCTTCGTGCTGGGCGCTCCGGGAGCCGGAGGAGCTTCGTCCGGATCGCCGGGGCCTTCAGGAACCTCCGCGAACACCCTCTGAGCTACGAAGCTTCACGCAACCGGCTGAATTCACTGTTTTCCCCGCCGGTGGGTAGCTGGCTCGGCCCATCGCAACGAATTTCGTCGGCCCGCCCGCCTGCGCCTGCTCGCGCCTGCTCGCTTTTTTCACTGGACCAAGACGCCCGCGAAATGTAATCCCTTTCGCACAACGCCCGACGTCTTGCGGCTGACTATACCCGTGTCGAGCACGGGTCTCCGCGAGGTGGATCGAGAGGAACAAGATGCCGACGATCAACAACAACAACCTGAACGCTTTCCGCAATTACCGACCGGAAGGCCCCGCAGCGCACGCGCTGACCGACGCCGAGAAGGTCAAGACCGTCGACAACAACGTCTCCGCGATCTCCTTCTTCAAAGATTCGGGGATCACGGGCGCCAAGGCCTACCTCGTCGCGGATCCTTCGCCCGCGAACGATGTCGGGCGGCTCGCAAAGATCTTCGATCAGCCCGCCGCGGATCTCGACGCCGTCAAGACGGATCCGAAGAAGTTCGAGGCGCTGCTCAAGTCCACGGTCGACGCAAAGAAGACGTACTTCAATCCGACCTTCGGACAGCTCGAAGGCGCGCCGACGCGTTTCAAGTTCAACAACATCGTCGGCCAGCGCGTCGATCAATTCGCGAACGAGGCGCTCAAGCTCGCCGAGCAGCTCTACCCGTCGGGTGACAATCGTGACGCCGCGCTCCGCGCCGCCAACCTCGCGGTCCGCGACCTCATGAACCGCAGCGTCGCCTTCGACGAGTTCGAGGTGAACGGCTACGCCTCCTTCGGACACGACGCCACGTTCATCCACGTCTACGAGAAGAAGCTCGCCGAGCTCGAGAAGATCGATCAGTCCCTCTTGACGCCGGATCAGAAGACCAGCGTCGAACGGCAGAAGAAGCAACTCCAGGGCGAGATCGACGACATCTTCCGCCACAAGTACGTCTACGAAAATTCCAACATGCAGGAGACCGATGCCGAGAAGACGATCGGCCTGGTCGCGATCGACAAGGTCTCGCGGCAGCGGATCTCCGAGACGAAGGACACCGCCGACGGGATCGTGCCGGCGTTCGAGCGCCTCTCGCTCGACGTCAGCGGCGAGACCAAGGGCGTCTTCTTCGACGCAAAGAAGAACAAATACTTCTTCGACGGCACCACGAACGAGGTCCCAGCGAACCAGGTCGCGAACCTCACGCGTAACGCGGTGAGCGATTCCGACGTTACGTTCCGTCGGGCCAAGGCCGGCGAGCAGCTCCGCGAAGGCTTCCGGCTCGACTGGGATCAGAGCGGCTACGTTCAGACCGGGAACATCGACTGGGTCGGCTGGGCCGGTCACTGCAACGACAAGGCCGCCCTCGAGGCCGCGGGCCTCGTGCTGCCCGCCGATCACGCTGGCGTCTACGAGTACAACTCGGCGAGCGGCAGCAAGGCTCACTACAACCGCGATCTCTTGAACGAGATCACGATGAGCTTCTCCGAGCTCGGGTCCGAGATGTCGAAGAAGACCGGCGGTCAGGCGGTCAAGGACCTCGGCGCCACCGAGTTCGCGTCTGCGCGCGACGACGATCGACCCGACGTCATCGACCTCGGCAACGGTCGCACCATCCCGTTCAACGCTCGGCCCAACGAGTTCACGATGACCAAGGTCGTGAAGGACGGAAAGACGTACGAAGCGGCCAAGGCCTTCAGCGAGTACATCGTCGCCGACAACGAGATGTCCGCGACCAAAAACCCGCTCTTCAAGAGCACCTCGGAGGGCGACTACGTCGGCATCGGTCTCGCCAACGCGACGATCGAAGCCAACGTGAAGCTCCAGGTGTTCGACGAGGCCACCGGCTACCCGACGATGAAGAGCTCCACGATCAAGATCGACTTCGCGAATCCGCCCGCCGATCCGATCCTGGTCGACACGCTGATGGCCGACGCGGCCAAGCGCGAGATGTACGAGATCCACCTCGACGTCGGCGCGAAGCAGTGGACGTACCAGAAGATCCGTATGGAGAAGCAGTCCGACGGCAAGTACGCCCGTGTGAAGGTTGGCGCTGAAGGGAAGGAGGCCTTCGACCCCGCGAAGCTGACCGGCAAGCGAGAGACGAGCCTCGACAACCCAGCCACCTACCTGCCCTTCGTGAACGACGCGATGCGCACGGGTCGCAACGCGACCGCCGAGACCGCGGACGGATCGGGCGTGTGGAACGGTCGCATTCGCAACCTCGGCATGACGCTCGAGAAGCGCGAAGGCGACTGGGAGCGGGTGGCCGTCAACGTGTCCGCGCGCTACGGCGGCAACAACGGGCGCTTCCTCGCGCACCTCGACAAGACCGGCAAGCCGGACTTCTTCGTGCCCCTCGCGATGCCTGCGGACTTCTGGTGGCGCAGCAAGGTGACCTTCGCGCCCGAAGCCGAAGGCCTCGTCAACACGACCGGCCTCGAGCGCGGTGCGGTCACGGTGCAAGGCAGCTCCGTGCACACCGACGCGCTGTCGGATATGATGGAGGTGCTCCACTGCGCCTACAACAACCGCCCCTACACCATCATGCACGGCGGCCAGCGCTTCTTCTTCGACACCAAGGAAGCGTGGGAAGCTGAGATCGCCAAGCTCGATCAGCTCCGCGCCGCGATCGCGACCGGCACCGGCGGAGGAGGAGGCGGCGGCACGACCGTCAATCCCGCGGCCGAGCTCATCAAGGTCGACGCCGCGAAGGTCAACGCCAACGACCTCAAGACCTTCAACGTCACGGTCGAGGCCGACGGCAAGCTGGTCGTCGCGCTCGACACCGACGCGGGCGACGCCGATCTGTACGTCAAGAAGGGCGAGGGCGCGGGCCCCAACGCCTACGACGCCAAGTCTTGGGAGACTGACACCTCCCTGGACAAGCTCGAGCTCGACGTGAAGGCCGGCGAGACCTACTCGATCGCAGTCCACGGCTACAAAGCCTCCGACTTCAACCTCATGGTCACCGGACCGAAGGTCACCGGAACGGGTGGCGGCGGAACGACCAGCGACCTCGTCAACGTGAAGAAGAGCGGCTCGGTCGCCAAGAACGAGCTGCAGAAGCTCGAGACCATCGAGGTCAAGGCCGACGGCGTCCTCAAGTTCAAGATGAGCGGCACCGGCGACGCAGACCTCTACGTCAAGAAAAACGGCGAGGTCTCCAAGAGCAGCTGGGACGTCCGCCCCTACGCCGACGGATCCGCCGAGACCGGAGAGCTCCCCGTCAAGAAGGGCGACAAGGTCAACGTCATGGTCCACGGCTACTCCGCCGCGACCTTCGACCTCGAAATCACCCAGTGAGGAGCGATGCGGTCGGCGGGATTCACTCCCGCCGCGCGAATGAGCTCCAGCGCGCCGGGAATCCCGCCCGCGGCTGAATCGAGATTCGTCCCACCCTGACCGGGCCGGATCATTGCGGCCCGAAGGAGCCGGCTGTAGTCTCGCCTCCGCATGGCGAAGGCCAAAGCAGCAACGCCGCCCCTCGCCGCCCCGCTGCCCTCTGAGTTCGTCTCGGTGCTGCTCGGTGTGGACGATCCGGTCCACGTCCGTTTTTCGGATCAGATCGTCGACGCCCTCGCCAAGATCTCCCCGGATCTCACGCTGCGCCTCGATCCCCACCCCCTCGCCGACGACGTCCAACGCGGAGTAGCCGCCTTCCCGGAGCTCCTCGCTTCCTTTCGAGACGAGAAGTCCGAGCTCGGACGCGCCGCGATCCTCGACGCGATAGGTCGAATCGTCCAGAAGCACTACGCCACCAAGGAAGTGCTCGAGGCCCTCGCAAAGATCATCTCCACGACGAAGTCGTCCGCGATCACCTCGCTGGCCGCCAAAGCGCTGGCCCTCGCCCGCGACGAGCCTTTCTTGGAGCTCCAACGAAATCTCCTGATCTCGACGTCGCCGAGCCAGGTCCGGATCGCCGCCAAGCTCTGCGGCTACGGCAAGTACGACAAAGCGGTCCCGCAGCTCCTCGCCCTGATCCACACGGACACGATGGCCGCCGAAGCCGAAGCCGCCGTCTGGGCGCTCGGAGAGATCGGTGCCGCGACCGCGCTCCCGAAGCTGCATCGCATGCTGAACGACTCGATCAAGTCCGAGGACGTGCTCGACGCGATCGGAAAAATCGGCGGCGTCACGTCCGTCTTGCGGCTGCTCCCGGTGCTGCTCGAAGGGACCACCAACCAGCGGATCAAGGCGGCGATCGCGCTCGCCCGTATCAATCGCAAGAACGACGGATCGTACCTCGACCCCGATCTCGAACGAGCCGTCCGCGCCCTCCTCGAGAAGGTGATCGACAAGGATCCTTCCGGAGAGGTTCGGTTCTACGCGATCATCGCCTACTCCCTCTTGGGCGGGCACCTCGAGCCCGCGCGAGTGCTGCGCGCCCTCGGAGGTCGACTGTCTGACGAAGAGATGGGAGCCGTCTCTGGTTTTCTCGCGCGGCGCGGAGCTCCTCCCAAGAAGGCCGCCGCGGCAAAGGCCGCTGCGAAAACGGCGATCGCCAAGAAAACTCAGACCAAAGGGCGCAAGCCGCTCTGAGCGCAGGGCCCTGTCGTAACCATGCTGGAACCACACAGGACTCGGAGGCAGGACACTGAGGACACAGAGGTCTGCTGGGCTTCGGCTCTGTCTCTGTGGTTTCTCGAACGGTCACTGACTTCTGGGGGCCTGTACTAAACTCGTCGCGGAGTGCGCGTGCTCGACCACTTCGTGGCGGAGCCGAGGAGCTGCGCCTATTTGCCGGATCAGACCGCGTCCCTCGAGTACAAGCTCATGCTCGATGTCTCCCCCGCGGAGCTCGACTCGATGCTCGAACGTGGGTGGCGCCGCTTCGGCCCCGCTTACTTTCGTCCCGCGTGCCCGAGCTGCCTGGAGTGCGTGCCCCTTCGCATCCCGGTGAACGATTTTCAGCCTTCACGAAGCCAGCGACGCGTCCTCAAGAACGCGTCCTTCGTGGAGCTCGAGATCGGCCCGCCGCTCGTCGACCGCGAACGCTTGGCGCTCTATCGAAAGTGGCACGACACTCAGGCCAACAAACGCGGGTGGGATCACTCCGAAATGGACGCGCGCCGATACTTCAACGAGTTCGCCTTCCCACACCCGTCCGCCCTCGAGTTCGCCTACTACGACCGACGCCGCGGCCTCGACCGCCTCGTCGCCGTGGGCCTCGTCGACCAAACGCCCCGCGCGCTCTCGGCCGTCTACACCTACCACCACCCCGACTATCACTCGCTCTCCCTCGGAACCTTCAGCGTGCTCAAGCAGATCGAGACCGCACGAGCTCACAACAAACGCTTCCTGTACCTCGGCTACCGCGTGATGGGCTGCGCCTCCTCGGAATACAAAGCGCGCTACACGCCGCACGAGCTGCTTCGCGTCTGGCCAAAACCCGCCGCCCCTGGAGAATGGCATCGCGCCGACACCGGAACACGCGAGCTCGTCGGCGTGGACGCCCTGCCCCCTCCTCCCGGCCGGGCCGACGACCTCGGCTTCGACATCGACGGGGAGCCTTGATCAGTTTCTTGCGAGTCCCGATCCCGCAGATCACAATTCTCCCATGCCTTGGGCGCTCATCAAAAAGCTCGCCGCGATCGCGGCCGTCGTCTGGTTCCTCATGAAGCTGGTCGGAGCCTGCTCCGGACCCGAAGTCGCCAAAGACTCTGCTCAGCACCTCGTGAATCGGCCTTGGGTCGACCGACTCCCGAAGAACGACCGCGACCTCGTCACTCACCTCATGCTCTTCGAAAAGGCTCGCGTCCGACTCGGCGTCGTCGGCCAGGCTTCGCGCTGGCGTACCGTCCGCGATCACCTGCGCTTCACACACGAAGGGACCAAGCTCGACCTGGAGTTCCCGCAGGAGCAGAAGAA
This sequence comes from uncultured Myxococcales bacterium, assembly GCA_964463485.1. Taxonomy (GTDB): domain Bacteria; phylum Myxococcota; class Kuafuiibacteriia; order Kuafuiibacteriales; family Kuafuiibacteriaceae; genus CAYXDO01. The sequence continues at coordinate 3,561 of CAYXDO010000163.1, read as the reverse complement.
AATCACCTTCACCGCCAAAACTTGGAGTTGCAAGGAGGCCCCCAAACCCTTCGATCTCTGCCTGGAGCTCGCTCACCCCGGAAAGAAACCCATTCGCCTCTACAGCCGTGCGACTTGGCGGTTCCAAGAAGAAGGGATCGACGCCAAAGAAGTGCCAGAGAGCCTTCGCGCTCAAGTCAAAGACCTCGCCGAGCTCCGCTATCGGGAGCTCCCGGAGCCCACCGAAGCTCCCATCGAAGAAATCCCAGACTCCCTGAGAGGCCTCCTCGACTGATTTCGACCTGCGCCATCCTCGCGGGAGGCCTCGGCTCCCGAATGAGTCCACTCACTCACCAGATCCCAAAATCCTTGATCCGCGTTCGAGGGCGACCCTTCCTCGAAATCCAGCTCGAGCTCCTCGCTTCCCACGGCGTCCGCGAGGTCGTCCTCTGCCTGAGCCATCAGGCCGATCAAATCATCCGCGAAGTCAGGGCCCGAGAATACGCCGGACTCGACATCTCCTTTTCGCTCGATGGCGACGAACCGCGGGGGACGGGAGGTGCTCTCTGCGCGGCCCTCGACTTGCTCCCCTCCGCCTTCTTCGTGCTCTACGGAGACTCGTTCACGCCGGTCGACCTTCGCGCGATGAGCGCTGAATTCGCGACGGCGAAGACGCGGCGAGCCTTCCCGCTCGCGATGATGGCCATTTTTCGGAACGAGGGGCGGTTCGACACCGGCAATGTCTCGCGGCTCGGAGACGATCTCATCGACTATCGAAAGAGTCCCCCAGAACCGCGCCCTTTCATCGACTACGGCCTTTCCATCCTCGAACGGTCGGTCATCGAATCCATCCCTGCCGGCGTAGTGACCGACCTCGCCGACGTGTATGCTCGACTCAGTCGCTCTGGGCAACTGGTTGGGTTCGAAGCGCAGGAGCGCTTCTTCGAGATCGGCTCCCCAGCAGGGCTGGCGGACTTCGAAACATGGCTCAAGCGCTCATCCCCGGCCGCTCGCTGATCGTGCTCGACCGCGACGGAGTGCTCAACGAGCTCGTCGTCGATCCCGAGCACGGGACCATCGACAGCCCGCTCCATCCCGACCAAGTCACCGTGCCGGCGTTCGTCCCTCGCGCCCTCCTCTCACTCACGACCCTGGGATTTTCGGTCGTCGTCGTCACCAATCAGCCCGCGGCCGCGAAGGGCAAGGCGACCCGCGACAACCTCCTCCGCACTCACGAGCGAGTCCTGCGAGAGGCCTCCGCGCTCGGCGGCCGAATCGCGGCGTCGTTCGTGTGCTGGCACCGGGCGGAAGATGGATGCGGCTGCAGAAAACCCAAACCTGGCTTGATCCAGGAGGCCTTCGCGCTGCTCCCGGCTCACGCCCCGAGCGACTCGGTCATGATCGGCGACGGCATCAGCGACATCGAAGCTGGTCAGAGTCTCGCGATGAAGACCGTGTTGATTGGACCGCGAAAGCTCGAACACGCGAGTGTGTTCATGGCTCGCGGAGTCATGCCCGCGCTCGTGGTGAGCGACCTCTTGGCGTGGGTAGAAACGATCCGGGCCTCCGAGTCATGAAGTCCTTCGAGTCATGAAAGCCGGCCGATGGCTCGACGCCGGTGCGACCGGGCTCGTGGCCCTCGGTGTAGCCTTCCTATTTTATCTGGGACTCTACGATCGCGCGCTCGGCTGGGACGAAATCGAGTACACCCGCGCGACCGAATGGGTGCGCCAAGGCCGAGTTCCCTTCCGTGACTTCTTCGAGCACCACTCTCCGCTGATGTGGTTTCTCATGGCCCCGTGGCGTGGGTTGTGGGACGGGCCTGGCGCCGACGTGGTGATCGGGATGAGAGTAGGGCTCGCGCCGCTCTGGATCGGAGCGCTCGTCGCGTGGGCGCGACTCATGACCGAGCTCGGACTCTCCCCGTTCGCGCGGAGAGCCTCGATCGCGACCCTCCTCTTCACGCCGGCCTTCTCCTTTTCGGCCGTCGAGTTTCGAATCGACGGAGTCTCCACCCCCCTCGTCCTCGCCGCGTTGTGTGTAGGTCTGTCGAAGTCTCGCTGGGGTTCGTTCTTGTCGGGTCTGATTCTGGCCCAGGCCGTCATGGCCAACCTGAGATGTGCTCCGGTCGCGTTGGTGGCCCCGCTCGCGCTGGGCTGGCGCGCCAAGGCCGAGCTGCAGTCGCGGAACGATCCGCGGACGGACGATGTCGAGGGTCGTCGGAGCGTGACTTTCGGAGCGAGAGTGGCGAGCCACGTCGTCGCCGGCGGCCTCTTCGGAGCGCTCGTCTGGGTCGTCTACTTCCTCGTGACGGGGTCGCTCCTCGCGGCCTACCAGCAGAATATCGTGGAGCTCGCCGCGGTCGCTCGAGCCAACCCATATGCCTTCGAGCTCGCCTCCATCGCCGCGCTCCCGGTCGTTTGGGGAGACTTGCCCGGAGTGATGATCGTCTTCGGAGGCACCATCGGCGCCGTGTTTCATGCGGCGCGCGCACCTTCGCGGGAGCTCCGGGTGATTTCAGCGGTTGGGCTCGCCAGCGCGCTGTCCCTCGTTCCCCTCCAGCCCGTGTACTCTTACCACGTCGGGCTGACTCTGGTGCTGTGGGTACCCGTTCTGGCAACGGTCTACGATCGATTCGCGGGCGCGGCTCGCTGGGCGCTCGTGACGGGGCTCTTCGGATCCTTCGCATGGAACGTCTCGCGCGCGAGCTCGCACTCTACCCGGCCGTCTCTCGAGTACCAGGACCAGGTGATGAGGGAGGTCGATGCGAAGACGAGCGCCGACCAACGCATTCTCGACGCGGTGGGTTTTGCGCTGCGACGCCCTCCCGCGTACGAGCGATGGTTCGTTCCCGCCGGAATTCAGTACCTCAGCGCCACCGGCGCCATATCGGAGTACGGACCCAGCCGAGCAGAGGCGAACCCACCGGCGGCCGTGATCACCGGTATGCGGTTCCGATCCTGGGTGCGCTCGTCTCCGGCGCTGGGTGAGTACGTGTCCGGGCACTTCCTCCCGACGCTGCCCAACCTGTGGCTGCCGGGGCTCAGCGCGAGGCTCGCACCGGACCGTCCGACGGCACGCTGGGTCGTTCCGAAGTCTTCCGAGTACCGCTGGATTTGCGCGCCGGAGCTGGCGAGCCACCCGCACTTCTCGAGCCCGTTCGAGCGCTCGGTGCCTGCGCGAGCTCCGCGCTCGATCCCCTCGATCGACTCGACGGTCACCGCCAGCTGCGCGACCGAGCTGTGGCTCGACAGCCGCGCAACTCAGCCATCACCGACTCTCCGGCTGGAGAAGGGGCAAGTGTTGGAGGCGCGATCGAAGACTCCGGTGGGTGTGTTCCTCATTCCAGAGGGCACTGGACCGGTCTTCCAGCCCGCGCCACGAGGCGCGTGGCTCGATGGTTGGTCCGGAGTTGGATACTATGAATACGCCCGCTGAGTACAAGTCCCCGCAATTCGCGTCCATCGGAGAAACCACAAAGAGCACGGCGCCGAAGCCCACAGAGCACAGAGCACACGGATGATGGAATAATCTCTTTCTCCCAAAGTTCGCGCACGATCTGGCAAGACTTTGGACGCGAAG
>CAYXDO010000162.1:0-24735 GCA_964463485.1 uncultured Myxococcales bacterium | reverse complement strand
GTTTGCTGGGATCGGGCTCTTCGGCGTCGTGCTGGTGTGGATCGTCGGCGGCCTGGCGGTCCCGAAAGCGAGGCAGCACGAGAAGACCGACAGTCACCGACCGGAGGTGAGGCCGAGCTTGGCGCCCAAGCCTCCGGAGGCTCCGGCGGAGGTGCGAGCGGACGGTCGTAGGACGGCCGAGTATTCCAAAGCCCGAGACCCTGAGCCCAAAGCGCTCGAGCCAAAGGTCGAGGCCAAGGCGCCCGAACCCAAGCCTGAAGAGAAGAAGCCTGAGCCCAAGCCCGAACCCAAGGCGCCGGAGAAGCCTGGTCGCTTCGATCCGCCGAAGGTCGAGCCCAAGGTGGAGGCTCGCCCGGAGCCCAAGCCCGAAGAAAAGAAGCCTGAACCTGTAAAGCCCGAGCCTGTCGCTCCAAAGCCCGAGCGTCCGGCGCTGCCGTCGGCCGACGAGCCGATCGAGCTCAAGCGGCCCAAGAAGGACGAGAAGAAGCCGGAGTCTCCGCTCGCGCCTCCATCGCGGCGTCAAGAAGCGTCACCGTCGCCGTCGCCTGCGCCCGAGCCGGCCAAAAAGCCTGAGGAGAAGAAGCCGGAGCGGCCCGCGCTGCCGTCAGCGGACGAGCCGATCCCGGGCGGCATTCAGAAGAAAGCTCCCGAGCCGGAGCGGCAGTCGCTGCACTCGGTCCAGGCAAAGGGGCCGCTCTTTCCGGTGCCGGCGCCCGCGCCCGCCTCACCAGAGGTCTCGGTCACGCGGGGACGAGGGGCCAGTCCAGCGCCGCCTGCACATCCGCCGGAGGCCGCGCCGTCCAAGCCGCCCAAGAGAGAGCCGGAGCGCCGACCCGAGCCCGACCCCATTGCGGCGCGCGTTCCGGCTGCAGTCACCCCGGTGGCTCCGAACCCCATGGCACAGCCTCCCCTTCCGGCGATGTCCCAGCAATCGCTCAGCGGCTTTGGGCCTGGTCCGCTTCCGATCCCGCCGTTGGCGGACATGCCTCCGCTTCCGCCGGGCCTCGGAGACTTGCCTTCGCTAGCGAGTATGGGGCTCGGGGGCCTGCCGCCCCTCGGGACCGACCCAGGTCTCGCGCCGACAGCTCCCGTCGGGTACGAGAGCAGCCCTGGCTTCGATTACGCGTCGAACATCCCCGGGCCTTCGTTTTCGGGGCTGCCCTCTCGCGAGTCGATTCTGCCGATGTCGCCGAGCTCCTGGTCGCCGCCGCCGATGGATCCATTCGCCACGCAGCCAGGTCCTGATGCTCCGCGTCCGTTCGACGAGTCCCACTATCGCTCCGTGTACATGGACTTCGTCGGGAACAAGCGGCAGCTCGGAGAGAACGTCGACAACATCACGTACGAAGGCTTCTCGGCCAAGCTTCGCAACAGCGAGCAGAAACTGATCGACAAACACGGCTGCCGGGCCGTGAGGTTCCAGGTCATGGTCAAGGACCGCCAGGTCTCGCTCCGCCCGCAGCTCGTCCGCTGAGCACACCCGTGAGTCCTAGGAACGCCGCCGGAACGCGCCGGGACGCGCCCGCGCGCCTCGACAGAAGGGTGCTCCGCGCACCGATGTTGTTGGAGCTCTCGGTCGAGAACCTCGCCATCGTCGACCGCCTCGAGCTCAGCTTCGGGCCGGGTCTCAACGTGTTGTCGGGCGAGACCGGCGCCGGCAAGTCGATCCTCGTCGACGCGCTCGCGCTGATGCTCGGCGGTCGTGCGACATCCGATTTGGTGCGCGCAGGAGAGAACCAAGGCGTCGTGTCCGCGGTGATCGACCTCGGCGAGTCCGAGCTCGCGCGCAAACGCTTCGAGGAGAAGGGGTTTGAGCTCAAGAGCCCCGAGGTCCTCATCCGGCGAATGATCGGCCGCTCGGGACGGGGCCGAGTCACGATCGACGGACAGATCGCGACTGTGGCGCTGTTGGCCGAGGTTACGCGAGGACTGATCGACATCTGCGGCCAGCACGAGCACGTGACGCTGGTCGATCCGGAGACGCATCTCGATCTGCTCGATGCGTTTGGAGGGCATGGGGCTCTAGCGAAGCGGGTGGAGGAAGGGTTCGAGAGGGCGGCGGGGATCGACCGGGAGCTCAAGGCGCTCGAGAAGAGCGAGTCGGAGAAGCTCCGGCGCCTCGATTTTTTGCAGTTTTCGCTCGACGAGATCCAAACCATTGCGCCTGAGGCGAACGAGATGGAGGCGCTCTCGGCCGAGCGCACGCGGCTCGCTCATGCGCAGCGGCTCGCGGCGGGGGCGCTCGAGCTGGAAGGGCTCCTGTATGCGGACGACGGCGCGATCGCGGAGGTGCTCGGTCGCGTGGAGTCCGAGCTCTTGGATCTCGCGCGGCTCGATCCGGAGCTCGTTCCGCTGGCCAAGACCGCGAGCTCGGTTTCTGCGGAGGTCTCCGAGCTCGCACGTCAGCTTGGACGTTATTCGCGCGGGCTCTCTGCGGAGCCCGAGCGTCTCGGAGAGCTCGAAGAGCGGCTGGAAGTGCTCAAGCGGCTCGCCCGCAAACACGGCGGCTCGATCCCTGCGGTGCTCGAGGCCGCGGAGATGATGAAGGTCGAGCTCCTCGCATTGTCGACCGAAGAGGAGCGTCGGCAGCGCCTCTCGACCGAGCTCGACGCGGCCAGGGTCGAGCTAGCGAAGGCCGCCGACGCATTGTCTGCCGCGCGAAAGCTCTCCGCTGAGGCGCTCGCTCGCGCCGTCGAAGTCGAGCTCGCGTCGCTGTCCATGGGTGCGACCAAGCTCAGTGTCGCCTTCATTCCGCTTGCGACTCCCGGACGGAGGGGCGCGGAGCGCGCCGAGCTCTTGATCGCTCCGAATCCCGGCGAGCCGCCACGGCCGCTGTCGAAAACGGCTTCGGGTGGTGAGCTTTCGCGGCTGCTCCTGTCGTTCAAGCGCGTGCTGTCGGATCGCGATTCGGTGGCGACGTACGTCTTCGACGAGGTCGACGCCGGGATCGGCGGGAGAGTGGCAGAGATCCTCGGACGAAAGCTCCACGAGGTCGCCCAAGGGCGCCAGGTGCTTTGCATCACGCACCTTCCGCAAGTAGCCGCGTACTCGGATCACCACTTCAGGGTGGAGAAGCAGGTGGACGCCGGTCGGACCCGCACTGTGGTGGAATCCTTGAACGAGAAGCAGACCACCGCCGAGCTCGCGCGAATGCTCGGGGGCCTCGATGTCACTGAAAAGACGGAAGCTCTGGCGCGTGAGATGCGCGCCCGAGCTCGCGAAATCAAAACCGAGGCGCGAGACCCTCGCTGAGCCTCTGGGCCGACCGGCTCGAAGGCTCGGCGAGGGTCCGATCTCGTTCTGGAAATCGCGGGCGCTCCGGCCTAGGATGCCTCCTCGGCCGTGGCGGACAAAAGGCTTAAGATCCTGGCTTTCGGCCAGACGGATGTCGGCATGCGCCGCGAGCACAACGAGGACAGCCTGCTGCTCAATGACGAGCAGGCGCTGTACGTGGTCGCGGACGGGATGGGAGGCCACGCGGGCGGCGAGATGGCCTCCAAGCTCGCGGTCCTCACCATCGACGAGGTGATGACTGACGGGAAAAAACAGGTCAGCAACGGCAAACCTTACAAGGGCCCGATCGAACAACATCCTGCGCTGATGCTGCTCCCCGGCGCCGTCAAAAAGGCCTGCGCGCGCATCTACCATCGAGCCCAAGAAAATCCCGAGCTTCAGGGCATGGGCACGACCGTCACGGGCGTGACCTTCGTCGACAACTACGCCTTCTTCGGCCACGTCGGCGACAGTCGCGCGTACCTCGTGCGTGAAGGTCGGATCGAGCAGCTCTCCGAAGATCACTCCCTCGTGAACGAGCAGCTCAAAGCTGGTTTGATCACCGAAGAACAGGCTCGCCTCTCTCGCTTCAAGAACATCATCACGCGATCGGTGGGCTTCGAAGAGGACGTCGCGGTGGACACGATGGTCGTGCCGGCGAAAGAGGGCGATATGTACGTCCTTTGCAGCGACGGGCTCGCGAACCTCGCCACCGAAGACGAGATCCGGGACCTCGCCTACGACAACTTCTTGCGCGACGTACCGCGCCGTTTGATCGAGCTGGTGAACGACCGCGGGGGTGACGACAACATCACCGTGATCGTCGCGTACGTAAACGGCGAAGAGTGAGCCTTACTGGTTCTAGCTCCAGAGCGCGCGACTCAACAGCGCCAGCACCGGATATGCGAGCACGACCAAGAGCGCCGTGCACACCAACGCGGTCGGGATCGGCAGGGTCAGCAGCAAGCGCGCGGCCAGACCGAAGCCGATCGACAAGCTGACGGTGGCCGCGCCGGCCATCCTCTTGACCGCGTCGGCCCGTCCCAGCTCGAAGAAGCGGATTCGATAGAGCACGGATCGCTCCGTCGCATCGAAGCCACGACGTTGCGCCGCGCGCTCAGCCATCCACTTGCGCAAGATCCGCGGGGCCAGAGCGGACTCGCCGAAGACGCGGTCGACTGTCGCGACGCCGGCAGCCACGCCCTGTGTGTCCAGCGCGTAGCCGGTTGAGATCAGACCAGCGGCGAGGTCGTCGTGTTCCGGTCCGCAGAGCCCTCGCCACTCCGAGAGGAAGCTGCGAAGGACTTCAGCGACCTTCGTGTCGGGCACGGGAGGCTCCACGAACCACGAGCGCCGCGCCGCGAGGCAGCGCGAGGGTTGGCGCGGATCCACGAGCAACAAGAGATCGCGGGCCGGGCGCTCGAGGATCGGGTGACGTGCCACCGGCACTCGCACCGTGGTCCTGTGCTCGCGCCCGTCGCGCGAGAACCTCACGAGCGCTCGATCCGAGCCGAACGAAGAGGTCACCGCGCCGTCGATCGGCTCGCCGTGAAGGAGCAAGTAGCGCTGCCGCGCCGCGCGGATCGTCATGAGCGCGGTGAGCATGAACAAGGCGAGCACACCGAAGAGCAGCATGGGCAGGCCCGCCTTGAAGCGTCGGGCCACCAAGGTCTCGCTCTCCATCGTCACCGTTTGACCGAGCCTCCGAGCCTGGAGGTGCGAGCCCAGCTCGATCGTGCGCCAATCTCCAAACGTGATGCGCGCGCGTCGGAGCTCGCTCTCTCCTTCGACGCGATAGCTCACGAAGAAGCGATGCGCGCGAAAGCGGGTCGTCGACTCACGCTGCTCCACGACGACAGACACGGGCGCGCCGTTCTGCCAAACGCTCAGCACGCCGAAGTGGTGCGAGGTCCGCTCGATCAAGACTGCGAGCCCGATCGTCGCCGCGAGGAGGCCAGCCGCCCAGGTGAGCCCAAGCACCGTCGCCAAGACGCGAAGCGCTCGTGTCAGCGTCCGCGGCACGCTCAGCCCGACGTCGCCGCTCACCCGCGCGCCCGTCGGACGAGCAGCGCGAGCACGAGCAGCCACGACAAGCTCGGTCCTCGCTTGGATTCTCTACAGCCGCAGCCTCTCGAGCTCGCCGGTGTCGGCCCTGGTCCCTCTGACGCGTCGGCTCCATCACCCGCGGCGTCCAATGTGGCGCCTGCGTCCGTCGAAGCGCCTGCGTCCACCATCGAGACTTCGGCATCAATCGGGACGTCAGACAGCGCTCGATCCGGCGCGCCATCTTCAGCAACGTCTTCACCAACGTCGATGGCCTGCGCATCGGTGGCCTGCGCGGCGGGTGTGTCGGTGGTGCCGGCGTCCGCGAGCGAGCTGCGGCACGGGAGCGCCGCGAGGCCGCCGCTCGCGACCTCCAAAACAATCCCTTGGGTCTGATCGTCGCCGAGCGCGTCTCCCCCGACGTAAGGGCCCATCGCGCGATCTGCTTGGAGCACACACGATAGAAACGCGACGGCGTAGCGTCTGAAATACGGCGTCGTCGATCGATCCCCATTGCCGCAGGCGAGATCGCATAGCGCGTTGGTCGGCGACTCGACGTCGCAGTGGCCCGCGCGCGCGATGCGTACCAGCAGGTGCGGCTCGCTCGTGGTCGGAAAGACCGCTGTGGGCCAGGTCCCGTTGCATCGGCCGGGAAGCGTCGCCATCAAGTGGGCCGACGGAATCGCGACGCTCGCTGCACGACCCGCCGCGATCCCGCGATCGTCGTTCGGGTCGAGCGCCACGAGCGCGTCGACGCGCGCGTCTTGTCCCGCGAGCAGAGTCGAGGCGAGGCCGCCCCAAGAATGCCCCAGGACGCCGATCCGATCGGGATCGATCCGCCCAAAGAGCCGCAAGCCGGAGGTCGTGTTTTGGGCGAGCCCCCAATCGATCAACGCGCTCAGTTGAGCCGCGTTCGCGTCGTGATCACACGACAGGACGCTGCACGGCATGTCCGGCACCAGCACCACGAAGCCACGAGACGCCAGCGTCCGCGCCAGGTCCGCATGAAACGAGCCGTTGCGTTGGAGCCCATGCATCAGGGTGAGGAGCGGCGAGGCGCTCGACCCCAAGGGCGCGTAGACCTTTACCGAGATCTGTGCGCCTGCCAGATCGAGCGATCCGCCTTCGAAGTCCTCCGATGGGAGCGGGCCCGGATCCTCCGGAGCCGCAAATGTTACACGCACTAAGAGAATCCAGGCGAGGATGACCATCCACGATCTCATTCGCGCCGCTCCTCTTCGTCGAACACGCCCATGGCGAGGTTGGCGTGGCACACGATCATGGCGACGGCGTTGGCGAGGTTGAACGCGCGGATCGGTCCGAGCACGGGGATGCGGACGGTCCGATCCGTCCAGCGATCGCGCCACTCATCGGGAAGGCCAGCGGCCTCGTTGCCGAAGACGAGCACGTCCGTGGGCTGAAACGGGACGCGATCGAAGCGAAGCTCTCCATGGCGCGTGACCAACCAAGGCTTTCGGTCCCCGAGCCAGTCCAGAAAGGCCGTCGGTCCCTCGTGGTGGCGCCAATCGAGGTGCTGCCAGTAGTCGAGGCCTGCGCGCCGTACGGCTTTCTCGGAGAGGTCGAAGCCGCAGGGACCGATCAAGTGGAGGCGCTGACGCATACCAACACAGAGTCGACCGATGTTGCCGGTGTTTTGCGGAATCGACGGTTGGAACAGCGCGATCTCCACCAGGACTCACGTTGACACGCAGGGCGGCCGCGGGGAAGTTGCCGAGGTCGAATGAGCGGGGTGTTGCGTCTCGGTCCGTTCTCGCTGTTGGCGTTCGCGTGTGCGTCGAGCACGCCGTCGACGTTGGACGAGGCCGATCAAGAGGGACTTCCATTCGTAAAGCTCGCGACGCGCGGTATGGCCGCCATCGTCCACTGGCGTGGAGCTCCTCCGGCACCAGCCCTTCAGGGTGAGCTCGAGGAGTCGCTCAGCAAGAGGCTCGGCCAGTCGTATGCGACCGAGGTCGAGGTCCATCGCCGCACTGGGCCCTTCGAAGGGTTCGACGCCGACACCCTCGCGCGCATGGTCGAGCGGGAGGTCGACGACGTGATTGTCCTCGAGGTCGAGTCCAAAGAGGCCAAGCCGACGGTCGGAGAAGACGGGCCGATCGCGACCTCCAACCGAGTCTTCGATGGCGTCCTGAAGATCGTCACGCTCGCCGACGATCGCGTGGTCGCCCAGGCCAAGGTCAGCGGAAAGAGCGCCGCCGACGGTCGCGGCAGCTCGTACGCGGATCGCGTATGGCTCGAGGTCCTCAAGCGATTCAACGATCCGGGCCGGTATCCAGAGCTCGACGACCTCGCCGCGGCCAATCGCCTCGCCGACAAGAACCACTGCGACCTCGCCATCCGCCTGTATCAACGGTCACTCGCTGCCTCTAGCGCCAGTAGCGTCGCCGAGGCGACCAAGTACCACGGCGCTCGCGACAAGCTCGCCCGCTGCGAGCGGATGATCGCGTTTCGCGACGCCACCGAAAAAGACGCAAAAGCCACCTTCAAGCTGACGCCCGAGTTCGAGTCCGTCGCCACCCGGGTTCAAGACGCTTTTCGCCACGCGATCCCCACGTCCGGCCTCACCGAGGAGCTCCTCAAGCTCACGGACAAGCCCGCCGTGTTGCGAGTCCTCTCCGGCGTGATGCGTATCGAGATGCGCTACCATCCCGAACGCTACAACGAAGCGATCTCCGGCCGCCCCCGCTATGTCCGCGGACAGCCGCTCATCTACTTCGACGTCTACGAACGCATCATGCTCACGGCCCTGAACGCCAAGACCAACGCCGCCCAGGACCTCCCACCTTACGACCAAGCGGGCCTCAAGGAGTTCCGTACGGTCTTGCGACTCTCCACGCTGATCGGCGACTACATCGAGCTCGAGTTCGGCGACACACGCAGCCAAATCGCCATCGCCGACGAGCTCCGCATCCACAGCGTCGGTTTCCAGGACACCATCGTCAAAGCCTCCGCGCCCCAAGAGCTGCGCGAGATGATCTTCACGCTGGGGCCGCCCGAGATGATGGACGGCAAGCTCACCGAGTACGGTCTGGTGCTGAAATTCCTCGAGGTGCGGCCGTGATCGACCGATCGGAGACGAGCGATCAGCGATCGTGATCAGCGACGGCCGCTGAGCGCGTCTCTCAGCGCTTCGAGCTTCGCTTCCAACTCCAAGCGTTCGATCGCCGAGCTCGCCGACCACAGCGCCGCGAACGACAGACCCAGCACCGCGAACGTCAGCGGCAACGGCAACCCGCGCATGAAGAACACTTCGAGCAGGAAGAAGATCGCTCCCCCGATCCCCACCCGAAGCCGCTGGGCCGGCCACCGTGAGATCCACGACGCGCTCTGTGGGACCACCCAGCGCTCATCGGCATCTACCAGCGCCTTTGTCTCGCCGAGCGCCAACGCCTGATCCGCGGACGTCATCGCGAGCACGCCCGGCGGCCAATCGATCCCGGACTCGTCCCTCCCAGGCAATGGGAGCCCTCTGCGAAGCGCGGTGGTCGCCAGTCGGGATCTCGCTCGCATGACATCATCGTAACCCACCCCCGGACGGAATCCATTCCGTCCGCCGAGCGCTGATTCAGTCGAAGCGAGGGCGAACCACGAAATGTGCGTTGATGTGTGTCATTGACACGCAATTCGGGCCACCACTACCATCCGCGCGCTCATGGTTGCAGGCAAGGTCGGAGGCAACAGCCTCAAGCCCTGGGAGCTCGCGCGCGAATCCTCTTCGCCCAAGAAGCGCGGATCGAGCACCTCGACCGGGCCCAAGCAAACCGAAGCGCTGACGCAGTCCGTGGTCGAGGAGGTCGACGGGATCATCTCTTCGACGAACGCCTCGGCCGCAGAGCAGGACTCGGTTCAGTTCAAGGCCAAGGACCTAGCCACTTCTCTGTCTCGAGCCTCATCCAGCTCGGTGGTCCTCAAGGGGACGAAGCTCTCGATCGGAGCGAAGTCCTTCGAGCTGAGCGCCAAGCAGGCGAGCGCGATGACGCTCTTGGGCCCCAACCAGGAGCTGGTCTCTGGCCTGTTCGGGGGGCTCGGTGGCGGGACCGCGACGGTGGTCTCGGCGGGCGAGGGTGCGGGCGCGGCGTATGCGGCGCGATGGCTGCTCGACGTGTTGGGGGCCAAGCACGAGGTCGTCCGCGTCTCCCGCACGACCTCTCTCGATGGGCTCGCCGGCGCGATGCGGCCAGACGAGACGGGCGCGTTGCGCGTGAAGGATGGTCCGCTCGCGAGCTGCATTCGCAACGGCGGCGTCTTCGTCGCGGACGGCATCGAGCACGCCGAGCCCGACGTGTTGGGCGTGTTGAAGGCCCTCGCCAAGGGCGCGAAGTGGTTCCATCACCCGGTCAGCGGCGAGCCCGTCCCGGTTCATCCGGACTTTCGCCTCGTGCTCATCGGGACCTCCGCCAAGAAGATCCCGGCTGATCTCGTAGGTCCGCGGAACCTCGTTCACGTGCCGCCCTATGAAGAGGCCGATCACGCGCGTCTACTCTCCGAGCGCCACGGGCTCGCCGCCGAGCTCGCGCACTCCTTGGCTGCGGTTCACTCCGCCATCGTGAAGGGGAACGCGGACGGCACGATCGACTTTGGCCGCGGCTTTCCTTTGAGCTGGTCGCTGCTCGATCGAGTGGGCGCTCGCCTGTCGAAGGTGAAGGGCGACGTCACCGCCGGCCACGTGTTCGATGCCATCGACGATCTCTACGGGGCACGCCTGCCGGACGCCGGTCGCGCCGCGCTCGAGTCCATCCTCGAAAAGTTTCAGCTCCAACGATCTCAGGGCAAGAAGCCCAAGGCCTCCGAAGACCCGACGTACGTCCACACCGAAGCTCAAGACAAGACGCTGATCGCCGCGACGCGATCGCTCTCTGCCGGCGAAGTCGTCTTGTTGTCCGCGCCCGGCCAGAGCGGCGCCACTCGCCTCGTCTCGGAGCTCGCCGCGCGGCGCGGTCAACCGATCACCACGATCGTGGGCCATGCGAACACCGACCCGCAGCTCCTGATGGAGATGCCGGTCTTCGACGAGAAGGGTCGCATCTTCTTCAAGCCTGGTCGCATCGCCGACGCGCTCACCACCGGAAAGCTGCTGTACGTCGACCACCTCGACCACATGAGCGCGGACCTGCAGAACGCGTTCTTCGAGCTCGCCCGCAAGAAGTCGATCTCGATGGTCGAGAACGGGGTTCCGGTCGAGAAGCCAATCCACGCCAAGGCGCGCATCGTCCTCTCCGTCACCGAAGGGGCTCGCAATCAGAAGTCCGAGCCGGCGGATCGAGCCCAGGTCACCGAGCTTCGGATGGCCGGTCCGAGCGTCGGTGATTTGGCCAAGCTCATCCCTGCCGAGGTGAAGAAGGACGAGAAGCTCACCGCGGTGATCGAGAAGCTCGCGAAGGAGCTCGACGCGGAGCACCCGGGCCTCGGCGTGAAGAAGCTCCAGCGCTTCATCGACTTCGCTCGCGCGGCGAAGCTGTTGACCAAAGAGCTGGGTGAAGCTGAGGCCACGCTGCTCGCCGCCAAGCTCGTGTTTCGTCCTCCGGAGAGCTCCGTCGCGATGGCTGCGCTCAAGGACCCGGGCGCCAAGGACGCGCCGAAGGCCGACGAGACGCCGCTTTACATGCGGCTGCTCAAGCTCACGCCCAAGAAGGTCGAGGAGCGCCTCACTCCCACCGGCTTCAAGATCACGCCCAGCATGGCGCAGCACCTCGACGCGCTCGCTGTCGCGTATTTGCTCGGCCGGCCGGTCCTCGCGGTCGGTCCCGCGAGCTCCGGCAAGACGGTGATCGGCGCGATCTGGTCGGCGCTCGTCGAGAAGACGAACGTCCGCGTGAACTTCTCAGCGTCCACCGAGGCCCGCGAGCTCATGGGCGGACTCGGGCCGGTCAACGTCGACGGCAAGACCGTGTTCAAGCTCGTCGACGGCCCCGTGATGCGCGCGGCCGACACCCAGGCGGTCCTCACTGCGGACGAATGGAACCTCTCCAAAGAGGCCCAGATGTCGCTCAAGACGTGGCTCGACCATCGCCGCGTCGCCGCCGATCCGGAGTCGGATCGAGAGCGAACGCTCTCCACCGCGTTCCTCTACGCGACCCAGAACCCGACCGACAAGAAGACCGGCCGCAACGAGCCTCCGCCCGCGATCACCGACTGCATGTTCACGCTCTTCGTCGACGCCAAGCCGATCGACGAGCGCGTCGACATCGTCGTGTCGCAGTGCAACCTCGACAAAGCCCAGGTCCGTAAGATCGCCGAGCTCTACGAGGACCTCGACATCCTCGCCAAGAAGTCTCCGTTCCACTCCGCGGTCGGGCCGATCACCACGACCGAGCGCGACATGCTCAAGGTCGCGCGCACGGTCGAATACTTCACCAAACGCGACGGCATCAAGGACCCCGAGGAGCGACGAAAGCTCTTGGGCCGAGAGCTCTTCCGCGCGATCGGCGACGTGATCCTCGAGGAGCCCGAGCGCAAGACGCTGCTCGACCTCATCAAGAAGCACCTCGGCGACGACATCCAGCCGCCGGCGCGCCCGACGAGCATCGACACCGTGACGGTGGGCGGGCAGAAGTTCCTGCAGATCGGCGTCGCTCGTTATCCGATTCGACAAGGTGGCAAGGACCCCGCGCTCGACGCGCTGATCCCGAACGCCGACGGCGTGCGCGACCCGCTCGGTCCTCAGCTCGAGCTCCTCGAGAGCGTCTTGCTCGCGATGGAGACCAAGCAGCCCGTGGCTGTCGTCGGCGCGACCGGCACCGGAAAGACGATGCTCATGCGCTTCTTGGCGCACAAGCTCGAGCTCCCGTTCCGCGAGCAGGCGTTCCATTCCGAGATGACCGAGGACCACCTCTTCGGCACGACGGTGATCGACGAAAAGGGAAAGATCGCGTTTCAATACGCGCCGCTCGTGCTCTCCGCGAAGGAGGGCTGCTTCTGCGTCGCCGACGAGTTCTTGACGCTCCCCAACGACACCCGCGAGAAGCTGAACCCGTTCACCGAAGGCAGCGAGATTCAGATCTCCCAGAAGAAGCCGCCTGAGACGATCAAGCGCAAGGACTGGCACGAAGACTTTCGCTTCGTCATCACCACCAACGGCGACGACATTCGCGACGACGGCTTCTCGTTGGCCGAGGCCAGCCGCATTCGTTTGATCGGTATTCGAGACCTCACCGACCCGAAAGAATACCAGACCATCTCGTTGCGGGACTATGCCGCCAAGGGCGTGGAGCCCGTGCCGCTCGTGCCCAAGTCCGAGCGGCCGACGCGCCGCGAGGAGCTCGGCAAGGAGCTCAACAAGATCTTCAAGGGCCAAGGCCCGATCGCCAAGGCGCTCAAGGAAGCGATCGAGGCGTGTGCGGCCGGATCCACGAAGAGCGCGGAGCTCTCCGAAGTGCCGGTGCCCGCGCTCGCGCTCGACGACAAGTCGACCCGTATCGTCGGTGAGGCTCTTCGGCTCTTCGCGGAGCTCGGCGCTGGCAAGAGTGTCATCGAAGTTCTGTCACACGCGCTGGGAGGCCTGAACGACAAGGACGCGCTCGCGCTCGCCCGGATGACGCCCGCGGACGCCTTGCCCCAAACGGTGCGCGATCGCGCCATGAAGGCTGGCGTGATCGACGGCCGCCTCGCGTTCCAACAGGAAGCGGAGCTCGGCGCGAAGCTCTTCACGGAGCTCCGTGCGCTTCAGGTCGACAGCGGAGACACCGGGATCTCTCCGCTGACCCCGCGCCTGTTCTCCTCGTTCATGGATCTCTTCGTCTCCTTGCGGCAGAAAGCTTCTCTGCCCGAGGCGATGTCGCGCGCGGCCTCCCTCGCGCTCTGGTCGAAGATGGGCAAGCGCCTCGAGAAGAAGGCGCTCGAGGTCCTGACCGCCACCTTGTCGGGCGCCAAAGAGGAGCTCGGCGAAGCGCCCGTCCCTCGGCTCGCGGCCGAAGGGACCTGGTTCGGCGATACGTTGGTGTCCAAAGGATCTGCGGAGCCTTGGAAGATCGACAACCGTCGCTTCGCGATGACACCCGCGCGCACGAAGAACCTCTCGCTCTTGGCGGACGCGATCACGATGGGCAAGGGCCGCCCGATCTCGTGCACCGACGACGAGAACGGCGAGACGATCGAGACGCTGCGAGAGCTCGGTCGCCTCACCGGCCGGCCCGTCACCGTGGTCTCCTTGCCCCCCAACGCCGACATCGAGGGCTTGATCGAGCGCCTGTCGCTCTCGACCGCCAAGACCGGGTCTGACGGGTCTGGCGGCGCTCCGGGTGTCGGGTTCGAACCTGAGCTCCAGCAGATCGGGCAGGCTGTTCGCGAGGGTCACATCCTCGTGCTGCGCGGCGCCGGCAACGTGCCCACGAACGCGCTCGAACGTCTGAACTCCCTCGGCGACGGCCGCATGGGCATCAAGCTGCCGCGCTCGGGGCGATGGCTCAAGGCGAACGACGACTTCCGCATGGTGCTGGTCCGAAAGCCGGACGCGCCTCACTCCTATTCGGCGGCGCTACAAAACCGGTTGATCGAGCCGCTCCTGTCGACGCGACAAGCGGCCGACACCAAGGCTGCGCTCGAGACCCGCGCGGCCGAGCTCGCCGCGGTCGTGTCGACCAAGACCGGCATGTCCGATCAGCTCTCGCTGCGGCTCGCGATCTTCCACACGTACTTGAATCAGGTCCTGCGCGAAGGAGGTTTCGCGTCCGGTCGAGCGATCGGATCGCTGACGAGCCGCGACGCCGAAGCAGTGGGCCATCGTGTCGCGTGGCTCAAAGCGCGCGGCGCGGTCGAGGACGAGTCAGAGACTCTCCATACGATCGTCATGGACGTCTACGGCGACCGGTTTGGGCCCGAGACGGACCGGCTGCTGCTGGCCAAGCTCGCGTCCAAAGCCTTTGGGGCAGAAGGGGGCAAGGCCACCCTCTCCACCGAGCTCTCGCCGAGCCCGCACCTCGTTCGCCTCGGAGAGTGGGCGGTCGCCCGCGATCCGCGAGGCCTGCGCGAAGGGGTACCCACGGCAGATGCGGTCGTTCCGTTGACCGCGACCTTCGCCGACGTGGAGCAGAAGATCTTCGCGGCGCTGCAGTTCGACGAGGTCGTTCACCTGCACGGCGACGAGATGGTCGCGACGAACAGCGTGAGCGGCGTGGCTCGCCTCACCACGTCGCCGGTGCGCGACGTTGAGGGCAACGAAGAGCTCTCCGAGGCGTACCTCTTCGGCGGCCTCATTCAGAACCAACAGACCGGCAAGCTGGAGAAGCACGAAGGGCTCGTGTGGCAGGCGCAGCGTGAAGGCGGGACGCTCATGATCCGCAACGCCTCGCGGCTCCCGAACGACGTGGTCACGCGCCTCGTCGAGGTCGCGGCGACTGGGCATCTGTCCCGTGTCGTCGACGGCAAGCTCGAGGTTCGGCCTCGTGCGTTTCGGCTGGTGCTCGCGACGAACGACGGAGATCCGCCGTTGTCGCCGGATTTGTCGCAGATCGCGACGCGGATCCGCTGCCCCGAGATCGCCGAGAAGAAGGAGCTCACGAAGCTCGTCGCCCACGTCTTGCGCGGCGTTCCCGGCGGCTCGGAGCTCTCGGACGCGCTGGTTCGCTTCTCGGACAAGGCCGCCAAGCTCATCGAGTCCGAGTCGCAGACCGGCCGGCAGCCCGTTCGTTTCGACTCGACGCGGCTGTTCGCGTCGGCCCGCGAAGTCGCGCGGCTGTTCCAGGAAGGCGTGTCGCTCGAAGACGCGCTCGGGGACGTGCTCTCTCGCTTGTATCTGCGGCCCGCTCGCGGGCTCGGGATCGACGAGAAGCTCGGCGCGCTGACCGACGAGCTCGGCGCGTCTCTCGACAAGGTGCTCGTAGCCGATGCGCTCGAGCCGATCGATTTTGCCGAGCGACCGGAGCTCGTCGCTCTCGAAAAGGACTATCGAACCGCCGCGCCGGCGCTCACCGGAGGCCTCGCGCTCGCGGCGCGGGATGCGCTGATGGTCTTGACCGGCGAGGACGCGCCGAAGACCAAGGGCCACCTCGCGAAGGTCACCGACGCGCTCTCTTCGATCGACTCTTCGGTGTTCCCGGACGGCCTGCGAAAACGCGCCGCGGCCTTGAAAGAGAAGCTCCTCGCGGGCTCGGCAGGTCCCGACGACGCAGGCTTCGACAAGCTCATGAACGAGCTCGGCAAGCTCTCCGAAGAGGGGGGCTTCCAGGAAGCCGGCCTCGAGCTCGTCCGCGGCGCGCGCCTGTGGGACCTCGAGCATCGCATCGCGATCTTGGCTCGCTACGAGGACGCGTTTGCGACCTTGCCGTCGATCACGGCGGCTTTACGGCGAGAGGACCTCCAGAAGATTCGAGCCCGATTTGGCCAAGGCCCTTCCGGCGTCGCCGCGGAGGAAGCGGACAAGAGCGCGCTGGCCAAAGTCCGGACGATGCGGAGTCGCGTGCAGAAGGCCCTCGACCTGTATCGATCTCGGACGGGAGAGACGGACGAGCAGCTCGCGCAGCTCTTCCGCCGGTTGATCGAGCGCTGGGACCTCGTCGCCACGAGCCCCATCTTCAAAGCTCACCACCAACTGCGAAACGAGCTCATCGAGCTCTCGCGCCTCCTCGACACGATCAAAGAAGCGCACGCGCAGCGTGGAAAGGCCGGCGCGGAAGCCACCGCGCTCTTCGGCGCGCTCGACGACGCCGGCAAGGTGCTCGAAGGGCTCCGTATCGCCGAACAGTCTGCCGAGCTCCGCCAAGATCTCGTCCGAACGGTGAAGAGCACCGAGAACCTCGTGACGTCGCTCCGTGACGAGGTCCGCGAGGTCCGTCGCCTCGAGGAAGCGAAGAAGAGCCACAGCGCGCTCACCTTCATCGCTGAGCGGATCGCCGCCGTCTCGGGCACCGACACCTTCTTGAACGGGCAGCTCGCGAGCTCCGTCGATCGTCCTCCCCTGAAGACCAAGGCTGAGCTCACCGCTCTCGCCGCGGCAGAGGCTCGCGAGCTCGCGCGGCCGGAGGTCGAGGCCAAGCGCCTCGAGCTGCTGGCCACGGTGCAAGAGAAAGCCGGCAAGAAGTCGGTGAATCTGGGTTCGTTCTTCGACGGCTACGATCTCGAGACCGCCGACGCCGGCCTGAGCCTGGAGACGGGTACGGCGGGTGTGTCGGCGTCCGAAAAGGCCTACGAGGAGGCCGAGCAGGCCATTGTTGCTCTAGAAGAGACGGCGATCCAAGGGAAGCTGCCAGGCCTCGTCGCCAAGCTCGAGGCCGAGGATAAGGCGCGCGTCGAGAAGCTCTACAAGCAACGGCTCGAAGGCCGCACGCAAGAAGTGGCCGCCAGGGTCACCCGCTCGAGCGCCGAGCTCGCGCGTGATCTCCGACAGCTTTCCTTGGCGCTCAAACTATCTGAGTCCGCTCCCGAGCTCGCCGCCGAGGTCGACGTCGCGATCGCCGAGCTCGACGCCGCGGCAAAGTCCGCGCGCAGTTGGGCGCAGTCCTTCGCCGACTGGATGACCGACGCGACCAACGCGTTCCTCTCGATGGCCACGTTCGGATTCTTTGGGAGCACTAAGCCCAAGGCCGCTCCGCCCGAGCCCGACCTGAGCAAGTCCAAGAACCTCGCCGCCGCCGCGCTCACCAAGCTCGAGACTCACGTGAAGGCCGGGCTGGCGAAGCTGCCGAGCTTCGCGCCGATCGGTGATCATCGAAAAGCCACGGACGAGCTCGCCTCGCGGCTCGTGTCGGCCGAGAACCTCGGCGACCTCGCGACCCGCTACGCGAAGCTCGCGGCCTTGGCGGACAATGAAGACAACGCCGAGGTCAAGCGATACCTCCGCGGCGTCCTCGGCCAGCTCGCCAACAGCGCCGACCTCGAAGAGACCTTGCTCGGGGTCTCCGCGTTCTCCGAGAGCGCCGACCTCCTCTCGTCCGAGGTCGCCAAAGAGGTGGGCGTCGGGCTCGAGATCGCGCCCGTGCTCGAGGCGGTCATGCGCTCGGCGGAGATCGTTCGAGCCGCGCCGATCACCGGCGCGACCCAGAAGCAGGCGATCAAAGCGCTCGCCTCCGCGATCTCCAAGATCGACGGCTTGGGCTTGGGCGACAAGCTCCCCGCGCTCCTCGGCGCCGTTCGCACGGAGATGGAAGAGCTCTCCGCGAAGCTCGCCAAGCTCTCCGGCGAAGATGGCAGCAAGCTCAAGCTCGAGACCGGCGCCGCCGCCAAGATGCTCGAGGAGCTCGGCGCGCGCGCCAAAGCAGCGGAAGAGACCGAGGCCGCGGAAGGCCTCGAAAAGAACGTCCTCGTGAGGGCTGAGCGGGAAGCAACCACCGACCTCGGCGCCACCAAGGCGCGCAGCCTCGAGACCTGGATCGAGCGCGCCGCGGAACGGAGCTCTGGGCCCACCGATCCGCTCGAGCTCGTCACGCGATCGACGGACCTCAAAATCATCGAGCTCGACTTCGATCGGGTCGTCGAGATCGACACCAAGAAGGTGTCCGAGGACTCAGACGAAGAGCCCTCCAAGGAGCTCGTCGCCGCTCGCAAAGACGTCCGAAAGCTCGGCGAAGGCCTCTCCGACGTCGTCACGAAGAGCCTAGAGGGCGTAAGAGAATCTTCCGATCAGCTTCGCGGAGCGCTCGAGACGCTCGAAGGGCGCCTGCGCGACGGCGTGCTGGCGCGTCGGGTCAAGGACCTGAGCCAGTGCACCGAAGACCTCGAGCATCTCCTGAGCTTCGGGGGCGCGGCCTTCCGTGGCGTCCGTGCCGACGTGGGCAACGCGTTGTACGCGATGCGCGAGGTCGAGAAGACCTTGCGCGCCAACGAGTCCGTGCCGCCCGCGCTCGGCGCCAAGCTGTCTGCGTCCGTATCCGGCGCGCGTTCGCTCGCCGCGGCCTTTGCGAGCGACCGCTTCCACGAGCTCGCCTATAGCTGGGCCAGCGACGCGCTCGTCGTGGTGTCCGAAGTGAAAGCCGCGCTCGGCGAGCTCCTCGCAGAGCCTGCAGGCGGCAAGGCTTCCAAGAAGTCGACGCCCACGCTGCTGTCAGAGATCGGTTCGGCGCTAGAGACGATCGGCAACGGTGAGGACTTGGTCGGCGCGTGGTCGCGGCTTTCGCTCCTCGCACACGGCCGCGCTCGCCTCTCTGGCTTGGCCGACACACTGTCGCCCGGCGACGCCCAGACCGCGAAAGGGATCGTGACCTCCGTGGAGGGCGCCGTGGCCAAGCTCGACCGGCTCTCCGGCGGGCCCGCCGCCGAACAAACGCTCTCGGACCTGCACGCCGGCTTCCTCGATCTCGGGGACGCGCTGGCGGGCGCGAAGAAGCTGGCCAAGGCGCAGGTCGAGCGCTTCGAGGAGCTCACCGAGTCGTTCGAGGCGATCTTCGGAAAGGCCGGCGGTGAGGCCGCGCTCTTCGACCACTGTGAGAAAGCGCTGGAGCTGCTCGGAGACCTCGACGAGCCGAGCTCCGTCCGAAAGGCCGGCAAGGAGCTCTCGCTCTCGATCAGCGAGCTCCGCCGCGCGTTCCTCGACCGAAAGCTCGCGCGCGCCGAAGACCGGCTGCGTCTCGAAGGTACGACTTACCTCGGCGACGTCCGCGACGCGCGCTTGCGGCTGATCGAGGCGCGGGATCGGTTCCTGAGCTACGACCCAGTCAAGGAGAAGCTGAGCTTGGCCGAGCTCGCCAAGGACCTCCGCGCCGCCACCACGGACGCGAGCCAGAAGATGACCGGGCCGGCCGCGACCCTGCTCGCCGAGGAGCTCCAGAAGCTCTCGGAGGGGCTCACCGCCAGAGCCGCCGACAGCGGCACCTTCGGCGCCGAGGCCAAGGCCCTCAAAGCCGAGCTCCTCCCCCTCGAGAAGGGTCTCGAGCAACTCATGGCCGTGAGCGCAGCTCCCGAGCGGCTGAGTAAGCTGATGAGTCGCGCCCGAGAGCGAATCGACCGGGCGCGAAAGGACCACCTGAGTCGAGACTTCGTGAGTTGGGCCGAAGGCGCGGTCGAGGCGATTGTCGCACTCACCAAGGTGAGCCGAAACGAGCTCGCCGCGAAGTTGGCGGAGGTCGAAAAATCGCACTTCCCCGAGCTCGTCGAGGCGAAGAGCAAGGCGGCGACCGAGATCAAGCGAGTCGTCGTCGGCAGCCGCGTCGAGGAGCTCCTCGGCGGCGGGGGCCGAGGCGGCGTTGGAATCGATGTAGCTGGCGCTCGAGACGGCTTGGCCGTGTTGGGCGGTCGCAGCAACGAGCCCGGTCGGATCGACGGGGAGCTCGAGGAAGGCGGAGTCCAAGGCACCGGCAAGGCGCTGAAGGGTCTGAAGGCTCCGAATCGAAACGACGTGCTCGACGTGAAGCGACCCGACCTCGCCGACGGCAAAGTCACCGAGCGCGCGGATCACATGACGCGCGTCGAGCTCTCGACCGAAGGGCTGACCGGCATCCGCAAGGACCTCGAGAAGGCGATCGCGGAGGCCCGGGCCGCCGAGCTCGAAGGCGGCGTCGACAAGCCGAAGAACGACTTCGAGAAGTTCGTGGACGATCACGCCGATCTGGTCGACCAGATGGCGACGACGCTTCGGAAGTTCCCAAATACAGAGATCGCGTTCGTGATCGACCAGTCTGGGTCGACCTCCGACAAATATGGAGACTCCCGAATCATCGACCAGGAGCGCGCCGCGCTCGCGGTGATGATGGCGGCGACCATGCGCGGAGAGTCCAACTGTTCGGTCGTGGGTTTTGGCGGGCCTTCCTCGGGAATCACCAAGGCCGCGTACTCGGCGGGTGGGTTCCAGATCTTCGTCCACAAACCCATGGCCGAGCGGCTCGACAACGACGTCGCGAACGTCGTCTACGGAGTCACCGGAGTGCCCGACGGAGGCACCGACTTCATCGGACCCATGCAGGTGGCGCTCGGTCAGTTCACCAAGAAGAGCAACAACAAGCTCGTGTTCCTGTTGACCGACGCGTACATCGACAACCCCACGAACGTGCGACATTACATCGACACTCTGCGCGCGCAGGGCGTCGGCGTGTGTGTGCAAGGCTTCGGGTCCGCGCAGAACACTCAGGCGGTGGCGGGTGAGTTCGGGGCGCACTCGAATTCGTTTGCCGGCGCCGTCAAGACAGCCGGCGAGCTCCTGCAGAAGACGATCGTGGCCAACGAAGGTAAGTTCCAAGGGACGGTGGACGCGACCGTGCAGGGTGTCGGAGTCACCGACAATCAGCTCCCGATCATCTCCGCGGAGTCACCTGGTCCGATGGCGAGCTCCCTCGAGATTTCGCAGCCGGTCCCTGGGATGAGCGACCCCTCGATGGTGTTGGGGACGGCCGGTCCGCGCCGAGCGCTCCAAAACCTCGTCGATCGCGGAAAGTACGATCGAGCGTTGAAGAGCCTGGAGAAGGTGCAGGACGGCGTCGAGCATACCAAGGCGTTCAAGCAGGCGCTGCGAGAAGTACGCGGTCTCCGAGACCGCCATGAGCGCGAGGGAATCATCGAGAGCCTGAGGGAAGCGATGGCCGAGTCGCTCCCGAGGTCGCGCTCGACCGAGTGGGAGAGAAAGCAACTGAGCGGGCCGCTCTTCGACGAGGAGCAGCTGCCGATGTACGTCGTGGGCCTCGAGCAAGGGGTCCCGGTGATGAGGCTCTTCAAGCGCAAGCGGCCCAAGGAGGAGACGCGGGCGAGAGTGGTGCTGCAGATCGACGAGTCGAGCTCGATGGGGGATACGGCCAAGATGCGAGCGAACGTCGAAGCGTTGATCGCGACGGCGGACGCGCTCAAGGCGCTCGACAAGGACGTCGAGCTCGCGGTGATCGGCTTTTCGGACAAGGTGAGGCTGCACCATGGGTTCGAGCAAGACTGGACGGACGAGGCCAAGGCGCACTTGCTCCACCAGGTCTCGGCGAGCCACGACGCGACGGATGACGAGCGAGGCGCGACGGAGGCGGTGGGTTTGTTGAACATGACCGCGGCTGACGTGGGTCTGGTGATTGGGTTCTCGGACGGGCAGGGCATGCCTGCAACTCAGGCGGTGATGGAGCAAGCGGCCAAGGACGGGTACGCGATGCTGACGGTCGGAGTCACGCCGGAGTGCAAGGCCGTGCAGCGGTTCGGGCAACATGGGTTGTACGCAAGAAATTTGTCGCAATTAGCGCAGAAGCTGCCGGGAGCCATGGTGAAGCTCTGGGAGAAGGCCGGAAGAGTCTCCGGATGACGCCGCGGACGCACGAGTCCGGCCACCCTGGGACCGCCGGCATCTTGCCTGCGGCTAGTTGGCGCGAAGGCCCGACCACGTCTTGGACCGCCCTGCGGCTACTTATCGCAGGGTCGTGACGACTCCTCAGACCGACCGAGATGATCGCGCCGAGTTTGAAGGAAGCCGCTCCGCGGGTCGTCGAGCGAGAGCTCCGGGCCGCAACAGGGTCGACGGAACAGGCCGTCAACCCAGAGTTTGGCGTCGAGCGCCTTCGAGACGCACTCATCTTCGTGATTGAGTCCGGAGACGCTGCACGAGAACGTCGATCGCCTCCGTGAGGCCGTCCGCCGTACACTCCGACTTTGCGGTAGCCGCTTGTGCCGCGGTTTCGGTACGCAGGTTGTACACCGCAAGCGTCACCGAGCACTTGGATCCCACGCGAAGGGCCTTCGTCGTTATCGACACTTCGGCGGCAAGCGCTTTGCCGAGCTCCACTTGGCACGCTTCGTCGAAGCAGCTCTTGTAGGATTGCCTCTTCTGATCGGCGAGACTCGCCCGGAGCTGGCCTCTAGGAATCACATCAAACAGTTCTTCCTCGGAAAGTTTGGCGGCGAGGTAATCAGCGGCCTGGTCAAGGCTCGCGCGGTCCAGCGCTCCAGTGCGGTCTTCGATGTCAAACACGGCCGCAACGGTGCGATTACTCGCCTTCGGATCCTCCGGCGGGTCCAACCCCGAGCCGGTCGTCACCGATATTTCCGGCTCCGGCGCCGTATCATCACGTCTTCCGTGGCCCAATTTCGCAAGGGCGTCGGATGTGCATACATAATTCGAGAGTTCTGCTCCGACGACGTCTGGATAAGTTTGCGAGGTAACGTAGACGCTCTCGGAGCCCTCGGTCCGAGGGAAAGTGGTGACGAACTGGTCGATGACCTTCGCGTTTGAGATGAGTTGAAGCGTTGTCGCAATCTCGATGGCATCTACGCCCTGAGACGTCGAGACACTGAGTCGGGCCAGCACGTCAAAATTATCGGTTTCCGCATCAGGTAGGACGAAACCTGCCTGGATGAGCCGTTTCTTGAACGATGCCGACAGCCCATTGACCGCGCTGACAACCTCATCCGCGGACTTGGCGTCGCCGCTGATCTCGATCTCGTCGCCCACGCCAATCACAAGGCCGCGCGCGTCCGGCATGGCGAGCGCCGGTGGAGGGATCATGGCATGGCGACAGCCGGCTATGAGAGCAAGGGAGACAAGAGCAGACATGAAGCGGGCCGACGTGTAGGGCATGGCTCTCTCTTGCACGAATTTCCCGCCAGCGGAAGCTGCACCAACACTGCGCCGCCCACGATGATGGGTCGGCCGAAGCCTGCTTGGATTCGCTCTTATGATGGTCCGCAAAGAGCTGGTGTCAGTGTAGAATCGCGAGATGCTCCGCGCGCTCACTATTTCTGCACTCGTGCTCGCTTCCGGATGTTCTTCGTCCTCCGACTGCCGACAGAAGGCGAACGAGTGCGCGGCAAACTTTGAGTGTCAACGAAACGGAGAAGTTGGTTGGGAGTGCGTCGGCGCGAGCTCATCGAGCACGGTTGCAGGAATGCGAGGACCCGCAGGGCCGCAAGGCCCGAAAGGGCCGCAGGGGCCGGTCGGGCCCGAGGGTCCCCAGGGCGCCGAGGGGCCGCGAGGCGATCCGGGCGCCCAGGGCGAGAAGGGGGACAAAGGGGACACTGGAGCGACAGGGCCAGAAGGCCCTCCTGGCGACCCGGCAGCCTCGAGGCTGTATTGGACGACATCCAATGCTGAGTTCGTGGGCTACTTCGTGAGCGGAGGCCAGTACGAAAACAATTACTTGGGACGTTGGGATTTGATGACCGAAGTGGCGTACGTTCCACCACCCGACAACGTCATCATCGACAGAAACAACACCCGGGGAGCGTCACTCCGATCCGCCCGATTCTTTTCGGACCCCGGGTGCACAGGCACGGTCTACATGGACGACATTCCGCCGTTTGTTGCGGTCGCATTCGATTCAAGCGGAACCGTGTATCGCGCGGACCCTGTCGACACAAACGACGGCACGTGGAGCTGGATCGTTCCCGGCCGAACCTGCGAAACTCATACGCAGGTGAACACCGATCGCAAACACCTTCTGATCCCGATCACTGTCCCGCCGGACTGGGAGGATGCGAAGCCTTGGAAACTCGTTTTCGGCATCCCGCCGCGCTAGCATGGCGCGTCCGGGATACCGGTACCCGCACTGCGTCGGAATGACGCACACATCCAGTTGGCGCCGTGACCGTGAGGCCTTGGTCCTCGTGGCCGCATGCGTAGAATCGGGTCGCAGATCGTTGGAACTCGATGATGGGCGTTTTTTCGTGCCCGAAACCATACCAGTCTTGCGGGCCTCGTGCCCGAGATCTGTCCGACACGAACTCCGGCGCACCATCTTCAGCGATCCACTCGGCCCCCCGGTCCCGCCACCGCTGCCACCCGACCCGTTACCACCGGTCGCCGTTGTGAGCATGACCGCCCAGAGCTGTCCGGAATGTATGGCTGTCCGAGTCCCGATGCATCGACGGACAGTCCCGGACGGCGAGAACAAGGGGCTGATGATGTGGATTATGCCGCTGCCCCCGCCCGCGCCACCTACGGCCCCTCAGACTCCAGTCCAGCAGCGATTTCTCGGCACAGATTCGCGCTGCCGCCAGCTACGCTGATCCGACCCACATTGGACACAGAGACACCAGACACGCCGCCGCCACCGATGAACGAAGAGCCGGCGTTGGCCTCGATAGATCCTTCATCGAGTAGAGGACCGCCCGCCATGATGCCAGTGCCCCTCCTCCGCCCCCGCCCTGGTTGGTAGCTAGCCACGAGGATGCTCGCGGCCCCACATGGCGAATTGCAAATTCAAGCCGTGCCTGCAAACGCAAGCCGCGCCCCCTGTGACCGATTTTCGGTGGGCGGTCGGAAATGCTCAGTAACGACTCACCTGAGTTTAGCTCTCACAGCGGGGGCCCGCTGTGACAGCTAGGCGCGCCGGCGGTGCAGGTCTTCGCGGCGCCCGAGAACGCGTCAGGAGAGTGTAGCCGATTCCGCAGCGACCTCCGGATCCAGATTCCGCCCGCAAATTCGTGCGACCCCGGTCCGATTTCCGGAGGTCTGAATCGGAGGTCAGAATCGGAGGTCAGAATCGGAGGTCAGAATCGGAGGTCTGAATCGGAGGTCTGAATCGGAGGTCAGAATCGGAGGTCAGAATCGGAGGTGAGAATCGGAGGTCAGAA
>CAYXDO010000161.1:0-24832 GCA_964463485.1 uncultured Myxococcales bacterium | reverse complement strand
TTGCACGCGGTCGGCGCCGAGGTCAGTCGAGATCGCCATCCACCGTCAGTGAAGCGTTCAGGCCCGCGAAGCTGCAAAGGTACGTCGACTCGCACATGGGCGAATTTCTCAGAGGCCGCTACGCGCGCCTCGACCTCTTGCCCAACGCCCTCGCAAGCGGGGCGGCTGCGTGGTGGATTCAGATGCTTCTTCCGTTCATCGTCGAAGGCTCGATCGGGGTGACACTGCTGGACGTTGCCATCGACTACGCCGTGCCTTCTGGACTGGTCCTCCACTGCGACGCGAGTCCGCGTCGAAAAAGATGTGAGCGGCGGACCGACTGCGATCCGCTTCGCTCGCTCAGCCTGAACCAATACTTCGGCTCCAAGCGTTCCGAAACGTACATCCGGACGTACGACCGACCGCTACGGAGAGCCGACAAAATCCCTCTCCAGAAGGCGAGCAACGCGCTTCTGGAGCAGATCCAGCAGGACGCAATGGAGGATCCAGATGGCTTCGATCCAGGGCTCAGCGGTCGCGAAGCGCTCGCCGTTCTCCAATGTGTCCCAAGTCTCGCCGAGTATCGTCCGTCGCGATCGATTCTGGACTTCCCACATCGCGTCGAAGGGTCCGTTCGGCCCCGGCTTCGTCGGAGAGCCAAGATCTTCGATCGACGCCCCGAGGGTCTGCTGTACAGAATCAAGAATCCCTTCAAGACGCTTCGCAGCGTTCACCTCGGTGCGCTGCCGCGCGATTTCTGGAGGACGGTCTTTGTGGGTGCTCGACTTTCTGGATTGAGCGCAGTGCTGGCAGGTCTCGGTCCAGAAGCCAAGGCCGCGACGCGCCAGGTCATGGAGCTGCGTTCGGTGGAGATGCACGCAAGCGGCTTCTTTCCCCAGGCGTCCAAGATTTTCGACGAATACCGAGGGCTGCTCCAGACTCAGATCGACGGTCTCTTCGCGATTCCCGGCTTTTGCGCGAAACCGCTGGAAGTGGGGCTCAAGCCCCAATCCTCGCCGTCGTGATGAATGACTCCGAGAACCGCCGATGGCTGACGCTCCAGAATTTGAGGCGCTCACGCAGCTTCAGGATGCCTGTCGCGCAGCAGCCCAGGCGGACGCGCGCTAGAACGGCGGTCGCTCACGCCGAGGGAGTCGACTTTCTGGAGCGACGTCGGTCATCAGGCGCCGGAGGCGAGCGAGGGAAAGCGGACGTTGCCCATTCTTCTGGACGTTGCCAGCCGCCTCCCACGCGACGGACCCGGGACCGTTGAAGATCTCGGTGGCCGAACCCGTCGGGTCGATCGCGAGCACGACCAGGTGACTCGGCTCGCTTGAAATTGCAACGCGATCGCCCTGCGTCGCCTTTATCTGGACCATGCGCCCATCGGGCGCCCGAGCATCGTGCGTCTCGGCGGAATTCTGGAGCAGTTCGAGGTCGTACAGAAAGGCGGCCCACGCTTCGCCGAAGGACCCAACCATGTGCCCGTCAGGTGTGAAGCGACGGCCCGGGAACAGGGTCTCCAACTCCTCGACGGCGGAGTAGATTCCTCGAAGGAGTTGGACGGCGCGCTCGATTCTTTGCTGTGCGTCAGCGATCATCGGCGCAGGGTAGGCGGGCCTCGGAGCGAGGATCAAGACGGTTCAGATCTCGACATCCAGAAGCTTCGCGACCGGACGAAGCGATTCCTCGCTCGCGCTGAGGGCTCGATCCGCAACGGCGGCGCGAAGCGAGCGTCCTTGGCGCTCCAGAAAGAGCGCTGCCACCGGCACCTCGAAGGCCCCAGCGATCCGGATGAGCGTCGTGAGTGAAGCAGTCCGGCGTCCGGTCTCGATGTCAGAGATCATCGCTCGCTGGATGTCGTCGTCGAGGTGCGCCGCCAGATCGATCTGCGCCCATCCCCTTTCTTCGCGAAGCGCACGAATCCGACGTCCAAGGCTTAGAACGACGGCCCGTTCAGACTCGGTTGGCTCGCGTCTCCGGGCCACGCATCGTTGACGCTAGGCCCAGTTTCTGCGTGAAATGCGGCTGTGAGACACATTCGCCTGATCGCTGCGGCGTGGCTCATCAGCGGTTGCACGAGCGGGAACCTCTGCGACGACCTGCGTCCTTGCGACTTCCCGTGGCAATGCCTCGACGGCGTCTGCGGGAAGCGGCTCAACCTCTGCACATCCGCCGGATACTGCACGCGACGGTGTACTCGAAACGCCGAGAACGGCGCACTGAATCCCGGAGACTGCGTCGCGCCGTTCGTTCAGTGCGCCGAGGACTCGTCAGCGGAGTTGGTGTGCCGCGCAAACGGAAATGTCCAACCAGGTTTGAGCCGATGTCAGAGCGACGCTGACTGCGTGGGCGCGGAGGAGGTTCTGGAATGAGAGTCACGACCCGATCAATGGCCCTCGCGCTCGTTGGGCTCGCGC
The DNA here is from genome assembly GCA_964463485.1 of uncultured Myxococcales bacterium. Taxonomy (GTDB): domain Bacteria; phylum Myxococcota; class Kuafuiibacteriia; order Kuafuiibacteriales; family Kuafuiibacteriaceae; genus CAYXDO01. Next base: position 22,433 of record CAYXDO010000161.1, on the reverse strand, counting down.
ATGTTGGTTGCGTGACCACGGCGCGATCCCACATCGACCGCCGTGTCTGGACCGAGTCGATCAACCATCGCGAACCTAGAGAGACCACGATCGAGCTTGCGAGCGTCGAGCGCGACGAAGTCGTGCTTCGAGCGTTCAGAAAATCGATCTGCACCACGACCGATTTGGACAGTGAATACTCCAGAGATAAGTTGTTGCTCGAAGGCTCGCTCGGAATTGGCGCAGCGTTGGGCGCTTTCGGCGCCGTGTCGGTTCGCTCCTCCAGTCTGGGAAGGAGGAGGTCGAGTCCAGGGTGTTTCGGAGATCCGCCAGAATGAAGCGGCCCGTGCGAGTTTCGATGCTGCTGGCGCTTTCGCTGGCGAGCTGCGTGACCACGAGCCGATCCCATCGTATCGGGCGAGTCTGGACCGAAACGAACGACACTCGGGCTCCGGGGGACGTTCATCTGGCGCTCGTTCGCGCGGCTCCAGAGGAAGTCCTCGTGCGCGCAACGCAGGTGACCGAGTGCCTCACCATTGAGGTCCAGAAGACGGAGCACGAGACAGTCATCACGTCGAGTCCGATATGGCCGTGGGTTGTCGGTGACGCCGTGCTCGGCGTGGTTGGGTTCGGCATCGGCGGGTACTTGCTCGTCACGGCCGCAGATCGACCCGCACTTGACGACAAGTTCTCGCGCGGCGAGTTCTCGACCGAGGGCTCGATTGCGATCGGCTTGCCTCTCGCGGTGATTGGCTCGGTCGGAGGGGCGGCGCTCCTCGGTACCCTCCTGGCGACGGGCGAGACCGTCGAGCACGTGAAAGTTCTGGAAGCGCCGGGCAGCCCAACGCGGACACTGTGTGGCGAGGGTCCGCTGCGCGAGACCGAAGTGACGCTGTCGGCTCCGGCCAGCGGCAATGAATTCGCCGCTACAACCGACGAAACTGGGCTCGCGAGATTCGAACTCGATCGATTCCTTCCGACGCTGCCGCGCTCCAGACACGACTTCTGGCTCATCGCAGCCGTCGGATCCGCAAAGCTGGGGATCAACTCGGATGACGCCCTGCTTGCAGACGCGATTCGCCAGTTGGACACTCTAGCTGGCTACACCAAGTTCCGAGAGCTGTTCCCCGTCAGCCCGTCGTGGCATCTGCTTGAAGCTCGATACCGCGAACTCGTGTCTGCGGAGCTGCGGGCACAAGAAGAGGCGGCGAAGCTTCGGCTTCGCGAGTTACTCCGCCTCCCTCTCGACGAGAAGGGATCGTGTCTGGACTGCGCCGTGGACGTTGTAGCCGCCGTAAAGGAGGAGTTGACCCTTTCAGGCAACGGAATCGACGAAGCCCTACGGGCAGAGGCCGAAGGGCGGATTCGTGAGATTCTGGATGCGCGCGTATTGCACTCCCTCAACAATACGATTGGTGAGCTGGTCGCTTGGATTGACAGCGACAGCGAAGAATTGATGCCGACTGACCTTAGATCTCGCGTGGAAGTCGAGCTGCGCGCGGACAACCTTATGGCTTCGTCTCGTGTCACGGATTTGAGGAAGAAATTGCAGGATCTCCTGGGTGCTGCGGACGAGTCTTGGCATCTGAGTGTTCTGGAGCGGAGTCTGAGATTGCCAGGTGACCCAGCTTTCGATGGAATTTGGGCCGTCGTCAGCTTGAAGCCGGAAGGTCGACTGAGGATCGATCTCGAACTTCAGTACGACCACGACCCCGGACCGGCGCAAAACCTTCTCAATATCGGCAGCATCGCTCTCGGTCGCGGAGTACAGAGTCGGGCGACCATTCTGGACGGAACCGCGCTGGAATCTGCCATCCAGATCGCGTCCTCACTTTGGTGGATTCTGTACCCGGCCGAGGCAAACGCGGCATGCGCTTCGAATGATGAGTTTGACTTGTGCACCAGCCGTCAATACGGCGACGACACAGAGGAAGCGAGCTACGCCAACGCTCGGACCTACTTCGACCATCTCCTTCGATCGGTGGAGATCCAAGTTACCGTCTCTCTGGCGCGGCGAAAGCTCGACGGGTTCGCCCAGCCAAAAGCGTTGCCGCCCTCGCGGCTTCGGTCAGGATTCCTGTCGTTCAGCGCGGAACGGCTCCGGAAGAACAACTGGGAGAATATTCTTCAAATCGTCGAGCGTGATGCTCTGTCTGTTCGCCGAGCTGAAGCCAGGGTGCGGGCGTTTGGGGTCGCGTGGAAGACTTGGTGAGAGGTATCCGCGAGGCTTCGCGGCCGAGCGAATCGATGATGAGGTCATAGATGAACAACATGTATGTGTATGTAGCGGTTGCTCTTGTCTCTTTCCTTGTCTTTCGAGAGGCCGTGACTTGGTACTGGAAAATCAACGAGGCTATTGGACTGATGCGCACGATGATCGAGCGGCTCAAGGGCATCGAAGAGGATACGCAAGACGCGGTGCTTCTGCTTGAGAAGCTCACGAAATCGACTTTGGAAATCTCTCCGGAGCCCACGGAGCAGAAGCCTTCGAGTGGTCCAAGCTCCGGGAATGCGTGACGCGGGCACCAGTCGATGAAGTTCGTCCTACTCAGTCTGATGGGGGCGCTCATCTACCACGCAATCCAAGTCCAGAATTTTCTAGCTAGGGCACCACGAGGGTTCACCAATTCCTTTCTCGATCTGTTCCTGAAGACGGTCGCCGATCCATCCAAGAGCGCAGCCCTATCGGGGCCCGTGAATCTGCTCATCGGCGGGGCCATCGGATGCGGCATCGCCCTGATCGTTCACTTCCTCCAACCCAGGAGAAGCACAGGAGAACCAGGGAGCGGCTCGCGCTCGGATAACGGGACCACGAATTTTGCGGATCTTGCGCTCGTAGCGGCAATCGCGCTCGCATGCGTCGTTGGCCTTTGGGGAGCTTTCAAACTGACGCGCGGCTCTCTCACGGCTGGCGCGCAGGAGCAACAGGCGACCGAAAGCGCACCCATTTCTGTCGGCGACCTCTCTGGGGAATGGTTCGATGGCTACTCGGATGGTCGAAGCCTTCGTCTACGTGGGGCGCTCTACAACTTTGAGGACTCGGGCGAATCCTTCGTGCACCTTCAATGCTCGTTGGTGCTGCGCCTGCATTTCAAGAGTGACCGCGAACCGGCAGAAATCGAAGGATCTACCTGCGGCTTCCTGGGTTCGGTCCGCCGCGGGGAGTCCGCGACTTTTGATGACATTTCAAGTGCGGAGGTGGGGCGACAGTGGCTGGACTACGGAGTCCTCCGTGCCGAGCTTCGGATTCGAATCTCCGCCGAGAACCCATTTGGCGAGCGCTTCGTCGTCGAACTTCCATGGACCGAGATTCCGAACCCTTCAACCCGAACCAGATTCGCCGTCAAGACGACCCCGTAGGCCGCGCACGGCCTGAGACTTCCGAAACCGAGCCGCCGACGTCCGGCTTCCGCCGCGTCGAGACAGGCCCGCGCGTCCCGTCGTCCTGAATTTTTCGTCCAGCCATCCGACGACCGCCCGCGTCACCGGCCGTCCTGACGGGTCACGATTCACAACGTGTTTGCCGCCCTTGCGAGGTCTCGGAGCAAGGTCGCGATCGCCTCTCGAACCTTCGCGGGCTGTCGCTCCAGAAACCTGGCGAGCTGGACGCTACCCGCCGAGAGCCCCTCCGGCCGTCCAAAATCCGAGAACAAGTCCAGAAGCTCGACGCCGAGCGCATCCGCGATCGCGATCAGCGTCGTGAGCGCAGGTGGTGAGCCGCGCTCGATTCTGGACACGGCATCTGTCGAGATGCCCGCGTGCCTCGCCAGCTCAGCCTGAGAGAGCCCCGCTGCGATTCTGGACTTCTGGATGCGCGCGGACACCGCCAGCAAGCGCGGGTCCCTTTCTGGACGGCGTGCCATCGAGGCGCTTCTACCAGATTTTGCATGAGATCAAGGGCACGATGGTTGGGGCCTTTTGGAGTCGGACAAACGGGATGCGATGGCTTCTGCAGCTTGGCGCTGAGGATCCAGAAGCCAGGCACGTCGATTCTGGAGATGCTTCTCTAGAGGACTTTCTGGACGCAGTTTCTGGATCTCGTGCAGAAATATTTCTGTACACATATCGCGCTTGAGATCTACAATCGACGCATGACAAGCGGAACTTTGACGCTACAGGAACTCATCCAGAATCGTTGGAGCGGCAACCTTCCGCTAACTGCGGTGAGCGGTTCGCCGCCTCATTCGCCTTACCTCCGAATCCGCGACGGAGTGCCGTGGCGGGGGCGACCGCTGATGTACGGCTCGGAGGTCCTCTACGACGAATTCGACGAAGTCGATCTGCAGTGGGACCGCGCGGAGATCGAGGAATTGAAGCGGTGGCCGCAGACCGGCTGGTTACTTGTCCGGACCTCAGAGAGCGATCCGATTCGCGTCGATTGGATCGAGGAAACGAAGAACGGCGGTCGGCTTGGAGTGACGTTCGCGCCGGGCAAGCGCGCGCATGGGCGCTCCGGATCTTGGGAAAGGGACCTCCAGAAAGACCTAGAGCGGCTTCACGAGCTGGGCGTGCGTTCCCTCCTCAACCTCATTCCTTCGGAGGAGCGATACAAGACGCTCCGGATCGCCGGGCTCGTCGCCGAGGCGCGATCAATAGGGATCGGAGTCTCAGATTTTCCGATCGAAGACGGTGGCGTGCCGGAAATGGAGGCAGCGCTCAGCCGCGTTCGCCGACTCGCGGATTCGGTGCGGCAAGGCCGACGCATCGCGGTCTTCTGCCGTGGAGGATTGGGACGATCTGGAACCATCGCGGCGTGCGCGCTTCTGGAGCTGCACCCGAGGATGAAGGCGGTGGGTGCGATCGCTCGCGTCCGCAAGGCCCGAGGGCCTGGGGCGATCGAACGTGGTACACAGGTCCGGTTTGTGGAGGACTACGAAGGCTGTCGTCCGCCTAGATGAACAGGATCTCGCGCCGTTCAAGCCGGTCCGGGACGGCGCGCAGAATTCGAAACACGCACCAACGAGGACACGCAAGCCACCGCCTCTTGGCGCACGAAATCGGGCTGGTCCTTCAGCAGCGACTCGATGGGGGAGCAGCTCTCGTCATCTGCGGAAAAGTCGACAAGCGAGGAGACGTCGAGGCCGAGCGCCTGGGCCAGGTCGAACAGAGTGCCAACTGTCGGCGTGCGAGAGCCTAGTTCGAAGCGGCTGACGGCGTCCTGGCTGATCCCGGCGGAACTCGCCAGTTCTCGCTGGGAGAGCTGCCGCGCTTGTCGACAAGCTGCAACGCGGCGACCGAGGTTTTCCAGAAAAGCTTTTCTGGATTCCTCATTCTTGTGTGGTCCTCTGGGCTTAGCCATTCCGAAACTGTATCTCGGTCGCGATGTGTTGACAAGTTAGGGTTGCATGATGACACAATAAGGTCATGGCTCGTTTGAGGATTGTTCGCACCCCAGTGATCCGCGGTGACGACGGGTTGCTTTATGTCGCCTTCCCCGGCTCGCCGGAGAACCCACCCACCATGCGTCTCTTCGGATACCCCCTGGAGAAGCCGGATATCGGCTCGATTGTGGAACTGTTCAGGACACTGCTGAGCTTTCACCTCGGTGCCGTAGAGCCCAAGGAGTAACTGTGGGATTTCCGAAGAAGAACACCCCAGGCGACAGCGCGTGCGGCATCGTACGCGTGTCGTCAAAAAAGCAACTCGACAACAACTCGCCCGGAGTGCAGCGCAGTGGCATCGAAGCGTACGCCAAGGCCAACAACTTGAAGTTGCTCTGGGTCGAGGAGTTTCATGAGTCTGCCAAGAAGTCGGCGGACAGGAAGAAGTTCCACGCGCTCATCGAGCGCGCTCGGAAGGAAGGCATCCGGAACCTCGTCTTCTGGGTCTGGGACCGCACCACCCGAAACGCGACCGACCAGGAGACGATGGAGGAGAACATCCGGGACGATGTCTTCGTCATGCACATCGCGTTCGAGGGCAAGGTGCTGCATCGAGACTCACCGGAGAGTGATTGGCTGACGGCTGACTTCAGCACGATGTTCGCGAGGCAGTACAGCCGCGACCTTCGACGTCGAGCGACCGAGAGCATGCGTGCGAAGGCGGAGCGTGGCTGGTTCCCGACCCGGGCTCCGCTCGGCTACGTGAACAGGAAGCTGCTCGGCGAGGACGGTCAGATACTCGACAAGGGTGGCACGATCGAGTTGACCGACTGGGGCCGCAAGCTCGTACGGCGCATGGCTGATATTCGGCTCGCGGGTCACAGCCTCGAAACGGTTGCCACGATGGTGCTCGACGAAGGCATCGTCCCTCCGAAGGCGCTGTACAGGTTCAAGGGCAACGGTCGGAAATCCGGCGTCGAGCGCGTGCTCAAGGACCGCTTCTACAAGGGCGAGTTCGAGTGGGGCGGCAAGGTCTACGTCGGGAAGCACGAACCCGTGTTCACTAAGAAGGAGTGGGACGCCATCCAGGAGACCTTCGGCCGACGAGCGCCGCAGCAGCACCGAAAAAGCGAAGGTCTGTTCTCGTTGCCGGGTTTCCGGCTCACCTGCGCGGAGTGCGGCTGCACGGTGGTGTACTCGCCGAAGTGGAAGGGCAAGAATGAGTACAAGTACTACCGCTGCACGAACGGCAAGCGCCTACACGAGAAGGAGGTCAACATCGCCGAGAGCGACATCCTCGAACAGCTCGGCGGCGCGGTGGACGACATCGGCATCACCGACGACCTCGCGACCGCCATCGCCGACGCGATGAACGTGACGCACCGGCAGGCGCAGGCCGCGAAGCGCCACGAAGCCGACCAAATACCGGCGCGAGGCCGTCGAGCTGGAGGCGAAGGAGAACAGCCTGGTGGACATGAAGCTCGCGGGGAGCCTCGACGACGCCACGTTCCGCCGTCAGCTTGAGCGCATTCAGAAGGAGCGGCGGCTCAACTTCGACCTGCTTCAGGACACGCAGGGCCAGGTGGACGGCGCGTATCTCGTCACGGCGCAGCGCGTCTTGGAACTCGCCAAGAACGCGAAATCATTGTGGGAAGGTCGGTCACCCGAGGAACGACGGGATCTGCTCGCGAAGCTACTTTGGAACCCGGTTTTGGATGGCAGAAGTGTCCGTTACGACTTGAAAAAGCCGTTCCGGGTACTTCACGAAATGCGGGAAAAGGAAAATTGGCGGGGTGGACGGGACTTGAAATCGCCGTAAACATCACGAAAAACGTTGTCGGCGCGCGCACTTAGATTGATTCCGGGCCCGTCCGCACTATCCAGCCCGTTCGTTTGATTCCGAGTAGTTACGACGCCTTCCGGAAAGTCTTGGGCAGCCGTTGGGCAGCCTTCGGTCGACCTCGCGGGTCGACCGCAGTGCCGTCCTGAGCGCCAGTCCGACAAAAAAGTCTGCAGCTCGGCTCACGATGCTCCAGTGACGCTCGTTACCGGGTCAGAGCCGGCGGCGAAGGCAAAGCCGTCGGATGGAGGTGTCATGAAAATCTGGCCAACGAAAATCGAACGCCCGCCGCCCGAGATCGAGCGCGCGGCGAACGCCTGGGTCATAATGCCCGAGCTGGACGTAGGCGGAATCCGCGCTGACCTCGAGGTGTGGCTACGTCTCACGCCCGAGGCTCTGGCGAAAGTGAGCCAGCGCGCAGGGGCTTCGCTGGGCGATGCGCTGATTGCGGTCCTAGTCGGAGACTCGGTCGAGGACTTCCTCGAGCGCCGCCGGCTGATCTACTCACAGGCTGTTACCCGAGACTGCGGTCTCCTGTTGGACGGGGCCGTCCGGCAACGCCTGGCTCTGGACAGCTTCGACGACGAATTCTCAAACGGGGGTGGAAAATGATCCGAATCAACCTGGCGCCCCGCGGCTACCCACTGGACCATCGTCCCGAGCACGTTCCCTATCCCGGATGGGTGCTCGCGCTTCTCATGATCGTGCTGGCGTTCGGATGTAGCGCAGAGTTCTTTTTGGCGTTCACGACCTTGGCCGATGCGGTGTTCGCACTCGATGTCGATCGTCCGCTGGTCGCCCTTCGTGTCCGCCCAGTGTCATTCATGGCCTGCCTTGCGCTCTCAGGTTCGGTCACGTTGTCGCTGGTGATTCTTGCGAAGGGGGCTGCCCATCGGATGTCCAAGTCCGCTGCCATCCTCTCGGAGCACTTCGTCAACGCCGCTTCCGGGTTGGGCCTCGGCATGTTGGCTCTCCTCGTCGTCTTGGTCCTCGCGGGATTTCGGGTTCTCGCGGATCCAGAGGCCGACGTGTCCGCCTTGGCGACGCTTATCACCTCGCCGCTGTTCGAGTATTCGGTGCTCATTACAGCGGCTGCCATTTGCTCCGGGCTCGTGTTCGAAATTCTGGCCCGAGACCGAGCGCACGCCTGGGAAGCCGCATGGCAGAGGGACCGGGCCAACTCGGACCGGGCTGAGGCCGCTGGCCATGTTCCCATCACGGGACCAGCTCTCGCCAATGATGCTCGGGTGCCGCTGGCCGCACCTACTATGGGTCCGCCTCTTGCCAACGTTGTTCCAGCGCCACTGCCCGGCGACGTGGATGGCGATCGGCCTTTTTCGGGCACAACGATCCACGATGACGTCGTTCATCGGTGGCCCTTCGGGGTGTTGCGCACGTCCGGTTCCGGTTCCAAGCCAGTTCCCACCCCTTCCCAACCTCCGCCGGTTCGCGATGTCCCGTTGCCCGAGAACGAGGTCATCGACGCGCTTCGCCGCGGTCGGGTCCGGGCCAGACAACTTGAGCGCCGTCGTCGGCAAGCACAAGAGATCCTGCTGGACTGGCATCGGCGGCGCCTCATGGCCACGATCGACGCACAGTTGGCATGCGATCGCGAAAAGTACCTGATGGCGAGGCGCCTGATCGGTCGTTGGGTCAAAGCACGGGGAGGTGAGTCATGAAAGCCACCATGGTCCTGCTGGTCCTGCTGGTCCCATCACTGCTTCTGGGCTGCATGTCGGAGCCCGACGAGCACTGTTTCGGAGACGCAGACATCGTCGTGCCTGATCCCGTTGCCGAGCCCTCCGCAATGGCCGCCGGGGTGCGCCTCATCGAAGAGCAGGTGGACTGCCCAACTACGACGGTCCGCATCCTGAGCCGCACGTCGACTTTGACGTTGTGCACGCCGAGTGAACCCGCGCGAGCTGGCCTGAAAAGAGTGCGCGCGGCAGCGAAAGCTGCCGCACAAGCTGCCGCAGCATCGCGCACGAGTATGGACTGCCCGGCGCGGGTCGAGCCCGCGAAATCCACGTTTAGGGTTACGGCTGACCGAGTCGAGAAATTAGCTGAGTCCAAGGAGGCCCACAATGTTGGCGTAGTCTGCGATCTGAGCGCATCGGGCCCTGGTCGATGTAGCCCAGCGCTTCTTCTTCGCGTGTTCGACGCATGGGCAAGCCGTGCGGTCGCGCCTGGAAGTCGGTTCCTGGTCGTCTCGCCAACGCGGCGCGGCGCTAGGGTCATGTTTGGGAAAGAGACGCCACAGGGCACACTCGCGACACGCGAGCTTTCGCTGTTGCGGGCTCGCGAGAGTCTGGTGGCCGCAGACCTCGTTTCGAAGGACGCCGGATCGGCGATTCTGGCCGCCATCATGGTGGTGCAGGCCGAGCTGCGCCGCGCCGAGCTGATCGTGGCATCCGATCTCTTGGAAGTCACCGCTGGTATCGATCTCGAAAAGCGAGTCGGGCACTTGAAGCCCGTCAGCTTTGCCGAGCCTTTGTCCCGAATTGACCTCTGCGGGTTCGGTGGCGACGCGGCGACGCGTTCGGACCCTCGAGCGGTTGATGGGATTGTTTCAGAGTGGAAGGCGGCGCTCAAAGGCGCGACGAGGGACCTGCGGCTCACACCCTCTTGCCAGTCGCTCCGTGTCGAACTGTTGGGCTCACGTTAGAAATTCCAAGAAGTTTGACACGAGATCCGTCAGCGCCGCGTCGCCGACCAATTCGTGCGCAACAGGCGTGAGGTCTCGGAGCACCGCAAAATAGTGGCCTGTATCCCGAGATCCGTTGGCCAAACGCCTCGCCAGGGCCAAGGATGCAGATGGCGCCATGACTGCCAACGATGGCGCGAATGGCGAACATCGTGCTTGCCTCGTGCCCAGATTGGAATTCCAGTCGTCGCATACGATTTCGACGAGGAAGGGCAGCTCCTCGGGGCTGAAAGGCTGAGGTGCATCCGCCCCAGCGCGGATTGCGGCGGCGATGGTCGCCGCGCGCGCCTCGTTTTTCAAGTTCGCCGCAAGACGCAACTGCTCGTTTGCAGCCAATATTTCGAGATCGAAGTGATCATATACTGCATGCGCAACGCGCGCTCGCCATTCCATGTCAATCGCGGGCAGCAGGTCGAGTAACGCCCAGGGAGCCTGGGCCTCAGAGTCTGTCCAGGGCCCGCCCTTTGCGATCAGCCACCTTTCGAATTCCTCTATGACAACGGGTGCAAACAGTCTCGCAGCGTCAGGGTCGAGCAAGTCAATAGGCAGCCTTCTGGCTCCGAGATTGTGCAGTTCAAGAAACAGAGGTAGGCGTTCGTCCGGCGTCACGAGTTCGATCAGGCGTCGCAGGTCCACGTTGCCGCGCAAAGCGATGGGAAGCTGTCTGATGAAAGCGACGGGTCCGAGGGTTGACTTACGAGCAACTTCGACGACGAGCATCCACTCCTCCGGGGTCGTTCGCAGTCCCGCACGATCCACGAGCCGCTCAAGAACCCACTGCCACAGAGCAGGAGGGGAGAGCAAACAAAACCATTCATGGGGTTTGCCGAAGTGTGTCCGAAAGAAGTCCGTTTCGGCGCCTGCGGAAAAGAAACGCGGCGCTGACACGCGGAGCTTGGGCGGTGGCGACTTAGCGAATTCGATGAGGTCATGGTTCAGACCTTCACCGGGCCAAAGCCCAAGCGCGATCCAGGCCCTATCGTTGGCCACACTCAGGAGTTTGTTTGCCAGAGGCGACCCCGGGCGTTTCCACTTCAGGAGGCGTAGGACGCGGATCAAAGCTGGAACGCCACCGTCGCCCGCGTCTAATTGCTCGATCTCGATCGCGTCCACGCCCTCTAGGTCCTGGCCATGCAACTCGCGCAGGATGACTTCGATACCGCTCATTTGCGGGCATGCGAGGGCGGCCTCGTAGACTTCCCCCACGGTTTTGCCCGGATAGTGAGCATGGAGACGAGCCAGAAGCATTGCGCGTATCAAAGGATCCTTGAGGCGCATCACGCGGCCCCGCAGGAGTGAGTAACCAATCCAGTCGTTGGGCCTTTCCGTCACGCAACTAACCAGGTTCTCAAGGATCTCATCATCGAGGCTCGCATTTAGCGCGTCAAGGCACCGCCATGGGGGAAGAGAAAACGAAGGTAAGGCGGCGATGAGAGAGGCGTATCCGCGACGCGCATGAATCGGAGATTCCCGATACTGGCGCAGATATTGGAGCGCTTTGCCAGGTTCCAACGACTCGACAAGAAGAAGGATTAGGTCCAGAGCCAGTTCAGACGAGCGACTCCGTGATGCGAGAGAAATGGCCGATTCTAAGCCGCCGTCGCCAAGGTGATTTGATAGACATCTGAAGACCGTCCTGATCTCGGACCACCTCTCCCACCGAAACCCCGATGACATCGACTCCCAGGACTCGTCGGACAGACTCTCGAGACTCTCGAGAGCGAACGAGGCCATTTCACGCGCGCGCCTCGTTGAGCTATCCAGGCTTGCGATGGCAAGGACCATGAGCATTTCGGTTTCTGAAGCAACCGACTTTCGTGTGCTACCACTCGCCAAAAGTGCTCGCGCGGGACGTGGAAAGAACCTTGCCACGATCGGCGTCGCCTGCAGACAGATATCCACCAAGAGCCCAAAAGTGCTCTCCCCTATTGTTTCCGACCGGAGGGACAACACAAGACGCAAGAGTCGTCGTCGATCGCCGTCACCGTAGCGTGGGTGAAGTGACTGCCAAACGAGAAGGACGTGCTTAATCTCCTGATCATTGAGTCTCGGCACCAGTCCCAAAACCAAATCCCACACATGGTGCGTTACTTGGACACGTTCCGCCAAAGTAAGCATGTGCTCGGCTACATCTAAAGGGCGGACCTTCAACGCAGCTCGGTCGTTGAACGGACCGGGATCAAGGCGACCGAGAAGGATCCTGAGTAGACGCCACGGAGCAGAGTCGCCGGGAACTCTAACAAATTCCAAACGCAGAAAGCGGCGCAGAGCTTGCCGGAGCAAGCGATCTGGGACCATTGGCAGGATGGCCAAGACGTCGTTTAGTTCCGTTGGCACCAGGTTCGCCGGCCTGCCCGCACGAGGTCGTGCTAGCAAATCTGCCCATTTGGAGTCCAAAGCAGGGCGGCTTCGACCGTCGGGGCATCTTCGTTCGAAGTTTGATAGGGCGCGTGCCAATTCGAGATCGATTGATCCTCGAATCTCCGGTGGCACACCAATGGAGTTCGCCTCTTTCCAACGGTCATCAAACTCTTCGATCGGGACAGTCGAAAGAAGCTTTGCCAGCACGTCCACCTGGCCCATTGCTCGTGCGCCGCTCCAAACTGGTTCACCGCCAGTATAATCGCCGCTTTTCGCAATCGCCTCGGCTATCTTGTCTAAATATGCCCATCCATCATCGAATTCCAAAGCTTCCGCGATCGCAGACGCTCGGTCTAGAGGATCGAGAAAAGGCAAGACCTCTGCGGTGTGGATTTGGCCTGCGCGATTAGCAACGCTCCGACCTTGGGCCGAAGTCCAGCATCCTTTCCGGAGGAGGTAGGCCAAAACCTTCGGTGGCATGGAGTTCGCCTCATCTTGCTCACGCGCCCGTGCGAAAATGACCAAGAGTTCTGTGGCAAATGTCGACGCCGCGCGGCCTGCTTCAGCAGCGCTATCCGCCTCCTTCCGGGCCACAAACTCCACGATCGCCAGATCTTCAAGAAAGCGAGATCCCGAAGGATCGATCGATGCGCAGGCCTCACGCCAGGCTGGAGAGACAAGTCTTGCGAGCGCCGTTGCCGCTGCGCCTGTCCGCGGATCCTGAAAGTACGACTCCTTGAGGTGGGTTGCGTAGAACTGAACCCCATACTGTGAGAACAGATCTATCACCGGCTCGGTGTCAGCCCGGCGCTGCGCTTCGGCTTCCTCAACCGCCTTCGAGCCGAGCGCAAGGAAGCGGTCCAGGCCGGGACCCTCACGCCCGAACTCAACTGCCATCGCAGGATGTTGGAGCACCAGTCCGTTCTCGAAATCGCCCAACACCCACCGCGCGAAGTCCGCCAAAGCAGGACGATTGTTGTCACTGGTGTTCCAGTCAAGCATCCAGCAGATCTCGGACCACCGGAGCGGGCCGTGGGCCATCGAGAGAAGGCTCAGAATTGTACGAACGCCGTTGCCCACCATCTCGGCGCTTTTTCCGGCGTCCTCCCACAGGATCTCCTGCTCGCGCCACCATACTGCGATGAAGCCTTTGAGCCCGGGGTCCCCTCTGCGCAAACGTTCGATAGAAAGGGGCCGTGGCTCCTTCAGGCGCTCAAGCCACAACGCGAGCAAGAGAGCGTCGCCTTGACTCTTCGCGAAAAGAGCCGCGACCCACTCAGCAGTATCGAACTGCGGCATGAAGGAATGAAGTACTTCCTGCACGCCGCCTTCGGTTAAGTGATCGAGGTTGAACTCGCACCATTGACCGATAAGTGCGGCGACTGGCCGCATCGACACGAGGAACTTGACGGTTGAGGATAGGAACTCCGGAACCTGCAAACGCCATCCACCCGGAGCCTCGTCAAGACCGTCGATCACCAAGAGCAAGGGTGTCTCAACTCGCCTCAGTTGGCCCTCGATGATTTGATCGAGCTCGTCAACGGTGAGTATTTGAGACTCGTCAAGAGCCTCGCCCAGCAGCTCTGCGAGGCAGCGGGCGAGAAACTGAAGCACCAGGCTTCGTTGGTTTGTCGCGAACCGACTCGAGATCGGCAGGAAGATCACTCGCGTATGCGCCGCAGCCTCAAGCGCGAAGTTGACCAGGACGGCGCTTTTACCCCGTCCTGCGGGGGCACGCAAAACAGCGCGCGGCGCTGCTGTCTCCCGGAGCCACGCGTGGAGTTTCGCGAGCGCCGCCCCTCGGCCACCGAACGCACACTCACCGTTCTGCCCGACATAGTGGTCGAGAAAGTTGGCCGCGCCCTTTCGAAAGGGCCCCCGAATGGATGGACCGCCGAGCGTGTGATCGGCGAGAATCGACGCACAACGAGGGATCGGCCAACCCAGATGGCTGATTGCGTGAAGAAGGGTTGGTGCCGGAAAGACATCGAGGCTGACGGCTGACGGGACTTCTTGAGCGTTCTCCGGATGGCAGATCATCTGCGCATTTGGGAACTTGTCGAGAAGGGCCTGAGCTTTCGTCCTCATCTCGTGAACGCTTTTCAGTTTGCCGTTTTCTTCGACCATGCCCGTGACGAAAAGGGAACCCCGGTTCAGAGGTGCGACACCACGCTTGGCGGCGATCGTCATGAGAGCAATCGCAAAAGATAGCGACGCCTTGTTGTCCTGCAGACGGTCATAGACATCCGGAGGGAACGCCTTCTCCTGGTCTGCAAGTGTGAGTTGAGGAAGAGCCACGAGCGTTACGAACGCGATGAAAGGCAGCCTAGCGCCGTCCGGCGGCCGAGGCACCTGGGCGTGCCGAAGGCCTGCGAAGAAGGCTTGCTCAAACCGGCTCCGGTCCCTCGCGCTGAACGCCCAAAAGCGTGGCGTGACGAACAAAACCCTGCCAGCCATTGGGTTTGCGGTGGCGGCACGCGTCCAAGCGGCAATCTCGAACAGCTCAAGCTTGAGCCACAAGGGAGTTGAGATTCCGCCACCAGTGAGCGCCCCGATTTCGTAGACCCGGAGCGGCTTCTCGTGCGTCTTTGTGGCGAGCGCCTGTCTGGCCGCTTCGAGATGCTGCGTGTTCGGGATCGACGTGGGTCTGACTCTCTTCTTCTCCCCTTCGCGGTCCGGGTGGCGCCAGGCGTGGTTTACGAGTTGGTCGAGACAGGCGGGCACGAAGCGGGCGTCAAGCAGAGCCTTCAGGAAGTTGTTAATTTCCAGGGCAGTGTTCTGCTCGGCATCCAGCGCGCGCGCCAGACTCTCGTGCCAAGGCTCATGCGGCAGCACAACGGCGACTCCTCAACCTCTCTTTACCTCGACCAATGACCACGTCGGCGTGATGTGATCAGCAGATTGAGCGAGAGCGCCAGAAAAGACGTCTTCGAGAAGGATCTGGTCTATCCGGGTAGCGCCGAGCACGAAATCAAGGATGACTTGCGTCGACGCACCCTGGGCGCTCAGCGTGACAACACCCTTGATCTCATACTCAGCGCCCTGCTCGGAAGCTCGGTCCCGCAAGGAGGCCAGCAGATCGGCACCATGCTTCTCCAATCTGAGTGTCAGCTCTACCAGTTGGGTCCCGATCACGCAGAGCACAACTTGCTCCCATTGGGGCGCATCTTCACCTGCGGCGAGAGCGCCGGCTCTCGTCAAATCGAAATCGAGCTGCTTGACGAGTTCCTGGCCCCAATTGGCGGCGCGGGCCCAAGCAACTCGAACGAGTGCGGCCTCTGCGCCGGGGATTCTCAATCGGGTGCGCCAGCCAACGGGCTTGAGCAAACCGAGCCTCTCGACAGCCTC
Source organism: uncultured Myxococcales bacterium (assembly GCA_964463485.1). Taxonomy (GTDB): domain Bacteria; phylum Myxococcota; class Kuafuiibacteriia; order Kuafuiibacteriales; family Kuafuiibacteriaceae; genus CAYXDO01. The sequence goes on along the minus strand of CAYXDO010000161.1, from coordinate 6,880 downwards.
GAAGACCTTCCTGACCTCCTCTGGCAGCCACCTTTCGGCGTCTGCGACTTTCACAACAGGCGCGTCCGCGAGCTTCAGTTTTTCCGCCACGACGGCTTCATCAACCGACCCCTCGGAGGCCGCGATCCAGATTGCAAAAGTGAGCATCTCCGGCGTGAGAGGTTCCTGAAGCCCGAGGGGTGTCTGGCACACTAGAAGCAGCAGGTCCTGTGGCGATTTGCCTGCTGCCTGCAACGGTTTGGCGGTAGCCAGTAGGCGAACTGCGCTTCGCCGACGCGCTCGATCCCATGCCCTGAGGCGCTCGGCCGGTGTGGGGGGGTCTCTCGGCGTGAACATCTAGAGCTCCTCTTTTCGCGCGTCTAAGGCAAGATACGCGTCCACGTAATTCTCGATACCACCCCCGTCTCGAAAAACCAGCCATGCATCGACGAGCTCCTGATGCTCGGGCGCGATGCCAACACGGTTTTTGAGCGCGCGATTGATCCAGGCGTCGAGCGGCTCGTGCTGCTGTCCAGCACCGTTAATCGGCTGAATCAGGAGGGCGAGGTCCGCGCGCAAGAGATCATTGCTAAAGTCCTCATAGGAGGCGTGTACCCCAACCGAGCCTTCAAAGGCATTCCGCAGGCGACTTCTGGCTGCTTGCGCCCTCTGTCTCAACGTGGCGGGAGCTACCCCCTCTTGATGATGATTGTACGCTAAGTCGAAAATTTCGAACCACGAGAGCAAGTTGCGATCTTGCTCGTTGAGCGTGAGAAATGCCGCGCGCACGCGCTCGATCTCAAGGAAGTCTACGTCCGCCTCGACGGGCTCCGCGGGCAAGGCTTCGATCAAAGGTGCAAGGGCTTGGTTGCGCTTGCCGCGGACGAATTGAGAAAGCCAGAGGTTCTTGGCAACAGCCGAGCACCAGTGGAGAAGTGGCTTGCCGTCCTGGAAGGCCTTGCAGATCTTCGCCGAATCGACCTTCTGCGCCCAAAAGTCGTTGAGCACCTCCCACGCGACCTCGCGGTTCTTTGTGAACGCGCAGATACGCGGGTGAAGGTGCAGCGAGAGTGTGTCGGCGAGCGCCTGCGCCGCTTCCGTCGTTGACCGAAGAAGGGCCGGCGTCGCGCAGTAGACGGCTACGGCCGCGCGCACCTCTTTCGCTGCGGTGTTTCGCGCGCGTTCGCGCGCTTCATCCATGTTCTGGGCCTCATCCTCATCCATCGTTCGCGACCGCCGAGCAGACCCGGAACAATCACGCGCCACGAGCGCGCCGTCAACCTGCATACGGACCTCCTTTGGCAAGCTCCGGCGGCGGGCGGGCCGCGCCGGAGCCTTGCGCGGCATGTTAGAAGCGGAACTCGAGCTTGCCGGAGCCCGCGGGCGCGGACCCTTCCGCGGGGGGATCCTCGTCAGGCGCCGCGCCCGCGACGATGATGATGATGGCCGCGAGCAGCGCCGTCCCCGCCAGGATCGACAGAACCTCGGTCGCTCCTGCCGCGTCCTCGGCTCCGGCGTGCGCACGAGCCGGGGTGAAGCCCAAACCAAGAGCGGCGACCAGAGCGATCACCGCACATGCCCTTCGCGATTCTTTCTTCGAAAACATTGGCACCTCCATCGCCGCGTTCCTCGCGGCTGCCAGACGAACGGAACCCGCCGCGGATTCGTGAGCGGCACTTCAAAAAAAAGTTTGGAGGAACCGAAGTGAGCCCGACGCGCCGGTGCTCGGCTGCCAGTCAAAGCCCAGTCCGAGGCCCCGGTCGACAGACATTCGGATCTGAGTATCGCAGCGGAGTGCAACGGAACCCGCTCTCCACGCGGTCTCGAGGACCGTCTTGGTTTGTGGAAGCTCGAGCCCAAGGCTGAGTCGCGCCCTAGGGACAACTTCCCCACTGAAGTCTTCGTTCATCTCGCCGCGAATCCCGCCCAAGAGCGAGAGGTCAAGGGCACCTACCCGGACCGAGCCCCCAACCTCTAGGCCGAGGCCCGTGTTGCTCCGGGTGCCCAGGCGTCGGGTGCCGACTTCGATCCCCCACGAGAATGCACTTCGTGTCTCGAGTTGGAGAAGCGTAAGCTCAAGGAGCGCAATCTTGCCGCGCGGACCGACCTCCACTCCACCAGCGAGAAATCGTATGAGCTGAGGCCCGTACCCATCCGAGCTGTCGAGCTCGGTGTGGCTCACAACCGCACCTGACAGCAGCAGACCTGGGTGTGAGTTCACGCCAACGGAGACCACGCTCTTTCCATGCGCGCGCTCAGGTCTGCCTGCGTCAGGACCGGCGATTGCGACGTCGCCGTGCTCAGCCCGAATCCGAAGTTCGTCGAGGACTCTCTGCCGGACAAAGCGAGCCCGGCGCTCGTCAGGACCATCGGCGTATGAGAGCTGCGGAAACTCGACGCGGAGTTTTGCGAGAGAGGCCTCGAGGGTCTGAGTTGTGATTTTGGCTAGCGCACGCCCGTTGAGCTCGCTTACATCGAGGCCATCACGGCCCACCACGACGGGGCTCGGAAACGAGATACGCGCGCCCAACCGAGAGCCCAGCTTCCAAAGGACTTCCTGAGGCGTTGTTATTTCGCCTCGTGGTTCCAGACCGAGCACCGCGAGCGTTGCACGCGCGCAGTTCCATTTTGCGAACGAATACGATCGTCTAATGCCGAGTGACTCAGCGAGGCGGGCCAACACGCGATCGGTGTCATCGAGACGCAGTCGCCACAGAAAAACCGAGCGCAGCTCGTGGTGGTAGGCAGAAAGAGTCTCACCGAACGGCTGGGTCTCCCAACGTGCTTGCAGGGCACCCGCAAGCCCAAGGACGACTGACTCGGCCGGGGTCGTTGAAGAGGTGTCTGCCCCGAATGAGTACGAGGTCGAGAAGGCGTTCGGCTCGTCATCCGCGGCGACGAGGAAGACATGGCCGAAGGTTGAGCCCGGCGTGGATGGACTTGGGTCGGCGAAGCCGAGCCAGAGGGCGGGAGAAGTCGGAATGGCGAGCAGGAGCGCGATGGCTAGCATGACCTCCGAACGCGCCGGAGGCGGAATTTGTGAGCTAATGGTCCTGCGAAATCATCGTCGCGAGCTCGAGCGGCGTCGCATCGAGCGCCGCGGCACGCCAACGACCGAGAGCTCGCTCCCCAGCAGGCCCAAGCTTGAGTAGGAGCGGATCCAAGAGCCGCCCCTTTCCAACCGCCAGCTCGGCCAATACGTCATCGTAGGCCAACAAAATCAGTCGGCGCGTGACTCCGCGGGCATTGGCGGCAGGGTCGTCGACGTCCGACTTCAGAAGAACATCGAACTTGTCTGGGGCATAGGTATACACGGCGCCGGTGCTGAGATCGATCGACGAGCCGAGCAGTCCACCTAGGAGAATGTTGCCGAAGAACGCACCGTTGATTTTCGACTTCAGGGTGAGATTTTGGGTTTCGAAACCGTCAGCCTCGATCGTGAGTTGTTCGCTCGTACTCGATCGCTTGAGCGCGATCTTGAGTGGACTGGTCTTGTCGGTATAACCGAGAATCACCCCGTTCCGCTTCACCGCGGCCCGTGTGTTGGCGGAGATCTCGATGGTCTCGGACGTTCCGCTCGTAATCGTGGCGCAGCCCATCGCGCTGGCGACGACCTGTACTATCAGCAATGCAAGAATGGCTCTTCTGATCATGTGTTTGTTCCTCTCTTCGACACGGACCGCAGCGCTCGTGCTGCGAGTGTCGAAGTCAGAACGGATTGATCCGCAATTGTGTGAGGCACCTCAGAAAAAGAAACGAATGTTAGCGGCCACGTGTTTCCGTAGAGAATCGACGCGAGCGGTTGGGCGTGTGCCGAAGGTGCCGAACCGAGGGAATTTGTGGAGCGTGCTGAGAAGCGGATTGGCAGGACGACTTACAGTCGGTCAGGTCGCCGATTCAGGGGAGCGGTCGGCAGGGCGGGGTCGCTTTGGGTTTCGACCTTTGGTCTGCCGCCATGATTCGCCGGTGATGTCGCAGATGTGGGCGTGTTGCGCGAATCGGTCGACGAGGGAAATGAGGCAGGCGGCGTCCTGAAACACCGAGCCCCACTGTTTGAAGGGCAAATTCGTCGTGATGATGATCGACTTGGCTTCGTGCCGTCGACTCACCACGTGATAGAGCAATTCAGCGGCTCGCGTGTCGCACGGGACGTAGCCGAGCTCATCGAGGATGAGCAAATCAGGGCTCGTGTATCGCTTGAGTCGACGCTCGGTGGCCGGTACCGATTCCTGTCGAAGTAGGTCCGCGAGCGCAGCGCTCAGGGTTGAGAAGCGGACCGTGAATCCTGCTTCGAGTGCGCGGAGCCCGAGATTCTGCGAAAGCGTCGTCTTTCCAAGCCCCGCGGGACCGCGAAAAAGGATGTTATGGGCATTCCGAAGAAAGTCGAGGGAGAGCAGTTCTTCAATCTGCGCGCGATCGATTTCCTTGGGATGATTCCAATCGAACTCATCGAGGGTCTTGAATTTGCCTAGCGCGGCGGTGCTTACTCTCTTCTTCAGATTTCTTGCATCACGTTCCCGGCTTTCGAGAACAGTGAGTTCTTCGAGCGTCTCGAGCGATGACAGTCGGGTTCGGACGGACCGAGCGATCAGTTCATCGATGGCTTCCTTCGGACATCGGAAACCGAGACGTCGCAGTCGAGTGTAGAGATCACTTGGGTCTTTGGACTTCATCGTAGCCTCCAAGGTCGTGAGACGGGACGTCACGGTCGGGGATGTGGGCGCCAAGCTCGATTCTGGGCATCGTCGCTGTTGGTCGTCTCTTTTGCTCGCACATCATCGAGAGCGCCCCGAAGTTGTGCTGGTCGCGTTCGAGCAGCTCGCCGATGGCCTGGGCGACAATGGGTGCGCCGTAAAGGTCAATCAGTCCCAGCGTTCTTCGAGCCCAGGTTCCAACGTTGAGTCCCTCGTCGAGCCACCGGCGCATCAACTCGTCCGACTTCGGAATCAAGTCCTTGAGTCTGTCTCTCCCCTTGAGATCCCCACCGCCTGCTTTCTTGGCAATGATGGCCGCCCGGTGGGTCGGATTTTCGATGACATGTTTCTTGCCCCAGCATCGTTCGTGGCGCGCTACGACTTGTTCACCGTCGACGAATTTGACCTCTGTGTCGGAGCCGACAACAGTTATCGTCTTCCTCGCGACCTCGGGCGGGACTGAGTATTTGTTGCAATCAAATTGAGCAAAGGCCGTCTTGTCCACGACAACGGGTAGCGGAACTTCGGCGGAAGGCATCGGATTCGCCAAAGCCAACAGATACCTTCGCTCGTCCTCGAAAGCTTCCCGGACCGTCTTGCTCGGAATCGTCGGATGAGCTCGCTCCATTGCCACACGGTCCAGAAACTGGAGCAACTCCGCATTTCCGCGCTCGACCGAGCGAATGGATCGGGCCGCGAAAAATCGCTCCTTGAGATAGCGAATGCCTCGCTCGACTCCTCCCTTCTGCTGGGGCTTTCGAACCGCACACAACCTGGGTTCAACGTGCAATTTCGAGCACAATTCGAGGAGATCGGGTTGGAATCGGACGAGATCTCCGTGACGCTCGATGACGACAACTTTGGGGTTGTCGAAGAGGAACTGTCGCGTGACTCCACCGAAAAATTCTGCAGCTCGAGTCAGCGACCGACAGAGCGACGAAACCGATAGATCGAGTACCAACTCCCCCCAGATCGCTCGTGAGTAGGCCAGTACCATGACGAATAGCCACAAGGCTCGCTCTCCGCCACGTACCGGGATCTTGCCGATGTAGCCCCAATCTACTTGCGCCTGTTCTCCTGGCAGGCGTTCCATCCGAAGGAAAACTTCGCTCTTGGGTGTCGGCCGCACCTCAGCTACGTATCGGCGAAGAGTTCGAAGGCTACCGGTGTAGCCACGAGCTTCGATCATGTCGTAGACCCGGGTGGCTCGTAGCTTTGGGTAGTCGGCGAGCTTGTCCACGACGAACGACTTGTACGGATCCAGTGTGCTCGGAATTCCTGACCCGTCTTTCGGTGCGTTTCCGAGTTGCCCGACCACCCGCTTGACCACGTCGGGATGTACATCAAGGGAGGTAGCGACCGTTCCCCGAGGAAAATGTTCGCCGAAATAGAGTCGACGAATCGCCGCCTCAACCGTCTTGTCAATCATGGGTGAGCCTCCCGGTTCGGTGGATACTCATCGAATGACCTCTGCGGTGAAGTTGCGGAGGTCCGCGAAGCTACCGACTCCCTCGATGTGACGGTACCAATGCAAACCCCGTAACGGATCAGTCTGCCGCCAATTGGACAAACGAGTCAGAACTTGATCGCCCCGCGGACACGGTCGCGATTAGGGTCCCGTTCGGGGAGTAAACCCCTCGCCTTTAGGCGAAGCCTTTCAGGAGGCTTGCGGTACTGTTGGGTCGGTGACGCAATATCGGAAGGGATCGCACACGGTCCACAAGATCCATCTGCACTTCGTGTTCATTCCGAAGTACCGCAAGCCGGTCTTGAAAGGGCCAGTAGGGATTCGGGTTCGAGATCTGGTGCGGCAAATCTGCGAGGCCAACGACGTCGTGATCCTCCAGGGTCACGTTCGGCCGGATCACGTGCATCTTCTGCTGAGCCTCCCGCCGAACCTGGCGCCGAGTCGCGTGATGCAACTCGTAAAGGGTCGTACGTCGCACAAGCTGCTGCGCGAGTTTCGGCACATAAACCGCGAGTTCTGGGGGAGACACTTGTGGGCTCGCGGATACTTCGTCGCGAGCACTGGGAATGTGTCCGACGAAGTAGTGGCTGAGTATATCGCGAACCAGGACGTCGAGCGAGGCGATGACGAGTTCAAAGTAAGCGAGTAACGAGTTGCATCACGCGGCTCGCTCAGTCGACTTTCAGTCGACGGAGCCAGAACCCACCGGCTTTAGCCGGTGGTGGGGGTCTCAGTCCGA
>CAYXDO010000160.1:0-24834 GCA_964463485.1 uncultured Myxococcales bacterium | reverse complement strand
GACGCAGACGATCTGACGCCGACGCAGACGATCAGACGCAGACGATCAGGCGTCGCTCTCGATGAGCCTGGGACGTTCGCCTTACTCCAAACCTCGGGGATGAGTGTGAGTGCAGGCGCGATTCGATCCGGAAGCGGGACGAGCGCCGGTTCCCGTTTCGTGCTTCGGTGCGACCACATGGCTGTTGACTGTTGCCAGAGCCCAACGACACTCGACGCGAATGCGCCTGCGACCCTCCCCTCACGATGTACCCGCTACGAACGAGAGCGTGGAGGTGGGCCCGGTCGCCTCCTCGAAGGCGCTTTCGACCTCCAGAGCCTCCGAAACTCCGAGCGCGCGTGGGGCCTACGGGGCTCCGCCCGGCGCGGCTGGGCTTCGCGCCCAGGGATCGGGCGCGGTCGCGCTCCGGACGAAGCCCGAGGCCAAACCTCCGCTCGTCGTTCACTTCTCAGTGAGTCCGGAAGACCGGAAGGTCATGGAGCGGTCCAAGCTAGCCGGGTTCCGCAACGTGTTCATCGAGGAACCTCTCTCGACGAGGACCGCGCACCTGGCTGAGAAGGCCGAGGTCGTGACCACCTTCGTTCACGACAAAGTTACCGGCGAAACGCTGGCCCAACTCCCGAACCTCCGAGTCGTAGCGCAGCGCGCGACCGGCTACGACAACATCGACCTCGCGAGCGCCGCCAAGCGCGACATCAAGGTCTTCAACGTCCCAGAATACGGAGCTCATACCGTCGCCGAGTTCGCGTTCGCGTTGCTGCTCGGCGTCACCCGACGCCTGGAGCACGCCTACGAGCGAACCGAGGCCGGAGACTTTCGACTCCAGGGGCTCATGGGCAACGACCTGCACGGCAAGCGGATGGTGATCATCGGCGCAGGTAGCATCGGGCTCGCGGCCGCCCAGATCGCGCGCGGGTTCGGTATGGACGTCGTCGTCGTGGACCCGAAACAGAACCCAGAGGCCGCCGTGTCGATCGGCTTCCGCTATGACTCCCTCGAGCACGCGCTCGCCGAGGCCGACGTCATCTCGATCCACGTGCCCCTCAACGCCCACACCGAGCATCTCATCGACGCGCAGGCGCTCTCCCACGTGAAGAGCGGCGCAATCCTCATCAATACCGCGCGCGGGCCGGTCGTCGATACCGAGGCACTCATCGACGCGCTCGACTCTGGGAGAATCGCGGCTGCCGGGCTCGATTGCTTCGAAGGGGAGAAGAGCCTCATCGGGACCACCGGGCAGCTCGCTTCCGCTCCGCTCATCGAGCAGCTCCGACAGCGGGACGACGTAATCCTTACGCCCCACGTCGCGTTCGACTCGGTCGAAGCCGTCGGCCGAATCATGGACGTCACCGCGGCCAACATCGAAGGCGCGCGGTGGGGCAGCACGACCAACCGAGTCGGACCCCTCCCGGCCGAACAACGAGCGTCCGCCGATCAGCTGCGGCAGCTCGGCGCTAGGCTAGACTCTTGGCTCGGCGCGCATGACTTCGGCCTCGATGTCCGAAAGCCCATCGGCGCGGAGCTCTCTGCCGCTTGGACGTCGCTCGAGCGCGCGGATCAAGGTCAGCTCCTTGGTGCCTTGGCGCGCCTCGAGGAAAGGGCTCGGGCGCTCGGCGCGGACACCACCACTCTCCACGCCATCGAGAAGCTCCGTCAACCGAGCTGAGCGCAGCCTCTCATCCCAAGCGTCCGCAGAGCCTACGTGCCGCGTGCGAGCATGGTGCTGCGTCTACTTGATGCGGCACAGTATTCCATGTTGGAGCAGTGCGGGGCGTCCTCACTCATCACTACCGAGCAGGCCCCGAAGAGGGCGGCGAGCAGCGCTAAGGTGGCGAACGGTCGCGCGGTACAGAAGCGACTGTTTGTGGCACCACCCGGGAACGAACGGCCCCTGGGGACGCAGGAGCCTCGCCTGCGCCGTAGCCTTCGCGGCGACGAACTGCTCGGTCAGGTAACTCAGTCCATTCTCATCAGTGTTCGGATTGCTTTGCGGTAGACTTCGAGTGCCTTGGGGATCGATTCGAGCTCGATGGACTCGTCGGCCGCGTGGGCTCCGCGGAACGCCACGCCGAAGCCGGTCGTCGATGGAATTCCATTTGAGGCTAGGAGGTTTCCGACGTTGGAGGGTCCGGAGACTACGGACGGGACCTGTTTGTCAGAGGCCGCGCGGACTGCGCCTTCCACGGCTTTGCGCAGCTTGCTGCCCGCGGGGAGTATGAAGGCAGGCCAGGCCTCTCGTTCCTCGAGCTTCGCGGGCTGGCCGGCGCTGGACACCGAGTCTGCCAAGAACGCTCTCGCGTTGCTTTCCGAAAAGGCCTTGGTCGTTCGGATGTCGACATTCACCGACACAGATGTCGCACCCATGACCCCCTGCTTCGCGTCTGACTTCCTCGCCACCTGCGTCGCTCGGCTGGGCTGACTTGCCGGGAGCTCGGCGTCGACTCGCTGGATGGCGCCGAGGATCTCGGCCAGCGCCGCGCGATCTCCGCCGGAAAGGGAGAGTTTCACTCGCACGAGATCCGGGACCTGCGAAAAGTGCTTTCCGCCGGAGAGCTCCGAGACCACCACCCGGCTGCCGGACGAACGGGCCGCGTCGCCGAGGACTTCCAAGAACCGAGCCGCCTTGAGTACGGCGTTCGTTCCGGCTGGTTTCGATGATCCCGAGTGTGAGGCGGTTCCGGTGAGGGATATCTCGAACGAAGCGAAGCTCGACGCCGTGAACTCCACTGAGGCCGCGCCTGAGGTCTCCGCGGCGGTCACCGTGAGCTTGGGGGGCAACTTGAAGTCCGAAGTGCCCTGCGCGGGCAACTCACCGCAAGTCACACTGCGAAGGGCCTGAGCGATTTGTCCCGGGTCGCCCGGGTCCGAAATCTTCACGTCGACCCGCGTCCTCAGGAAACCTCGGCTGCCCACGTTGAGCGCCTCGTCTCCGGGGTAGCCAATCATCACGCCGTCGACCTTGGGGTAGGCGGCCAGCAAGGCCTTCACGCCCTGAAACTCCCCAGTGTGTTCCGCCGCGTCGAAGAAGAGGACGGTCTTGCCCGCCATCGCCTCGCGCTGTGAGAGCAACTCTCGGCCGAGCTCGATGAATAGCCCGGCTGCCGCTTTGCTGTCGGCGACGCCGCGCCCGTAAAGTCGCCCGTCCTTGATCTCGCCAGCGAGCGGGTCGACGGTCCAAGAGCTCGGATCCCCGATCGGAGCGGTATCCACGACCGCATCCAGCACATGGGTGGGTCCGGGTACCGCGCCGGATATCTCACTCACGACGGCGGCGGGCCGACCCTCTGGGTCGGTGAGGATCCGGAAGGGCAGGCCGGCCGCGCGTAGCTTCTCGCTCACGGCTTCGCAAATCGCGGTTGGGTCGTCGATGCCGCCCTGACTCGAAACGCGTACGAGGTCGCGAATGGTCTCCGCAACCCGTGCCGTCGTAGCCTTGGCCGTCTCGACGGCATGAATTCCAGCGGCGTGAGTCAAGAGACGGACGCCGCGCTGGCCGACCGCGGCGCGACTCGGATCACCGACGATGGCTCGCGCTGCCGCGCTGGGTTGAGGTTGTGCGTGCGGCGCGCCCCGTCCGGGTCGAGAGGCGTCGCCGCGGGCCGCCGTGCCGACTCGCGATAACGGCGACGAGCGGACTCGATGAATCACCGAAGGACGATCGCCAAGCGGCGCAAGGTTGTCAATGTTCCGGGACGCTGCCCACTCGAGGCCGCGCACTCATCTCGCGGAATCATCTCTCCTCACGAAGACGGTCCGCGAGCCTCACACGCGGCGAATGACGAACCTCGAGTCTCGGACTCACCGTAGAACGTTTCACAAGTCAGTCGGTGAGGATCGACACGGGAAGCGAGTCGGTGTCGGAGCCTTGGAGGTGGGGGACGACGTAGAGGTGGGGCCCCTGGCGGATGAAGTGTCGCGCGGAAGCGGCGTTGCCTCCGTACACGCTGAGCTCCGGGCACAGTCCTAGCGAGCCGGGCTCGAGGGCTCGTTGGGCCGCCGAGTATCGACCCACCAGACTGGGAAAGGCTCCGAAAGCGAAGCCGTCGCGATCGGCGGCGAGTCCCTCGATCCGTCGTTGGACTCCCGTCGCGATCATATCCGTGACTGCTCCGAGCTCATCGAGGAAGACGAGCTCACCGAGCGCGCCGGTGGAAGTCACTGGACCCAAGCCCTGCACGTAGGTGAGTGTCATGGCCCCCTGGATGAGTTTCGGGTCTGGAAGTCGCGCGATCGTGCCGTCGTCGTCGATACGAAGCATCGCGTGCTCCTGTTCGATCGCCAGCAGAACACCGGCGATGGATTCCGTCATGGCGACGAAGGGTCGCGACAGTGCTGGCACGAAGCCTTGAGACTCATACAAGACTCGCCAGCCGGACGCCTCCAGCCTCTCGACCGCCCCTCTGTTGCCGACCGAGTGGAGCCGTCCGGACCGAGACTCGAACAGCAAGGCGATGTCTTGCCTCGAGCTCGTGTGCAGCACTTCGAGCGTGTGAATGGCGGTGCTCGTCTCGACCCGGCGGATCTCGCCAGCGAGCCCACCGAGCCACAGCCCGCCTCGCCGAGCAGGGACGGCCTCTCGCCAGAGGTTGTCAGGGCCTCGCGCGACTCGCTCGTATCTCTCTGGAGTGACCTGAAATATCTCGCCGGACTCCAGGCCGACCAAGATCCCTTCGGAGACTGGCGCGGCGAACAGCACGTTGCTGTCCGACGGGAGCTGCACAAAACTCAGCTTGGCGGAAGGGCACGGACGCGGGCGCGCGCAGAGCCACTCCGCAGACACCTCCAAGCGGTTGGCGGGGACCAGCTCCGCTTTTCCAATCATAGGTCGAATCGACGCCGAGTAGGCGGGCGGCGGAAGGACCGGATCTCCGGCTTCGGGGGTGCGAAGGCCAACGGAACGAATGTCCTCTCGGTTCCGTGCGCAGGAGAGGCCGTCGACCTGGGCGCGCGTGAATCCGAGCAGTGTGATCGTCTCGGGAGCGCTCGGGAGGAGCACGAGCTCGAAGGCTCCGCTCTCGCTTCTCTCGGTGAGGCCAGGTGGGTCGACCGCCCCGTGGGGCCAGGCACCCATGAATGCGATTTCAGGGTCCAGATCGTCAATGGCCATCGAGGTCGGGACCCCGGAGCAACTCGAAAGTAGCGTGCAGACCAGAAGGCCGAGTCGTGCTGAAGATGGACGGGATCCCTGCTCAGGACGGCAAGCAAGTCCCGAAATCAAGGCGCCCAGGCCTTTCGCGGCCCCATTGGACAAGCGCTTCGAGCTTAGCGCGAATGGCCGAATTGTCAACGCGGAGCCGGCTCCGCGGCTTCGCTACACAACTCCTCATACTGAGCTTCAGAGTTGGGCTGCACCGGCATACGGCCCTGGGGGCGCAGGCCCGCATGCTGCCGGGCCAAGCGACTCACCGAAATCCGTCACTGGCATCTCGCCTGCGCCTAATCTTCGCGGGCTCGACTTTGCGGATGTCATCCTGCCTGCGCGTGAGCTTCGCGGACTCGACTTTCCGCAGCCTACTCCGAGTCTCCGAGTCTCGCTCGCTCGTACCAACTCGTTTCGTAAATAGCCGCAGCCAAATGCCTGCGGCCCCAGGCGTCCGAGCTTAGGGGCAGGGGCCGCTGCTGAGTCCCGCGAAAGGTCCGGACTCACCTGCCTCGAAGAGGCACTGACCCGCTTCAGCTCGGACCGGCGCAGCGAGGGCAGACGAGGTCACTTCGAGAGTGCCCTCGACGACACGCGCGACGCGCGTCGGCTCCTCGGGCGGAGGGTCGGGGTCCGGTGGGTTGTTGGGATCGATCGGGCGCGGGCTCGACGAGGCGTCCGAGGCTTGCGCAATCCACAGAGTCGGGCGAGTCGCCCCGGTCAAGCTGATTCCGATCGTATCGTCCACCATCCACGAGGGTACGTCGAGCGCATCGGCCACCGAGGCCATGTTGAAGTCGGCTCGCACGTCGAGCCCCGGGACCAGACTCAGGAGCACACCCTCCGTCTCCGTGGAGAGCTCCCCGGTGAATTCGCTCACGTCGACGTCGAGGACTCGCTGGGTATCGTGAGTGAGTACGAGCGCGTCGCTCGAGGCTCCGGAACGCTCGAACGTGATGGCGTTGCCGGTGACGTCGGCGACCGCCGAGACCGCCGAGCGACCCAGTGAGATCTCGAGATTCCCTTCCGGCTCGGGGTCCGGAGGAGGCGCGACGCAGGGCTCGCCGTCGATCGGCTCCGGACAAGCGATTCGGTCGGCGCCGCCGCTCAGCTCGGCGAGGGGCACCGAGGCCGTGAAGGCCTCGACCGACGCGGAAGTCGTGACCGTGTCCTCGGCAGTATCGATCGAGACTGCGACGAGAGGCTCAGTGGACGCACCAAGATTGAAATACCAGGGGCGGGGGTCGGTGAGCGCGAGCTCGACCGCGCTCTTCACGACGACCTCCGCGGAGAGAATGTCGCCATTGACATGCGCGGCGAACTCGACGCGACCCCGCAGAGTGTCGATCCCTTCGGCCACACCCATTCCCTCCAAGAGAGAGCGAAGTGAGGCTAAGTCGATCTCGACCGAAAGCGCGCTCGGGCTGATTTGTCCCGTCGCCAGCGCTTGCCCGTCGAGCTCCAGACCCAGGTCGAGCGTCGAGGTCTCGTAGGTCTGAACTCGAAGGTAAAGCTCGTGCTGGGCAAAGTAGTCCTCGCACTCCGTGTTCGTCGGCGGAGGCGGCTCGGGCTCCGGACCTGGGCCGATCGGCGCCCCAGCCTCGGAGCTCGTTTGCGGGCACACTCGATCGTCGATCTGGTACGTCAAGCGTGTCGGAGCGTTCTCGGTGAGACGCTCTCCATCGAAGATCTCGGCGACGATCTTCTCCGCGAGGTCCTCGGCCTGCACATCGGGCGTCGACTCCTCGCAGGGCACCGGCTCGCCTCCGGGCTCCACTTTGGCGCACGACGAAGCGCTGAGCTCGACACCCAAATTGCCGAAGAGCTGACTCCCGTCGAGATCTTCCATGGCCCTGATGACGTCCAAAGCCATCCCCTCGAGGCTGTCCTTGGCGACAGACCGAGCGTCGAGATGAGAGATCGACTGGGCGACTCGCGGTGGCGGGTTCTGATTGTTGTTGTTCGGCGTCGGCTCGAGCGACGTCGTGCATGCGGAAGCTAGGAACAGACCGGCAGGAAGGATCTTTCTCATGTGAACATCCCCTTTGGCGGTCCCATACAACACCCGAGGGTCCGTTGGCGAGGTTAAGAGCGCGCTCACACGAAAAGGCCGCCTCGGTCGCAGGGCACGAGGTGCGTCTTTGGCAGACCACAGCGCAATCGGTGCGGCGCGATGACGAAGGGAACGCGGCTGCATGAGCACTGGCGTTCGGCACGGCCAGTGCACTTCCGCGCGCGAAAGCCATGCCTCCTGACGAGGGCCGCGGGTCGGAAGTGAGTCACTTCGAGCGATCCAATTCAGAGTCATGGGTTGGTCGGGACGCAAAGGGAAATCTCTCCCGAAGCATCCTCCAGGAGGAAACTCATGCGATTGAGGAGATCCGGGCGGTTCGAAGTATGCGCAGCCGCCCTCGTCTTTGCAGCCTACGGCTGCTCGGGCGACACGGGACCGGTAGGGCCGGCGGGTTCGATAGGACCTGGTGGTTCCGCTGGCCCCGCGGGAGCACAAGGGGCACAGGGTGCCCAAGGTGCCCCGGGTGTGAACGGTCAAAATGGAACGGACGGCCAGGCCGGAGCGCAAGGACCGGCGGGTCCCCAGGGACCGCAGGGCGCAGCAGGACCCGCAGGGCAACAAGGTCCGGCCGGAGCTGATGGCCAAAACGGCCAAGACGGCGTCAACGGTCAAGACGGCCAAGACGGTGTCAATGGCCAAGATGGCCAAGATGGCGAAGACGGCGGCAACGTAGAAATTGCGAATTTCCACGGATCGGCCGCAATGCTGTCAGGCGGTCAGTTCGGCAGCGCAGGCAAGTTCTTCGCCAGCGCCACCATCACCAGCGCCAGCGTCAACGCGGGCGAGGTGACCGTCGAATTCCGAGTCATGGATCCACGCAACAACCCGCCTACCCCGGTGACCACGCTGACCGCGGTCGGAGCGAACATCGCGAAGCTGGCTCCTCCAAGCAACGGAGACGCCTTTTCCAAGTGGGTGCCGTACATTTGGCGCACCGAAACCGTGAGTGGCTCGGCCACCGGCAACTGGCCGAACCCCGACGGGACGGTGCGTTACCAAGGAACGCGCGAAAACAACGGAACTCTCACGAACAACGGAGACGGAACGTACAAATACGTCTTCAGCACCAACATCTCGAACATCACCGTCGGCGGCAACGCCATCACCTACGAGCCGAACCGCAAGCATCGCGTCGCCGTCATGATGGGCGGAGCCTCCGGACCGACCGCCGATGCGGTCTTCGATTTCGTGCCCGATGGGTCCGCGGTCTCAGAAGGGCGGGACATCGTCAGCACCGACGCGTGCAAGGCTTGCCACGGACCCGAATTCCACGGGCACGGTGGCGACCGGATCAGCACTCAGGTTTGCGCTACGTGTCACGCTCCCGGTGGGTTCGACGCCAACGGCGGAGAGTCCATCGACCTCAAAGTCATGATTCACAGGATCCACATGGGTGGAGAGCTCGAGCGGATCGCCGGCGCTGATGGTGTGGTTTGGGACAACCCGGCCACGCCTGCCGTCGAAACTGCAGACAATGGTGAGTACGCAATTTGGGGTTACCGAAACACAAAGTTCACTTGGTGGAAGGCTTCGTACCCGGCGATCATCGAAAACTGCACGAAATGCCACCAGGGCACCGGAGCCCAAGTGGACAACTGGAAGAACGTACCCTCTCGCGATGCGTGCGGCTCTTGCCACGAGGCGATCGACTGGACGACCGGCGCCAACCACACCGGTGGCCCGCAACCGAACGACAACAACTGCGGAACGTGTCACCCACCCGCAGGGCTCATCAGCCCGCCGATCATCTACCCCGTCACGGCAGCCCACGACTGGACCGTAACCGACCAGCGAAACATCCCCGAGTTCGGTCTCGATATTCAGCTGTCTGCTCCAGCGAACGGCCAGTTCTACGTCAACGGTGAGGCTCCGATCGTGACCGTCGTAATCAAAGAGAACGACGTGCCGATCGACCACACCACGATCACGCAAGACGCGACCGCTGAGGGCTGCGTGGAAGGGTCGCCATGCCCGGCGCGCGATGGTGCGTTCACCAACGCGGCTCTGCTCGTGCACGGTCCGCGTGCCAAGAGTGTCCCCGTACTCACGACCAAGGCGCGAGCCTTCATCGGGGGCGGAGTCGGGCCGTTCGATCTGTCCACGTCCGGCGCGAACCTCGTGCTCAAAGTCGATGCGGGCAAGAACCTCGTCGTCTATGACGTCTCCGGCGGTGACAAGATCGTGCTCGGCACGATCACCGTTCCGGTGGTCGCGGCGGCCTTCGCTGACGTGGCCGCGGCGACTCCGGCGGAGGTCGTTGCGTGGCTGAACGCGAACACCGCGTTCTCGGCCCGCGCCATCGCTTACCTCCTGAACGGCGCTCCCGCCATTCGGAGCCGCAACCTCGGCGACGTGTTCTCGATTCAACTGCAGCCGAGCGTCGTAGCCACGGCGGTGTTCAACAATGACACCACCGTCAAGGCTCTGGGCAACAGCACGGCCGCAAATCAGCTCTACCAAGCCAGCAACCCGACCAACACCGACCCGAAGATCACGTTCACGACCGCTTCGATTCAGTACCAGCTGGATCCCGTCGATGACTTGATCCCTGGTACTTACGTCGTCAATCTCGAGATCACCGATCGCGGCCGCAAGTCCGCGACCGACTACAAGACGCCGTCGGTGGCCAAGCGAACCTTCCAGGTGAAGCAGGCAGCCGAGGAGAAACCGGTCGCCGGCAACTGCGATCAGTGCCACCAGACCTCCGATGGTCGCGGCTTCATTCTCGACTACTCACGCCACTACAAGGTGTTCGACCAAACCGCCACCGATCAGTGCACGGCATGCCACGACTACCAGCCGCAGAACGCGACGGGCCTTGCCTGGTCGGGCGCCAAACCGATCTCGAGACGAGTTCACGGCGTCCACTTCGGTTCGAGCCTCAATTTCCCGCTCCAAACCGTCGATTATATTAACGGTGACCCGGTCGTCGGGAGGAATTGGAACATCACGTTCCCGATGGACGTCCGCTATTGCGACGCATCCTGCCACACGACAGAGACGAGCGGAACGTGGAAGACCAACGCGTCGCGACTGCCCTGCTCGGGTTGTCATGACTCTGACGCTTCCATGGCACACATGAGACTCATGACTTGGGACCTCACCCCGGCCGATCCGTGGAGCGGCGACGAGGAAGAGTCCTGCATGGCTTGCCACTGAAGTCATCCGCCTCCTCGCCGGGGGCGGCCCGCTGAGTCGAGCGCCGCCCTCGGCATCCCCTCCAGAAACTCGAGTCCACCGATCCTCGCCGGATCGCCATCGCCCGATCACTCGTTCATGATCCCGCGATGCGGCTCCACCCCTTCGTCTCGGTCCTCGCGGTTGGTTGGACCGCGTGTAAGGACACACCAAGCGGCCGGCGCGCCGACATCGGATCTCGCGACGCAACTTCGGACGCTTCGACGCCGAATCCCGACGCTGCCTCCGACGATCTCGGCCGACCCGACGCGTCCATCGAGGATGTGCACCCCGATCAAGACGCAGGCCCGCTGCCCGACTCGGACGTTGACGGGGGGATCTTGGCCGACTCTGGGATGGACGCCAGAGTCGATCCGGGTGACTCCGGTTCGCCGCCGGTCGATGCCGGTGCGATGCCGGATTGTCGCGACGTCACGTTCCGACTCAACCGAGCAGCGAGCAGCGTGTGGGTGACGGGGACGTGGACGGGATGGGCTCCCGATCCAGCGCAAGGTGCGATCGCACTGTCGGCGAACGGGACCGACTGGTCGGTGACGACCCGAGTCGATCCTCCGGGAAGGCATCTCTACAAATTCATCATCGACGGTGCCACATGGGTACCAGATCCGAGCAACCCAAATCAGGAGCCCGACGGGTTCAACGGCTTCAACAGCGTCCTGGAAATATGCGCCGGCGGGATTGACGTCGAAACCCATCAAACCGACAGCGTCGCCCGTACGTTTTCTGCTACGCTCCGCTACGCTGGCTCCGGCAACCCACCGACCCCGACCGTCACGGTGGACCGTGTGCCTGTCTCGGGCGCAATCAGCGGGACCGGACCCACCTCGACCCTCTCACTCACCGCCCTCGCCGACGGAATCCACGACGTGCGCGTCTCAGTCGGCTCGGAGGAGATTCTCCTCAAAGTCTACATCAACACGAGCACGGACTGGCGAGATACGACTCTCTATTTTGCGATGACCGATCGATTTCGCAACGGGAGCACGAACAACGACGCGGCGATCGGAGGCCTCCATCCTCTCGCAGATTTCCTCGGCGGTGACTTCGTGGGCGTGTCGAGCGCCATCGACGAAGGGTACTTCGACAGCCTGGGCGTGAACGCCATTTGGATCTCGTGGCCGACGAAGACGACGGGACAGGCCTGGGACGGGCTCTACAAGACCGCGAGCGGCTGCAACGTCACAGGCGACGCGACGACTCGATTCTCCGGATATCATGGGTACTGGCCGGCCAGCGGCAGGGAGCTCGAGCCGCGTTTTGGAACCCTCACGGAGCTCCAGGCGCTCGTCGACAAAGCTCACCGCCGCGGGATCCGCATACTCCTCGACTTCACGGCCAACCATGTCCACAGCGACTCACCTTACGCCTCGGCCCATCCGGGTTGGTTCAATCAGCCGCCGACGCTCTGCCGAGATGGACACTGGGATGACTCGCTCAAGGAGGAGTGTTGGTTCGATTCGTTCCTTCCCGACTGGAATTACACGGTGTCCGACGCGCGGCGGCAGGTGCTGGACGACGCCCTGTGGCTCGGAAAGACCGTCGGCGCGGATGGGTTTCGCGTGGACGCCCTCAAGCACATGGAGGACGTATTCGTGCGAGAGCTCCGCGCACGGACTCATGACGAGCTCGAAAAAACCGGAATCGCCTTCTACCTCGTCGGCGAGACGTTCACCGGTGATACGGGGCTCATCCGAGCGTATGTGAGTCCCGAGATGATGCACGGCCAATTCGACTTCCCGTCGAACATGGCCATCCTCCAAGGCTTCGCAAACGATCAGATCGGCCTGTCGGACATGAACGACTGGGTTCGTACCAACAAGAACGGGTACGGCAGCGAGCTCATGTCCACCTTCGTCGGTAATCACGACATCTCGCGCTTCGTGAGTAAGGCCTCCGGACAGCTTCCGTGTGGAATCTGGTCGGTGTCGCAAGATCAGGCTCGAGCGTTCGACGGCCCTCCGAGCCAGCCGCTCGATGAGTGGGTGTACAAGAAGCTGCAGCTCGCGATGACTTATGTGTACACCGTGCCCGGAATTCCGCTCCTGTATTATGGGGATGAGGTGGGTTTGGCGGGCGCCGGAGATCCAGACAATCGTCGAATGATGCCGGCCGAGATTTCGCTGTCGCCGTATCAGCGCGCGACCTTGGATTTCATGAAGAAGCTGGGCACCGCTCGGGCTCGGCACGCTGCGCTGCGAACCGGAGTTTGGAGCACCGCCTTGGTCGCGGATGCGACGACCCTCGCTTATGCGCGGACGCTCGGCGCGGCCAAGGCGATCGTGGTGATCAACCGCGGAGGAGCTCGAACGCTGGACGTCCCGGTGGCCTCGCTCGGGATCTCCGACGGCACGACGTTGGCTCGTGAGTTGGGCTCGGGCTCGGTCACGGTCGGCGGAGGTGTAGCGAGCGTGTCGCTGGGAGCCTTGTCGGCGGAGATCCTCGTAACGCCCTGAAGGATTCGGAGCTTGCCCGCGGCGCGAGGTGGCGCTTGCTTGTCGGGCCGTTGTTTGAGACAAGAAGCCTGGGTTTCATGACGTATTCCCTGACTAACAAACCAACAAGGCTCTTAACTGCGCTGCTCGCTTCGGGAGTTGCATGGAGTGCGTTGGGATGCGGCGAGAAGCCCAGCAGGCGCGGTCCGCCGCGGGACATCGTCGCAACGGTCAACGGCATCGCGCTCGACGAAGTGGATGTCGCTTACGAGCTCAAGGGGGTCGCGAAGCAACCGACGCCCGAGCAGCGCCGGGCCGTCCTCGAGTCGATGGTTCAGGATGAGCTCTTGAGGCAGGAAGCCGTCAGCCTCGGGCTCGACGAGGACCCCGAGTACCTCGAGAAGGTCCGCGCGGTCGCCGCGCAGCTCAAGTCCATGCAGCGCAAGGAGCTCGCACGGCTCTTGATGAAAAAGCGCGTCAGCGAAGCTTCAGTCGTTTCGGACGAGGAGGCGCGGGCCTATTTCGATACCCACGCCCCCGAGCTCCGGACCGAGATCCACGTCTACCAGATTCTACGAAGGTCGAAGGACGAGATAGAAAAGGCGCGCGTCCTGCTCGCGAGCGGCAAGCCTTTCGAGGAAGTCGCCGCCACCGGCCTGCCTGCCGGTCTGTCTGCGGAGGCCTCGCGGCCTTGGGACCTCGGCTTCATGCCGGTCCGAAACGCGCCCGAGCCGTGGAAGAAGCCGCTCGGAGCGCTTTTGCCGGGTCAAGTCAGCGAAGTGATTTCGGGTCCCAAGAATCGGTACTGGATCCTGCAGCTCGTCGACCGACGACAGAATTCGACCATGACATTCGAATCGACCAAGGACGCAATCATCGAGGCGCTGCGCGCCGAGCGCGCGATTCGCGCGCGAGAGTCGATCGTGCTGGAGCTGAAGGCGAAGGCCAAGGTCACGATTCAGGGTGGGGCACCGAGTCAGTAGGTCTTGTCTTAGCTCGGACCGCCGGATCTGCTCGAGATCTAGAACCGAACTCTCGCTCCGAGCCGCATCGAGAACGGCGCCTGGTAGGACGTCGCCTGCCCGAAGTTCGGATTTTTTCGAGGAGCCACGCCGCTGGTCGTCTTGAGTGTTTTGAGATCCGCGAGGGTGCCGCCCGGGATGGGGAGCACTCGGTCGGCGGTGTACTCTTCGTCGACCGAGGTCGCGACCCGTGAGTTGTACACGTTGAACGCCTCGACGCCGAGCTCGACGACGTCGATGGTATAGCGCAGGGAAAGATCAAGGGAGGTCAACACGGGCAGGCGGCCGCCCGAGCCTCTCGGGAGAATGAAGGACTCGAGCGCGCCGTAAAGCGGGTTGCGACCGAGGACCTCGATGGGAGCCCCCGACAACGCTCTGAAGCTCACACCCAAGGTGAGGCCCTCGTTCTCCTTGTCTCCGACCGGGAAGAAGTACGCGGCCTGAAGCTTGAAATTGTGTGGACGGTCGCTGGGAAGGGGCCCCTCGCGGTTGAGGAGGAGCTCGGGGAGGTCATACTGCGTCGAGATGTTCGGATCGAGCTGGCCATTCGAAGGTGAGTACAACCCGGGATAATTGCCGAAAGTGCGGCTATACGTATAGGAAGCCTGAAGCAGGAAGTTGTCCGAAAATCGCTTGCGCGCGGTGAGCACCGCAGCGTTGTAGAAGCGCTCCGGCTTGGCGAACGCCGAGATCCCTTGATAGAGCTGCAATGTCCGGAGTTTCTCGTCGCGCTCCTCGGTCTTCAGGGCGATGGCGTCCTCCTCGACGAGGCCCGAGATCTGCGCATTGAGCCGCGCGATCTCGGCCTGAAGGTCGGCGACCGCATCGGGGTCGACCTCGTCGCCCGGGTTGGCGATGAAGTAATGATTCCCTCCGTCCGGAGAGATGTCCTCGATCACTCGACCCAAGTTTCGGTGAACGAAGCTCGCACCCAACACCATGTCCCAACCCACGTCGAGCTCGAGGCCGGCGGTGATCTCATCCGAATACTGACCCTTGAGTCCGGGCGATACGGGAGTGGACTCGCCGCCGAAGACGTCGTCGCGAGTGACCTCGTCGTAGGGGCAGGACGTGACGTCGACTCGACCTCGGGCGTCGAGGCTGCAAGCGCCGGTCGAGTCCTGAATCGCGAGACCCTCTTTCGCGAACGCGCGATCGGCGATGTTGAGCGGAATCGCCTCGTAGAACCGGCCGTAGGACGCGAAGACTTTCGACAGGCCTTTTTGGGTCAAGTCATAGATGGCGCCGAGCCGGGGCGCGATGTTGTCGGACAGCGACGCGATCGTCTCACCCTCCGGGTCCTTTACTTGCTCGAGCTCCCAGCGGAGTCCGGCGTTGACGGTCAAGCCAGGGACGGCCGCCGGGCTGAACGCGTCGCGGAGGAAGATCATCTCTCGGGTGCTCGAAACGTCTCCCTCGAAGCCGTCTTGGAGGATCTTGACCTCGTCGTTCTCGATGGTGGCCCAGGCCTGCTTTTCGATGGTGGTCTCGTCCAAGATCTCGTTGAGCGCAGCGAATGGTTTGCCGGTGTAGATACGTCGGTCTCGGTATCGGTTGAGCTCGAAGTCACCGCCGAGCTTGATGGCGTGGGTTCCCGCCGCTTGTAGAAAGTACGTGGCGAACAGGGATCCGCTCAGGCGGCTCTGGGTGAGGTCGTTGAAGAAGCCGAAGCCGCCGTAATCGTAATTGCTCACTGGGCATGGGTTGAATGCGACGCCGTGGATGACGGTCGGGCGGCACGCTGGGATCGACTCGTAGGTCGTGATGGAGACTTCTCGCGTGTCGTTGACCCCCGGGCCGTTCGCCGCCGGCACGACGTCGTTGGTCTCGAGGTGGAAGCCGACGATCGCGTCGAGCTCGAGCTTGCGCTCGGCGAGCTTGGCGCTGTAGCGCGCAAGCACGTCGTGTACGCCGATGTTCTGCGTGAAGCCCATGATCGCGGGGTCGCCGTTGAAGCTGGACAGGACGTTTCCGGCTTGATCGTTCGGGTCGGATGCGACTCCGTCGAAGAACGATGGGCTGCCGACATATTGGAGCACGAGCTTGTGGTCGTCGTTGATGCGCGCGTCGATCTTCGCCATGTAATTCAGCAGCCAGGCCTGCGATCGCAGCGTCGTCTCGGTACCTTTCACGGCTCGGCTGGCGTAGGCGCCTCCGGTGCAGAGCTCCTCACCCTGGGCTTTGATCCACTCGGGGCAGTCGGCGAGCGGATCGGTCGAGGTGATGTCTCCTGCATACTCACCTTCCATCAGGGAGGGGTCGAGGTCGTTGGCTAGACGGCTTTGGATCGATCGAACGTACCTCTGGCTCGCGAACTGCGGGTGGACGCCCAAGAAGACCCAGATGTGGTCCTTCAAGAGCGGCCCGCCCAACGTGAGCCCTACGTCGAGGGCCTGATCGTTCACGAAGCGCTTCGTCGTGACGGCCTCGCCCAATCGGGCGACCGCCTTGGGGTCGGCCAGAAACGGCGTGAGGTAGAAAAATCCTTCGCCCTTCCATTCGTTCGAGCCCGAACGAGTGACGACGTTGACCACGCCGCCCGTGGCTCGCCCGTACTCAGCCGAGTAACCGGCGGTGATGATGTCGGTCTCTTCGATGAATTCGAGGGTCAGCGCCGTTCCGATGAGCCCGTAGGAAGGGTTCGTCGTATTCATGCCATCGAGGAGATAGGCATTTTCGGGACCGGTCGCGCCGTTGAAAGAGTAACCGACATCGTCCGAAGTGGAACCGGGAGCGATCGTGAGCACCGACTCGTAGGTTCGTCCGCGGATCGGCGTCTTTCGAACGATCTCGTTGGTGATCGCGGTCTGAACCTGAGTGCTCCCCACGTCGACGGTCGGCGCGCGCTCCGTGATGACGTACGTCTTGGTCTCCGACTTCTGAGTCGGAAAGGTGATGTTCACGGCGAGCATTTGGTCGGCGCGCACCACGACCCCAGGACGCTCTGCCCAAAGATTGTCGAAGTAGAACCGGACCAAGTACTCTCCGGGCGGCAGCTCGGTGATGGTGAAAGTTCCGTTCTCGTCGGTGAACTCGGTCTGCTCACCTTGAAGGGCAGGGCTCGTCGCGATCACGGTGACTCCGACCATGGGTGCGTCGGTGCTGTCCACGACCCGTCCGGTGATCTTGCCCGTGTTGCGCGCGAGCGCGTCCACGGGGCCGAAGGCCGCGAGCGCGGCGAGAATGGTCGTGACTCCGCGAAGGGTGAGTGTGTTTCTCATGGGGTGGTCTCGCATGGGGCTCACTGACAGTCTTCCGGCAGGACGAGGTCCGAAATGAGGGTGTTGAGTTGCTCGAGGCTCCCTTCGGCGGGCACGGTGAACGCGCCGGCGAGGTCGGCCGATCCGAACGGGTCGGCCTTGAGCGGAGCGGAAGAATCCGCGGACACGAGCGCGAACGAAAGCGCGTACTCGCCAGGCGTCCAAACGGACGGAGCGCCAGCCTCGTCGATCGGAATCAGGTTGACGAGCCGAGGGCCGGAGTCGCAATCGGCGAACCAACGCACCGCTACCTCGGACCCATCGAGCGACACGGAGACGGTTCCGGTGTCGGCGGAGACATCCGCGTTCAGCTCCACTTGCAGCGCTTCCTCACTCGTGATCTCGAGCTCGCTCGTGAAATCCGGATAGAGGCCGCGCGCGTGAAAAGCCTCCGTGGTGAATGAGTAAGTGGCCTGAATCGGTCCGCGGGCATCTTGGCTCGCCGCTTGACCCGCGCGATCACGGACTTTCGAGGCGTCGAGCTTCACCATGTACTCAGTCGCGGGCGCGAGCGGGAGCTCGGGCTTCAATACGATCGCCGGTCCGTAGGGCTCACGAATCGCATCCGACGTGGCGGAAGGCGAACCCGCCGGGTCGAGGTAGGTCACGAGGTCGAGCGGCTCCCCATCGCGCTCGAGACTCACGAATCGGGTCGCCGGATCGGCGAGCGCAGCATCCATCGCGGGGTCGAGCCCTTTCGAGAACACCAGGCGGATCTGCACACCGCCGTAGGCGACGGGCGTGCCAACTTGCGGCGGCGTGTGCGAGGGCTTCGTCGCGTCCGGGCACACTCCGGCGGTCGCGCCGTCCTCGATCGCGCACTCGACAGGACCACCTGTCTCCGGATCGATCAGCGTCGACGGGCACGGGCTCGTGGGCCCACAGGCTACGTCCGGAGCCGTATTCAAGAGGTCCGTGACCTGGGATCGCCCGCCGCGCCGGTCCTCGTCCTGGACGAGAACGCGGACGAGCTTCGGCGGCCCCGCCTCTTCCTCGGCACGGCCGAGGTCGAGGTCGTCGCAGGCGAACGCCAAAGGTATGAGCAACAGTCTGGGACTGAGGAGGACCCACCGGTTCACGCCGCAGAAGCTAGCAGGGCCAGAGACGGGACGCGAGCTTTCGTGCTCATTTCGAGCTGCGGGCCAGCCTCGGAGTCACGCGTAGGTGGCGATGAGTTTCTCTGCGAGCGCTTCGAGCCGCGATCGCTCTTCGTCGCTCGCGCGGTCCCGCTCGTCGCAGCGAGCCGTGATTTGGTCCATCACGTTCGGCGGGACGCGCTCGGCGGCCATCCGGAACAGGATCTCCTCCTCCTTTCGAATGTGTTGCCGCAGCAACTCGTCGAGCTGCTCGACGAGCTCCACCAAGGTCTCACGATCGTCGCTCGACCAAACCCGATCCAGCGTCGCGATCGCTTCGATCGCCGAGAGCATCTCCCGACCCTGAGCGTGCTCGTAGAGCATCATCGCGATCGGACCGTCTTCGGTCGGGAAGCCTTGCTCGGCCAAGGTGACGAACACGATGTCCTCCTCCTTGCCGTGGTGAATTCGGTCAGCAAATCCTCGAACGAACGACACGAAATACGCGAGTGACTCTCGATTGGCGGCTTCGTCTCGCGAGCCGATGGAGTCCGTCCACGCATCGAAAGCTCCGAAAAGTCGCTCGAACAGGCGGTGTTCTTCCATCAAGGTATCGATCGCAGCCGGCACGAGTGGGTCCTACGCCGTGCACCGTCGGGGCGCAAGGCAGGCTTGGACCCGCGCGACGCGCTTGGTTCGCGTGACTTCGTCCCGCGGCTTTGGCAAGAAGGCCCCATGTCTTCGTTCCATCCCCCAAAACGACTGCTCCTCGGCCCTGGGCCATCGGAGGTCCATCCGCGGGTGCTTCACGCGATGGCGGAGCCCACGGTCGGGCACTTGGATCCCGTGTTCGTCGCGCTGATGGACGACACCAAGGCGCAGCTCAGGCGGGCGTTCAGAACCGCGAACGAGCTGACCATGCCGATCTCCGGGCCCGGCTCCGCAGGGATGGAAGCGTGCCTGATCAACCTCCTCGAGCCCAACGACTCCGCCATCATTTGCCGAAACGGAGTTTTTGGAAGTCGGATGGTCGAGATCGCGCAGCGTGCGGGCGCGCGGGTGGTCGTGGTCGAGGACGGGTACGGCGACCCGGTTTCCGTCGAGAAGGTCGAACAGGCGTTCGCCGAGCACCCCGCCGCGAGCCTCTTGGCTTTCGTCCACGCGGAGACCTCGACCGGCGCGCGTTCGGACGCCGAGTCGCTCTCCCGGGTGGCTCACGAGCGCGGCGCGCTCGTGTTGATGGACGCGGTGACGTCGCTCGGCGGCATCCCAGTCGAAGTCGACGCTTGGGGGATCGACGCGGTGTACTCGGGATCTCAGAAGTGCCTGAGTTGCCCCCCAGGGCTGTCTCCCATCACGATGGGGGAGCGCGCCGTCCAAAAGATCAAAACCCGAAAGTCCAAGGTTCAAAGTTGGTTTTTGGATCTCGATCTCGTGATGGGTTACTGGGGCAAGGGAAAGAGAAGCTATCACCACACGGCTCCGGTGAATGCGATTTATGGGTTGCACGAGGCGCTCGTCATGCTGGAAGAGGAGGGGCTCGAGGCGGCGTGGGAGCGGCACGCGAGGCACCACCTCGCGCTCCGCGGAGGCCTCGAGGAGTTGGGCCTCCGCTTCGTGGTCTCGGAGCGTTTTCGGCTGCCGCAGCTCAACACGGTGTTCGTTCCCGAGGGTGTCGACGACGCGGCGGTTCGGAGCTCTTTGCTGACCGACTTCGGGATCGAGATCGGTGGGGGCCTCGGACCCTTGGCCGGCAAGGTCTGGCGGATTGGGTTGATGGGCCAGAGCTCGTCGCCCCTCGCGATTCGATCAGTCCTCATGGCGCTCGAGGCCGTCTTGATTCGGCAAGGTCGACGGGTACGAGCGGGCAAGGCGCTCGCTGCGGCCGACGCAGTGCTGGCCTCGCAGAGCTGAATTCGTTCCCGTCGGCCTTTCAAATCTCCGTTGCTCTCGGAGTAGATTCCACGAGCGGACAAGTTGGTGGAACTGGCCGAGCCCACCTTGACGGTGAGGCCGGAAGATGGTCATGTCCGCGCCCGCAGGGCGGCCCGGTTCGTGGGCTCGCGGAAGGAGAGGACAATGACCACGTTCGGCAAGACTTTTTACGACCGACAGCTCGCGTTTCTCGACAAGCGGCAGACAGACGCGCTCGTCGACTCCCAGTACACGGACGACGCGGAGCTGATCTCGCACGACTTTCAGGTGCGCGGCAAAGAGGCGCTCAAGAAGCACTTCGCGGGCTACCTCGAGCGCCTTGGGTACATCAAACTGATTTCCACCGACAAATTCACCGAGCTGCCGGACGCGATCTTCTTCGAGGCGACCGTCGAGGTGAAGGCGGGTATGGAGAAGGGCGCGACCGTCCGCGTGTATGACATCTTCGAGTTCCAGAACGGAAAGGCGAAGCGTCACTACACCGGCATGATCTCCTTCATGCCCAACACCTGAGCCTTCTAGGCCCCTGGGGGCTGCAAGGACTTCGTTCGCCGCTTCGCGAACTCTTCCCGCTACTCTCGGACCTCTCGATCGAGCCCGCGACGAGCTCGGATTGGACGCGTGTCATCATCGCGCCTGAGCCCCGGCTGCGCGACCTCGGCCCCGCGATCTCGGCCGAGTCGGCGGCGGACCTCGAAATCCGAGAGATTCGAGACTCGCGTCTTCACAGCTAGTCCGGGCTCTGCTAGGAACTCTCCTTCGATCACGCCCGGGTCTCACGGCCCGGTCGAAGGGAGGAAGAGCATGCGAGTGATGTTGAAAGTGAACGGGAAGGCGCACGAGGCCGAGGTCGAGCCGCGGGCGATGCTCTCGGACTACGTACGCGACGATCTCGGACTCACCGGCACCAAAGTCGGCTGCGACACGGGCACGTGCGGGAGCTGCACGGTGTTGGTGAACGGTAAGGCGGTGATGAGTTGCTCGATGTTGGTCGCGCAAGCCGAAGGCTTGGAGGTGACGACGATCGAGGGGCTTTCGAAGTCCGGCCAACTCTCGCCGCTCCAGGCCGCTCTGCAACAGGCCCATGGCGTTCAGTGCGGATTTTGTACGCCCGGCATGGTCGTCTCGTTGACCGAGCTGTTGAGCACGGTGAAGCAGCCGACCGAGGCGCAGATTCGCGAGTGGCTCGGTGGCAGCCTGTGCCGCTGCACGGGTTACCAAAACGTGGTCGCGGCCGTGCAGAAGGCCGCGGCAGTGACCGGCGCCTGAGAGGAGGACGAGAATGGGTAACGTCATTGGTCAGCGAGTCCTCCGTCGAGAGGATCCCGAAATGCTCCGCGGCGAAGCCAAGTTCGTCGCCGACATCAACCTTCCCAACATGACTCATATGGCGATCCTGCGGAGCCCTCACGCTCACGCGCGGATCAAGAGCATCGACACGACCGCCGCGGCCGCGATGCCTGGGGTCGTCAAGGTGATCACCAGCGCCGACCTGGCCAACAAGGTGATGCCGATGCCCTGTATCTGGAAGCCCGGCGTCACCGGGGCTCCGGAGAGCTTCTTCCCGCCGCATCCTTACGGGCTGCCGGGCTCGAGCGCCGTGCTCGCGACCGACCGAGTCCGATTCATCGGCGACCCCGTCGTCGCTGTGGTCGCCGAGACGCGCGCGCAGGCCGAGGACGCGCTCGAGAAGGTCGCCGTCGACTACGAGCTCTTGCCCGTGGTGATCGACGCGAAATCGGCGCTCGAGAAGGGCGCGCCCCAGCTTCACGAGACCGTGCCGAACAACCTGAACGCGTATTGGCGATGCGGCGAAAAGGACAAGACCGACGCCGCCATCAAGGCCGCCGAAGTGGTAGTCACGCTGGACATCGTAAATCAGCGTACCATCAACAACCCCATCGAGCCCCGCGGAGCCTTGGGCGACTACAACACCGCGACGGGTGAGTTCACGCTCTACACGTCGAGTCAGTCGCCTCACAATCACCGCCTCTTGCTCGCCTATCTCATCCTCGGAATTCCGTTCAACAAGCTCCGAGTGATCGCGCCGAACATCGGCGGGAGCTTCGGGACCAAGGGCTACATTTACTCCGACATGGTCTTGGTGCTGTTCCTTTCCAGGGAGCTCGGCCGACCGGTGAAGTGGGTCGACACACGCGCCGGGATGATGCGCGGCACCGTTCAGGGACGAGATCACGTGAGCACCGGGACTCTGGCCGGCACCAAGGACGGCAAGATCACCGCGCTGCGCTGCACCAGCTACGCGAACCTCGGCGCGTACCCTTCGACGATCGGACCCGGCGTCGCCACCGCGATGATGGGTCGGTCGCTGACGAGCGTCTACGAAGTGCCGGCGGCGTTTTGCGACGTCTACGCCACCTTCACCAACAAGGTCCCGCTCGGCGCTCAACGCGGCTCGGGCCGCGCCGAGGCGACCTTCTTGGTCGAGCGTCTGGTCGACAACTACGCTCGCCAAATCGGAATGGATCCCGCTGAGGTGAGGCGAAAGAACTTCATACCCAAAGAGAAGTTCCCGTACGAAAACGGTCTCGGCTGGAAGTACGACTCGGGTGACTATCGCCCCGCGTTCGACAAGGCGCTCGAGATGGTCGGGTACGCGGACTTTGCCGACAAGAAGGCCGAGGCCAAGGCTCGAGGCAAGCGGCTCGGAGTGGGTCTGGCATCCTACGTGGCCATCGGCGGCGTCGGACCTTCTCCGCGAATGGGTCAGGAGGGCATGCTGGGCGGCACCTGGGAGAGTTGCAACATCAAGGTGCACCCGACCAGCGAAGTCACCGTCATCATCGGGAGCAAGCCGCACGGTCAGTCTCACGAGACGGTGTTCGCGCAGATCGCCGCCGATACCTTCGGAGTCGACCCGGGCCAAGTACAGGTCCTTCACTCCGATACTCAGCGCGCGCCGTACGGGCAAGGAACCTACGGCAGCCGCTCGCTGAGTGTGCAGGGCGCCAGCGTGCACGTGACCGCGAAGAAGATCGTGGAGAAGATGCGCGCCGCGGCCGCTCACATGCTGCAAGCCAACGTCGACGACATCGTGTACGAAGGCGGGCGCGCCTACGTGAAGGGCTCCCCGGACAAAGCCAAACGCTTCGACGAGATCGCGCTTGGGCTCTGGTACGCGTGGGACATGCCGAAGGGTATGGAGCCTGCCCTCGAGGCCACCACGTTCTTCGACCCGCCGGACTTCAACTATCCGTTCGGCTCGCAAGCGGCGGTGGTCGAAATCGACGAGCGGACCGGCGCGGTCGAGGTGAAGCGATTCATCTCGGTGAGTGATTCCGGAGTGCCAGTCAATCCGATGGTCATCGAAGGTCAAATTCACGGTGGCGTCGCACACGGGATCGGGCAGGCGCTGTTCGAGCAGGCGATCTATGGCGAGGACGGCACGCTGCTCACCGACAACTTCGATGAGTACCCGCTGCCGCGAGCGGGTCACCTGCCGAACGTCGAGCTCGCCACGACGGTGACTCCGACGCCCTACACCGAGCTCGGCGCCAAGGGCGCGGGCGAGCTTGGGACCGTAGGCGCGGCGGCCGCGGTCGGTAACGCGGTCGTGGACGCGCTCTGGGATCTCGGGGTGCGCCACGTGGAGATGCCGTTCACCCCGGAGCGAGTGTGGCGTGCGATCGAGGCGGCCAAGAAGGCCTGAGGAGAGTTGAGATGAGTTCCACACGATTCGATTATGCGGCGCCGACCAGCTTGGCGGAGGCCGTCTCTCTCCTCGAAGCTCGGCCCGGCGCCAAGGCGATGGGCGGCGGGCATCGCCTGCTCGTCGACCTCAAGCTCAAGCGGCGAGCGGTTCCGCTCGTCGTCGACCTGCGCAAGATCCCCGGACTCTCCGGAGTGACTTCGACCAATGGCTCGGGGCTCGTCGTTGGCGCGCTCACGTCGCTCGCCGAGCTGCTCGGCCACGCCGAGGGTGCGCTCGCGGACGCGATCCGAGGGACGACCGAGCCGCAAGTGCGCAATCAGCGCACGATGGGAGGCGCGGCCGCGGCGAACGACCGCGCGGCCCACGTCCCCGCGGCTCTCTTGGCGCTCGGCGCCGAAGTCACCGTGGCCGGCGGAGGTGGAGCCACCGCGACGATGTCCTACGCGGACTATCTCGGCGGTCGTGCGACGAGCTCCGAGCGAATCATTACGTCAGTCCGCATTCCCGCCAAGGGATCGAGCGCGTACCGAGTCATTCAGCACGCAGCGAGCGGGCAAGCCATCGCCGGCGTCGCGGCTCAAGTCGTGGTCACCGGCGGAAAGATCGGGAGCGTCAGCCTCGCCGTCACCGGCGCCGCCGATCGGCCCCAGCGGCTCGCGTCGCTGGAGTCGGCGCTCTCGGGCATGGAAGCGTCCGCCGATCTGTCGCAGATCTGCTCGAAACACGGAGTGAGTTGCCGGACCGACCTGTGGGCCTCGGCCGAGTATCGAAATCACATCGTCGGAGTGCTGGCCGCGGACGCAGTACGAGCCGCCGCAGAGCGAGCCACTTAGACCACGTCCTCAGAAGTTCGTGACCATGCTGAAACCACAGAGGACGCAGAGCGCTCATTCCATCGTTTGTGTGCTCTGTGGGCTTCGGCTCTGTGCTCTCTGTGGTTTCTCCGGCGGTCACGAACTTGCGGGACCTCCCTAGCAGCCTGCGGGAGATTGGATTTGGTTTGCGACAACCAAATCGGAAATAT
>CAYXDO010000159.1:0-25571 GCA_964463485.1 uncultured Myxococcales bacterium | reverse complement strand
AACGGCAACGCGTCGCACACCGATCGATCGCCGCAAGGCGGCGTTATATCTATTTCTCTTCGACCAACTTTCCCGCAGCGCACTCAGATCCAGGCCCGGCTGCACCCGGTTCTTTTCGAGAAGTGAGTACGGCTTGGCCGACATCGAGCGCCCGGGATCTCGATTCGAGGGTGCTTCTCGTCGATGACTTGACGTGGAGAGTTGCGCATGCGCTCTCGACCTCGTGTTCACCTTGTCGCGTCCCCCGCTGCTCCTCGTCCTCTTGCTCGCTGTTGCCTCTTGCGCTTCCGGTCCGGAAAATCAGCAGAGCGACTCTGATGCGGGCGTCGTGATCGATGCGGCGAGCGGACACGACGCTGGGCTCGAGGACGCGTCTGTTGGACAGGACGGCGGAAGCGCTCGGGAGCTCTGTGTGTCCCGGACAAACCGGCAAGTCCTTGCCTTCCGCGCGACTCAGGAGCGGAGCGATCCGCCGATTCGCAGCTTCGGAGACGTCACACGGCTCGCCGGGCCGAGCGGCATCGCCGTCGACTCGACCCATGACGAAATTTTCGTCGCGAATTCAGACACGCGCTCGGTGTTGGTCTTCTCGAGGACCGCAGCAGGGAACATCGCACCGCTCCGATCGATCGAAGGTGTGCCCGGAATCGTGGACTGGGTGGCGGTCGATCCAATCGACGCGGAGATCTATGCAGCGCAGACCCGAGGGAGCGCCATTTACGTCTTCCCAAACGAGACGAATGGGTCGGCGAGCCCGACGAGGACCATAACACCGAGGATGTCCATGAAATTTTTTGCGTTTGCTTTCGATGCAACCCATCAGGAGCTGCTCGCGATCGAAGGCCGCAACGAGAGCGGACCGTTCTCCGTGGTCACCTACGACCGGAGCTCGAGTGTGACGCGGACGCTCACTTTACCTTCGGGACTGCCTCCTCCTGCGGCGATCGCGGTCGATGAAGTCCACGACGAATTCGTCGTGTACTTCAGCGGGTCTGGCGGAGCGCGTGTACAAGCATACGATCGAGCCGCGACCGGCACAGGCGCGCCGCTGCGAACGATGAGCGGACAAGATCTCAACTTCTACACTCCGCTCGCGATGGCGATCGATCCAGCGCGCGACGAGATCTATGCGGTTCAAGGACCCGGAGCCGAGCACGCGCTCATCGTGTTTCCGCGGGACGGCAACGGAGTCGTAGGCCTGCTACGTAAGGTTCAGCCCGATCCTGCGGAGACGAGCGTGGCCCAGGCGGCGCTGGGTTTGGCGTTGGATCTCGCGAACGACGAGTTGCTGATCACTTCTCCTTCCAGCGACGCGGTGTGGACCGTGCCGCGGTCCGCAACTGGACCCGTCCCAACCGTTCGCGGGATCGCGGCCTTTTTTGGCGGAACCGCTGGCCCCGATCTCGCGAGCGATCTCGAACATGACACGATTCTCCTCGGGAACCTCGAGGCCGGAACCATCTCGACCTTTCCGCGAAGCTCGGAGGGAGCGGGCGTGGCGCTGCGAGAGCTCAAACGAGCTCCGGAAGACTTCGCGCCGCTCGATGTGGCTTTCGAGCCCGAGGCTGGTGAGATCTTCGTAATCAACCGCGCGCCAAAATGGCCGACCGTCGAGGTGTTCCCGCGATTGGCGGAGGGTGATGCTCATCCGCTTCGGCAGCTGAACCTCGGACTCTGGTACGCGTCGAGCCTCGCGGTCGACGGGACTCATGACGAGCTGTTCGTTGCGTTGGCCTCGTCGTCGACGGCAGCGCCCTATCCCAACGCCATCGCGACTTATTCGCTCGACGCGGATGGCGCCATCGATCCGACTCGAATCCTGCGAGGACCCGCCCACGCGATCCGGAGCCTCGCCATCGATTCAACTCATGACGAGCTCTTCGTGCTGAGTGACTCGACACTCTCCGTTTACGACCGCACCGCCGCGAATGAGACGGCGCCGATTCGGACCCTCGGTCCTCTTCCGCCTGGAAACTCGGATCTCGCGATCGATTTGCCAGGCGACGTGATCTACCTCCTCAACCCGAGCGGGCGCGCGATCCTGACGTATGCGCGCGACGCAAGCGGAGCCGCGCTTCCGCTGCGTTCGATCGTCGACCAGACGAGCCGGGCGTTCGAGGGCTTCTTGCGGATCTCGATCTGTCGCTGACGAGTCGCGCAGGATTAGGATCGGGCACGGGCACGGGCACGGGCACGCTACCCACCACCCACCTGCGAAGGACCGCCACCGTGGCCCCAGAGTTGATCCAAAATCCAATTCAGCCGAGCGAATTGGGCAGGGTCCATCGGAGCGGGCGGGACGTCGGTTGCTTCGGGCTTGCGCAGGAGCGAAACGAGCACGTCCGGGCCTAGATCAGCGAGAATTTTCGCCTCGTTTCGGATGATCTCGATTCGATCC
The DNA here is from genome assembly GCA_964463485.1 of uncultured Myxococcales bacterium. Lineage (GTDB taxonomy): Bacteria > Myxococcota > Kuafuiibacteriia > Kuafuiibacteriales > Kuafuiibacteriaceae > CAYXDO01. Next base: position 23,173 of record CAYXDO010000159.1, on the reverse strand, counting down.
TGCCCGTTGATCGACTGGAGCTGAGTATTGGCGAAGCTGCGCTGATCGATGGCCGACAGGTGATAGGAGAGCTGATCGAGCTTGTCGCCCCAGCCGCGGCCGGCGCCTGGGGTTGCGCGCAGGAGAGTTGCCAAGTCATCGGGGTGCGGCATGAGGCCGTGACCCAGGCCCCAACTCACGGCCGCTTTGGCCCGCTCGACGTCGTCGTCTCCCTCCAAGATCGCGGTCGAGACTCGGTCGAGCGCGGCTTCGATCCCGGCGATCGCCGGTCCGGCGATGCTGTTGCTGGCGACTCGAATACCGACCGGAACGCTGATCGCGGTGCTGTCGTTGGCTTCGGCGTTGGCGATCATGCCCTGAATGAAGCTCGCTACGGAATTGGCGATACCCGCGTCCGCGAGGTGCTCTACCTGCTCTCTACCTTGGGCTTCTCGGACTTGAGCTCGCAGGGTGGCGATGGACGCGTCGGCCTGCTCGAAGACCTCGTGGAGGCGATCTTTGGTCTCCTGACATGCCTCGCAGATTCGTGTGAGCACGTCGGCGTAGGACTGGTCGGCCGACATGTCTTTCTGGATGTTCTGAGTATAGACCGTGAGTTGCTCGAGCTGGCGGAGCGCGGAGGCCGCTTTTTGTTGGGCGATTTCGATCGAGCGGGCCTGAAAGGCCCTCTGATCGGTGTCGATTCGACGCTGTTGATCGAGCTGTTGAAGCTCGCTCTGATATTTTCGATCCGCGGCGTCGCGAGCGTCCTGCTCCAACTTTTCCTTGGCCTGTCGATACTCGGCGTCGAGGCGCGCGGCCTCTTCTTCCAGCCTTTGCCGCTCGGCCGCTCGGGCCTCCTGTTGCGCTTCGAGCATCGACATCACGGAGATCAACGCCTGCAGTCGGTGCTCCGCCCCCATGAGCTCGGCCAGACAGCTCTGCTCGAGGCGGGTGAGATCCGATCGAGCGCTGACGTCGGCTTCGAGCTTGGTCTTGGTTTCCTGGACGAAAGCCGCCCGGGCCTTGGTGCCTCCGGTGGCGAGGGCAGCTTCGGCCTTGGCGAGCTTGGCGATCTCGGCTTTGGCGGAGGCCTCGGCCGCTTTGACGGTTCCTTGGGCGCGCTCGACGGCGGCCGTGAGGGTCACCGCGTCTCCAGCGTGGGTGCTCAGATGCTCCATCCACGTCCGAAGCTCTTTCGTTTCGTCCTTCCCAAGGCCGGCCGTCACGCCGCCGTCTTTGGTCAATGCCTGAACCTGAGCCTTCAGGTTCCTGCGCCGCCCATGGTGGGCGCGCTCCGGCCCTTTCGAGCCTTGCGCTCCGCCATTCTCCTCGAGCGCTGAAGCGACTCGAGCCAGGAAAGAGCGTTTTCGCTGCGACATCCGGTCCACGCGGTCCCGACATCGACCGCGCTCCTCCGACACGATCTGGTTCGCTGGACGGTCGGCTTCGTTTTCGAGGCGCGACACCAACCTGCGCTGGAGCTCGATTCGGACGTCGAAGGTCGCTCCCTGCGCCTCGATCTCACCCAGCTTCTTCGAGAGCTTTGCGTGGTCTCGCTCGACGACGCGGACCTCGGTTCGCAGCTCTTTGAGCTGTCCTTCGGTGCGCTCGGTCTCGGCTTCGTTCGTCTTGAGTTGGGCTCGTACTTTGGCCAGCTCGGCGCCCGATGACACGTCCTCGGCACGTCGATGAGTTTGTTCTCCGACCGGCCGGATGTTTCCGGAATGACCGACTCGCACGTCGGCGAGCATAGGCGCCCGGAGCTCGAACGTCGAGCGTCATGACAGGTGCACGGTCGTCGAGCCCTGGCGGAGCTTCGGCCCGCCGCAAGTCTACGATGCAGACTCCGCAAAATCGCCGATCGACCCCTCCTCGCCTTGGCTGCTTCGATTGTGATATCTTCGGTGACTGGAGGACACGGAGCATGTGGAGACATCCGGGGGCGAGGCTCGCGAGGCTCGCGCTGATATTGGTTTGGGGCTGCAAGATGGACTGCGAGAGTCCCGAAGCGGTCTCGGTGCCGGAGCCGCTGGTGGCACCCACTCCGAGCAAGCCGCCTGCGGTGCCACCCAAGATCGCCGCGCTCTTCGAACGCGCGTCCGAGGTCGTCGGAGACTCGGATGTGAGAACGACTTACTGCCGCGGGCCCGTCAGCGCCCCGGACATGAAGCTCGAGGGGACGTTCGAGACCTGGGGTGAGGTGCCCGGCCGAAATCGTACCGTCGTGGACCTCCCGAGCTTCGGACGCATCGAAACCGGCTTCGACGGAGAGCTCGCCTGGATCGAAGATCCCAACGGGCTACGACTCCAGCCCGAGATCGCGCTGCCGGACATCATCATCGGCGCCGACCCGCACATCGAGAAGAACTACGCGACTCATTTCAAGAAGTTCGAGGGCCCCTTCGACGACGAGTTCGGAGGCCAGCCGGCCGACCGCATCGACCTGACTGCGACGTCGGGGCGACTCTACAAGTTCTACTTCAGCCGGAGTGACGGATTCATGATCGGCAACGAACACGATGACTACACCAACGGCCAGGCGGTCTCGACCCGTTCGGTCGTAAGTGAGTTCAAGCGGTTTGCCATCGTGCGAACGTCGACCTCGCTTCCAGGCTACGTGACGTTGGGCAGCCGCATCGAGTCCTCGGGGGCCGCCCGGGTGGTTGTCGGTCTGAAGACTTGCGAGTTCAACTCGCCTGGATTTCGGACGATCGAGGCGCCCGTCGAGCTCAAGAAGCTCCTGGCCGGACGCAAAGTCAGCGGCAAGGTCGTCAAAGGCGACGAGCCGGTCGAGCGTGCCGAGGTGAAGCTCGTGCAAGAGTCGGAAGGCAAACCGATGGTGACGACGACGAACTCGGACGGGCAATTCGGCTTCGAGGGCGTGCGCGACAGGTTTTTTCGATTGGAGGCGCGCTCCGGGGCGGGCGTGGCATTCCTGGAGCGCTCGGTGCCGTCGGACGGTGATGTCGACGGTGTGGTCCTGAAGCTCGAGGACGCCAAGACCCTTCGAGTAAAGACGGTCGACGACGAGGGAGCGCCGCTCGCCGGAGTCGCGGTCAACGGTTACTGCGGCAATCGAGGTCTCGAGCTCCGTACCGATCTGGAGGGTGTTGCGGAGACTCAGGTCACGAGCGCTTCCTGTTCCCTGAATGCCGCGCTCGAAGGTTACCTTCGTGCCCAAGGGACAGTGAAGACGGAGGGCAGCTCGGACGGCGGCAAGCCGAGCACGATCGAGCTGGTGCTCGTAAGAGGGGCGCAAGTGGCCGGCATGGTGACTCAGGCCGACGGTCGACCCGCCGCCAACGTCTCCCTGTCGCTTCAAGCTGAGATCGATGTCGCAAGAGAGCAACACGAGCGGATGCAGCAGGTCGTTGCTCAACTCGAAGCGGACGGCCGGAAGGAGGAGCTAGAGAGAATCAAGGCGTACCTCGAACAGCGCGAGGCGCGAGCGCCAAACAAACGGTGGCAGGGCGTTTCGGTCGCTCAATCCGACGCGGACGGACGCTTCTCGTTCGAAAACGCCAAGGCTGGGCCCGGGCGGATCATCGTGACGGGCCGCGGAAAACAGAAGCCCTTCGGCATCGTCGCTCCCGCCGAAGATCTGAAGCTCACCCTGGAGGGCGCTGGCGTGGTCACGGGCCTCGTCCTGCTCCCGGACGCCAAGCCTGCGGCCGGAGCCAGTCTCATTCTCTCTCCCTCGGACTCAATCTCCGAGGATCACTCGCTTGGGTCACTCAATTTCAGCGGCGAGACCAAGGAGGACGGGACCTTTCTCCTCGAGGGCGTACCGATCGGGCCGTACGCGATGGAGACGAGGTTCGCTCCTGCTCACGTCGATCGCCGAGACGTCCGAGTCGAGAGTGCCAAGCCGCTCGTCCTCACGATCCGATTTGCCGCTGGAGATCGAATCACGGGGACAGTGCGCGATGAAAGCGGAACTCCGATATTCCGTGCGGAGGTCGAAGCCCATGGCGGCGTTCGCGAAGACGGCGAGTCGGTAGGTTACGCAAGGGCCGAGACGGACGGCGCAGGGCGCTTCGAGCTCAAAGATCTGAGGCCGGGCATCTACACGATGTCCGCGCAGCTCCGTCGCGGAAAGTCGTCCGGCGAGTCGAACCGAGCTCGCGTGCGATCCGGAACCGATCGCGTGGCGCTGGTGATTCGGTCGAACTTCACCGTCCGGGGCGTCGTTCAGGACGAGTCTGGGAAGCCGATCGCGGAAGCTTACGCTGGCCACGAGATCACTCAGGAGAATGGTCGGTTCCAGGCCTCGGTGCGACCCGGATCGAGCCTCTATGTCCGAGCAGACGGGTTTCGGCCAAAGTCGGTCGCGGTGCCGAGCCCGGGATCGAAGTCCGAGCTCGAGCTCCCCCCTATCACGCTCTTGCGCGAGCGATCGCTCCAAGGCACGGTCCTGCTCCCGGATGGCGCACCCGCCGCGCGGGCCGTGGTGAGTGCGTCCGACGCCGGCCAAACTTACCGTGACAACGCAGTGACGCTTCCCGACGGCACGTTCACCTTGACGGGTGCGCCGCCCGGCGCGGTGACTCTCGTCGCGAGCTCGGCGACCGGCAGCTCGAAGCAACTCACCGTGGGCGCCGAAAGTGGCCCGATCATCCTTCGGCTCGAGGCTGGAATCAAGGTCTCCGGCCGGGTGGTGGGCGCCGATGGACGGCCGGTCATCGGCGCGAGCGTCTTCGACCGACAGGGTCGGCACCACGCCGAGTGTGATGCGGCGGGAGCCTTCAAGGCGCTCGTCCTTGCGTCGGGACTCCATACACTCGAGGGTCGCAACGTCGAGGGGCGGAGATTCGGGCCCGTCACTGTCACGGTTGGGTCCGAAGAAATCACCGAGGTGTTGCTCGCCGAGGATGTCGCCGGGGTCGACGTGTTCATCAGCGTTCGAGATGCCGACGGCAGCCCGGTCACGCCTAACTCGTGGTTCGCCCCGGGCGTCATCGGTCGGGCAGACGAGGTCCAGCGCGCCGGGCTGGAGTATTCGTTCGCGACCGGCGACCCGCCGCGCTTCGCCAAAGTCCGCCCCGGCACGTACACTGCCTTCTTCCAAATTCAGTCCTGGGTTCACCGGCACGTCTTCGAAGTGACTGCCGACCAGCCCGAGCTACGTCTCGAAATTCAGCTTCCCCTGGAGCTCGAATCCGCCGGGCAACCCTGAGCGCGGCTGGGCTACGGTGCGGTGCAGCTCTCCCCAGTGAGATCAAAGCGAGTAACCGGGAGCAAATACCGCTGCGTCGCTATTGACCGCTCCCACGTTCGGCCAGCGCCGAGGCCTTCCTGTTGGGCTTATCGTCGGGCGCTGAGTCGCGGCCTCCTCGCAGCGACCGAGTTGATCGATGGTGGCGCCCGTGCCACTATCTCCCGTGCCGAGAAGAATCCGGGAACTCGAACGTGATCTGGCGAATGCTGGATTCGTTCGAACGGCCGCCAAGGGTTCGCACCGAAAGTGGCGACATCCGTCCGGGGCCGTCCTGATTCTCTCCGGGAAAGAGGGTGACGATGCAAAGCCGTACCAAGAAAAGGCCGTCGACGAGTCGATCCAAAAGGCCAAGTCCTGACCCTCGAGAGTACCAGTTGGTGGTCCGCTGGTCCGCTGAGGACCGGTCCTTCATCGTTCGAGCGCCTGCGCTCGAGGGATGCGTGACCCACGGGGCCACGATCGAGGAGGCGCTGAAGGCTGGCCTGGAGGCTGTCGAGCTCTGGCTGACCGAGACCATCGAGCGCGGTGAGGCCGTCCCACCGCCGCCTAGGCTAAACGCCTCCGGGAAAATCACCGTGCGCATGCCAACTTCTCTTCACGAGCGTCTGGCGGAAGCGGCCGAGCGCGACGGAGTCAGCATAAATCAGTGGGTCGTGTCACGGCTTTGGCGCGGCCTCGACTCCTGACCTGCCCGCTACTCCTTCGTGCTCGTGCTCGATCCTGGCGATTTCGAGCACGAGCATGAGTACGAGCACGCCCTGGCGGATGCGCTCGTGATGTTCGGTGGGGATGTGGGGGGGCTGCTCGCGGACCCCACGCCGCTCGACGACACGTACTTCTTCGAGTTGGACCCGCTAGACTCTCCCGTGAATCAGGGCGCCCGATAACTCACTGGACGGCGTTGACTCGGACCAGGAAGTCTCTCATAACCGAGCCGATGAGCATTGTCGCCGGAAAAAACATACTCATCACAGGCGGCGCCGGCTTCATCGGGTCCACGCTCGCGGGCCGGCTCCTCGAGCAAAATCGAGTCGTCGTGTTCGACAGCTTCTTTCGAAACGCGCTCGACAGCCGCACTTTCAAGAATCACTCCAACCTCGAGATCATCGAGGGGAGCGTGCTGGACGTCGATCGGCTCCGAGTCGTGATGAGGCGTCGACCGCAGATCGTCGTTCATTGCGCGGCCATCGCGGGCATCGACACGGTGATCGCCAACCCGGTCGAAACGATGCGAGTCAACATGGTCGGCTCCGCGAACGTCCTCGAGCTGGCGAGCCATGAAGGCGTCGAACGTGTCTTGTGCTTCTCGAGCAGCGAGGTCTTCGGACCGCAGGCGTTCATGGCGTCCGAGGCGGACCCGACCACGTTCGGTACCGTCGGCGAGGCTCGGTGGACGTATGCGGTGTCCAAGCTCGCGGTCGAGCATCTCGCGATGGCCTACTTTCAGGAGCGGGGCTTGCCGGTGTGTGTAGTCCGGCCGTTCAACATTTATGGCCCCGGACAGGTCGGTGGCGGCGCAATCCGGACGTTCGTGCTCCGCGCGCTCGCCGGCGAGCCGTTGCAAATCCACGGGGATGGTACTCAGATCCGGGCGTGGTGTTTCATCGACGACTTGATCGAAGGTCTCATGTTGGCGATGTCCAATCCTCGCGCGATCGGGGAGTCGTTCAACCTCGGTAATCAGCGGGCGGTCACCACGATCTACGGCCTCGCCCATACCGTGGTATCCGTGTTGAAGTCGAAGAGTCCGATCATCTTCTCGGAGAAGAGCTACGTCGACGTCGAGCTCCGCGTTCCTGCGGTGAGAAAGGCCAGAGACTTGCTGGGATTCGAAGCCAAGGTCGATCTCGAGGAAGGGATCCGCCGTACCGCGCAGGCGTTCGCGAGCGGTTCGGCGCAGACGCCATGATTCCTCTCGCGCGACCCTGCATCGGCGATGAAGAGCTTCGGGCCGTTGAAGCGGTGCTGCGAAGCGGGAGGTTGGTTCAAGGAGAGCACGTCCAAGCGTTCGAGCGCCTGGTGGCCCATGAATCAGGGCTCGCTTTTGCGGTCGCCGTATCCAGCGGAACCGCCGCGCTCATGATCGCCATCGAGGCGGCCGGAGTTCGGCCGGGCGACCACGTCGCGACGTCAGCGTACTCATGGCCGGCCACGGCGAACGCGATCGTTCGCAACGGAGCGGTCCCGGTCTTCGTCGATATCGAACCGTCCACTTTCAACCTCGACCCCGAGAGCCTTGCCCGAACCCTCGATGAGAATCCGCGCATCAAGGCCGTGATCCCTGTGCACGCCTTTGGAGCAGTGGCCGACATGACGCGGATCCAGCCGCTCGCGCAACAGGCTGGCGTCGCACTCATCGAAGACGCAGCCTGCGCTCTCGGCTCGACGCTCGCGATGGGAAGCTCGCGGGCGTCCGCCGGCTCGTTCGGCGTGGCGGGTTGCTTCAGCTTTCACCCTCGCAAGACTTTCACGACAGGCGAAGGTGGAGCCATCGTGACGAACGACCCAAACGTAGTCAGGCGAGCGCGCGCCCTGCGGAATCATGGCCTGGATCCCGACTCCGAGGCACCTGACTTCTGCGAGGCTGGTTACAATTTCCGAATGACCGAAATCCAGGCCGCCCTGGGTGTTTGCCAGCTTGGGAAGCTCCGACGCCTCCTGGATGGCAGGAGGGCCCTCGCCGTCACCTACGAAAGACTTCTGCGCGGCTCCGCGATTCGAGCTCCGGTCGAACCGATCGGAGGTGGGCACTCCTTCCAGAGTTATGTCGTGCTCCTGCCTCCCGCGTGGTCCGGGACGAGGGCCAACCTCATTCGATCGCTCCGAGGGCGTGGTGTCGAAGTCCAGATTGGCACCGTCCACGTTCCGCTCACCTCGTACTTTCGGAGGTTCGGCCATCGTCTCGGTGATTTTCCAATCACCGACGACATCGCGGAGCGAGCGCTCAGCCTGCCCATGTACGAAGGGCTGAAACGAGACGAGCAGCAGGTCGTCGTCGAAGCGCTCGTCGCGGAGCTGAGCTCATGAAGATTCCGCACAGCCACGGGACGGGGCGATTCTCGTTGGATCAACTCGGACACCTAGGGCTGGACGTCGTGTTGGAGGAAGGAGTGCGAATCTTCCATCCAGAGACCATAGAGCTCGGGGACCGAGTGTACGTAGGTCATGACTCGATCCTCAAAGGCTACCACCTGAATCGAATGAGGGTTGGCGAGGGATCGTGGATCGGGCAGCAGTGTTTCTTGCACTCGGCAGGCGGACTCACAATCGGCCGGGAGGTCGGTCTCGGTCCCGGCGTCAAGATCATCACGAGTCATCACGAGGACGGGGGACCTGGTCCCATTCTTCGTCGACCCTTGGTCTTCCTACCCGTGGAGCTCGGGGACGGCTGTGACGTCGGAATCGGAGCGTGCATTCTGCCGGGGACTACGATCGGTCGCGAGACTCAGGTCGCGGCGGGCGCCGTGGTGAAGGGTGACTTCCCCGACCACGTCGTGATCGGCGGGGTTCCGGCGAGGATCATCCGTCGGAGGTGAGTACGGTCAGGAGGGCCTAAATGACCCCGGCTGACTCGCGGCGGAACGCCTCACCGAGGAACGAATCGGCAGGTCGCTCGAGGTTCGTGCAGCGATCGGCGACGGCTCGTGCGACGCTTTTCCGTTCGCTCAGCCACGCACCATCCGAAGCCAACCGACCCGCGAGGCGAACGTACTCGGCTTCGGAAGAGGCGATCAGCGCAGGATCTCGTTGCTTCTCTATCGCCCGCACACCTGGCGAGGACATGAATACGACCGGGACCCCCTTGGCTTGGGCCTCGAGCGGACTCAGACCGCCGCACAGCGGGTGACTGTCGAGGAACCCGTCGAGGAGCTGCCCATAGACGTGAGGGTCGATTTGCCCCAAAAGGCGCGTGCGATCGGCAACTCCGAGCTCACGAAACGCTTCGCCGCTCGGGCCTCGATCGCCTCTGCCACAAAGGAGGAGGACCGCAGCAGGGTTGAGCTCGAGAATCTCGGCGGCGCAGCGGATGAACTCGGCTCCGAATTTCTCGAAGCGACTGAAGTTTCCGAAGACGAAGCTACCCGCAGGCAGCCGAAGGGCGAGGCGGGCCGCCTCCACAGAGGTAGTGCTCACTTCCGGAGACAGAAACCGGCGCGAGATGGGCATCGGGATCACGATGGCGCGATCCTCGTCGATCTCCAGCTCCGAGGCCGGAGCATGATTGTCGACCAGAAGGTACGCATCGAGGCCGGGCGTCATGGGTTGAGCGAAGCCCGACGAGAAGTAGACTTGGATCGGGGCGAGCCTGCGAGCTGCGAGCGCCATGGACGGTCCAAGAAACAGGTCGTAAATCAACAGATCGAGTTCGTCCGCGCGCGCCCGCTCCGCGAGGTATTCGAGGCCCCGGTCTTTCGGAATTTCGAATACGCGAGCGCCTGCGGCCTCCAGCTCCTGTCTGGCTTCCGGTTCGGCGGTGAGGATCGAGTAGCAACTCAGGTGTTCGATGTCATGACGCGCGCGCACCGCGAGCAGACCGAGCGCGAGGGACTGAGTCATTCGGCCGGGAGAGTAGTGACCAGTCGTCGAGATATGGAACGCGAGGATTCCAATGCGCCTGGATTTGGCGCGAGCTCGGCGACGCGGCGCGGGCGGCCCTAGCAGCCGATCGAGCGCGCGCGCGAACGGACGGCAGACGGAGGTCCGAATCGCCGCCTGATCGCCCGTGTAGTCACTCAGGAAGGCGAACCACAGGTGAAAGGTGAGATCATACAAGCCTAGGACGTGGCGGAGCTTTGGTGAGTCCAAATCGCGGACGCTGTTGCCGGCTGAGAGTTCGTCGAGGAGCCGGTGGTAGATCGACCGAACGGGCGCAGAGTCGTCGAGCCAGGTTCGGAAGGCGGGCGAGCGAAACTCCTGAAACAACTGCAGCGCGCCCGCGAAGATCGCCAGGCGTTCCTCGGGGGCGGCTACGTCGAAGTCAGGGCTCTCCATCACGACGCGCAGCCGCTCGGCCAAGGTGTGCATCGCTCGAGTCGGGAGCGGCTGGGGCAGCCTCGTCAGCGCCATGCGCAACACGGCCAGCTCGCCGGCCAGCTTGCCGGACCTGGACGCGAACGGCGTGGGGCCCTCGAAGTATCTGTGGATCGCCTCGGGAAGCCTACCGAGAGCCGAACCCAGCCCCAGACTCAGCACGCGCGCATCGAGCGTTCCGCGTAGGTTGGGTCCTTCGAAGGCGCGCTCGGCGCTCACGCGATGTGCCTCGGGGAGCGGATCGACGAACAGCGCGAGCGTAGAGAGGCGGACGCCCTTCGGGGGCGCTTGGCGGAGCTCGCCGAGCACCTCGGCGAGGCGCTTCAGTAGCTCACCAGTCCTCGAACGAGCGCCGGATCGAGCTGTGGACCGCTGTACGCCCCGTTGGCCAGGCCTCCCAGTATGGGAGTGGAGTACGAAATCGTCGCGATCACGCCGATCGAGACTCCGCCCGAGGCTGCGGCGAGCTCGTCGACGGTCAGCTCCGCCTCGTCCTTCGATTCGTCTTCTTTCGTGGGTTCTTTTTCGACTTGCGGCTTCTCTTGCTCGCTCACACAGACCTGCCTTTGTTGGAGTACACACGAATCCTGTAACGAACGCGACTGCTTGTCAATCGGGTCAGGTCGCCGAGTCGACTCGCAGCTCGTGTCTGGAGGTCGCGAGGTGAGTCACCGGCAGGGCGGACTGACGATGGAGACTCCACCGCCGTGAGGTACCAACATGGACCCTTTCAGTCCGAGTCCGTGGCGGAGCGCTCCTTCGGACGGATCGATGGGCACGAAGTCGATCGTGGCCGCCCAAACGTCGATGACGACCAGGCTGGGTCCGCCTCTGGTCGTCGCCTGGCCGTATGCAAATCCTTGGGTCCATTGACCAAGCTCCAGCGCAGAAATGCCGTGACGTGAGAGCGACAGGGACCAGAGCTTCTGGGCGGGGACTTGTTCGAGATCCATGAGCTCCAGCCGATCCCCGGCGACCCACAACGCGACGGACGAGTCGGCCAACACGGAAGTGAGCGGTTGGGTGGAAGTCACACTCAGCGCGAGGTTCAAATCGAGACCAAAAACGTCGACACGGCGGTCGCCGTCGAGCTCCTCCACGACTCGCACCAAGCGGGGCGTTTGAACGATGGCCACAGGCCGATCGCCTGGGAGGCCGTCCACGATCGTCTCGCCTGACATGTCCCACGCCGTGACCCTCACGCGGCCAGAATCAGGCTCCAGGAAACGATGAATCGAAGCGGGAAGAATTCCGAAGATCGAAGACGAGGAGCGTCCCAAGTGGCGACTCACCAAGAGCGCGCTCTCATTTCGGATATCCATGAGCTCGACGGAGTCTGCGTCGCCTTCTGCTCGAAGGATCACAGGCGGAGAGCTCCCGTATCTTCCCAGCACGATCCCCCGCGTGCTCGTCCCGGCAAACAAGGTTCCGCCACCGAAGGAGGGCTCCCAAGGCTCGAGTGGGCGCGGGCCCGGAAGCACGCGGATGCTGTTTTTGGAGCCCACGTACACGGTTCTCGAGAGTGGGTCCAAAGTGGTGTGGCCCGCGAAACCGATGTTGGGTCCTGAGAGAAGTCGCAGGGAGGGTGTGAGCAGGAACGCGAGGGCCGGGCTGCCTCGATCCAACACGACGACCGTGGACTCGCGGAGCTCCAACCGAGCCTCGCGCGTGGTGGAGAGTGCAAGCTCACTCTCACTCGATTCGCCCCGGACTCTGAGCCCGCGAGCATCTAGAATGACGACGTACGAGTCATTCGTTGCGACGTCGCGGATATCTCGTACGTCGAGTCGATCTTCATGCCGGCCGTCCGAGATGAGAACCTCGCTCTCGACGGCTGTGACCCTGCGAGATCCAACCGCGATCCGAAGCACGGGCGGGCCTTCCAAGGCGCCGTCGATGAACAGTCCTTCGTCGGAAGCCACATACAGGTGACCGCCGTGCGACGAGGCGTCTCTTATGGAGCCCGGGATCAAAAAGGAGCGATCGGCTTCGAAGACTCGATTCTCGCGAGCGACGATCAGCGGGTCTCTGGACAGTAAGGTGGCGGGCTCCATCGAGCTCCGTCCGACGATCGACAGCTCTGAATCGGCCTCGATCCAGCGCGTGCCGTCGAAGATCGCCAGACCTCCGGCTTCGAGCGGCACGAGCTTGGCATCCCCCTCGAGCTCCACTTCGACCTCATGGAGGACCGGGAGGCCAGGCTGCGGAGCCGCGAGAGTGAGTAGCCCGCGAAAGAGCGTGGACGTGCGAACGCGTGTGTTGCTCAGGAATGCCAAGTTTCCCGAGCTCGAGATCACGCCATCGCTGGAGCCGCGCAGCGGTAGGGTTGCGAGCTCAGGAGTCGGTCGAAATATCCTCTCGCCTGGCCTGCACTCGCCGTCAAAACACAGGTCGCCGAGGGTGCAGGCGTCGCCATCCTCGCAGGACGCTTTTCCGTCCAAGATCGAACCTTCGAGGAAGTAACACGAGCCGCCATAACACACATGAAGGGATCGACAACCGTCTCGCGGTCCGCACGACCTTCCGTCGTCCCGATCTCGCGTCTCACAACCTTCGAAGGGTACACAGAAGTCGTCGGTGCACGGATTTTCGTCGTCACAAGGCGGCGCAGGCGAATGGCCGCAGCCCGAGCTCGGGTCGCAATAGTCGACTGTGCATGGGTCGTCATCGTCGCAATCCACGGCCTCCCCGACGCACTCGTCATCGTCGCAGGAGTCGTCGTAGGTGCACGCGGAGCCGTCGTCGCAGGACCCTTCACGCTCCTCCGAGACGCAGCGCTCGGCGATCGGATCGAAGGCGTCGCTGGTGCACTGCAGACCATCGTCGCAGGCCGGGTGTGGGGCGCCGACTCCGCTGGCGCGAACGATCGCGGTGGGCAGATTTTCGGCGTCGGTGGTGATGTTCACGGCCCGCGAGAAAGGGCCCGTCTCCGCGGGAGCGAAGCTGAGCTCGAGCTGGCCGGTGTTGCCCGCGTTCACCCAACTCCAACCCCGGACCTCGAACGGGGCTTCGGTGCTCCCGGCAACTCGGGTCGGCGCATCACCGAACGACTGAAACAAGATGGGTTTCGTCTTCGACCCACCCGTGAAGACTTCGCCGAAGTCGAGCGCTTCCGTTCGCAGCTCGATCAGCGAGTGGAGCTGACCGACCTGCTCGCCATCACATCCGGCGAGCACAGCCCATCCGAGGGCGACGTAGGCACGCGCGCGAAGCGGGCTCGAGTGGACAACCATCGGGGGGAGGCTTGATCCTTGAAGGCGAGGCGGTCAAGCCCGTCCGACGTCACCGCCTTGGCATGGCACCATGGCGTAGGGAAGCGCTTTTTGTGGAGAGGATCGTGAATTGGTTGATGGTGGGAGCGGCGCAGAGGAGGAAATTTCTGCTTTACGGTAGTTGCTGTTGACGGCTCCCTAAGTACACGTCCGTGGAAGTTCGTGACCACGCTGAAACCACAAAGGTCGCGGGTCGAAGTTGGCGCTGCCTACCGTGACCTTGACTGCGCTCCGAAATGAACGGAATGCAAACCTTCTTTCGTCGCGGCATCGATCAACAGTCCATCGGCGCACCAGAAGCTGACAGACGCACCACGATTCTTGAGTTCGAGCGCAGCCGCAAGATGCACGGCGTCATAGCCGCGGAGCGGATGCCGCAGGAGCAGATCGCGGGTTCGGAGGATGATCACCGGGCGAAGCTCCACCACACTCATGGATTCGAAGTCCATGTCGATCCGATCGAGGATCCTGTCACGCGCGATCGCGGTCAAGTCCGCCTGACGGTGGAGTCTGGTCGTAGCGGCGATGAGCTCCGCGTATGCGATTCGCGCCGCGGCCACGGCCTTTTTGCGGCGGAACAGACCTCGTACCTCTGACGAGCCGGTCTCCGTCACATAGCGCTTCATCAGCGCGCTCGTGTCCAAGTAGTGGATCAACGACGGTCCTCGATGACCGCGGCTGATCCAGCGTTTCGCTTCCTCATCCGCAGAGGCGAGAAGTCCTCGTGCGCTCCGGTTCCGATCACCATCAGCCCCTCGGCCTCCAGGTCACGAAGCGCTTCGGCCTCGCTGCTTGGGTCCGCATAGACGGGACGCAGCTCCGCGACGATCTTCCCCCGATCGGTCACCTGGATGAAGTCACCGTTCGCGACGAGTCTCAGGTAGTGGCTGAGCCGGTTCTTGAGCTCTTTGGTTCCGACGTGCACGCTACCGAAGGTAGCTACGGTAGCTACCGGAGTCAACGCGGTGCTTTCGTCTGGTTCTCGCTCTATGGGTGGGGCACTGGAAGCGCGGCGTGTGGAGGGGTTCGTGGCGCTAATTAATAAGGAGAGCTGGCGGGAGCAGGCTTGATCTTTGACCCCGAGCCGGTCAAGTTCCGCGCTTTGATGCGGTCGACCGCCGGTGGATATTTTATCTTGGCTTGGGCGTTCTCGACGATCGCGACAGGCTGCGGCTCCTCGGCGCTCCAAGCGCTCGAGGCGCGGCTTTCGACCCCTGAACGGCTCGCGTTCGAGCCCGCTTTTGTCGGCCGAATCCACACCGCGTCGGTCGCTCTCGAAAACCGAGGGTCTGTTCCGCTCGTCCTCAAATTGTCGACCGACTCACCGTTTCGCGCGGCGCTTGTCGACGTTACCATCGCGGTCCATCGCACCGAAACGGTGCCTGTGGAGCTTCATGCGGCCCAGGAGGGTCCGCTTCGGTCGGAGCTTCGAATTACCGGGGATGCGAACGCCTCGGTCGTCCTGACCGCCGACGTGCTGCCAAAGCCGGTCTGTGACGATGAGAATCCGTGCACAGACGACGTCCTCGATCCACGGGCGGGATGTATTTTTCCGACGCGCGAAGGCGAGTGTGACGATTCGAACGCGTGTACGAGCCACGAACGCTGCGTGGAGGGTCGGTGCAAAGGACAGACGATCGAATGTCCGAGCGTCTTCGAGCCATGTTCCAGGAGCGTGTGTATTCCTGCCGAGGGTTGCGTCGTGTTGCGGGAAGACGCGGGCTGTGATGACTCGAACTCGTGCACCGAAGATCGGTGTGTCGATGGAACTCAGTGCGAGCACGCCCCAGCCCGAGAGGGTATGGGTTGCGGTGAGGGAGATTGCACACCCAAGTCCTGTGAGGACGGAGCTTGTCGCGTCGCCGAGCTGTCGTCCGGATCGACCTGCGCTCATGACGGCTGGAACGAGCCAGCGGGTGTCGGCCAGGTGTATGCGGTGTCCGATTTGTGGTTCGACCCGACCCATGAGCTCGACATCGACGGAGACTGCCGGACGGGGCTCAACTGCAACGACAATGTGCTCGCGGGGCTTCCTGGCTCGGCGTCGGAGGCTCTCTACACGCGACTCTCGAACGGCGAGCTGCGGACTTTGGTCGAGGTCGTTGGGTACGACCAGAGCGCCCCGCTGGATTCATCCCTTACGGTGAAGGTATACCGTGCCGAGGACTCGGACGAGCCGGCGGATCCGACGAATGACTTCGAGCTGCTCCCGGGTGAGTCGACATGCTGCGAGTTCTTGGCAGTTCATCAGCTCGAGGCGAACGGTGAGGTTCGGCCGACGATCCAGTTTCCTGCGCGAGCGGAGGCAGGTATCGTCGAGTCTACGAGTCCGATCCAAGCCCGATTCCGCTCGCCCTACGACCCCCCGCTCGCCGTCGAGGTCGAGCTCGTACGCGCACAAATCCGGCTGAGGCCCGACCCAACGGGAGTCGGCGCATCTGGCGTGCTCGCAGGTGCCCTGCCGATCGCCGCCGTCACCGGGGCCTACGAGGCCTGGTGCGACTCTACTGACCAATGTGATGAGTGGCCGGCGCGTGTGTTGTCCGAGGGATGGAGCTGGATTCAGCCTGACCTCGACCTCGATGGAGACGGGCTCGAGCGGATCGAGTATGACTTTGCCGATGGAGCTTGGAGGTGCTACGACGGTCCGCGCTCGTGTGAGTCGTGCGCGCCTGGATCGATGACGACCATCCTCCCCATTCGCGGACGAGACTCGGCCTCCTGTGGCCAACGTCCGGAGATGGCGGATGCTTGGTCGATGACTTTAGGTTTCCATGCTGTGAAGGCTTCCATCGTGGGAGAAAGACGAAACCCGTTTTGACCCGGGAACGACGATGAAGCTCGGGACTGATGAGATCCGTGCGACTCGTCTGCAGGGCGCCCGCGCCCTTTCGGGAGTTACTCGCGCGCTTGGGGCTCTCCTGATTTCGAGCTGCGGACCGTGTGACGAGTCCGAATCGGAGCGGCGAGTCGTTCATTTGGATCTGCGGTTTCCCAACGAGCCTCTTCGGGGTGCCACTCAGCGCGCAGACGTGTTCTTCTTCCCGAATACGACGAGCTGTGAGGACGTCGTTGGGAGAATCGGGAGCTCCGGAGCCGTACTCGGTGACGCACTCGGTGACGTGCTCGGTGAAGCTGTTCGGCTGACGCTCGAGCCTCCTTTCGAATCTCCGGACGTGGGCGCAGTCGTGAGTCATCAACCGGTCGCTCTCGCGCTGGGCTTCGACGGCACCCAAGCGGATTCGAATCTACTCGTCGAAGGTTGTGTGGAGATCCTCGGAGAGGCTCGTCCCAAGGTCTGGCTTCATCGCGTCGTTCCGGAGCGCGGACGTATCCTGATCGTGGAAGGCGACCGCCAAGCCGCAGTGCTCGGGGCTTCGACCCAATTCTCTCCGCTCGTGGCGCTGGTGGACGCGAGGTCGCCCGCCGATCCCAGACTTCGGCATCCGCTGCCGGGAGTCGTCGTCAGCTTTGCGTCGAGCAGCCTCAGGTTGGATGGACGGCCTCCTGGTGTGGAGGTGCAAGTCCTCACGAGCACGGAGGGACTCGCGGCGGTCCATGTGGAGGTCCCGAGGACCGAGGGGGAGTGGACAGTCGTGGCCAACGTCCCGGCGCTCTACGAGGGGCTGGGTTCGGTCGACCTCGAGGCTCGAGAGCGCGCGTCGCGAGTCACTTATCGGCTTGCCCAGCTCGATCCCGTCGGGATGGGTGAGTTGCTCGCACGACCTTTGCCCCTCGGCGATGGTGTTCCCGTGGCCGCGAGAGTCGGTGATGTCCGCGGGGGTCCTGAGCTCGATGTGTTGGTGTTGACCTGTCTTGGATCCGAGGGTGGGTGTCGAGCTGGCCGGGACGCGGTGTCACCGCTCGGGAAATCTGGGCTGGTCATCGTGGAGGATGTCGTGAGGCCAGATCGATCCACGAGTCACGATCTCGGGGCGTACGGAACAGCGCCCGCTGATCTGTGGGTCGGCCAGCTCGCGCCCGGGATTGGCGGCGGAAGGAGTCGAGAGGACGTTGCCATTCTCAACAGCCGCCGGGGTGAGTGTGCGGATCGCACGTGTGAGGGCAGTGAGCTCGTGTTGCTCACCGGTCCTGAGCTCTCGCTTGGCCAGAGGTTGCTGTTGACGTCCTCGAACGCCGTCGCGCTCACGAGCTGGAAAGGCTCGCCCGACGAGGACTACTCGAGCCTGCTCGTCGTCTCGCAGGGGCGCTCCGTCAACACGCGAAGGTGTGCGTTGTACCTCGATTGTTCGTCGTACACACGGGACACTTGCGAGACTCACCCTGAAGAGTGCGGCTGTCCGCCCGCCGAACGATGTGAGTGTGCCGGCGCGAGGTGTGGCATCGACGAGACCGGTGTGTGCGTCTCCGAGGTGCGAACGATCGACGTGTTGATGAATCTCTCCAACACCGGGGGCGCCGGGTTTGTTGATCCGGTTCAATGTCACTTGCCCGAGCTCAGCTGTGACAAGGAAGGCCAGAATACTCGATCGTGGTGCCGCTGCCTCGACAACGCCGCCGTCGAATGTTCCTATGCGGATAGTTGTGGGTGCCTGGTGCCGGAGCGGCTGCTCATAGGCACCTACGGCGCAGCCAGACAGATCCCAAAGGGAGTGGCGGCAGGTGTGGTGCCCGGCGACGACGGCGAGCAAGCTTTTCACATCGTCGTCGCCACCGACGGGGGGCTGGACTTCTTCACCGATCGGAGAGGCCTTCGATGGACGGAGCGGCCTTACGTCATCTCGCCCGTCGACGGAGTAGGTATTGGAGATTTTGCTGGAAGCTCCGAAAACAGCGTCGTCTGGTATGCGCGAAATGCCGACACTGTGTCCGATGAGTACGCGAACTTAGGTCGGACGTGCCCGATCCTCGAGTCAGGAAGCCCGATTCGTGGTGTCGCCGGTCTCTTCATCCGGGAGCCATTGGACCCGAATCAGGAGCGCGGAAGTGGACCCTGTTTCCGCTACGCGCTCGACTTCCGTCCGGACGGCTTCTGTCATGGCGACTTCGACGGAGACGGAGCGGAAGACGTGGCTTTGGCCTCCTCCGAGGCTTCTGATGTGGCCGTGCTGTACGGATCTCCTTTCACGCGAAGCTTGTCCTTTCCACCCGTCCGCATCGAGCTGCCGGCTGGAGCGAGGGGCGGCGTGCTGGCCTGCGCGCACCTCGATGGAGACACCCGAACGGATATCGTCGTCGCCTCGGCGTCGACCGGTCAGCTCTTCGTGATCCCGAGCCAGTGACAGGTGAGGAGCGGGATCGTGAGTTTCGCCGGCCAAAGATGAGTTGCCTGGACTTGTCATCGGCCCGTCGGCCGCGCTGTAATCGT
The DNA here is from genome assembly GCA_964463485.1 of uncultured Myxococcales bacterium. Classification (GTDB taxonomy): domain Bacteria; phylum Myxococcota; class Kuafuiibacteriia; order Kuafuiibacteriales; family Kuafuiibacteriaceae; genus CAYXDO01. The sequence goes on along the minus strand of CAYXDO010000159.1, from coordinate 4,341 downwards.
GATGATTCGATCTGTGGCACGTTTTCGGTCGGCGAAAACTCACCTTCGGGTGGGCCGACGTGTCGAAACGACGAACCGCGGTTGTAGCTCCAGCCACGTTGGAGTACCTTCCTCGGGCTTGCGAACGCTCGCATCATTCTCTGTCCTATTCCTCTGGTCCTTGGTCGCGTCAGCGAAGCCAGAGGACTCCGGCGCACCGAAGGCCGAGGTCAAGACGTCGACGGCGAGCCGAATACGGCCGCTCGACAGCGAAGATGGCCGAGGACGCAAGGTCGTCGTGATTCCCATCGAGGGGACGATCGATCTGGGGCTGGCTCCGTTCGTGAAACGTCTTTACCAAGATCCGAACGTTGTGGCGTTCATCCTCGACGTCGACACTTTTGGCGGACGAGTCGATGCCGCGGTGAAGATCCGCGATGTGTTGCTCGAGTCTCGCGTGCCCACGGTCGCCTTCGTCAATCACCGAGCCATCAGCGCGGGGGCGCTGATTTCGTTGGCTGCGGACGTCATCGTTTTCGCTCCGGGCGGCACCCTGGGCGCGGCCACCCCCATTCAGCTCCAAGGCGGAGAGGCCAAGCCCGTCGAGGAGAAGATGGTCAGCTACATGCGGTCCGAGATGCGTGCGACCGCCGAAGCCAAGGGGCGGCGCGGCGACATCGCCGAGGCGATGGTCGACGCCGACGTCGAAATTCCCGGAATCTCTCCCAAGGGCAAGTTACTCACGGCCACGACCGAGCTCGCGAGGCGAATCGGCCTCTCGGACGCCGAGGCCGACACGCTTCCGGACGTGCTCGCCATGTTGTCGCTGTCTCGCGCGGAGGTCGTGCGGGCCGAGCCCAATTGGGCGGAGAAGGTCGCTCGATTCCTCACCGATCCGACGGTCAGCGGCTTGCTCATGTCTCTCGGTTTTCTCGCGCTCATGATCGAGCTCTACACGCCTGGTTTCGGCGCTGTCGGCGCGATCGGACTGATGTTGCTCGGCCTCTTCTTCGGCGGCCACATGATCGTCGAGCTCGCGGGCTGGGAAGAGTTGCTCCTCTTCTCGTTGGGATTGGTCGGGATCGTGCTCGAGATTTTCGTCTTTCCTGGGACCGGTGTCGCCGGGATCCTCGGCGCAGCGATGGTGCTCGCCAGCCTGGTCCTCGCCATGATCGGCTTGCCCCTCTCGATCTCGTGGAGCATCGGCGCGATCTCGTCCGCGACGGGACTGGTGCTGACGGCCTTGGGCGTGAGCGTCGGAGCGCTCCTGCTGTTGGCAAACCGCCTTCCGAAGACCCGAGCAGGTCGATGGATGGTGCTGAAGGAGAAGATCGGTCCGGACCTAGAAACGAGCCCCAAGTCTCGCGTGGAGGTCGGACAGACCGGCACCGCGCTCACCGACTTGCGACTCTCCGGCAAGGCAAAAATAGGTGAGTCGGTGCTCGACGTGGTCAGTCAGCACGAATACATCGACAAAGGCGCACCCGTGCGGGTGAGTGAGATCGACGGACTGAAGATCGTGGTCGTCAAGGGGCAACAAGGAGCCTGAGAGGGGAATATGGACTTCATCACTTTGATCATCGGCGTAGGCGCGTTCGTCGGCGCCGGGTTCTTTTTCTACTTCGTTCCGATCGGTTTGTGGATCGCGGCGATGTCGTCTGGTGCGGGCGTTGGGATTTTGCAGCTCGTCGCGATGCGACTGCGAAGAGTGTCACCGGCTTCCATCGTGAACCCGCGCATCAGCGCGGTCAAAGCGGGGCTCGACATCCCCGTCGAGAAGCTCGAGGCGCACTTGTTGGCCGGCGGCAACGTGGAGCGAGTCGTTTTCGCGCTGATTTCCGCCAACAATGCCGGCATCGACCTGAAATTTCAGCAGGCCGCAGCGATCGACCTGGCGGGTCGCGACGTGTTGGACGCGGTCAAGATGAGCGTGAATCCAAAAGTCATCCAAACCCCTCGCGTTGCGGCAGTGGCGCAAGACGGCATTCAGCTCGTGGCCATCGCCCGAGTGACCGTGAGGGCCAACATCCAGCGCCTCGTCGGTGGTGCTGGTGAAGAGACGATTCTCGCGCGAGTGGGCGAAGGTATCGTATCGACGATTGGTTCCTCGACCTCACACAAGAAGGTGCTCGAGAATCCCGACCTCATCTCCAAGACCGTGATGGGTAAGGGGCTCGACTCGGGGACCGCCTTCGAGATCCTCTCGATCGACATCGCGGACGTCGACGTCGGCGCCAACATCGGCGCGAAGCTCCAGATCGACCAAGCCGAGGCCGACAAGAACATCGCGCAGGCCAAGGCCGAGAGTCGCCGCGCCATGGCCGTGGCGGTAGAGCAGGAAATGAAAGCCAGATATCAGGAGTCTCGCGCCAAAGTGCAGGAAGCCGAAGCCCAGGTGCCCCTGGCGCTCGCCGAGGCGCTCAGGAGCGGCCGGATGGGTGCAATGGACTATTTCAACATGAGGAACCTCGTCGCCGACACCGACATGCGCTCGAGCATCTCGAAGATGGGTGAGCACGAGCCGGCCAAAGAGTGACTCGTGAGTAGAGACGCGCTGCTTCGCCGCATTCTCCCGAACGCCACGACCAAACACGGGCATGTGGACGGAACGGAATTTGCGCGACGACTCATTCTGGCCGAGCTGCTGGGCCCGCCGCTGGCGTTGAAGGGGCGAGTACCCACGACCTCTGAGCGACTCGACAGTCCCGAGCCGAAGAAAGAGCTCAGCGAAGAAGCGGATCGGGAGAGCGAGGGGTGAAGGGCCTCTGGGACAATATTGGGCTGATCGTCGGCGTACTCTATCTCATCCTCCAGATCCTGCCTTACCTGAAGAAGAAGCGAGACGAAGCGGCTGAGTACGCAGCCTCCGAGCCTTTCGATGCGGATTCGGGACAAACCCAGCAGGCCACGATCAACCCGCCGCAAGCTGCCGAAGCTCCGAGCTTCGACGACGAGGTGTTCGGGCTCGAGGCTCGAGTGAATGGGCTCGCCCAGAGTCTCGGCAACCGCCCCGGTCCCGCGGCGGTGCTCGGCAAAGTCATCGAGAGTCGAATTCGCCCTCAACTCATCGGAGCTCGCGAGCTCCTGAGGCTCGCCGTCGACGATCCGGGCCTGCTCTACGACGCCCACCAGACGCTCGAAGACATCGGCCTGCGTATCGCCGTGATCGAGACGATGGCCAAGTGGCGAAGCGACCCGAAGCTCGGGGGGTTCCTGGCGGACGCCGACGCCATCGCGCATGCGCTGCTCGTGCCCCTGACCGAGCACGCCCAGGCGGGGGCGATCGAATTTCCGACTCAGCGGCCGCTGTGCGTGCCCGCGGATCCGGAAGGAGAAGCGATCTGGATCGGCCTTTTGGAGGACTACCCGCTGATCTTCGTTCCCGACGATTTCGGGGATGACTTGTATCGTTGGCCATCGATCGCCCACGAGATCGGTCACCTGATTTGGCACCGAGTTCCCGGCTACGGCGCGGAAGTCATGAAGAAGCTCGACCTCGAGGGGTCGACGCGCTTGGCCATCCAGGGTCGCTCTTTCGATGTGAAGCCGGCGTATCGAGCGTGGATTCAGGAATTGGTGGCCGACGCGTTTGCGCTGTTGATTTTGGGACCGGCCGGCCTGCGGGGGTTGATTCACTCGTTCAGAAATCCGACTCAGCCTCGCGCGACCCGCGTCGCGGCGATCTACCGAGACGGCACCTTCGAGGAGCATCCTCCGGCCGAGCTACGAGTCTTGCTCGGTGCAGCGCTCCTGACCGAGATCGGGTTCGACGTGGAGGCCAAAGTCCTCGTGGCCGAATGGACCCGCGAGCACGCGTCTACCGAAGGTATCCTCGTGCCCCTCCCACAGTCGCGGGCCGTGATCTCGGTTCCCACGGAGGTCTGGCTCGAGGTCGGGCGCCCGATCATGCTCGAGTGGTATGCTTTGTCGTACTCATCGCTCGGAGGGCACGAGATCAGGTCGGTGCACGGAGTCGAGATGACTCCGGGGATGTGGAAGAAAGTCAGTCAGCGAGCGGCTGACCTCGTGTCAGGCACATCGTTCAACGACGATCCGAAGATCGTGGTCGCCGCGGCCATCGAAGCGCGAGCGAGATCGCCCGGAGCCAAGCTCAGGTTGGAGCGAGCGGTGCGGGAAGCGATCCTGGGGCTCGACGCCAAGGAGAAACGCGTCGCAGATCGCAACTACGCTCGGACCGGACGGACGACCCAGAGCCAACTCCTTCGAGACGCCATCGTGCTGCGCGAGCTACTGAGTCGGCCGCGGGCTCAAGTAGGTCAGCGAGCGCGGCGGGGGAGGGCGTCGGCGCTCTAGCAGCCTGCGGGGAAATTCGAAGTCCAAGCAGTTTGGATCACTTGGAAT
>CAYXDO010000158.1:0-25627 GCA_964463485.1 uncultured Myxococcales bacterium | reverse complement strand
GGAAGTCGGAGTCGGAAGTCGGAGTCGGAAGTCGGAGTCGGAAGTCGGAGTCGGAGGCCTGAGTCGGAAGTCGGAGGTCGGAGTCGGAGGTCTGAGTCGGAGGTCGGAGTCGGGAGTCTGAGCCGGAAGTCTGAGTCACCCGAGGTCGTGTCGAAAATGATCTCGGCGGCCGGCTGTGAGTCTCGGATCAAGCTGCTCGTAGCAGGAGCGTCTTCCGTCTTGCTCGTTCGAGGTCGGGTTCCGGACTCGACTCGCGCTCTCCGAATCATCCTCCTGCGACTGTGGTTCATCCCGCGTAGCCCATAACGATGTTTGACCTCGCCTCAGGTTTGCGGCCCGCACGCTCGGTTCGAGTCGTTGAGATGAATCAACTCGGCCTCTGAAGTCTTGATGTCCGAAGCCCTTCCGGTCACTATTCGTGACAGCGGATGAGCGTGCTCAGGACTCTGCTGGTGGTCCTCATCGGCTGTCGGAGCCCAGGTCCCGGCGAGCCTCTGGCCCGGCCGATCCTCTCCGAGGATCGAACCAGCGCGAGCCCGAAAGCCCTCAGCCCCTCCGAACCCCGAGGTCTGGGTTCAGAATTAGAATCAGAATCGCGGGCCGTTCGCGAGCTGTTCGCTCGTGCGGTCGCGGTCGTCGGATCGACAAACTATCGCCACGTGGCCTGCCGGGGCGTGATGCTTCGATACACTTACGGGTACGCAGCCACGGCGGCGCCCGTATTGGGCCGCTTCGAGGCTCCAAACCGATTCGAGATCCACACCACCGATCGCGCTGGACGCGACGTCGATATCGGATTCGACGTCGGGTCGCGTGGAGAGTCGTGGCGTTTCAGGACGTCCAGGTGAGCTCGCGGCCGCTCGAAGAAAATCCGATCGCGGCTGGCTTCTTCATTGCGCCGCCGGCTCCTTCCTCCTTCGCTGCCTACGAGGGTCCCCTTCCGATGAACACAACTCACCGTGTCGTGGGCGTCACCGCGTCGGGCGGCCGAGTTGGGTTTCATTTCGACCGAGCTGGGTACCTCGTCGGCCGGGACTACATACTCGGAGACGAGGCGTGGGAGACCCACGCCGGCGACTTTGCCCGCTTCGGCGACACGATGCTCCCGACTCGAATGCAAGGTGATGGGTGGGTGGTGAAATGGGGGTCCTGTCAAATCGATCCGCCTGGCTTTGAGCCGATCTCGGAGCCTCCGCGTCGGCGCGTCTCAGGGCGAGTTCGGCGCGAGGGCGTTCCCGTGGCGAACGCGGCGGTGTTCTTGGAAGTGCAAGGCCGGATAGGGCGCACGTCCACGACCACCCTGCAGGATGGAACGTTCGCTTTTGTCGCGGTCCCCGTGGGTGAGCCGAAGGTTTGGGCAGTGCAGGGTGCCGACGCCGGGCCGAATTATGCTGCGGGGCGAAATTATTCGTCGCTTGGGGACGTCGACGACGTCCGAATCGAGCTCACACCCGGTGGGTTCCTTCACGTTCGCGCAGTCGATGCAGAGGGCCACGTCGCCGCTCGCGTGAGGCTCTGGATATGTGACCAGGCCGAGCGAGATGGCGGATGGGTTCAGGGGGTCGTCGACGTGGTTCGCCCGCGACCGTGCGGCCTGGCCGCGAGCATCGACGGCCGGGTGCGCGGCACGGGATGGGTGTCGATCGTTCCCGGACCCAACGCCGCGACGCTCACGCTGCGGCCTCATTTCGAGATCGGGGGTCAAGTCGTTTACGCAGATGGAGCTCCCGCCGACGTTGGCGTCCAGCTCGAGCGCGAGGACGAACCCGTGCGGTACTCGTCGACCTCGGGCGACGGGCGATTCGTATTCACCGACCTAGCGAAGGGAGACTACCGGCTACGCCTCATCGGTGGATATTCGTTTGACGTCAAAGCGCCATCTCGCGGGCGTCGGTTCGTCCTGGGCGGGTTGACTTCCCTTTCCGGGTCGGCCTGGTTGCCGAGCGGAGCTCCAGCCGGCTTTGGCCTGGTGACGGCTACGTCCACGAACACCCGGAACAGCGCGATCGTTCGTCCCGACGGCTCATTTTCGATCCACGGTCTTCGTCCGGGCACGTACGAGCTTTCCACCGACTTCCCTGGCGAGACCCACCTTCAGGACTCCAGGCCGATCCGCGTGGACTCTGCGGGCGTGAAGGACGCCCTGATTCGCTTCGAGGGATCCGAATCATTGAGGGGCGTCGTGTTGGACTCCGCGGGACGTCCGGTGAGCGGCAGTCGAGTCGAGGTCGCGCTTCCATTTCTCCGAAGCTCGCCGTACGTGAGACAGGGACTCATCGCCACGTTCTTGAATTTGGGGGGGGCACGGCTTGAATTTGAGCAGTGACGAAAATCCCTCGGCGATCGCTACTGTCTCAGGGGAGGTCGACTTCGGCTTTGCCTCTATCGGTCAGCGTGACGTGGCGGAAGGAGGAGGGGTTGCCGTCCTCTACGAGCGTGTATTCGCCAGCGGGGAGGTCCTCGAAGATGATCGGTCCCTCCCACTCCAGGTGGCCGGTGCGCATGATCCGCAGCCATTGGAGCTTGGCGGAGACGGTCGGCTCGACGCGGCCGAAGAGCAAGCGCAAGTACCCGCGCTCCTTTTGGCGGGGGTGCTTTCCGACTATGATCTTTCCATTCCCGTCGTGAAGATCGAGGTCCGCGGTTCGCGTTTCTCCGTCAACGTCAAGCTCCGCGACGTACTTGTACGACCGGCTCACACCGTTCGTGTAATCGTAATTTGCGCGGAAAAGTGAGGGCCGCACGGTGACGAGGTATCGCCCTGGCGACACCCCCTCGATCTCGTATCGGCCGAACCGATCCGTCTCGCGCGTTTGAGCCAATCGAACGCTAGGGTCTCATGGGTGGCCGCGAAAAGTTTATCGGCATCCGTCGAGAACAGTTTTCTTGCAAGCCCCTTGAGAGAGTTCGTGGCGTCCATTCGAATATCGGAGAGCGCATTATCCAGAACGACGAGCGAAAACAAACCGTCCGTAACACCTTGTTCCATGAAGCCGGGTGGCACGCCAAGGCGTTCACGGAGTGCCTTGAGGGACGGACAGAAGTCCCATGGGTTGGTCGATGTGGAACTCATCAATCAGACTCCATCAGACTCCTTTGACGCTTCGGGTCTGTGCAACTCAGCGGAGACCCAAGAGCTCTTGGTTCGTGAGATGGAAGCGATCATCGAGGTAGTAGGCGATGGCCGCGGCAAGAATTGGCTCTGCTTCGTCCTCCGCATATTCGAGTGAGTCGGTGAGTAGTTCGCCGCACTCGGATAGAGCTCCAGAGATTTTCTCACGACATTCCATTGCTGGCGCTTGTGAGTATACCGCACTGCTTCGATAGATGCGTTTCAACTTCGCTGCGACGGCCGGAAGATCGTCGAAGCCTTCGTCTCGCAGAAAATCCTGAAGAACAATATTGAAGAAACCATCGCCATAACGAACCTCGGCGGGACGTAGGGCATCGTCGAGCATGAAGCCGAAACGTTCGCCTTCGTTGTCGCGCGTTTGTGCCCGAAACTTGTCGTGAATGAGCGCGAGATTGAGGTCCGGATTCCAACGCATGTCGTCGCAGACCTCGGGCTCGATGACGACGAAGAGGCGTGCCTCCCGGTAGACGAGCCCGTCGCGGTCTCGAGCAAATCGGACGTACGGCTTGCTTCGCTGCGTGCGCCAGTAGGGGAGCTTGGGATGGTCATATTGCTTCTTGTGGAGAAACTCACGAACCTTGCTCATAGTGTGCGCTCCTTGAGGGCCGACAGCAGGAACCGGGCGGCATTGTAACAGGCAGGTCCCCGCGTGGTCTTGATGATCTCGTCACGCGCCTCATCCGCAAAATCCGAAATGCCCTTCACCAGAATCCAATTTGGACGGTCCGGCGGAGATCCGGAAAGAAATCCAACGCCCTCCATGTCTCCGCCAACAATCCGATCGCCTTGAATCTTGCTGCAGCCAACAGGTCACGAAACGGCGAACAATGAATGCGGGCGCCGCCACTCAGAAACCACCCCAAATGGACGCGCTTTTGCCATTCAGGGCGGTCGGCGGCGGCTCGACACAACTCCATCAGCGATTCCTTGGCCTGATGCCTCGGGACCTCGGAGTAGTCGGTCGCGATATCTCCGTTTTTCGTCCTGACAATTCGGTAGTCATAGGGAAGGAGACCGGTTGAGACGAGGACATCGCCATGCTTCTGCGTCGTGGGGTCGGTGCCGAAGGCCATGCCGAGCCCGACGACCCCGGAGGCTTGCGTGCGACTCAGGAAAACGAGCGAACGCGAGGCGGCGCCTTCGTACCCGAAGGGCCCCATTTTGGTACGAACGGCGAGAACTCGATCCGTTCCAACCAGTCCCAAGTCACGGTATTCGCCTTCCGGCGCCTTCCTCCTCTCGAACGGAAGCTTGAGTTCGTCGGTGACCCGCTCAAGGTTCTGAAACTCAGAAGGGGTTGCAACAAAAATGAGAATGTCGGCCCGAAGGGGAGGCTCGCTCCCTGGGTCTTTTCGAGATCAACCATCGAACGGTCACGGGCCGGGGAGCGTCGAGGTAGCGCAGCTCGACCGTCGGCCCTTTAGGTACGCGTTGTATCGCGTCTCTGGAGAGTCGATCCGTTTGCTCGAGCGGGTCGGATCGAATGAGTGCGTCTGCGAAGAATTGCGCCCTGGAACACTCATCGGATGAATGTGAAATTTCGTACGCACGTCCCGGACTCGGCCGCTGCATTCGCGAAAATCGTCGAACTCGACCCGAGCGTCCTCGCCCGAGCTGGGATAGTCAAGTGGATGAGAGGTTTTTTCTAGGGTGGGTGTCTGTGAGCGGAACGTGCTCCCGAGGAGCGTCGCGGTCGAACGGGGCAGTTATCCAACGCGCGAGCAGTATCCGCGACAGATGGCTTGCACGCGGTGGGAGCCGGCTGGATGGGTGTCGCTCGCATACCAACTGATCTCTTCGATCGCGCGCGCGAAGTGATCCGGTGTGATGCCCACCAGCGCGATCACCTGTCCCGCAATGCAATCCGCACGAAGCTCCATCGCATGGAAGTGGCCACACATCGCCGCGCTGTCCCCGTACATGTGGTGCGCGAGCTCGTGGGCAAAGATTCCGTACAGGACCGACGTGTTCAGATAGGTTGCCGCATCGATCCCCTGAAGCCTGCAGGTCCCGAGGATCGTATAGATCGTCGCAGCGCGCTCGCCTCCGCTGTCGGCCCCGACGAGGAGATAGTTTCGTCGGCCTACGGCGATGGGTCGCGCTTCGCGTTCGCAGGCTGTGTTTTCATTGGGAAGGGCTCCGTCTTCTACGAAGCGCTGGATCGCACTCCACTGGTTGATGACGTAGCCCACGGCCTTACCCATCGGCGCCTTCGGATTCGCAACGGTCCCCGGGGCTGCGACGACGGAGGAGATCTGCTCAAGGATCGGTTTGGACTCATCTGCCGCAGGGCGAGGCGTTCGGCGACGGTCATACTGTTCGCTCGGTCTTCGATTTCATACAGGAATCATGAGTTCGGTCGCCGGCGGCAAGATGTCCGCGGCATTTCCTCCCTGGACTCATCGCCACGTAGCTCGCGCGAGCTCCGAACGGCCTGAGGCCCCGCAGCGCCTCCCGTCGACCCGCGCGGCGCCGCCGAGCCGGACGAGCTCGTCTGCGGCGTGAAAAAGCGCCTGCCTGGACGTCTCGAAGACCTCCGCCGCCAACGCTCGCGACGCGAATTCGTCGCCCGGCCGTCGCAGCGGGCCGCCGGTGTGACAGCAAACTCAGGTGAGTCGCTACTGAACATTTCCGACCGCCACCGAAAATCGGACACAGGGGGGGGCGCGGCTTGAATTTGAGGCTGCACGGCTTGAATTTGAGGGGGCCAATCGGTCGTCGCCCCGACCCGGCTTCGCCATCACCGGTCGCTAGGGTAGGCGGGTTGGCCTTCCGAGTCGCCTCCTCGATTCCACACGTGACGAGCTGGGCCGCTCGTCGACCCAAGGGTGAGTCTTCCGTTTTCGTGGAGCCCAGTGCTCACGGCCTCTGTGGGCGCCGCAAAGCGCGTTGGACGTCTCTCCGGTTGCGTTGCCGATTCCGCACAGGCCGTTGTGCATCTCGTCGACCTGCTTTGCGGTCCCAGCCCGGCGCATCGAACGTGACTCCAACGCACTCCGCGGCTGTCACAAAGACTGTTGGGCATGGCTGCAGCGCCATCGCGGAGCCCGCAAGGCCTTCAGAGCCTACCGGAAACGGCCGATGCGGCGGGCGCAGAGTCGATTGGGCGATTGCTCACCGCTCACTCTGGTGGCGAATTGGGCGTCGGCGCCCGCATCGCGGGCCGGTAGTCCTTCCTGAAGAGCGTGTCGGGCCAATCGCGGCCAAAGCCCTTCTCTCGAGCGAGCTTGGACAGGTCGTCGTGGAGGTCGTCCCGCTCCCCCGTGAGCCACTCGGCGAGCGCCTGGCGCGCCTTCTTCAGCTCCGCCCGCCGGCCGTCTACCGCCACGTCGAGCTTGAGCGCCCTCTCGCCTCGCTGGACCTGTTTTTCCAACTGCGCGGCGTGCCGGTCGAGTACCGGCTCCTGCACTCCGCCGTCGAACCAAGCTCGCATCGCTCGCACCTGGTCCGGGAAAGGCTGCCGTTTGAACTCGCTGACCGAGGTCTTGAAGAAAGCCCGAAATCGACTCGACTTCCGATCTTTCCCGCACGCCCGCAAGAGGTCGTCCCCAAACCCCTCCACCGTGACGTCCATCGCGTAGTTCGCGCCGGCCACCGCGGCCGAAGCCATCGCGTCCTGGTCCGCAAGCGCTTCCGCAGCCTGCCGCTGCTCCTCGATTTTCGGCTGCCAGCCGGCGACTCGGCTTACGAGCTCGGGCGCGAGATCCTCATCGCGCATCCGCGATTCAGTGTAACGCCGCTCTTCGGTCAGCGTTTCAATGGTATCTTCGGGGTAGATTTTTCTTGGCATTAGGTCTCCTCCGGATTGAAGCCCTAGCGCTCAGCTGCGAGAGCTGTCAAGGGGACCCTTCCCGAACGTCTAAGGGCTCTTGCACGAGCATGAAGTCCCCGTAGAAGCGTGGCGCAGTCGTAGTCTCGGCAGTGCTTGGATCGGAGAACCGACTGCTGAACGGGCGAGTGCGCAGGACTCCCCACGTGCTCATCGTGCTCTGCCCGGCCCAACTCGGCTCGTAATTGCTTGGTCCGAAAATCGGACACAGGGGCACGGCTTGAATTTGGGGGGGCCGCTTGAATTTGAGCAGGTGCCGAAAATCCCTCGGCGATCGCTAGTGTCTCAGGGGAGGTCGACTTCGGCTTTGCCTCTATCGGTCAGCGTGACGTGGCGGAAGGAGGAGGGGTTGCCGTCCTCTACGAGCGTGTATTCGCCAGCGGGGAGGTCCTCGAAGATGATCGGTCCCTCCCACTCCAGGTGGCCGGTGCGCATGATCCGCAGCCATTGGAGCTTGGCGGAGACGGTCGGCTCGACGCGGCCGAAGAGCAAGCGCAAGTACCCGCGCTCCTTTTGGCGGGGGTGCTTTCCGACTATGATCTTTCCATTCCCGTCGTGAAGATCGAGGTCCGCGGTTCGCGTTTCTCCGTCAACGTCAAGCTCCGCGACGTACTTGTACGACCGGCTCACACCGTTCGTGTAATCGTAATTTGCGCGGAAAAATGAGGGCTGCACGGCGACGACGTAGCGCCCCGGCGACACCCCCTCGATCTCGTATCGGCCGAGCCGATCCGTCTCGGTGGCCGCACGGACGTCGGGGGCTCTCGGCTTTTCGGCGGGGGATATCTCGACTTGAGCCTCAATGAGCGGCTCGCCGTTCAGGCGCACCCGTCCGGCAACGCTCAGCCCGCGCGCGAGTGATACTTCGAGCGTTCGGTCGTCTTTTGCCTCGATCACGCTGGTTGCGTACCCGCGGGCGGCTACCGTGAGCGTGGTTGGGCCGTTGCCCGCGTTCTCGAGGAAGAAGGAGCCATCTGGGCGCGTGGCGGAGCGTTCCCGTGACTTTCCGATCTCGACAGACGCGCCTCCGATCGGGAGCTTGGTCGTTTCGTCGACGACGCGCCCTGCGAGGCCGCCCGATCGCTTGAGGGTGATCTCGATCTCCTTCGTCTGGCCGGGCTCGCCTGCGCCCGCGACCCGGGTCGTACGGAAGCCTCGCGCCTTCACCTCGCCTTCGAAGTCTCCGCCGCCGCGAAGTTTCAGCTCGAAGGTTCCGGATCGAACGGGCACCGAAGCTCCGCCCCAATTCGTGAGGGAGATCGTCAGCGTCTCGGGGATCAAGCCCGTCTCGACACGCAGCTTGCCGCGGATCGTCGTGACGGCAGGCAGCCGGAGCACCGCCGCCCGTTCTCCCGCAGCCACCTGGACCGAGTGCTTGAATGGCTCGGACGGCCAGAGCTCCACAATCCCCTCACCCCACTGCGGGCGAGTGGCCTCGACCTCGTAGCGCCCGCCGGGGAGCCCTTCGAAGCGAAACGAGCCGTCCGCCGCAGTCCGGGCCGCGCGCCGGTTGATGAAGATGTCGGATCCGTCCCGCGCGCGGGTGAGGAACACCTCGCGGCCGCCGACCGGTCCGTCCGGATCCGTAAGCTTGCCCGCGATCGACTCTCCTACCTCGAGCGCCAGCGTCACGAGCGCGCGGTGGCGTAAGCGGTCGATCAACGCCTTGGCGTTCGCAGGTTTGAGCGGACCGGCGGGATCGATGCTCACCGACCACTCGCCGCACTGGGCTTCGGCAAGTCGGAAAGCCCCCGTCGCGTCGGTTCGCGTCCTCTCCGATCGAAAGCCGTCGTCGGACCTCAACCACATCGAGACCTCGACATCGGCGAGCGGCTCGCCTGCTGGGCCGCGCACGACTCCTTCGATTGTCCCGCGGGGACACGACGGGAGCACCCGGCGTGCGAAGCGCTGCGCCCGCATCAACAACCCCTCGAGCAGAGCTGGCGTCGTCGGCTGCGGCGCCGGCGCAACCACCTCGAGCACCTCTGGGGCCTCCGCGGAGAGTCCGGCTGCGTCCTCCGCGGTGAGGCGTATGCGGAAAGGCAGGCCGTCGATCTCTTCGAAGAGGCCGCCGCACATCCCGTGACCGATCGACAGAAGGCCCCAACTGCTCGGCTCGAGGTAGTCGCGCAGAACGCTCCGTCCTTCTCCGAGCGGCTCGAGATCCACGCGGACACGCACGTCGCTCGCGTCATCGATCGCCGTGTCCACCCAGATCCAGGACGAAGGCCCGCAACCCCAGGCGATGCTCTCGCGATCCGCGACCTTCGGGCTCGACGTCCACTTCGGCGGCGTCGTATCCTCCTCGATCCCGCGGAAGGTCGCGATCGGAGCGGTCGGCGACTCGCGGATCAGCGAGCTCTTGGCGCCCGCTGGCGAGAGAATCAGTACGTACGAGACGTCGACCTCGAGCGGAAGCGTCGAGGCCAGAGTGACGAACGTACGCTCGAATCCGTGCTCGATGCGCACAATCTCGAGCATGGTCGTGCCATGGGCGCTCTCGAGGCGTGGAGCGAGCATCTCTCGCAGCGCGTGTTCCGTGAAGCTTTGGTAGAACGCGACCACGATTCGCCCGTTCGCGGGGAGCGCTCCGCTGCTCGGCAGGACTCGGATCCTGAGGCCTTCAGAGGCAAAGCACAACCCGCTCGCTTCACGCGGAGAACCCAGCGTGGCGAGCAAGAGGGCGACGCCGGCGAACGCCGGCGCCAAGATGGGTGGCCTATGCGGTTCGGTGCTCACCTGGCCAGGGTACCACCTTGGTGTTCTGGATCGTCGGGGCGTCCACTTTCCGCCTGCTCGATCCAACGAGCTCAGAGCTCAGCGCGTACGCCGTCGCCAGAGCAGGAGCGCGAGCGCTGCCAACGTGAGGATCGGCGAGGTCGGTACTCTCGTCGACCGGCAATTGCACCCTTCGTCGGCCGGCGGAGTCGTCGTGGTTTCGGCCGGCTTCTCGATGACTCTCAAGACGAATGGCTTGAACGCTCGGCGGCCACCCGCGTCGACTACGCGCACCAAAAGATTGGTGTCCCCGACCGCTTCCGGCACACCCACGAGCCGGAACGCTCCGGAGCTCGGGAGAGTCTCGGTCGAGAGTTTCTTCGGCAGGCGCCCGACCTCGATCGCCCAGTCGAAGGGCCCCGTGCCGCCCGTAGTCTCGATCGTGGCCTCATACGACTCATTCACGTACGCGATCGGCAAACTCTCGGTGGACACCGAGAACCCAGGCGTGTCGTTGATGGTCAGAACGAATACGTTGGTGTCGATGGATGGGTTGGGCGACGCATCGCGAACCTCGATCTCCACGCGGAACGCCCCTACGACCTCTGGAGTACCGCTGATGGCTCCGCCCGTGGACATACTCAGCCCCGCCGGGAGGTCACCTCGGACGACCCATAAGTACGGAGCCATCCCGCCGGAGGCCAAGAGTCGCGCTTCGTAGGGCTCACCCAAGACGGCCGGCTCGAGCGGTGCGAGCTCCATCAACAACCCTGCGTTCGCTCGGACGGTGAATGGGAACGACCGCATCGCGGTGGACTGACGATCCGTCACCGAGAAGGTCACGGTCGTGGTGCCCGCGGAGACCGCGGTGCCCGTCAGCATCCCGCCTTCACTCAACACCAGGCCTTCGGGCAACTCCGTCGAGCTCCAGGCGGGCGACGCCGTTCGCGCGCCCACGGCTTCGAGGCGCTGTGAGTACTCCTGCCCGATGATCGCGGAAGGCAACTTACGGGTCACGATCGTGAGGGGCGCCTCCGGGTCGACGACTCGCAGCGTGAGCTCGCGGGTCGCGCTCTGGCCCTGCGACGTGGCTCGAACGCTGAAGGTCGCGGATTCCTCGCGCGACGGCCGCCCGAACAACTCACCCGTGTTGGGAACGAGGCCGATACCCGCGGGCAAGGTGCCGCTCGCGATCTCCCACGTGTACCTGCCGTCGCCGCCCACCGCGCTCAACACGGCGGTGTAAGCCGCGCCTCGCAGCGCCGCGGGTAGCGCGGTCGTGGCCACGGCCACCGATCCGCCACGAATACGCAGCGACGAACCCGCGAGCCCGTTGTTCGTCTCGTCGGCCTCGACGAGCGCGTCGTCGACGTCCGCGAAAGCTCCGACGTAATACACGCCTGAGTTCAGCCGGCTATCGAGCGTCACGGACTGGGTCGTCGTCCTCGCCTCGCCACGTGCGAGCGAGACCGTGAACGAGCCGAGCTCCATGTCTTCGGCCGAGATCGCAGGGTTCGTCGAGAGCACGAGCGCGACGCGAACGCCGGAGACGTCTTCGGCGCCGGGGTTCGACACGCGCGTGACCACGCTGAGATTGCCCCCGGCAGGCAGCTCGCTGCTGCTGATGCGGACGGACTCCACCGCGACATCAGCCCGGCCCGGGACGAGCCGGATCTCTCCTTGGGACTCGATCGAGTTGTTGGACTCCGAAACCTCCGTCACCGCAGCGCCGGAGTCGACCACCAGCCTCATGTGATAGGCCGCGATCGGGAGCCCGGCAGGGATCGTCGCGCGCGGCGCTTCCGTGCGGATCTCGTAGCCCGTCAACACGACGTCGGGAGACACGTACACACGATGGGCCGTCGCGCCTTCGATCACCTCGAGCGCGTATTTGAACGGCCCGAGGGTGGTCGAGTGCAGGTTGGCGAACGTCACCGACGCCGTGATCTGACCGCCCAAGAAACCGTACCTCGGCACGGAGACCGCAAACGCCGCGAGCTCCACGCCGGCGTCGATGATGAGCTCGATCTCGGAATTCGCTACGGACCCTAGGTCGCTGGCGCCGCAGTTGGTCACGCAGGCGGGCGCGACGTCGAAGTAGACCGGGCGCGCCCCGTTCGGATCCTCCATCGCCATGGTGCCCGACGTGAGGTCGGACGAGCTCGGCGCGGCGCCGTAACGCACGACGATCTTGCCCGAGGGCCCTTCGAAGAGCTCGACCTGCATGTTCATGTGGGCGCCGGGATCCGAATACGGATCGACGTTGCGCCACTCGAAGACGATCGACCTCGTCGGTGCGTTCCCGAAGACCTGATAGCCGATCGTCCCAGGCTGACCGGGATCGATCTCCAGATCCTCCCAGTAGCTGGTGATCCAGCCGTTGGGCGTGGAGGAGCTACCGGGAGTAGGGCCTGAGAGCCCGACGTCTTGGCCGCCGCCCATGATGATGCCGCCGTTGACGCCGATGGTGACCGCCGAGAACAGGGAGTCATAGAACTTGAACTGGAAGGGGAGGGTGACGTCGTCCTCCTCGTCGTCGACTCCGTCCGAGAAGATGACGGTGGGGTTCGGGAGCGGCGCGAACGTGGCGCTCCGCCTCGTCATCACGTACGGCGTGCCGGGAACGGGCGTCTGAGCGAACGCGTTCGTGGAGGTACTCGCGGAGGCCGTAGCGATGAGCAAGCCGAGCACCCAGGCGACTCGACGACGGCGTAGCGCTACGACGCCGAATACGAGCCCAAGGCCCAACCACGGTGAGCCGGATCGCTCGGCGGTGTTACAGCCGCAGCCATCGTCGCCTCCTCCGTCGGTCTTCTTCGGAGCTTCGGCGATGACGATCGACAGCGGCCGCAGGTCCTTGCGACCGTCGGCATCGACGACCTCGGCGGCGAACGCGAACGCGCCGGCCTCTGTGGGCGTTCCGCTGAGCCTTCCGGCGTCGAGCGTGATGCCAGGCGGGAGTGCTCCGAACGCGATGGTCCAGGTGTACGGCGGGGTGCCGCGGATCGCGGTGATCGTCTGTTCGTAGGCCGCACCCACGACGCCTCCTTCGAGGCCGGTCGTAGAGATCGAGAGCTCGGAGCCGTCTTCCACTTCGAGCGAGAACAGCGCCGTGTCGAACAGGCCGTTTTGGTCCTGGGCGCGAACGAGGACCGCGTAGCTGCCGACCTTGGTGGGTACGCCGCAGAGGCGGCCGTCCGAGGACATCTCGAGCCCCTCGGGAAGGCCGTCGGTGGCCGCCCAGCGATAGGGCGCGGCGCCGCCGCGGGCCTCGAACATGATCGGATCGGGGTCGCAGTACTCGTGGCCGACGGTCGCAGCGAAGAGCGGCTGCTGAACGATCGTCACGACCTGGTCGGGGTTGATCGCGTTGAGCGTGAGGTCCTTGGCCGCGGTGTCGCCGACCGCGTCGCGAACACGCGCGGTGATTCTGAAGTTGCCGCGGGCGGTGATGGTCCCCGAGATCACGCCCGACGACGAGAGCGTCACGCCGTCCGGAAGCCCGGCGATCGCGCTCCATTCGTACGGCGTCACGCCGCCGATCGCGACGAGCTCCGCTTGATACGAGCGACCGGTGATGGCCGTAGGCAGCGCCGCCGAAACGACCGCGAGCGGCACGGTGGGTGAGATCACGCGAATCGGATAGGCCTTCTCCGCGTAGATGGTGCCGCTCGAGGCGCGAATCGTCGGGTTGAAGAGCCCCTCGACGGTCGGGGTGCCGCGGATGATGCCCGAAGGATCGAGCTCGAGGCCGTTCGGGAGGCTCCCCGCCGAGACCGACCACGTCACGCCGATGGGACCGCCGACTGCGTAGAGGCCAGCCTCGTAGGCCACGCCGAGCGTCGCTTGCGGCAGGCGATCGGTGCGGATCTCGATCGTCGATCCATAGATGACGATCGGGCCGGTCGTGAACGCGTTGTCGTCGTCGCTGATCTCTTCGAGCGCGCCATCGGGATCGAGCGCGAGCCCTACGTAGTAGGGGCCGGCGGCGACGCTCGGAGGAACGTCGACGACGTCGATGCCGAAGTCGAAGGAGCCCTCGGGCACGGTGCCCGTTCGACGCGCGATCACGACATCGTCTGACGAGATCACGGCGTTGGTGGAGAGGTAGTAGACGTAGTCGAACGTGGCGTCGGCGACGCCGTCGTTTTGGAGCAGGCGAGTGATCGCGAGCCGCTCGCCCGCAGCCGCTGCGGTTGGCGTGGCTACGAGCTCGCCGGTGAGGTTCGGGATCGGGAGCAGCACGCGGATCGGCGTCGGGATCACGCGGATGTTGTTGCCCTCCTGAACTTCGGGAACGGTCGAGAAGATGTCGACGAGCACGCCGACGAACTGCGAGGAGGTCGCGGTCGCGGTCGGCAGCGTGGTCACCACCTCGTAGGTCTCTTCGCGGCCCGCGAGCAGGTCGAGGGGCTCGGAGAGGTAGATCTCGGTGTCGGTGACGCGAATGGTGTCGTTGTCCGAGATTCGAATCGAGAAGCGGAAGCCTCGCGCAGCGGCCTCGCCCTGGTTCACGATCGTGACGGCGACCGGATACTCGTGCCCTGCGAAGCCATAGTCCGCGGCGTCCACGAGGTTCGGTCGCAGATCGGATCCGCGGACGCGCAGCGTAGAGGTGGTCGCTGTCCAGTCATTGGTCAGGACCGACTCTGGGATCGTGCCGTCCGGGTTCACTTGAACGATCACGTAGTAGCTTTGAACCTGAACCGTTCCGCCGACGGCGAACGTCGCCTCGAGCGGCGTGGACGCTCCGGCGAGCGTCACGTTCGACTCGTAGACCGGGACGTCTTCCGCAGAGAGCGCGTTGTCCGCTGAGAAGTAAACGCGGAAGGGCACGAGCCCTGCGTAGTCGACGCCGACACTTTGAACGGTCGCGCGGACGGTGATGGAGTCGCCCGGATCGACACCCGCGGGGGCGGTCACTCCGGACACGCGGAACTCGAAGGCGTTCAAGAAGCGCGTCGTGGAGACGCCGCGGTTGTTGTTCTCGTCGAGCTCGTCGACGAGGCCGTCCGGATCGACGACGGCGATGACGGAGTAGGTCCCGGCCGGCATCGTGGGAAGGACCAGATCTTGCGTCACGACCTTGTTGAGCTCGCCGTTGAACGTGGCGACGAAGTTGGCGAGCAGCGTGTCGTTGGCGCCGAGCACGTTGTCGAGCGAAGCGTAGGCGTCGATCTCGATGGTGTCGAAGTACGGAGGTCCGGCGGCGGCGACGTCGACGCCGAGCTGGAAGGTCGCGGCAGGCGGGATCTGCGTCGGGACGGTGATCGCACGGACCGTGAAGTCGTTGCCTGTGATGAACGGCCGCGAGCCGACCAGCACGTCGTTCGTGCGGATGGTCTGCTCCACGTCCGAGCCTGGATCGACGACGAGGATCGGCAAGTACGGAGCGGTCGCGAGCGACAGCGGCACCGTCGTGTGCACGACGACGGTGGTCGCGGTGCCGGTGAGGTCGACGGTGAAGACACCGATCGAAGGATCACCCCCGTCGCGGGAGCCGTCGCGAGAAGCGAGGATCTCGAAGTCGACGGGTCCCGAGTAGGGGACCGCAGCTTGGTTGATGGTCACGCGGAAGTCGATCGGCTGGCCGATCCGCGCGTCGCGAATGGCTTCGACGAGAGCTGCGACGAGGTCTGGTCCGGTCGCCACCTTGGTGACCGAGCGAGCGACGTTGTCGGCTTCGGCGGTCTCTGGGATCTCGTTGTCGGGATCGATCTGCGCGAGGACGTAGTACTCCGCGACCGGGTGCCCGAGCGGAACGGTGAACGGAACGGTCGTGGAGGTCGCTGCGTTCGCTGCGACGTCGACGACGCCTGAGCCCACCATGATGTCCGAGGCGTCGAGGGCGTTGTCGACGGAGAGGTAGAGGTCCACGACCACGCCGCTCGCAGCGAGGGGCCCGGTGTTGCGCACGCTGATCGTGACGTTGTCGGTCGCGCCGGGTGCTACGACCCGAGGCACCGTGCTGAAGGTGCCAGAGAGCTCCGCGCCCGAAGGCTTGAAGGCGTAGTACACGCGGCCCACGGCGGCGTTCAGATCGGCGGTCCGGCAGTTGGGGCTGCAGGTCAGGAGCTTCGTGCCTCCGGCGCCGCCGATGCCCTCGAAGCCCATCGTCGCCGAGTAGAGCTCGACGAAGGGCCCGTTCCCGATCCGTACCTCGAACCGGCCGCCTGCGCCTTCGTAGAGCCAGATCTGCCAGCTTCCGTTGTCGCCGCTCGTGAACGATGGAGTGAAGCCGTTCACTTCGAGCACGAACACCCGATCGGGCGCGGCTCCGAACGAGCCGTAGCGGCCGGCGGTCGTGCTCGGCAGCTCGAGATCGTCCCAGACCGCGGCGATGAGCGCGTTCGGTGAGGACGAGTCTCCGGGGATTTCGTTGCTGTAGAAACTATCGTTCAGCGAGCCGAAGCTCAGGAACCCGTCGCTCGAGACGTAGACGTTGTTGAACGTGCTCGCAAAGAACTGAAACGGGAAGCCGATCGGGATCGGGCCGGTGTAGCCGTCGTTCGCGTCATTGAACGAGAACTGGGTGATGCCGGTGATTCCGGGGATCGAGCCGAGGTCGGTGTAGGTGCCGACGTCGAAGCCGGACACGTACTGGGCTTCCGCGGGAAGGCTGAGGACCGACAACGCGAGCGCGGTCGGAGCGAGGAGTCGTTTTGACATGTCAAATCTCGATTGAGTTGGTCCATCCAACTCGAAGGTCACAGACAAGCGACCGAGTACTCGATGCGAATGTGAGCGCCGGGCTCCGGAGTCGTGAAGGGCGAGAAGTTCACCGAGTTGGTGGCGAAGTCGTAGAACCAGTTCACCGTTCCGGACAGCTCGCGCTCGCCCATCTCCACTTCGTTGACCCACACCTTCAAGGAGCCGAGCTCGGGTTGGTTCGAGAGGAAGAAGCGCGACTTGAACCCGAACGCCGAGACCGAGAGGTCCTCGAGGGACCGGGACCAGTTGTCGGTCATGATCGAGCTGAAGATGCCGCCCGTTCGCGTCGTGACTTCCTGGTAGCGCTGGGCCACGCCGGGGTCGTCGCCGCAGCCCGAGGGGTCGTCACACGTGATCGCCGAGAAGGTGAAGAGGTTGGTGTTCCTGAAGCCTTTGATGCTCAAGAGGAAGTTCGTGTAGAAGTCGACCGACTGAGGGGACTGGTCGTCGACGTCCGACACCACGATCACCGCGTCTGGGCGCACGAAGCCAAGGTTGTGGCCTGTCGAGGCGGGCGGCGTGAAGGCCATGTAGGCCGCCTCGAGGCCGACCTCCGTACCCGTGCTGTCGATGCCCACGTTCACGTTGCGCACGAAGTCGGACTCCGGGCTGGGCTGCGACAACGGCGTCACGATGCGCTCCTCTGGCGTGAGATCAAGCGGCACTAGGCGGCCCGCGTCGGGCGGGGAGCCTTCTACTGTGTCCGTGGTGGTGACGCCGATTTGGTAGTCGAGCTGCTGCGCCTGGGCGAATTGGATGAAGGCCGCGAAGTTGTCGCCGAGCGCGGTCTGCTCGTCCGTCATGGAGCACGAGTCGTCGACGATGAAGAGGATGTCGACCTTAGGCTTGCCGAGCTGGTCGAACTCGTCGATCTGCCGTGCGTCGAGCGCGCCGCGACCTTGTAGCGACACGATATAGGTCACCGTGGTGCCGTTGAAGGTGCCGTTGATCTCGACGGCGCCCGCGTACTCGGACACCGCGTCCGCGTGAAAGCCGATGTCGAACGCCATCGACGAACCTGGCGCGATGGAGAGGGCCGCGGCGGGGAGCGGCGCGGGTACGTTGTGAAGGCTGAAGGCCGGCGCGCCGGAGGCGAGCATGATCGAGTCGATTCGCGCGTTCAGGGAGCTCGTGTTGTAGACCGTCACGGTGCGTTGCCGCGCGTTGCAGCCCACGCCGAGCACGCCGAAGTCGATGTCGTTGGGCACGATCAAGAGCGAGCCGTCGACGCCTGTTCCCGACAGGGCCACCGTGTTGAAGGGCGACATGGGGCTCGAGATCGAGAACTCGACGGCGCCGTTGTGGTTGCCGATTCCCGTGGGGGAGTAGCCGACGCGAATCGTCTTGGCCGATCTCGCGGCGATGCGCTCGGAGATCACGTCGCCTTCGGGCAACGAGTAGACCTGAGCGGGATCGTCCGCGAGGCGCGCTGAAGTGAGGAGGCACTCGGTGTCGCCGGTGTTGCGGATCTCGAAGGCGCGGCTGATCGTTCGATTGCGCTCGACCGCTCCGAACACGAGGTGGTCAGGCACCACCTGGAAGGAGCAAGGCGGCAAGTTGACGCCTTCGCCGCGCACCTTGACCCGGAGCTCGGGCTCGTCTTGGTCGTTCGATTTGATGACGACCTCGGACTCGACTGGGCCTTCGGCGATGGGCTGGAACTCGACGACGAGGCCTCTGAAGCCGCCGACCGGAATGGAGTCCGCGTCGGCGTTCGGGGATCGAAAGGCGCCGGTCGAGAGCGCGTCCATGACGATCTCGGTGATCGCGAGCGTGTCGAAGCCGACGTTGGTGATGCTGAGCGTTCGGCGCGCTGGTGCGATCAGCGAGACTTGGCCGAAGTTGATCTCGAGCGGCTGGACCTGAATGTCTGGGCCTCCGCCGGTGCCGGTCAGCTCGACGATGACGTATTTGCGGCGGGGATCTGGGTTGTCGGTTTCGAGCTCCAGGCTGCCGCGGTCATTGCCCAAGTCATTGGGGCAGTAGGTCACGTCGACGGCGACGGAGTCTCCTTCGCCCAGCACCTGCGCGCCGGTGAACGCCTCGACGGAGAAGTCGGGGCTCGAGGAGGTTCCGCCGATGTCGGCCTTGCGCCAGCCGACGATGGTGACCTGTTCGTTCGCGATGTTCTCGCAGCGTGCTTCCTTGGTGACACAAGAACCTGGGTTGACCTGACCGAACTCGAGGGTCGGAGGCGTGCAGAGGAAGCCTTGTTCGATGCCGACGCCGTCGAACCGAATCTCGGCTTCGCAAGACGCCTGCTCACAGCCGCGCAGACGAAGGCGGCCGCGTTCGACGAAGCCTGCGACCGTCGGCTGAAACGTGATGTCCAAGGTGACGCTCGTATTCGGAGCGAGCTCGAAGGCGCCGTCCGAGTCCGCGCCGGCCGGGGGGCGCACGCAGTAGGTGGAGCTATCCGCGCCCGATCCCACGCAGAGCTTGATGTTGGAGGCCAGGTCGAGCTGCACGAACGCAGGGACGGCCGAGGTGTTCTTCACCGTCGCCGAGAGCGTCTTGGTCGTGTCGACCACGACGTTGCCGAACGAGAGGGTCGTCGGTTCGACCTCGAGGCTCGCGGTCACGCCGGTCGCCCTGATCGTCACGGGCACGTCGGTGAGCTTGGA
Source organism: uncultured Myxococcales bacterium (assembly GCA_964463485.1). Lineage (GTDB taxonomy): Bacteria > Myxococcota > Kuafuiibacteriia > Kuafuiibacteriales > Kuafuiibacteriaceae > CAYXDO01. The sequence goes on along the minus strand of CAYXDO010000158.1, from coordinate 6,612 downwards.
GTCGTTCGGCTGTACGACGAGCGCGCCGAGCCTCTCGCCCAACTCGGTCGGCTTGAAGGTCACGTCGAGGTTCGCCTCCGAATTCGGAGGGACCTCGAGCGCGTCCAGCGTGAACGTGAACGCGGGATCGAGGTCGCCCGCAGGCACGACGCCTTTGAGCTTCAGGACTCCTTCGCCGGTGTTCTTGACCCGGATGCGACCGGTCTTTTCGGTGCCAATCTGCACACCTCCGAGGTCCAGCGCGGTGGGGTCCACCTCGAGCTTCGCTGCCAGCTCCGTGACGGTGACGTCGTCACCGCAGGCGCCGACCAGCAAGCCGAGGGAGATGAGCGTGATCGTGTTCGTGCTTCGACCCATCATGGCGCAGAGAGCCTGGACCTAACCCTTCCAGGATTCGGAAGGTCAAGCGGAGAAGCCCGTCCCGGCGTCCGTCGAGGGGTGGCTCAGGTCCATCGAGGAGTGGTAGGGTGCGCGCGCCTTGGTCCAAGCGAAGACCGCACGACCCGTCGTTTTCGGGAAGTACACGCTCCTGGAGCGCATCGCGGTGGGTGGCATGGCCGAGGTCTTCTTGGCCATCCAGAGCGGACTAGAAGGCTTCGAAAAATACCTGGCCATCAAGCGGATCCGGCCTCACCTCGGCGATCAGGAGGCCTTCGTTCGGATGTTTCTGCACGAGGCGAGGCTCGCCGCGCAGCTCCAGCACCCGAACATCGTCCAGATCTACGACCTCGGCCGGATCGTCGACAGCTACTTCATCGCGATGGAGTACATCTCGGGTCGCGACATGTCGCGGGTCGTGCCCAAGGCCGAGAAGCTCGGGATCCCGTTTCCAACCGAATACGCGCTCTGCATCGCCTCGAACGTGCTCGACGGGCTCGCCTACGCGCACACGCGAACGGACTCCTTCGGGCGGCCGCTCAACGTCGTGCATCGCGACGTCACGCCCGAGAACATCATGGTGGCGTGGAACGGCAACGTGAAGATCCTCGACTTCGGGATCGCCAAGGCGGCCGGCGCGACCGACATGACGAAGGCCGGCGAGATCAAAGGCAAGCTCTCGTACATGTCGCCCGAGCAAGCGATGGGAAAGCCGCTCGACTCACGCAGCGACATCTTCGCGCTCGGCATCGTCGTCTACGAGTGGATCACGGGGTACAAGCTCTTCACCGGCGAGAACGAGATGGCGATCCTGAAGTCGATCGTCGACGGGAAGATCTACCCGCCCAGCTACTTCCGCGAGGACGTGCCCGAGCACGTCGAAGACATCTTGATGAAGGCGCTCGCGAAGGACCGCGCGGATCGGTATCAGACCGCGCGCGAGATGCAGCTCGATGTGCTCGAGTATCTGTCCGCCGCCGAGTTCTCGCCGTCGAACGCCCACATGGCCAACTTCATGGGGCAGATCTTCGCGGACGAGATCGTGGCCGAGCAGAAGAACCGAGCGGCGCTGGCGCAACAGATGCAGAAGTCGCCCCCGATCGAGAGCGGTCGGGTCGTCGTCGGCGAGGCGCTCGCCCACGCGAAATCTGCGGCCGCGCCCGCGCTGATCGTGATCGAAGAAGGAAGAAGAGAGGGCGAGCTCGTCGTGAAGCTCGGACAGGATCCGATCGGCCGGATCCGCGAGGCCGCCAAACGCTCTGGAATGCCTCCCGAGGACTATCTCCGTGACTTGATCACCTCAGTGGCCAAGTACCTGTAATCAGGCCCCGAACTCCTGCTTTACGAACGGGTCCGCAAGGACTATCGCGGGGCCGGTCAACGAGCCCTTCGCTCCTCGACGCCCCAATTCCAGACGTCGCAGGAAGGGAGCGCGGCATGGAGGTCAAATGGTAGCGAGAGCGGTGACGTTGCTCGACAGCACGGTCGGAAAGAAGGCCGTCATGGGTGTCACGGGTCTGATCATGTTCGGCTTCGTGGTCGGTCACATGGTGGGCAACCTCCAGATCTTCCTCGGACCGGAAGCGATCAACTCCTACGCGGCGACGCTCCGGAAGGTCCATGGCCTGCTCTGGGTCGCCCGAGCGGTGCTGCTCGCTTCGATCGCGCTGCATGTTTGGGCGCTCATCGGCTTGCGCGTACGTAACGCCCGTGCGCGTCCCGTGCCCTACAGCCACACGCGAAAGAACCTCGCCACGAATCTCAGCACGGTGACGATGGCGCTCTCCGGATTGGGCCTCGTCTTCTACCTCATCTACCACCTGGCCCACCTCACGTTCGGCTTCGGTCCGGGCTACGACCACCAGAACGTCTACAACAACCTCGTCTACGGCTTTCAGAACCCGGTCATCACGTTGATCTACGTCCTGGCCAACCTGCTGCTCGGCCTGCACCTGTTCCACGGTGGATCGGCGTGGCTCAACTCCTTGGGGCTCAATCACGCCCGCTACAACGCGCGCCTGAGGTCCGTCGCGCTCGTCGTCGCGCTCAGCGTCACCGTCGGCAACGTGGTCATGCCGCTCAGCGTGATCGCCGGCTTGGTGCAACCCACCGACGAGCGCTTCTGCTTCGAGGAGCTCGCGAAGACGCCCGACGAATGCGCGCCGGCGAAGAACTGAGGACGGCGATGATCAAGCTCGAATCCAACAGTCCCACCGGTCCCATCGAGACGCGCTGGACGCGCCGTCGGGCCGAGATGAAGCTCGTCAACCCGGCCAACAAGCGAAAGTTCGAAGTCATCATCGTCGGCACCGGGCTCGCTGGAGCCTCCGCGGCGGCGAGCCTCGGAGAGCTCGGCTACCATGTGACGACGTTCTGTTATCAGGACAGCCCTCGACGCGCGCACAGCATTGCGGCGCAAGGCGGAATCAACGCCGCGAAGAACTACCAAAACGACGGCGACAGCGTCTACCGGCTCTTCTACGACACCGTCAAAGGCGGAGACTTTCGGGCGCGCGAGTCGAACGTGCATCGGCTCGCCGAGGTCAGCGTCAACATCATCGACCAGTGCGTCGCGCAAGGCGTGCCGTTCGCCCGCGAGTATGGCGGGCTCCTCGACAACCGCAGCTTTGGTGGCGCGCAGGTCTCGCGAACCTTCTACGCCCGCGGCCAAACGGGCCAGCAGCTGCTCCTCGGCGCCTACCAGGCCATGGCTCGACAGATCGAAGCGGGCACCGTGAAATCGTACTCCCGCCACGAGATGCTCGACTTGATCATCATCGACGGTGTGGCGCGCGGCGTCGTCACTCGCGACATGGAGTCCGGAAAGATCTCCTCGCACTTCTCCGACTGCGTGATCCTGGCGACCGGCGGCTACGGCAACGTCTTCTATCTCTCTACGAACGCCAAGGGCTGCAACGCCACCGCGATCTGGCGCGCCCACCGTCTAGGCGCGGCCTTCGCCAACCCTTGTTACACGCAGATCCACCCGACCTGCATTCCGGTCGCGGGCGGATTCCAGTCGAAGCTCACGTTGATGAGCGAGTCGCTCAGGAACGACGGACGCGTGTGGGTTCCGAAGCGCGCCGACGACTCGACCAAAGAGCCAGGCTCGATCAAAGACGACGATCGCGATTATTACCTCGAGAATCGCTACCCCGCGTTCGGCAACCTCGTGCCTCGCGACATCGCCTCCCGCGCCGCCAAGAAGGTCTGCGACGAGGGCCGCGGCGTTGGGCCCGAAGTCGATGGCGAGCGTCGCGGCGTGTACCTCGACTTTCGCGACGCCATCAAACGCCTCGGCAAGGGCGGCGTAGAGGAGCGCTACGGCAACTTGTTCGAGATGTACGAGCGCATCACCGGCGAAGATCCGTACAGCACGCCGATGCGCATCTACCCCGCTTCGCACTACACGATGGGCGGGCTGTGGGTTGACTACCATCTCATGACCACGATCCCCGGGCTGTTCGCCGCCGGAGAAGCGAACTTCTCCGACCACGGCGCCAACCGCTTGGGCGCCAGCGCGTTGATGCAGGGCCTCGCGGACGGCTACTTCGTGCTGCCGTACACCGTCGGCAACTACCTCGCGAACGCGGGCAAGAAGGCGGTGAGCGCCGATCATCCCGAGGCAAAGGCGGCGACGGATCGCGTGAACGAGCGGCTGTCGAAGCTCATGCATTCGAAGTCCAAGAAGCGCACGCCGGACTCCTTTCACAAGGAGGTCGGCCGGCTGGTGTGGGACGACTGCGGCATGGGCCGCAACAAGGCGGGGCTCGAGCGAGCGCTCTCGAAGATCCCGGCGATCCGCGAGGAGTTCTGGGACTCCGTGGCGGTGCCCGGTTCGGGCCAAGAGCTGAACCAGACGCTCGAAAAGGCCGGGCGCGTGGCTGACTTCCTCGAGCTCGCCGAGCTGTTGTGTAGGGACGCGCTCGATCGCGAGGAGTCGTGCGGCGGCCACTTCCGAGAGGAGCACCAGACGGCGGACGGCGAAGCCAAGCGCAACGACGAGGCGTTCTCGTACGTGGCCGCGTGGGAGTGGACCGGCGATCCGAGCAAGCCCGCGCTCAACAAGGAACCGCTGACGTTCGACTACGTCCACCCGAGCCAACGCAGCTACAAGTGAGCGAGACGAAGCGATGAGCCGAAAGCTGAACCTAGTCCTCCACGTCTGGCGACAGAAGAACCGAAACGACGCAGGCCGCTTCGTTCGCTACGAAGCCAAAGCCATCGACGAGCACGCGAGCTTTCTCGAGATGCTCGACGTCGTGAACGAAGGGCTGATCGAAAAAGGTGAAGATCCGATCGCCTTCGATCACGACTGCCGCGAAGGTATCTGCGGAGCGTGCGGCATGGTGATCAACGGAGTGCCTCACGGGTCCCAGCGAAAGACGACGACCTGCCAGCTCCACATGCGGTCTTTCAAAGACGGCCAAGAGGTGTGGCTCGAGCCCTGGCGCGCCAAGGCCTTCCCGGTGGTGAAGGACTTGATCGTCGATCGATCGTCCTTCGACCGCATCATTCAAGCCGGCGGCTACGTCAGCGTGAGGACGGGCGGCGTACCCGACGCGAACGCGATCCCGGTCCCCAAAGCGGCCGCCGATCTCGCGTTCGACGCAGCGACCTGTATCGGCTGCGGAGCGTGCGTCGCGGCGTGCCCGAACGCGTCCGCGAACCTCTTCGTGTCCGCCAAAATCGCCCATCTTGGCTTACTCCCCCAAGGGGATGTGGAGCGCGAGCGGCGAGCCAAGGAGATGCTCGCCCAGCACGACGCGGAAGGTTTTGGCTCGTGCAGCCAACACAAGGAGTGCGAAGCGGCATGTCCGAAGGGGATCAGCTTCGACTTCATTGCGCGGATGAATCGCGATTTTCTGGTGGCGTTGGTCGCGTCACCTCCCGAGCGCAAAGACACGGGCGGAGCGATGTGACAGAGTCCGCCGAATCTCGACGCAACTCCCCTTGAGTGGGTCCGATAACTACACCAGCGCGGTCATCTTACACCGCCCAAGGAGCACGAATGGCCACCCGAATTACTGGTTCTCCCGTCTCGACACCCATGCCCGCGGAGCCGGCGCCCGTTGCCGAAAAGAAGGGCAAGGCCGGTTTTGAAGCCGGCAAGGCCCTTCCAGACGACAAGGTTTGGGACAGCCAGGTGGGGCGCGGGCGAGCGCTCGACACGGCGTCGGCTCACGGCAAGGGCGCGGTGATCGACACGTCGGAGCAGAAGGCGCTCGCGCAGATCTTCGTGAAGAGCCCGAAGGAGTTTTTCAGCAGGTTGCGTGCGGACTCGCTGAACGGCACGCCGGTGAAGTTTGGGATGTCCAAGGAGCTCAAGGGCTTTGGGATCCTGCGGCTCGACATCAACGTGGACAAGGCGAACATCGACGCGAAGGTCACGGTCGACGTCTACAAGAAGACCGCGAACGGGTTCCTCGGCGCGTATATCGCCAAGAAGGGCGATGAGGGCATGAAGCCGCAGATCGAGCTGTCCGCGAAGGGCAAGCTCACGACGAACGGCATCGAAGGCTCTGGAGTGGAGCTCGCGTTGAAGGGGCTGCCCAAGTTCAGCGCGGAGAAGCTCGCGAAGCTCGACCAGCTCAAGAAGGAGCTCGACGCCGCGCTGAAGGCGGACGGGACGCCGGCGGACAAGGAAGCCAAGGTGAAGGCGCTCTTCGACGAGCTGATCGGAGACATGAGCGACCTGCCGATCCCGTTCTTGGTCAAGCTCGTGACGAGCTCCGAAGACCTGTCCGTAGACCTGAAGCTCGCGGACAAGTCGGCCAAGGCCCACGCAGACCTCGGGAACGGCAAATACGCGCTGACGATTGACGACATCTTGGGCGAGGACAAACCGGAAGAAGTGGACCTCGGGGCCAAGGTGGCAGGAACGGCGACCGAAGACGGCACGATCACGGTCGACGAGGCGCGAGTGTTCATGAAGGACGCGGTGGGAGTTCGCTTCGACTCCAAGGACAAGCCGCACTTCTACAAGAAGGACGACGAGACCGGAAAGAAGACCACGGTCAACGAGCACGCCGGCGAGATCGCGATGCTCATCCCGATGGCCCTCGCCCTCACCGGCGGAGACTTCTGACCCAAACGATCATCCGCGCCTGAGGCGTCTGAGGGCCTGCGTCTGAGGGCCCTGAGGGCCTGCGTCTGAGGGCCCTGAGCCTGCGTCGTCAGATCGTCTGCGTCTGCGTCAGATCGTCTGCGTCTGCGTCTGCGTCAGATCGTCTG
>CAYXDO010000157.1:0-26000 GCA_964463485.1 uncultured Myxococcales bacterium | reverse complement strand
CGATTCAGACATCCGATTCAGACATCCGATTCAGACATCCGATTCAGACATCCGATTCCGACATCCGACTCAGCCTACAGCTCGCACCGGCCGCCGCGGAAATAGCCTTCAGCGGTCTCGGCGACCCAGGTCGGCATCATGGTCCACAATCCCAGACGCTCTCCCGACCCGTAGGCGCAGACGTAGCTGCCTCCGATCCCGCACCTCGAAGCTCGACCGGAGACGACATGCTCATAGTTCGAGTCGTAGACCTCCACGCAGACCCACGCTGCGCCCTCGGGGACGCTCGGGACCTCCGAAGGCTCGGGACTCACCGGCGCGTTCGGATTCTCTTCCGCGGGCGGCGTCTGATCCGGGCAGTCCGTGGGATCGGCCGTCGGATCGTGGGCCGGCGGGGTGGGGTCCGAGGGAGCGACCGGATCGGGCCGCGCCACCGACTCCCCGCGCGGCGCCTCGAAGAATCGCCAGGCGTGGTAAGTCGAGCACACGCCTTGGTCGAGGATGTACGCGCCAGGAGCGCCGCAGCCACCGGCCGGCGCGAAGCCCGCGTCGATCGCCGTTCCATGCGCCATCCCGGGAATCGACCAACTCTCGACCGAGACCTGGCCCGCGGCGTCGGCGAACTCTGCGTGAGTTGCGTCTCCGACGAGCTCGGTGCGCGTTGGGTTACTCGGGATCTCGTGCATCGCCGTCCACTGACGTTCGAGCTGAGCTCGATTGGTATCTCGCACCGTGTGATCCGCAGTACCGTGCCAAATCGAGACTCTCGGGAGCGCACCGTTCCAGGTCGAGTGGCCCCTCCGAGCCCGCTCCGCCCAGGCCGCCGGGGTGAGGTCGCGACCTGGATTCATACACGAGAATGCGTCGACCATGGAGCTCGCGCACCCCGCCGGGATGCCGGCCATGATCGCGCCGGCAACGAATACGTCCGGGTACGCGGCCAGGAGCGCCGAAGTCATCGCAGCTCCAGCCGACAGTCCGGTGACGTAGACTCGAGAGTCATCGATGTCGTACCGAGACTTCATGGTATCGACCATTTGTTTGATGGAGAGCGCCTCACCCTGGGAGCGACTCACATCACCCGGCTCGAACCAATTGAAGCAGAGGGACTGGTTGTTGGCGCGCTGCTGCTCGGGATACAGCACGTAGAATTTTTCGAGGTTCGCCAAGTCGTTCCAGCCAGCGCTCACGTAGTCATTGGCACTCTGAGTACACCCATGGAGCGCGACGACGAGCGCGGCGCCTTCGAACACGTCGCGCGGCACGTGAACTCGCATGACGAGGCCGCCGGGGTTGCTTCCGAAGCCGCTCACCGAGGTGAGCTCACTGGACGAGGCGGCGACTTCTTCCGGGGACACGAGCTCGCTTCCGCAAGCCGCGGAGACGAGGACGACTGGGATCAGTTGACGAATGAATGACATGTTTTTGGTCAACAGCAGCTCTCATGCCAGCCACCCACACCCGCTGCGACTGCGTTCCCAAAGCGCGCCGCGTCACTCATGACGCGGGCGCGCGGAGCTCCGCTGCGTCACGGATGACGCGCTGCGCGGTGAATCGCGCACGAGCTCAGGGCCAACACAGCGCCTCGCCGGATTGCAGCAGGCACGTACCCGACGTAGGCATGGTGCTGCACGCTGAACAACCCAGCGCGCACGCGGAGTCCTCCGCCTCCCTCGCCGCAGCCTCGAATCGCGCCGCGCTGGCGCTCCCGCGCACGGCGACGAAGACGGGGCAACCGCAGCTGTCGACGACCGTGCCCCCGCACTCACCCGCTCCGAGAGCACACACGCGCGACGCGGTCCGAGCCTCATCGACCTCGCGAAGAATCGACTCGCAGGATCCGTCCCTGAACGCAGCGTCCGCGTCGCCTCCGTCAGCTGCCGCTCCTCCGGCGTCCACGATCGGACCGCCATCCGCGCGGACCGCCCAGTCGTAGCTGCAACCGAGCGCCGCCAAGAGAAGAGAACAAGAGAAGCTTCGCAGGAGCAACGACGGACCAACGGTGGACCAACTCATTTCTTGGCAAGAAGGCGCAAGAGCTCCGCAGGGATCTCGCCGAGCTTCTTGCCCGAAGCGTCGGACAAAAGGTGGTTTCCGGCCCCAGCCCAGGTCGCAAGCGGCTTTCCGGCGGCCAGGATCAACCAGTCCTGGCCTTTCTCCACACGAATTCCGCAGCTATGAGTTGGGATCCGAATCGAGGTTTCGCTCTCGTCAGCGCCTCTCCATCGTCGACTGACTCGAAAGCGCACAGAGACTTCACTTCCGCTCTCCTCGACCGAGACGACCCGGCCCACGAAAGCTGCCTCTGCCGATGCCACGAGCTCCGACATCGGTCGCGGCGCAAACTTACACGCGACCGCCGCCGTGGGCGCGAGCGCCCAGAGGCCCATGGTCAGAAAAGCGGTTCGAGCCCATCTCATACCCACACCATAGACCAAAACGCGGCGACCGACTACTCCAGGCTTTCTGGGATTCTCGACTTGGCGGCCAACTGTCAAAGGCGTCAACGGCCAACGACTCTACGCGCGCGAAGGACCACTCCTCCTTTTTGTGAGCTCACGAAACCCAGCTCGAGCAGGAGCGGCTGGAGCTTCGAGCCTTGCGCCGGGGCCCCGTCGATCGTTCCGATCTTCAGCGCGCGCTGGGTGCCTGGGGCCCCAGCTCGTGCGAGCGCAAGGAGCAGGTCTTTGGCGTCGATCGCGGCGTCTGCTCCGAAGTAAGTCAACAGCGCTCCGTCCCCTCGCCCGATCCAACCCAGCAACTCACCCGAGCGGAGGACGACCTTCGCGCCGGCTGCGCGCTGGGGCCGGAACCCTTCGCGCTCGGGCCAAGGCACTTCGTTGCCGTATGGGTTCGCAGGGTCCGTAGCCGCGAGGACCAGGAGCCGCGGCTCCGTGGAGTTGCGGGCTGCGCGTAAGGCTTCCTCTGCGCCAGCAAGGCCGACTTGATAACCCGCGCCGGGCAGATCCACGAAGAGCCCTCGGCGCGCCCGGCCTGCGTCTTCCATGGCCGAGAAGACAGGCGTGAGACTGCCAAAACCTCCGTCGACCCACTCACGCGACAGCGTTTCGCGAAGGAGCACTCCGTACCGCTCCAGCAGTTTCCTTGCGAGCGCAGCCCGTCGCTCGGCCTCGGTCGAGGGCGACGCACCCACCAAGGTCCAACGCCCTTCGGCTCCGGCGAGCCCGCCGCGCGCCCGCACCGGGCTCGATCCCCGCACCATCGCCCGCAGCGGAATGAGTGTGTCGTTGGTGACTTCCCCCGCGAACACCAAGTCGAACAGAGCGTCCCGCAGCGCCGGCGGGAAGCCTCCCAGGGCGCTCGCCATTTCCCCAAAAAATGACGCTCCTCGAGTCGAGAGGTGTCCTCGGATCCGATCCACGAGCTCCCCGCTCGATTTTTCTCTTACCGGCGCGAGCGCACCAAAATGTTCGCGCAAATACAAGCTCACGCGACCGTCCTTGCCGCCGATCCGCTCGACTCCGGTCCACATGACCTCCCCGGACAACATGAGTTGGTCGAGGTCACTCGGCCTAAACCCCTCGACTCGCGAAGGCAGCACCTCCGCCTCCAAATCGGAGAACGGAATGGGTACGCCCTCGAGTTGTTCGATGACGGCTCTCAGCCCGGCGATGCCTCGGCGCTTTCGGATGAGACCTTGCCACCCGAGCAGAAAGCGCACGTAACAATCCGCCGAGACCGGCTGCACCTCGGCGCGGAGCGTCGCGAGGGTCCGCTGCTTGAGCATGCGAAGGACTTCGACGTGGCACCACTCCGCGCCCTCGCGTCCCGGCGTGAACGCGCCCTCCTGAATCCGCCGACCTGCCACGAGTCTCATCAGGCTGTCGCGAGCAGGCGCCACTCCGATACCGAAGTGTCGAGCCACCCCCTCGGTGGTGAACGGACCGTGGGTTCGCGCGTACCGTGAAATCAGGTCGTCAAGCGGCGCGTCGACCGCCTCCAAGAACGCCGTCGGCGTGCTCTCTGGAGGCTCGACCCCGAGCGCGTCGCGAAAGCGAGCCGCATCTTCGAAGGCCGCGAGCCGCTGGTCGCCGTTGATCACGACCCAGAAGGCTCGACGCGCCTCGACGAGCCGGTGAGCAAGGCCCATCGCGCCCCGCACTTCGAGCTCCGCGAGGTCCAACTCTCCGATCATGATCAACAGGTCGTGAAGTCCATCCAAGCCGTCGATGGGTGAGTCGAGGCGACGTACTCTCCGTTCGACCTCCGCCAGGACGGCCGGGTCGAGGAGCTTGCGGAGCTCGGGCTCCCCGATGAGCTTCCGAAGCTCCACGAGATCGAGAGAAAGAAGTTGAGCCTGGCGCTCCGCGAGCGGCAAGTCACCCTCGTACATGAAGCTCGACGCGTACGAGAACATCAATGACGTCGCGAACGGGGATGGCCGCGAGGCCTCGATGGGTACGACGCGAACGTTTCCGGCCTCGACGTCTCGCAACAGACTCATGAGCGCGGGCATGTCGAACTCGTCCTTGAGGCACTCGCGATAGGTTTCGAGCACGACCGGAAAGCCGCGGTACCGTCCGGCCACGCGCAGCAAGCTCGAGGCCTTGCGCCGCTGGGACCAAAGCGGCATTCGCTTGCCCGGAAATCTTCGGGGCAACAGGAGGGATCTGGCCGCGTTCTCACGAAACCTGGCGGCGAACAGCGAGGTCTCGGCCAGGCTCGACGTCACGAGCTCCTCCACTTCGTCCGATCCCGGCACGAACCAACTCAGCTCGGGGAGCGGATCGGTGTCGGGCACTCGAAAGACGATCCCGTCGTCCGACCAAGTCGCGGTCACGTCGGCCGTCATTCGCTGCCTGATTCTGGCCAGGATGGCGGTGGCCCACGGCGCGTGCACCCGATTTCCAAAAGGGCTGAGCACGCAGACGCGATGATCTCCGACTTCGTCGGTGAAGCGTTCGAGCACGATCGCCTGATCTGACGGAATCTCTCCTCCGGTCGCGCCGGCCTGCTCGACGAGGGACTCGTAGAGAAGCTCCGCGCCCTCGATGCTCAGCTTGGACCTGGCAGTGAGTCGGTCGATCGCGGCAGCTCGCGGAAGGCTCATGAGCTCTCGGCCGAGCGCCCCGATGCGCCGGCCGAGCGCCACGGACCGGCCTGCGCCTTCGCCCCGCCAGAATGGCATCTTGCCAGGCTCACCGGGAGCGGGCGAGACGTTCACCCGATCCGGCGTGATTTCGTCGATTCTCCAAGATGTCGCACCTAGTAGGAAGACCTCGCCTGGGCGCGACTCGAACACCATCTCTTCGTCGAGCTCCCCGATGCGCGTGGCCTGTCCATTGGGTCGCGTGAGATACACACCGAAGAGGCCCCGGTCCGGGATCGTGCCTCCAGAGACGATCGCCAGCCGCTTGCTTCCAGGTCGAGACACCAACGTTCCGTGACCTGCGGCTTGGCGGTCCCAAGTCACCCGTGGACGAAGCTCCGCAAGCTCGTCCGAAGGATACCGGCCGGAGAGCATGTCGAGCACGGAGACGAAGGACGACCACGGCAACTCGGCGAAGGGAGCGCTCCCCCTCACGCGAACAAACAATTCGTCCGCCGTCATGGGACTCATCGCGACCATGGCGACGACTTGCTGGGCCAACACGTCGAGGGGGTTCGAGAGGTACGTGGTCGGTTCGACCTCACCGGCGAGGATGGCTTCGACCGCAGCGCTCGCGGCGAGGAGCTCGGTCTTGTGCTTTGGAAAGAGCGCGCCGGCCGGGATCGCACCGACCTGGTGGTTGGCGCGTCCGATTCGTTGAAGGCCCGACGCGATGCTCGCGGGCGTTTCGACCAGAATCACCTGGTCGACGGCACCCATGTCGATGCCGAGCTCCAGGGAGGACGTGGCCACGAGGCACGGGAGCTTGCCCGCTTTCAAATCGGACTCGATCTCGAAGCGTTGCTCTCGAGACACCGACCCATGATGTGACTTCGCGACGACCTCGCCGGCGAGGTCGTTGAGATCCGCGGTGAGTCGCTCCGCTAGCCGGCGGTTGTTGGTGAAGACGAGGGTGCTTCGATGGTCTCGAATGCGGGCGAGGAGACGCTGGTGGATCTCAGGCCAGACGGAGCGGTCTGAGTCCTCACCTTCCACGGGCTCGGCGCCGAGCCTTCGAAGAGACTCCACCGGCACTTCGAGGTCGAGCTCGATCGTCTTCCTCGCGCTCACGTCGATGATCTTCACGGGCCGAGGCTTCGGATCGTCGCGGGCGGTGTCGAAGCCGCCGAGGAACCGCGCCGCGGCCTCGGGAGGGCGCTGCGTGGCCGACAGCCCTACTCTCAACAGTGGGTCCGTCGTCGAACGCTGGGCCTCCAGCCGCTCCACGGATACCGCGAGGTGGGCGCCGCGCTTCGTGCCGAGGACGGAGTGGATCTCGTCGACGATGAGTGTGTCCACTCGAGTGAGAATGCGGCGCGCCTCGGAAGTCAGAATCAGATAGAGCGACTCAGGCGTCGTGATGAGGATGTCCGGAGGCTGACGCGCCATACGCGCGCGGTCGGTCGAGGACGTGTCCCCCGAGCGAATGCCCACCGTCGGACGCGCCACGGCGACGCCGAGCGCCGCTGCGTGCGCCGTGATTCCGTCGAGCGGCGCCTTCAGATTGCGCTCGATGTCGTTGCCGAGCGCCTTGAGCGGCGAGACGTACAAGACTCTGCACGCGCGGGTTGCGGGCGGATGGAAACAAAGACGATCGATCGCAGTGAGAAAGGCGGCCAAAGTCTTTCCTGACCCAGTGGGTGCGAGGAGCAGCGTCGACTCACGCTCGGCGAGCGCAGACCAAGCCAGATCCTGTGCGGCAGTAGGCGTTCCGAACGTAGCTTGGAACCAGGCCCGAGTTACCGGGTGCAGACGACCTAGGCCGCTCACGACGCTCTGCACTTTGCGGGTTCGTGCGAAGGGAAGGAGCATCGAAAGGAGAACGAATTCGAGGGAGGCACGAAGAATGGGTTGTGCTCAACGAGCGCACTTCGGCCGCGTCTCCGTGCATTTCCTCTGTGCCCTCCGTGGCTGGAATTTTCGCGGCGCAACATAGATTTCGTGGGTTGGCAGTACAGCGTCGTAAGTTCCCTTCTGTCAAACGAATGGTCTCGAGAGCTCCGCCGCCATCGCTCTGTTCTCGTTTGACCAAGTCCTCGCCAAAGACCAGGCTATTGACCATGATCTATCCGCAGTTCGTATCTAGCTGGGAAGCGCGGCTTTCGCTCCTCCTTTCTCAGTTGACCCTTGATTTGCCGTTCCGGCGCAGTGCGCTCTCCGAGCTCTACGAGCTCGCGACGTTTGAGTTGACCGGACCCGATCGGGACGGCGCGGTCGGACCCTGGGACCATCAGGCCTTCCAGGACGCTGTCGAAAGTCTCCTCGCCCAACTCGATGAGGCCGTCTCGATTGTCTGGGCCATTGCCGGACGTCTCGCCGAGTTGTCCCAATCGATCGGTGAAGACGGGCAGATCGTCATGCGATGTTTCGAAGCGCTCGCCCATACGGATGTGTGGCCACAAACCATGCGTGAGCGCCTTCATCGCATACACTCCGAACCTTCGAAAACCGACGGGTCTCGCGAGCTCATCGAGTGCGGAGTCGTTTTTGGGACGTTTGGCCGTGCGCTCAGGACGATTCCGGAGCTCGTTCCATCGATGTTGAAATCCCAGACCAAGCCCTTCGTTCTCGTCGCAATTCGGCAGACGGATCCCGAGGTCGCGACGACCTTTCACGACGAGCTCGCCTCGATCGAGATCGAATGGGTGCAGAGGTTGAGTGATCGCCACAGACTTCGGGCCGAAAGAGATCGCCGAGTGGTGAAGACGAAGCTCGCATTTCTGAAAAGGGCGCTCGCCGAGGTGGGAAATGCGTCTTCGGGGGGACCGGAATTTTGCGCCGATTTCTACGGCAAGAACATGGGATGGAACGCCGCTCGCGCCCTCGCGCAGCTCGGAGCTCGGGCTCGGATGGTACCCGAGATGGGTCCTCTCGTTGTTCCATGCCTTCTTCGGCTCAGCACTTCCAGCAGAGTTGGCCAACGTGGCGCCGCCGCGTTTGCGCTCGGGCCGTGTGGTGTCGGCGGCGAGCACGAGCCCGCTGTCATCGCGAGGCTGATCGATCTCACCCACGACCATCCATGGGTGGCCGGCCGGGCGATAGACTCGCTTGCACTTGTCCCGGCCCAGGAGAGTGTCCTGAAGCGACTCGGAGAGCTACTCTTCGAATTCGAAGAATTCGACCCCGACGAAGCATATCTGGGACAGCACGCCCGAATAACGCGTGCCCTTTGCGCTTTCGGCGCCCGGGCGGAGAGCGCGATTCCGGACCTGTTGAAGTTCGTGGCCGCGTCCGTAGAGTCGAAAGACGAGATCGAACCCGGGAACATCATTCGAGCGCTCGTGCGAATGAGCTCGAATCGCGCCGTACTCACGGCCGCTTTGACCCAGCTACGAGGCCTGAATTCTTCGGATTCGGCTTGCACTGCAGAGATCGTTACAGTCCTGGGCGCCATTCCCGGTCCTGGCTAGCCAGCCATAGCCAGCCATAGCCAGCCATAGCCAGCCATAGCCAGCCATAGGGCCCGTTAGGGCCCGTTATAATCCTGCCTAATCCTCATCCTGCCTCAGGATCGGGCACGGGCACGGGCACGGGCACGGCATTTTCGGGACCTCGGCGGCTGTCGAGGAGATCAACGACGGTCCGCGCCACGCGCGAACCACTTCGGGAACCCAAGCCGTCTCTCGATGAGTGAGACCCTGGCTCGCTAGCCAGCCGGTAGCGTCGAAATTCGGCGCGGCCCTGTGAGGACTTCGTGCCCGTGCCCGTCCGTGCCCGTGCCCGTGCCCGTGCCCGATCCTAATCCTGCCTCACGATCCTAATCCTGCCTCTAAAGTGATCACCTATGAGCCAGCCATAGCCAGCTAGCGACGGCCCTTCAGAGGCCGAGCAGGGACCAAAGCCCTCGATCCTCCATCGAGTCCACCACCAGATCTGGCTTCGCTGCGTACAGTGCGTCGGGGCTTCCGGCGCCAGCCAGGATCCCAACCGACCTCACTCCGGCTTCACGCGCCGCGTGGACATCCCGATCCGTATCACCGAGCACGAAGATCTCCTCGCGCCCCGGCCTACGCCCCCAACGCTCTTCGGCGATCGCGAGCCCGCGATCGACCGCGACGCGTACGATATCGACGCGGAGCCTCGCGTCGGAGCCGTACCCGCCAAACCCAAAAAAGCGATTCAGGTCGGCCGGCGCGAGCTTCGTCCTCGCGCCTCGCTCCAAGTTACCGGTGGCCAGCCCGATCGCTGCGTGACCCTTGGCGCTCAATGCGGTGAGAAGGTCGGTCGCTCCAGGCAAGACCTGATATCGACTCTCCGAGCGGTCGAGCGCCTCGGCGAGCCGCGAGAGATAGCGCTCGCTGAGCTCGAGCGCTTCGCCCTCCGTGGGCTCCCTTCCCAACGCTGTCGCGAACATCTCCTCGACGATCCGTCGATCGGTGTTCCCGTCGAGCCGCACCGATTCGAGCGCGTCGCGAACGCCGTGGAGCTCCAAGAACGCGAGCTCGAGCGCCGCTTTGCCTACGCCCCCAGCCTTCACGAGCGTGCCGTCGATGTCGAACAGGACAATCACCAACCGAACGATACACCGAGGGACCGAGAGCGAGGGAGTGGAGCCCGCGAGCGACACGCATTAGACTCACTCCGTGTCCGACAACTGGATCACGCTGGCCATCCTCATCGTCGTCGCGCTGGGAGGACTCTACCTATGGCGCGAGCGACCCTGGGAGAGTCCTTGCGAGAAAGCCGAGCGGCGATGTCACGAGGTCGAGCTGAGTCGAATCGAGTCGGCGAGCCCCGTTTGTGTTCGCCGCAGCCTCGACAAGCTGAAGCGCGAGACGAACGAGGCGGACTGTCGCGGGTGGAACGCGGAGCTCGATGGCTTAGGGGCTCCCAAGTAGTCGGTCGTCCATCGCGAATTCGTTGATCGTCGTCGCGAGGCTCGCAGACTATGGTCGCGACCATGAAACAGATCCTCACCGAGCTCGGGATCGAGCCCGACACATCTGGCGTCGCGGGCAAGCGCGCTCACGGCTCTCCTTCCGGAGAGCTGCTCACGAGCTTCAACCCGGCCACCGGGGAGCCCATCGCGAGCGTGCGAGGCGCATCCCTGGCCGACTATGACGCGGTCGTCGCGGAGTCGCTCGAGACCTTCAAATCCTGGCGCACCTGGCCCGCTCCGCGCCGCGGTGAAGTCGTCCGTCAGCTCGGCGACGCCTTGCGGCAGAAGAAGAAGGCGCTGGGCGCCCTCGTGTCGCTCGAGATGGGGAAGATACGCGCCGAAGGTGAGGGCGAGGTCCAAGAGATGATCGACCTCTGCGACTTCGCCGTGGGTTTGTCGCGCCAGCTCTACGGTCTCTCGATGCACTCGGAGCGCCCGGGCCACCGAATGTACGAGCAATGGCATCCGCTCGGCCCCGTCGGCGTGATCTCTGCCTTCAACTTTCCGGTCGCGGTTTGGTCGTGGAATGCGGCGCTCGCAGCGGTCGCAGGTGACACCGTAGTTTGGAAGCCCTCCGAGCTCACGCCCTTGTGCGCCATCGCGATCCAACGGATCTGTCAGGAGGTCACGGAGCAGAACGGTTGCCCCGGCATTTTCTCGCTCGTGGTCGGCGGACCGGACATCGGCGCCGCGATGAGCGCCGACCGGCGGGTCCCGCTCGTGAGCGCCACCGGATCGTGTCGCATGGGCGAAAAGGTCTCCGAGGCGGTGGCCAAACGTTTTGGACGATCGATCTTGGAGTTGGGTGGCAACAACGCCATCACCGTGCTCGGCGACGCGGACCTGACCCTCGCCACGCGCGCGATTCTCTTTGGCGCCGTAGGGACTGCGGGCCAGCGATGTACCTCCACGCGACGCGTCTTGGTCGATCGCTCGATTTCGAAGCCGCTGACCGACGAGCTGATCGCGGCGTATCGCCAGGTACGCATCGGAGATCCGCTCGACGAAGACACGATGATGGGCCCGCTGGTCAGAGCCCGCGCCGTCGAGCAGATGATGGCCGCGCTCGAAGCAGCCAAGGCCCAAGGCGGCGAGATCCTCTACGGCGGCAAGCGCATCGAGCGAGCGGGTTACTTCGTGGAGCCCACGCTCGTGCGCGCGAATAAAGACATGGCGATCGTGAAGGAGGAGACCTTCGCGCCCATTCTCTATCTCATCGCGGTCGATGGACTCGACGAAGCCATCGCCGTGCAGAACGACGTGCCGCAGGGGCTGTCATCGTCGATCTTCACGCGCGACCTGCTCTCGGCTGAGCGGTTTCTCGCGTGCACGGGTTCGGATTGCGGAATCGCGAACGTGAACATCGGGACCTCGGGCGCCGAGATCGGCGGCGCGTTCGGAGGCGAAAAGGACACCGGCGGCGGACGCGAGGCCGGATCGGATAGCTGGAAGCAGTACATGCGCAGGCAGACCAACACGATCAACTGGAGCCGGGAGTTGCCTCTCGCCCAAGGGATCCGCTTCGGAATCTGAGTACGTCGGCGAGGTTCAGAGCTTCGCGATCCGCCGCTGAGTCTCGCCGCTCGGATCGACGTGGGGCAGCACCAAGTCCAAGAACCGGCCGCGAGACTTCACTTTTCTCAAAGTCCCATAGTGGCCGCCGACGACGCGGTCGATGAACACGACCTGCACGGGCGGTTGAAACGAATCGAGTCGTTTCAACAAACCAGGCACTAGCTGCATCACGTCTTCGTGGATCCTCGACTGACCGTAGTCGAAGGGCTCCGGCGACGTGAACGGGATGAGCAGCGTGTCACGCCACGACTTGTAATACGCAGCCTCCACGGGAGGTCCGTCGACCCTTACTGCCCCAAGCGCTTTGAGCGCTCGATCGGCGCCCGCGTAGTCTTCTTCGATCCCACACCAGATCGCCGCGGCGTACGCCGCCACGATCGGCGGCTCGAGCCGCTTCACGCAGCCGAAGTCGTAGACCACGATCGAGCCGTCCGGTCGGAACGCGAAGTTCGCGGGATTTGGATCAGCGTGGATCGCGAGCGCCTCGAAGAGCTGGCGCAGCGTGAGCCGGTAAAGGTTCTCGCCGATCTTGTCGCGAGCTTGTTGGGTGTAGCCGCGCACGTCGAGGTCGTGGATCGAGTCTCCTGGCACGTACGTCAGCGTCAGCACGCGCTGACTCGAGCGCTCTCCGATGACTTCGGGGATGTGAACGAAGGGTTGGTCTTCGTGAATCTTCCGGAACTCTCGAACGTGCTCGGCCTCGCGGGTGTAGTCGAGCTCCTCGAACAACCGCTCGCGGATCTCGCCGAAGAGCGCGTTGAGGTTGGATCGCGAGAGCTTGAGTAGGCCGGAGGCGCGCAGCGCCAACCGAAGGTGGGCGAGATCGGAATCCACGGACACGTCGACACCGGGATACTGGACCTTCACGATCACGTCGCGCCCGTCTTCGGTCTCGGCGCGATGGACTTGTCCGATCGAAGCAGCTGCGAAGGGCTTCTTGTCGAAGCGGCGATAGAGGTCTTCGGGATACGCGCCGAGCTCCGACTTGATCTGATCGGCGATCACATCGTACGCCATCGGAGGTGCTTCTCGCTGTAGGCGTCTCAGCGAATCAGCGAGCTCCTTGGGCAGGACGTCGCTCGCGATGGAAGCCATCTGGCCGATCTTCATCGCCGCGCCCTTGAGCTCTCCGAGGGTCTGGGCGATCCGCTCGCCGCTGGCTTGGTAGGATCTCGCGCGATCCTTGGCGGCGGACTCGGCGTCTTGAAACGCGTTGATGAGCCGTGACTTTGCGTAGCCCGCGGCGACCGACGCGGTCATCCCTGCGAGCTTCACGAATCGCTCGCGCCGCCCCATCGGACCCACGGTCGCGCTATCGTCCTCGTCCTTGGCCACCCTTTCGATGGTACCTCAAAGTGTGGGGCCGCGAGTGGAGGTCCCGTTGACACGGTCTCGCGTCTCGTCGATTCGGCTCTCGTGCGTGGCGTTTGGATGATGTGTTTGTCGATGGTCGGGTGCGCTTCTCTGCCGCCCCCGGCTTCGCGTTGTGCTTCGCCGGAGGCTTTCGCCGCTACTTTTGCGCGTACGGCGTCGGCCCCCGACCGGGCCGCGCTCGAGGCGTTCGCTCGGGGCCAACGGCCAGATCGAGGTCGGAGAGATCGGGCGATCGAAAGTGCGGCGGTCGCCTACGCGGAGGCCTGCGCGCTCCCGCGGGCCATCGAGCTCACGAGAGATTTGGTCGCTTTTCCGACCGTGGGACTGCCGACGACGAACCCGGCCTTCGCTGCAATGCGGGTGTATCTGGAGCGCCTGGCCGAGCGGGACGGCTTCGAGCTCCGCAAATTTGGCGCGGAGGAGGTGTTCGAGGTCGTCTACGGCAAAGGCGACCCCGCGCTCGGCTTCGTCATGCACGGGGACGTCGTCGCGGTGAAAGATTGGACCACCAACAGTACGAGTGCGACCTTTCGGTCACCCGACTGGACTCACCTGCCGTTTCACGCCGAAATTTTCGGTCGTCGTTTGTTCGGTCGTGGCTCAGAAGACGACAAGGGCCCGATCGCGGCGGCGATCGTGGCGCTGGAGACGCTCAGCGGATTCGGGCTCAGGCCTCGCGGAGAGATCCGAGTGATCATCGGGAACGGGGAGGAGAGCGATTGGGACGGGATGGTGGCGTACGCGCGGGGCGGTCGAGTGCACCCTCCGCACGTGATTTCCGTCGACGCGTCGTTTCCCGTGGTCATCGCGGAGTCTGGCTTCGTTGACTTTGGCCTTTCGTTCACGACGCCGCCGGGCGAGCACAAGCAGGCCCACGTCGTTCGCGCGGAGGCAGGGCTCTTTTTGACCCAGGTGCCGGGATCGGGCGAGCTCGAGCTGGAGCCGGCCGACGGGGAAGAGCTCGGCCAGCTCCTCGTCCGCGCCCAGGCCGCCGCGACTTCGGCGACCAACGCGCTCGGGGCTGCGTTTCGCGCCGAAGTCACCTCCACTCAACACTCCGTTTTGATCAAGACCTTTGGCGACGCCGTGCATTCTTCGGTCGCGGAAGAGGGCAAGAACGCTCTGTGGCTCTTGGCCGAGATCGCGGCGGCCCTCGACCTCGCCCCGGACGCGGCCGGCCAAGCCCTTCGCGTGATCCACGAGCGCTTCGTTGGCGACCACCACGGGCAACGGCTCGGCCTCAGCTACTCTCACGCTCTGATGGGCGAGCTTCTCGTGGCGCCCACGCTGCTTCGAACCGCCCCTGGGTCCGCGTCGTTGCGCGTCAACATGCGGCGCCCGGCTGGGAGGAGCTCCGACGAGTTCCGGGCCTCCCTAGAAGCCGCGCTGAGCTCCCTCGGGGCCATCGCTCCGACCGTACAGATGGCTTCGGATAGCTGGGTCGGCGAGCCCGCCGTGGCTGATACTCAGGGGAAATTAGTGCCCACGCTGCTCGAAATTTTCCGGAGGCGAGCCAACGATCCGGGAGCGACGGGTGTCGCCATTCGCGGAGGAACTTATGCGCGACTATTCCCTGGTGCGGTCTCCTTCGGTCCCTCGCTTCCAGGACGACCCTACCGAGGCCACGCTCCCGACGAGTCCATCGAGCTCGAGGCCTTGGAGCTCATGGTCCCGGCGCTCGTCGAAGCCAGCTTGGCGCTGGCCTTCCCCGAACCCTGAACCGTTTCTCGGTACACGTCCCCAGAAGCTCGTGACCATGCTGAAACCACAGAGGACATGGAGAGAAGACACAGAGGACACGGAGAGCGCTCATTCCTCATTCCATCATCTGTGTGCTCTGTGGGCTTCGGCTCTGTGCTCTCCGTGGTTTCTTCAGTGGTCACGGATTTGCGGGGACCTGTACTGAGCAAGATTCCCCAGCTCACTGGTGAATCGGGCACTGGTGAATCGGGCACTGGCACGGGCACGAACGGGCGGGCACGGGCACGGACGGCACGGACGGGCACGGGCACGTCATGAGTTTCGGAGCCCTTTTCAGCGACCTGTTAGGCTGAGTTCGGCCGGCAACTCAGTCTTTGATTCGTCGTTTGAAGTCGGGAATCGTCGTGGGATCGTCCCGCTTCATATAACGAGACTCGCCGTCGAGCCGAGTTACGTTTTCGTACACTCCGTTGTCGCGCTTCACGAGCTTGGTGAACCCGAGCTCCTTCAGCCTGGAGTCACCCATCGGCGCCGCAACCCCAACGGCTCGCGGAATCCAACGCTCGACGGGTGCGTCGGCGGGAGTGTCCCCGAGGGGCTCGAGGGTGATGGCACAGACTTCTCCCCACGTCGTGAGGTCGTCCTTCATGCTGTGGGAAACTTCTACGGTTCGCCCGTTGTGCGCGCAGTGATAGTCGTAGCGTGGCACGTCCAACTCCTACTGCCTCGTTCGTACCCTCACCGGTCGGCGCCGGCAACTTCCAAATTCCTTCAGTCGACTTCGTACGGGGGCGTCGGCAGGTGCTCGCCGTCGGGACCGATGGGGCTAGGCACGGGATAGTGGTCTACCACGCCGGAATTGTCGCGAATACCGAGCGCCTCCCGCTGGACGATCAGGTCCCGTCGGGCCTCGAGGGCCTCTTGGCGGCGCTCGTTGTGCCGCAGGATGGCAGCGGACCGATCCTCTCCGGCCTTCGTCTGGACAGCCCGAGCGAGCAGCTCGAGCTCGAGCAGGACCGCGTCCACACGTGCCCCAGCCCGACCGAGCGAGCTCGCCATTTCCCCGCGCAGCTCCGCCTCGACCCATTCATGGTCGCTCGCGCGCCGCTTACGCGGCGTGGGTCCCGGCGTGTCTCGATCTCCATCGCTCTTTGGCTCGGTCGACTCCTCGCCGACCTCACCCAAGTGAGTTTTCAAGCGCTCGAGATAAACCGAGTGATACCCTTCGGCGGTGAGCTGGGCGACGAGCGCGTGGAGTGATTCGAGGCTCATGAGTCCTTTCTACGCCCCAAGACCCAACTCGTTCAAGTAGGCAAACAGGTCGCGCCAACACTCCCGCGCTGCTCTCCGAAAAACCAGCGCCTGAAACGCGTGAATTTCGCGATCGAAATATCTCGCGCGATGCGGCACAGCCCGATCCTCGAGGGCCAGAGCGAGCCTTCGAGAGTCAGGCAGCAAGCGGTCCGACGTGCCCACGGAGACGAAAAAAGGCGGCAGCGGACGATCGGGTGTTTGCGACTCGATGACTTTCAACGGGTCGGCGAGGGCCGCCGAGACCGAGACTTCGTTGGGCAGGTAAAGCTCCGCGCAACTCAGGATCGCGTCGCGCTCGAAAAACCATATCGGCTCCTGCAACAACCGATCGGGCTCGGAGACTTGCAGGATGCCACAGAAGGGAACGACGGCCTTCGGAGCGTAATCTTCCTCGAAGATCGACCGCGCAAAAGGCTCGTCGCGCCGGTAACACGAGGCCACGGTCAGGGCCGTCACCAGGTTTGCGCCAGCCGACTCGCCCGCGAGCACGAGCCGGTCCGGGTCGCCGCCGAATCGTGGCGCCTCACGTCGCACGAAGGCGAGCGCCCGTGACAAGTCTTCCAGCGCCGCAGGAAACCGAAACTCCGGGGCGAGCCGATAGTCCACGTTGAAGACGAGATAGCCGCGCCGCGCAAAAATCAGACCCATCAACCAATGAGTATCCTTGGACATGGCCCGAAACGCGCCGCCGTGGACGTACATGACGACCGGACGCGCGCCCGCACGACCGACGGGCTCGTACACGTCGAGCCGGTGCGCCGGATGCTTCCCGTACCAGAGTCCCCGATGCCTCCGAATCCCGTGAAGCCCCGGCCGCGCGGCCGGCGTGAGCGCAGCCATGCGACTCATCCCACCGTAGAAGAGCCCCTCGATGAGCATCCCTGAGAGCCGTCGCCTGGCTCGAAGAAGGCGTTCTCGGCGATCAGAGATCATGGCTGTGGCTTATCGGAGGAGCCGAGCCAGGTCGTCAAGGCCTGCTGCGCCCGGAACGCCGACAACCCATCGAGCTTGAATTGCCACATACCAGCGCGAGTCGCGACCTGGAGCGTGTCGGCCCGCTCGGTGGTCACCGAGCGGATCTCGCCCGCCGGAAGGTCGACGAGGTCGTGGAAGATGCCGTCTCGAGAGATCTCCAAGGTTCCGGTCCCGAGCACCTGGAGCGGCCGGGGCGTGCCCACCATCCTGACCTCGGTCGCGACCTCGGCGCGACAGTCGAGGGACGTTGGCGGAGGCAGCGCCCAAACGGGCCGCGCGAGCTCCGCCAAGGTGACGTAAGCAGGAGTGTCGCCCGGACGAGCGATCCCGACCAAGCCCCGGACACTCCGGAGCTCGGCCCCGCAGGTCTGACATTTCGGTGGAATCCAAGCGGCCAGGCAACTCGGGCAGCACCACAAGATTCGACCGAGCTTGTGGATCGGCAGGCCGTCGAGGTCGATCCGCTCGGGATCCTCCAACAGGAGCCTCCTGATTGCAGCATCGAGCTGGCGCTTGGCCTCGGTGCCCAAACTCATCGGGGTTCCAAATCTGACTTCGACGGGCCGGCGCCGAATCACATCCGACCATCTCGGTCCGACATCGTATGCGCCAGAAATCCCGACCGGAACGACGGGAGCTCCGAGGCGACGGATCAAATCTGCCAAGCCTTCGGGCGCTCCGCGGTACTCACCGAGGGGAGCTCGTTCGCCTTCGACGTGCATACACACGAGCTCGCCTTCACGGAGCAAGCGGACGACCTCACGGCAGGCCGCTGGGTCGACACGATATCGGCGCACGGGCACACTCGCCAGGCGAGCCAGGAACCAAGCCGACACGGGGTGCCGCCAGGCCTCAGCGGTCGTAGGGAACCACATTTTTCGCCAGGACCCGCGACTCACGAAGAGAAAGTCGACGTAACAGAGGTGGTTCGCGACGAGGATCGCAGGGCCACTCTTCGGGATGTTCTCGGTACCCACCACCCGCACTCGGACGAGCCCCAGCCGGACCAACACCAAGACGAGGCCATACAGCGACAAGCGCGGGAGCAACCCGGTGCGCCGTTCGTAGCGCGTCCAGTCCTGCCTGAACCTCTTCGCGAGCCCACGCTCCTCGAGGAGCGCGTAGGGAACCCACAACCAAGTCAGGCCAAGACCCACGACCCAGGTCAGGCCCTTCGACCCAACGAGGAGGCCCCACCCCACCACCGCGAGTTGAAATCCGAGGTAGATCGGGTGTCGAACCCATCGATAAGGCCCCCGCTTGGCGAGCTTCGGCGGCGGGAGCGCACTCACGGGCAGCCCCTTCCCTTCTCTCCACAGAGCGAGCATCGACCAACTCAGCGCGCCTAGACCCAGCAACAGGACGACCAGGCCCCACGGATGAGAGTCCAGCTCCCAACCCAGGGCGGCGTCGAAGTAGCGACCGACTGAGTAAAGGGCGGCGGGCAACGCGAGCCAGAAGGCCAGAAAGTAGGCGACGACGATGGCCGCCCGAACCCACGGCGAGGAGCGACTCATCCCCAGGTCACGACCTCGTGAATCGCCACGCCGGCGTGGCCTGCGAGCGTAGCTCTGGCGGCCCACTTGGTCTCCCGCGGATCGCCGGTCAGCCTTCGCAAGGTCGGTCGGAGCGGTCCGAAGCGCAGCCCCTCCAAGTCCACTACGGCCGACTCGAGCAGCACCCTCGAGTCCTCGAGCTGAGGCTGACTCGATGACGCAGACTCGGATTGCCAGCTCGACCGGATGGTTTCGTCGAGGAGTTGCGCCTCCACCCAGGTACACGCGCCCGGTCCGGCGGCGGCGCGACCCCACACGAGCCTCTTGATGGGGAACCGCCAAGGCAGCAGATCGAACCAGACGCGATCTCGATAACTTCTACCCTCGAGGACCATTCTTTCGCCCTGCCATTCGAGCTCGGCGTGAGCGTCGGCGTCCGGAATCTCGACCCGCCAATCGAGCGTGCGACCCTCGCGCTCGAGGAAGGGAGCTCGCAGAGTCACGGCAGCCGCACGAGGGACGGTGTCGATCGAGCCCCGAAAGCCCGGAAGCTCGAATCGGAGCCGATCGCCTTCGATCGACGCCGGGCCGAAGTCGAGCCGATCGATCGACCCAGACAGGCGGGTCGCCTTCGCGTCACTTCGCAAGACCGACTTCCCAGGCCGAAAGAGCTCGGCCGTGACGCGCGCGAACGGGGCGCCGAACATCCTCATGCGGGCCAAGTACACGAGCAGGACGGTCCCGTCCGGAGTTAGCAGATCGGCGTACCATTTCTCGAGGGTGAAGAGCCCACGGTCTCGGCGAAGTGAGTAGTCCATGTCACCTTTCAGCTTGGTCCTTCACTCAGCTCGAGCTCGACCCTCGCGAGGTCTTCGAAGGTCTCGCGGCGGCGGCTGACTCTGACTTCAGCTCCATCGATCAAGACGACGGCGGGGCGCGGCCCGCCGAAGTTCGTCGAAGTCGACGTGAAGTAGGCGCCAGCGTCCATCACCGCCAGCACGTCACCTGGCACGAGCTCGGGCGTAGGAAGGTTACGATAGACGACGTCCATCGGGCTCGGAAGGCGTCCAAAGACGCTGGTTCGGCCTTTTGCAGCGGCGTCTCGGTTGGCGAGCAAGACGGCGTGATACTCGGAAAGGAACATCATCGCCGTAGTCATCGCGCCCCCGTCTACCAGGGCGAAGCGACCCACGCCGGGTCTCGATCGCGTTTGCTGGACGGTGAGGAGCAGGACCTGGGCGTCCGAGCTCAGCGCTCTTCCAGGCTCGATCACCAGCATCGGCGGAGTGATGCCGCGAGCTCGGGCGCCCCGTGTGAGCGACTCACAGAGAGCAGCGCCGTAGGACGGCACGAGGTTCTCGGAGGGTCTCGGAAACTTCGGCAGGCGCCCAGTCCCGAGATACCAGAGCATCTCGAGCGTACTCATCTCTCGAGAGTTTCGCGTGCCGAGCCCTCCGCCCAAATCGACGAGGTCGGGCGTGAAGCCCATTCGCCAAGCTTCCTTCTGCACGTCGAGCACTCGATCGACCGCGGCCCGGAAGCTCTCGAGCTCGTGAATCCCAGAGCCGATGTGTGTGTGAACGCCTCGCAAGCTCAGCCGAGCATGACGTCGCACTCTCCTCAGCGCCTCCGAAGCCTCCCCAGACGCCAGATCGAGCCCGAACTGATTTCGTCGCGACCCCGTCACCGAGGAGGTATTCATGCCCCGAGGCACGATGTTCGGGCAGATTCGAAGCGCCACGTTGAGCTTCCGGCCCAAGCGATCGGCGACCTCCGCGACGCCATCGATCTCCTCTAGCCCGTCGATCACCAAGAGCCCGATTCCGGCCTCGACGGCCGCTTCGATTTCCTGGCGCGATTTCGCGGGGCCGTTGAATATGATTTCGCCAGCCGGAACGCCGAGGCGCTGCGCGAGCCAAAGCTCGTAGCCGTCGACGACTTCGGCGGCGATCTTGGCCTCGTGCAGCACCTTCAGGACACCGGCCACGAGGTTCGTTTTGTACGAGTAGGCGATCCAGAGCTCCGACGGGTAGCCGGCGAGACTCGCTCGGAGCTCCCGCGCGCGCGTCCGTAAGACTCTCGCGGAGGCCACGTGGAGCGGCGTTCCAAACTTCTGAGCGAGCTCCGTCAGGTCGTGGCCGTCCATCTTCAGCCGGCCCGCCTCTCGGCGGAGCTCCCAGCGAGCGGGGTCGAACGTCACGGGGGCTTGTTATCAGGCTAGTGAGTGTTGTGCCATCGACACTGCGAGACAACGCGAGGCATCGCGAGGCGCCGCGACGAGGCCGTTTGACCTCGATCTCAGCTCGACCTATCGTCTCGCGGTGCCCGAGCTCGTTGGGACGACTTGTGCCTATTGCAGCGACGAACACGTGCGCGGCGCCGAGGTCGGGTGAGTCGACGCGCAGGCTCGCTGCGCTCGCCGCGGTTCACCCCTCGCCGCCGCGCCTGCGGGCGAGCAACCTTTGGAGGAATCGGCGACTCACTCCCGCGCGGTCCGCCGCCTTCGTGAGGTTGCCTCCGGTGGCCGCGAGCATGGCTTCGACGTAGACCGTCTCGAATTGGTCCAGCCATGCCTGGCGTGCATCCTTGAGCGGCAGGTGGAGCGGAATCAAGGACGCGACCTCGGGCGGGGGCATCGAGACTCGCGCGTGGCCTTCGATCGTTCCCAGGGACCAGCAGCGCTCGATGTAATTGCGAAGCTCCCGGACGTTGCCGGGCCAGCTCCTTCGAGTGAGTAGCTCGACGAAAGCCTCTGGGAGCTCCTTGCCGTCCGGATCGAGCTTCCGGTGAAAATGTCGCGCGAGCATCGCGATGTCGGCTCGACGATGGCGAAGGGGTGGCAGCGTGACCTCGATGACTGCGAGCCGATAGTAGAGGTCCTCGCGAAAGGTCCCATCGTTCACACACTCGGCCAGCGATCGGTTGGTCGCGGCGATGATCCGCGCGTCGATCGGGCGCGCTGAGTTCGACCCCACTGGCCGGACTGATTTGGTCTCGAGGGCGCGGAGCAACTTTGGCTGAACGGACACCGGCATTTCGCCGATTTCGTCGAGGAAGAGAGTTCCCCCGTCGGCCTCCTCGAACACGCCGACTCTATCCGCGCTGGCTCCGCTGAAGGCCCCTCTCACGTGCCCGAAGAGCTCACTCTCGATCAGATTCTCCGGAATGGCGCCGCAATCGATCGGCACGAAGGGTCCGGCTCGACGTTTGGAGGCTTGATGCAGAGACCTCGCGGCGACGTCCTTGCCGGTCCCCGTCTCGCCTTGAATCAAGACGGTGGAGTCCGTGGGCGCGGTCCGTTCGAGGATCGCGTAGACCTGCCGCATTTCGGGGCTCGTGCCTTTGAGCTCCCCGAGCTCGCTGGCTTCGGACATGGGTACGAACGCCGGAGACTCACTCAGCTCGATGCGGACGGCGCTCTGACCCAGCTTCAGCACGGACCCGGCCTCGACCTCGGCCTCGAGCACTCGGACCCCTTCGACGATCGTGCCGTTGGTGCTCCCAACGTCTCGTACGAGGATTCGGGATCCTCGCATCTCGAGCTCGCAGTGAACCCTCGAGACGGTGGGGTCGGTGAGTCTGAGGGTCATACCCATCGCGGTGCCGATCTTGGCGCTTCCGGCGTGAAAAGGAGCGCGCTGCCCGCGCTCCGGGCCGGCGATCACGAGGAGCTCGGCCGAAGAGATCGCCATGCCACGCTTTTGCTTGGGCACTCGGGTCGTGACGTCCTCTTCGAATTCGTCGCTCATGGGTTCGAGCCCTCGTAGGGGTTGGGGGGCAGAGCGTTGGGGTCCGAGGTATTTTGGGTCGGTGCGGTCGTTCGCGGCGTGGAGTCTCCGAGGCGCTCGCCTCGCGGTCGCCTCCGGTGCGCCTTCTGCGGCGCCGCCGGCGTCGATGCGGGCCCTTCCACAACGGGCACCTTGGCGCTGGGCGCCGACGCCCTGGGCGCTGGGTCCGGGAGCGCCGTGGCCGCGTCCTCCGAGGGGGCCTCGGGTGCGCTTGGCGGAGCGGCCAGGCCAGGACCGGGCGTGGAGGTTCGAGTTGAACCGATTGCGGCGAAGACCGTGCCTGCCGCAGCGACGACCGCCGCCGTCCACAGCGCGAGCGTTCGCCGCTGGGTGGGGCTTGGGGCCACGGACCCCAACAGCCGTTCGAGCTCCCGGCGCCGCCCCTTTAGCTCCTCCCCGAAAGTGACTTCGATTTCGGCCGAAATCTCGGTTCGAGTGGCGACCATACCCTCTCGACTCAGCCCGCGGGCGAGCTCTCCTGCCGAGGCTAAGCGCGAGCCCACGGATCGGTCGAGCGCTCGCGTCACCAAGTCATCCAGGGCGTCGTCGAGCTCGGGCCGCTCCGAGCGCACTCTCGGGATCGGCAACCGGACGACTCGTTCGAGAGTATCCGCGTCATTCTCTCCGCGAAACAGGCGGCGACCCACCAGGGACTCCCAAAGCACTACACCCATGGCGAAGACGTCGGCCCGCCGGTCGATTCCCGTGCCTTCGATATACTCAGGTGCCATATAACCGAGCTTGCCCTTGAGCGTGCCCCGGGTCGTTGGTTGGTCGCTGCCCCAGGCGCACTTGGCGAGCCCGAAGTCGGTCACGCGAGCGCGCCCGTCTCGGCCGATGAGGATGTTCTGCGGAGAGACGTCTCGGTGCACGAAACCCAGAGGAGCTCCTCGGTGGTCTCGGAGCTCGTGGAGCGCCTCGAGGCCAGCGCAGGCGTCCGCGACGATCGCGCAAGCCACCTTGGGCGACAGCCGCGTCTTGGACTTCGCGCCGCGAACCAACATCTGGCCCAACGCGCCGCCCTCGACGTAGTCCATGACGAGCTGCAGCCCCTCGTCCGTGACTTCGAGCTCCCGAGCGCCGACCACGTTTTCGTGGACGAGCTTGCATGCGATCTCGGCCTCGGCGACGAGTGCGTTTTCGAAACCGGGGTCCTCGAGGAGATGTTCATGCGGTCGCTTGAGCGCGACGAGCTCTTCCATCGTCCTCCGATCTTTCGGAGCACCTACCCACACCGAGGCCATGCCGCCGGACGCGATCTTGACGAGCGGCGCGTAGCGGGACTCCTTCATCGATCGGACCCGACGATCAGGTAGAGGAGGATCGTCGCCGCCGCGGAGACGACGGTCGTCACGAGCAGTGTGTTGGTGCGAGTCTCTGCTGCCTGGCCAGTCTCTGCCGCATACAGACAGCTCGCGGTCGCGATCCCGGGGCAGCCTCCGGCGATGAAGGCGGTGTGCTTTCGCTGAGTATCCACTCCGGAAATCGCCGTGGCGGCCCCGAGCAAGGTGGTCAACCCACCCGCGATGAACACTGAGTAAGTGCCCAAGTCTGCCGAAATTTCGGCCGATCCGGTCGGTGGCTCGGTCAGTCTGGGCAGATCCTCGAATCGAGCCTGTCCGCCGGCCGGGAGCTCGAGGCGTTCGCGCCGGCGCGCGCCTGCCCGTTCGACCACCAAGTCCCGCACGCCCGATCGGACGAACACGGGTCGGTCGACGGCGATGGGTACGCCGTCGAGGGTTGCGGTGCAGGCGCCGCAACTCACGAGGAGCTCGGTGGTTCGGGAGCGAAACTTCGACTCGGCTGAATGCGAAGCGGCTGTGAGCTCGTTCGTACGTGAAGATCTCGAGAGGGCACGCTTGACCAGGACCATCCCGAGCTCCGGATTGTCCGCGGCGACGACAGCCCTGAGCGCAGCGGCGAGAGCCACGTCGTTCGCGAGGAGCTCGTCGGCTCGGCCGAGATCCAGCGCCGCCCCGGCGAAGTCGCCCAGAGCGTAGGCTCGCGCGCCCCGGTCATACGCTTCCTTGGCGGCGGTCCGAGCGTCCTCGTCCACGGCGCTAGCGGCGAGACTCAGCGACGCGGTCGCGGCGACGAGCCATCGCCGTTCGACCCGTCGCGTCTCCGAACGCGACGCGAACCGGGGTCTCGTAGCCACTTGGGGGAGCCTAGCCATTGCGCTTCGTTGCACCATCCGACGCTTCGCCGATTCGCAGCAGGGATAGCGGGGAACATCCCGGGTCGGTGGCGAGACCCTGGGCGAGTCCGCCATGAGTGTGGGTGAGTGAGTAGGGTCCCCGTGAGAGATCGGCAAGTCCGGGGTGCAAATCCGGCGTGGTGGAGTCGAACCACGATCGCAGCCGCTTATAAGACGGCGAGGAGCTACCGGCCCCATGAGCGCACGCCGGGAGGCGTACGTATGGGGACCGTTCCAAACACCCGAGCAGTCTGATCGAAGCTCCCTCGAGACGCAACGAAATCCTGGGCGCCTTGCTCGCGCTCGAGCTCGTGCGCCGAGCTCGGTCGCGGACTCCGGAGGCCGCGAGCCACGCCGAAATCGAAGGTTGTTCGAGAATCGCCCACTCTTTGTGGGGTATGATGGCCTCGTCATGAATTCTCGTACGATCGCGCGAAGCTGCACGTCCGAGCCGCGAAACGTCGACGGAGCTTCGCGCGTGAGCCTTGTACTCGCCTTCGGAGTCTTCGCGGGGACGGCCTGCGCGACGGCGACTGTCAATCGCACCGATCCGAGATCCACGGTCGGCGGCGATCTGTCCGGATACTGGAACGACATCGACGCGAACTCGGTCGCCGAAGCCATGATTCGAGACTGCCTCTCGAACCCCTGGGCCTCGGATTATCAGGCGAAGAACGGCGGGAAAAAGCCCGCCGTCAAGCTCATGCCTGGGATCAAGCGGACGGACGATCGACAAATCAACGAAGAGTATTTCACGCGCCGCGTCGAGCGGGAGCTCCTGAATTCGGGTCAGGTCATGATCGTGGCTGGCTGGACCGAGCAGGACGTGAACGTCTCCGAGCGCAGGCGGCAGGCCGTCGACGCGAGCGACGAAACGGCCAAGGGCCAGGGCAACGAGACGGGGGCCGACTTCGCGCTTCAGACGGTCATCAACTCACAGAACGAGGTCGACGGGGGCGGACGATCGGTCCGCGCGTACCTCGTCAACATGTTCCTCGTTCATGTGGAGAGTAACGAGAAGGTCTGGATGGGTGAAAAGCAGCTCCGCAAGACCGTCCAGCGTCCGCGGATCGGATTGTGAGTAATGACTTCGAGTCATGAGTGACGCCCGAGAACAGAAGTGGATCACGGAGGTCTTCGTGAGGAGGACGCTCGAGGTCTCCGATGGCGAGCGCAGACGCCGGATCACCGTTTCCATCGGCAAGCCGGCTCGCTCTGGCGGCCATTGGCGGTGCAAATTCGAAATCACCGGGCTTGGGCGAAGGGTGCGCCAAAATGTTGGTGGCATCGACGGAATGCAGGCCCTGATGGTCTGCTTCCTCGGGATCAGAAACACCCTCGAGCTGTGTGGTCTGAAGCTGACCGTTCAAGAGGAAGTCGATTGGGAGCTCCTCTTTCCGCGCTGGGAGCCCACGTATCTCGGGTTGCCGTTTCTCAGGCGCATTCAGAAGATCATCGATGCGGAGGTTGAGCGCGAGTTTGGGCGGATAGACAAGCAGAGGCCGCACTCGCGAAAGAAGGGACGCGCGCGTTCATGATTCCGCGAAGCTTACGCGCAGGCAAGATGCCTGCGCTCCCAGGCCCGGAACAT
>CAYXDO010000156.1:0-26787 GCA_964463485.1 uncultured Myxococcales bacterium | reverse complement strand
GGTACCGGCTAGGCCGGGTTATGAATGCTGCAAGTTATTTCCTCACGGTGCCTTACGCGCAGGCAAGATGCCTGCGCTCCCAGGGCCGGCTGCTCTCATCGAGTCGCTCAACGCTCGACGTCGAGCCACAGAACCTCGTGCCGGTCGTCTCGGGCCAGAAGGATCGCGGACTCACCGACCCACATGAGGCCGAACTCCGACGCCGTCCCCAAATCGATGGGAGGACAGAGACCCGAGGAGGCCGTCCATTGGATGATTCGGCCACGCACGGAGAGTAGGAACCCATTCTCGAACTCGGCGACGGCGGCGACGCGAGACCCTCCTACGGCGGCGATCTTTCGGACGACTGCGCCCTCTTCGTAGAGGAACAGGTTCCCGGCTTCGGTGCCGATCGCGGCTCTCCCTGGGCCGGCCGACACGAGGCGGCTGACTCCTAGATCGAAGGCGGGCAGGCCGAGGTCTTCCTCTCGAATGCCAACTCCGTCGGTCCAGAACCCAAGCGCGCCCGAACCTGCTGAGAGTAGGCCACGCCCTGGCGAGAGGAGCGCGACACCGCCCTGGTTGGAGAAGCCGGACTCCTGGTGAGACGGCCGAAGGCCCATCGTACCGATGATCTCGAAGCTCGTTGGGGTTTTGCGGCGGAAGATCCCGTTCGACGAACGAATCAGGAGCTCCTCGACAGACCCAGAGATGTTCCTGGGCTCGTCGCGAGGGGGTCGTGCCTCGGCGGCGCTCGAGCTGAGTACGGTACAACTCTCGTCGGAAAAGCGAATATGAGTGAGCTTCGGTTCCCGATGTCCGATCCACAGGTCGGTACCCAAAAAGTGCGAGGTGATCGGCGCCTCGAAGGGGCCGCATCCGGGGACCTGCGAGGCGCCATTTGCATCCACTCGGACGAGTACGCCTTCGGCGGTGATGATGTGAGGGAGCCCGCCGTCCGGCCAGAATCCGCCCGAAACGCGCGTGGCCTCGGGTGCCGCCGTCCGAAGGTCGATGGCCCTCGGGAGCAGCTTGATACAGGGCGCGCACCTCGTCGCCCGCTCGGGCACGATCGCGTCCAGAACCTCCGCCGTCGCTGCCGAGAGCTCGAGCTCTCTTCCCGTGGCCGCTCGATAGACGAAATCCGGGCTCAGGAGCGCGCAGGGGTTGACTCTCGGGTCGAGCTCACCGGCGGCGACGCCCAAGGTCTCCAGCGACTCGTCGTAAAAGAGCAGCGAGATATCCGCTTCCCCGTCCACCGATTCTCGAATCGGATCGTCCAGGGAGGCGGCGCGTGTGACGTCGTCGCCGGTCCCGATCGTCACCAGGACGACCGAGCGAGCCTCCTCGGGGGGCTCGATGCTCAAGCTCGATCCGCCGCAGCCCACGACGAGAAGCGCTCCGATCGCCCAAACCTTGCTGCCCATCTTCGTACTGCCCAACTCAGTGATCGACCCTGACGAGCGTGGGCCCCTTTCCACCGATGAGGAGCGAACCGGATGGGAGAGGGGTGACTGAGGCGCCCGAAACGGGAAGGTCGATCCACCGGTTCTTGCTCGGCCACATCAGCCGAGTCGAGGCGGGGCGTTGAATGACGAGGATCGGTCCGAGCGGCCCTACGTGCAAGTCCAGCAACATACCATCCCCGAGATGAGTAGAGAGTTGTGGCTCGTCCCCCACGATTTGGTCTCCCTCGGCGCGCACCTCGAGAAACTCCAAGAGGACGCCCTTCGTATCCTCGTCGGCGGCGGACGAG
Organism: uncultured Myxococcales bacterium; assembly: GCA_964463485.1. GTDB lineage: Bacteria > Myxococcota > Kuafuiibacteriia > Kuafuiibacteriales > Kuafuiibacteriaceae > CAYXDO01. Next base: position 25,052 of record CAYXDO010000156.1, on the reverse strand, counting down.
GCCACGAGCACGTCCCCGGCGTGAATCGTCGCCACCGCCTCGAGGTGCGACCGGTCGACGGTCGCCACGCGCTCGCCGATGAAGTCCCCGCTCGGACCCGGTCGAACTCTCACGATCGGCGATCGATCTTCCGAAGCAGATCCCACCGCCCAGGCCACGAGGCCGTCGGAACGGACACCGTTCCACTCTGCTTGCGTGCCCGAGATGGTCGCTTCCACGGCTGGCGTGAGCGGATCGTCCCACGTTATCACGACCTCGTCGACGGGGCCCTCGTCGGAGACCATCAAGAGTCGCCAGTCCGAAGCCGCTACGATGACGTTCGACGGTCCAAGGCGGTCCATCTCGACCGGGCGTATCGGGAGCAACTCGGCGGCGCGACCCTTCGACCTCCGGGCGAGCCACCGATCGCGGCCGACGCCCCCCATCGCGATGACTGTCCCCGACGCGAGGCGGATGGCGGCGGTGACACCGGACCATTCCGTAGAATTCGCTACGGTGACCGTCGCGGTGTCGCACGCCGCGGGGTTCGGCGCACAACTCACCGTCAACTCGCGCCGGTCTCCGAACGACCAATGGCGCTCCCCGTCCGAAATCAACGGACCGAGATTGGGCCCGAACGGATAGTCGAGGACTCTGCGCCAGGTCGGCGGGTCGCCGTCGAACGCAGCGAGCAGTCCGTCACTCTCCGCGAGCCAGAAGTCTCCTCTGCGAGTGATCGTAGACGGGTCGGAGAGTCCGAGTCGGCGCGTGATTTCGTCGGGTTCGAGGCGCCTGATCGTCGCGCTCGGAAAATCAAGCTCGAGGACGACCCCGTCCGTCCACGCCCAAGCGGCGTCCCGTCGACCCGGTGCGAGCACCGGCCACACACAACCTTCGTCGACGGGACCAAGGCTCATCCAACCATCCAACGGTTGGCCAGGCATGGGCGCCTTCTTGACGAGGTAGACCGCGCTCGAGGCCGCTTCCGAGCAATGGACGAGCCAGTGCCCCAGCTGGGCGAACCTCGCGGAGGTTCGACGCCGGTCGCTCAGCTCGATCGTCTCCCAGCTCCAGCCGTTGGGTCCGAACGTTCCTCGCGCGAGTGTTTGCTGTGCGGCGGTGAACACCGTCGAGCCTTCGAAACCCACACCCGCCGCTGAGGTGTCGAGGGGAAAGAGGTTCGGAGGAGTGAGTTGCTCACATCGCCCGTCGGTGGCACACGCGAAGATCGCTCCCCGGCTCTCGGCGTATCGTGCGGCTGGCGACCTTCCGAACAGCAGGGCCCGAGGACCGTCGAAGCCGAAGGCGCTCGCCTCCTCTCGTGACATCGTCTCGACGCGACCCGCGGGAATTTCGATCTCTCGGTCTCCCACGGGTGAGAGTCTGGCGTCGAAGACGTCGAGCGCAACCGGGCCCAAGTCCTCGGCTCGACTCACCCAGAGTCTTCCGTCAGGCATGAAACGCAGGTCTCGAACCGCTGGGGCAGAGTAGCGGATTTCGTTGATCTCTCCATCGGGCGCGATGATTCGGAGTGACTCGCGGTCGAGGAGGGCGATGGCGCCGGTCGAAGAGCTGCCGGTGAGTGTCGGCGCGGCTCCGTCGAGGAGATAAGTGAGCCTGGGCGTGCGATCGTTGGCTCGAGCGTAGCCCTTGGTCAGCGTGCAAGGTCCCAACACGTCCAGCCGTGACTTGGTTCGAACCCATTCATAGGAGGAGCGGTCCGCCGGTTTCAGAGTCCCTTCGGAGCGCTCGAGCACCGTAGCAAAGCTCGGGATGGCGCACGCGGAGCCCGGCAGCAGCACGGCCGGTGGGCTCACGACGGGTACCACACAGACGCCGCAGCTTCCGCTCGGCTCGGGATCGCTGACGCGCCTGGCGGAGAGCAAGCCCGGATCCAAGGGTGCACCATCGGCGCCGAGCAAGTCCCCTCGAGACAGCACGAAGAGCGCGAGGCCGTCTTCGGACGCTCGCGCGACGTCGCCGGCCCATACTCTCCGAATACGCTCCACCGATTCTCCCCGCAACTCCGCGAGGAAGTAGACGGTGTCGTCGGCGGACGAAAAGAACGTGAAGTCGTCGGCGCAGGCGCTGCCGAACAGACACACGGCCCAGGCAACCTTCCGCAACAACTGTGATTCTTACACATTCCTCGGGCCAGTGCAGGATTTTGGCGCTCCTGCCTTCGTTGGCCTAGGTTGGCGTATGCACCCCGCGCGTATCGCACTGGCCCTCTGCTTGGGGCTGGTGGCTTGCAACCCAAAGCCTCCGCCCGGCGAACCTTGTGACTCTCCCGGAGCTGCGTGCGCGCCGGCAGCGGGGGGCGGTTTCGCGCGGTTCTGCGCCCTCGACGGCGCGGGGGCCCTCACCTGTACACCCGTGTGCGGAGCTGGCGACGCCTTGGCGACCGACAAGGCGGTCGGAGACGCCTGCGGGCTCGATTCGGAGTGCAGCTTCGGCTCGTCGTGCGACAACGATACCGTCGGCGGGGCAGCGACGTGTAAGTGCGTCGCTGAGCCGACCTGCGTCGCGACCCACACCGTCGGCTTTTGGGCGCCCGCGATGACCGGCGCCTGCGCTTCCTCGTCCTTCGTGAGTGAGTTCGGCGGCGTCGGAGGCGAGTGGTCGATGCGACTCACTTGTCGCCGCACCGACGGCGCATGCTCCGAAACCACCGAGGACGTCGCGCTGGGGCGAGGGGCGACCGACGTCACCCAACTCTGCTGGTCGTGGCACGACGACGCGGAGCGCCTCCGCGGCCAGCTGTGCGGATCCGATTTTGCCTTCACGAGCCCCGATGATGCGCCCGGTGAGTACAGGACCGGAGTCTTCCACTTCAGCTCCGATCGCGAATACGAGACTGACCTGACTACCTACGACACCAAGGACGGGAACATCGTCGAACGATGCAAAGGGCGAGGGCGAGATACTCAGTTCGGGAGCCCGAGCGAGCCACCGACCTGCGATGAGTACCAGCCCTTCGGGCCCGTTGCGCAACCGTACTCTGTCGACATCGTGGCTCGGTCGACCTCGGGAGCCGACGTCACCTCGGTGCTCCCGAATTACGACACCATCTTCGTAGCCGCGGACGTGCGCGGCCGACCCGCCGACCGCATGGCCTACGCGTGGCGAACAGGCGCCGACGCCGATTCCATGGTCGTCCGCTTCGATCCGAGCACAGACTCGGAGCTATGCGGCGGGCGCCCCGCGCAAGCCTGCATACGCCTGCAGCCTTTCGGCGAAGGGGAGCTCGGCATCTTCCTCGAGACACAAAACATGGACGCGCCTGAAGAGTACCAAACCACGTCCGTGAAGCTCGATATCGGCCCGACCCTGTTCTCGACCAACCTCCCGGTCGGCGTATCGCCGGGAAGCGCCACGAGCTTCGTGGGCACGCGAACCTGGCAAGGTTTCGATGTGGTCGACTGGAGCTGGGAGGCTTCGATCGCGACCGACGACTCTAGCCCGGGCACCGTCTGGAGTACCCACGCCAGCGATATCTGGACCCTCCAACTCCCGCCTGCACCGTTGGGGTCTCGGTTCGTTCTTCGGCTGCAGGTCACGGACAAGAACGGTGCGAAAGCCAGCGCGGAGCACCGATTCGTGTACTGAGCTCGTGAGCTCGATGCTCGCCCCGAGCAGTTACTTTGCGCGGCAAGGAGCTTCCGCGTGCTCGCCCGACTCGTGCTCCCCAACCCGCTGAGCACGCTGGATCATGTCTCGCACCATGGGCACACACGCGCCGCAGGACGTGCCCGCGCCGCAGGCTCGTGAGACCTCACGCGTCGTGCGAGCGCCCAGTTGAATGACGCGCTCGAGGTCCCGCTCACGTACGGCTCGGCAGATACAGACCAACACGTTCGCTGATATTGATAATCACTTTCATTAGCAACGCAAGCGATCGTTGAGGGTGCGGCGAAGCGTCCTGCCGACCGACGGTCTGGGGAACGGGAGTAAGCGTTCAGCCCCCAGCTTTTTGGCTTGGCCAACAATTTCAACGATTTGTGCAGGCGAGCTCCATTCGCCAGCTCGAAAAAGGCACCGTAAGCGCTTGGTGTTACAGAGGCTGACGGCTGTGGCTCACCGCTTACGAACGGGAGAGGCTCGGAGGAGCGAACGCAGATTCTGCGTTCTGGGCTTGGCCTTGGGTCGTGGGTCTGGCATCACCAGGCCATGAAGTTGGGTGGAGCTCCGGTCATCGACGCACTGAACGAGATTCTCACGGCCGAGCTGACGGCCATCAATCAGTACTTCGTGCACTCGGAGATGTGTGAAAACTGGGGCTACGAGCGGCTTCAGAAGGCGATTCGCAAGCACTCGATCGGCGAGATGAAGCACGCCGAGGAGGTGATCGAGCGGATTCTATTTCTGGAGGGGGTACCGAACGTCCAGCGGCTTGGCAAAGTGAACATCGGCGAGAACGTCAACGAGATGTTGGAGCTCGACCTGGCGCTCGAGAAGATGGCGATCGAGCGGCTGAATGTGGCGGTGGAGACGTGCCGCACGGCCAACGACAATGGCAGCCGGCTGCTGGTCGAAGAGATTTTGCACAGCGAGGAGGAGCACGTGGACTGGATCGAGGCTCAGCTCACTTTGATTCAGCAGGTGGGCGTGGCCAACTATCTCGCGCAACAGATCGTGGAGTGAGCACGGCGCCGACGGGCATGGCGTGGCGTCTGGTTGAATCAGGCGGGCCCTTCTTCGAGCGCAGGTTCCTGGGGCTTGCTCGACTTTTTGCTCTTCTTTTTTTCGCGAATCTTGGATTGTCGTAGCTCTTCGCGCTCTAGGCGTTCGAGCCAGCTCGACTCTGGGAAAGGGGGCTCGGTGCTGCGTGGCAGGGGTCGGGTGCGGACGTGCTCGGCGCGTTCTGCGATCCCTTCGATCGTGGCGTCGGCCGCGTCGGCTTGGCCGTTGCCACGAACTTCGCGTCGAAGCCCGCTCGCGAGCTCGTCGAGGCGACAGAGCTCGATCTCGAGGCGTCGCCTGCGAAGGATGTCCTCGGCGGAGTTGAGGAGCCTGATGCGTCGCGCCTCGGGCTTGGCCGAAAGGCGCTCCTCCTCGGTGCGGGGCTTGGGTCCTTCGATGGATTCGTAAGCGACGAGCTCGCGCGTGACCTCGGCTACGGTGCGCGCGCTGACTCGGCCATCGAGCCACAAGACCAGCGCCGTCTGCAGGTGATTGTAGATGGGAACGGCGAGCGGGAAGAAATCCGAGAACTCGGCGGGAGGAGTGAGTTGGTCGAGGTGGATGACGATGCGCTCGACGGCTCGCTCGTGCACGATCGACTCGAGCAGCTTCCGTATGTGTTGAACTTGGTCTGGATAGGCCCCGGCGCGCTGCAAGACTTTCTCGAGCTCTGCCTCGGGGACTCGACCGGCGACGAGATCTGCGTAGAGCGCGTAGATGAAAGCGTCGCTCTCGGCGTCGTCGCCGAAGAGCGTTTCGGCGCTGCGGACCGGGGCCTGAGCGCGGCCGTGGAGGAGCGCGCCGAGCTTGTAGGCGATCTGATTTCGGACCGCGCGAAAGCGCCCTCGGACGAGGTTCGACAGCTGCGGCTTGAGGACGACGCCGTCGGGAGAGACGCCGTCGAGCTGGAGCTTGCGCTCGATGGTTTTTCGGAGCGACTCAGGGGAGCCGGAGAGGAAGTAGACGTAGTGCTCGCCGCCGGGAGGCGCATCCGCGCGAATGCCTCGAAGGAGGGCCGCGGAGCCAGGTACGTTCTCGCGTTCCTCGGCGGTCGCGCGCGCCGTGCGCACGAGGTCGCGTACGGTCTCGATCTCGGCCTTCAAGTATGTCTTGTCGAGATCCCAGCGGAAGATGTGTCGGCGGACGGCCAGGGTGGTTCCTTCTCAGTCTGTTCTACTACTTCCCGGGGTTGTCGGGCGTCGCGAAGATCTTCTGCAGGCCGTGGCCCGCCCAGCGCCTGCAACTTTCGCACAGCCTACAGCCTTCGGTCTGCGCGGCCTTCTATGAGTTTGGGCGCTTCGTCAGTAAGGATTCTGTCGATAGCTGTCTGACACGTCTGGAGGAGCTTTGCCGTCATCCGGCTCCGTCTTGGGATCTTCTCTCTTCGGCTTTTTCTTGGCCGCTTTCTTGGGTTTCTGTTTCTCGGTGGATTCGTGTCTGGGCCGAAGCTCGTCGGTTTCTTCCTCGGCAGTGATGGGGATGAGCGTCGCCCGCACGTTCTCGCGCGGCTCGTCGAAGACGGCTTCTACGCGAGCCTCCTGGTGTCCGCCCAACTGGAAAGCGAACTGATGCGTCGTGCCCATGGGTTCGTCGATGGCAAACGGCGTCGTCCCGATGGTCTTGCCTCCCTCGACGACCGTCGCACCTGATGGTGAGGACTCGAACTCGACGTTCGCTCGTTGGGGCGCAGGCGGAGCCTCTGGCTTCGGCGGCTCTCGCGCGGGCGGAGGTTCGGGGGCTTGGGGTAGAGGCGCCTCCGCTTCATGCGTGGACGCGAAGACCAACGCGGCGATCGCCAACGCAGCCGCGCCTGCGCCGGCCCACAACGGCATCGACCGCCCCGGCGCTTCGAGCTTCGGGCGCGACGCTGCGGGCCCGCTTCGGTCCACCTCGGGCTCGCGAAAGGCCGCCTCCTTGGTTTCAGGGGGCGTGGGCTCGAGCTCGACCGTGGGAGCGAGCGCAAGCGGCGGTCGGTCGAGGCGCGAGCTCGGGCGCTCGCGAGCTGCCCCGCCAGAGTCGTACGGCAGCGAGCCCTCCGCGGCGGGCCCGCCGAGCACGAGCTGCCGGGCGGTTTTCAGCGCGGCGATGACTTGCGACATCGATTGAAAACGCGCGTCGCGGTTCTTCTCGAGGCACTTGGCGATGATTAGCTCGAGCTCTGGCGGACAGTCGGCGGCGTAGCTCACTTGACCGATCGGGCCGGGCTTTTCGTGGAGGTGTTTGTAAATGATGTCGACGCTGGTCTCGCCCAAGAAGGGTGGGCGTCCCGCGGCCATTTGATAGAGCATCACGCCGAGTGAATAGATGTCGGTTCGTCCGTCGAGCGGCTCGCCTTTGATCTGCTCCGGAGACATGTACCGCGGCGAGCCGAGCAGCGTCCCGGACTTGGTCAAGTCGGTCTCGCCGTGGGGTCCGTCGGGAGAGCCAAAGGGGCTCTCTCCGTCCTTGGGCTCCACGAGCTTGGCGAGCCCGAAGTCGAGCACCTTGATGGCGTCGGGCTCGTCGCCTTTGTCGAGCAGCATCACGTTGCCCGGCTTCAAGTCGCGGTGAATGATCCCGCGCTCGTGCGCCTCTCGGAGCGCGCGGCAGATCTGAATTCCGATGTTGAACACCCGCTCGGCGACGAACGGGCCCGCGTTGCCGATGGCGTAGGAGAGCGGCACGCCTTCGACGTACTCCATCGCCATGAAGAGCTCCCCAGACGCCTCGTCCTCGCCGTAGTCGTGAACGGTGATGACGTTCGGATGGGTGAGCCGCGCCGAGGTGGACGCCTCGAGGAAGAAGCGGCGAACGAAGTTCGGGTCGCTCTCTTGGAACTCGTGTTTGAGCACCTTCACCGCGACCGGACGATCGAGTGGAAGCTGCGTCGCGAGGTACACGCGGCCCATGCCTCCCTTGGCGATCAGCCGCTCGAGGCGGTAGCGACCGGCGAGGACCTGTCCGATGCGCTGATCACGTCGGTGACGATCCTGGATCCGCTGAGCTACGGTGGGCGGGCGTTTGGCGTGTTTGGGCGGTGGCGGCGAGGAGGGGCTTGCGACCTGGGTCTTCTCGTCTTCTGGGCCGTCATCGACGCTCGCGGTCCGCTCGTTTTCGTCGGCGCCAACGGCTCGCTTGCGCGGGCTCTCGGAGGGCTCGCCGCTCGGTTCGGTATCGACGCGCGGGATAGGCTCGTGGGGGCTCGCGGCGAGCCCTGGCCCATCGGGGCTGATGGACTGAGTCGGCAGCCCTTCGATCCCCGGATCGTGCGACCGACCCGCCATCGTTGACCCCCGATCCTGCCACGCGATCCCGTGAAGCGGCAAATCGCGGGACCAGACTAGGCGACGAGAGTGCCTTCTTTGTGTCGGGCGAACAGCGCTACGAGCACGAACGCGAACGCGCCGAGGCTGAAGACGACGTCCGTCGACCAGGCCGCGAGGTAGCCGGTGGCGCCGAGGGCCGCCAGGCCGATCAGATTGCGCAGAACCGGTCGGAGATTCGAGCCGAGCACGACCCCCACCATCGTCAGAAGCGGCAGGCCGACCACGATCGTGCGCATGATCGCGACCGCGCTTGCCTCCACGATCTCCCACCGGTGGAGCAGCACGTCGGAGAGAATGGCGACCGCTCCCATCGCGATCACGAAGACCGCTCCGGCCGCGGCGTCCTTCGCCACCATCGCGGCGTGGGCGAACTCGCGGATGTGCAGGTCGACGAACGCCTCGAACGCGGTGTTCAAAGTCTCGAGCGCGATCACGAGGAAGACGCAGAACATCAGGCCCGCGCGCGCCGCGATGTCGAGGTCGAGCGCCATGCCGACGAGCATGACGGCCAAGCCGGAGACCCAGTGGATCTTCATGTTGCGTTGCGAGCAGAGGGTCCTGAGGAGCCCGGCGATGGCGAAGCCGAACGACGCGATGACCGCGCTTCGTTTTTTCTGGAGCGCTCGGATCTCCGAGGGGATGGTCTTGTCTTCGAGACGTTGTTTGGGCACGGGAAGCAGGCCAGGGTTCGGTTCGGCGGCCATCACTTCCTCAACAACACGTAGATCGCGCCAGCGCCTCCGTCGTGGGGTCGGGCGGTCGCGAACGTGATTGCCGATCCGTGTGCGCTCGAACCAGGTCTTGAGCAAGCCCTTGAGCACCGGAATGTTGTCTTTCGAGTTGTGCCCGCGCCCGTGCACGACCAACACACATCGGTATCCGCGGCGACGCGAGTCGAGCAGGAACTGTTCGACCGCCGCGCGAGCGGGATCGCGGGTGAGGCCATGGAGGTCGACGTGGGCCGCGACTGAGTAGTCGCCGCGTTTGAGCGAGCGCAAGATCCTGCGGTCGAGGCCCTCGACGGCGCCTTCGACGTACTCGTCGGTGTCCGAGATGTCGAAGTGGCCGGTGCCTTCCACGAGGCTCGCGAGCTCAGCGAGCACTTCGGCGTCCTCGTCGACGATCGGGAGCTGTTCGGCGGTGGGGGGCGGAGGCGCGCCGGCGCGTCCTCGGCCGTCTCTGTTCACTCGTTGTGATCCTTGCATGGCGGCCAAAAAGACATCCGCGTCGCTCAGCTCCTCGGTGGGCTCGAGTTTTTTCGGCAGGATTTTCTTGGGAGGCTCCGCGCGCGCGCGCTCGTCTTTGACGAGCTCCGCCTTCTTTGCTTTCAACGCCGCGAACGCGTCGTTGAACGGTTTCTCTTTCTTCGCGATGGTTTTCTTTCTTCGATGGGCTCACGCGGGCTCGAGCCGCTCGCTCGCCGCGAGCACCGGCCAACGGACGGTCAAGCCGTTGGGCAAGAGGCGCCGGAAGGCGGCGTCTACGCAGAGGATCCCGGTGATGAAAGGCAAAGCGCAGAGGAGATCGGCCACGTAGTGGAAGCGGCAGTAGACCGTGCTGAAGATCAGCAACATCGCGCAGGGGAACATGATCGCAAAAAAGCCATACGCCCGCTTGGTGATGGCCCGCGTGAGCACGAGGAGCGTCAAGCCGGTGTGGCCCGACGGGAAGCAGTCCCGCACCATGGGGATGTTGTAGAAGGAATCGCGAATTTCCGATCCCTTCCAGACTCCTTCGAGCAGCAACGGATATTCGTGCGCGATGTCGAAGCGCGGTCCGATGGCGGGCACGAGCACGTAGCCGGTGTAGCTCAGCATGTAGAACGCGATCACCGTGAGGTAGTAGTCTTCGAAGTCCTTCTTGTCCTTGCGCAAGTAGAGGACGATGCCGAGCGACAGTTGCCAGAAGAAGAACAAGATATAGGCGTAGTAAGAGATCTCGGTGAGCAGCGGGTGGTGATATCTCGCCAAGAACACCGACGGCTGCACTCCGAACAGGTACGCGTCGATCGCCTGAAGCTCCCGGTCGTACGTCACGGGCGACACGAGGTCGATGACGGGGTTGAGCCGCGAGTACGCGAACCAGATGGTCGCGATGCAGTAGAAGTTTCCGAGCACGCGCGCGGCGGGGTGGTCGACGTGGGTTGCCACCACGCGTGCGAATAGGCCGAACCCGGCTACGCCTACCAACAACAGGCCAACCGAGAGCCCGTTTGGGACTCGATTCGAGCCGAGCAGCGACACCAAGCCGTAAGCGAGAGGAACCACGATGGCGAAGAGGTCGGCTGGGCGGAGGTTCACGAGGACCCGAGAACCACTGGGGCCGTAGGAGGCGGTCGCTCCCTCGGTCGTTTTTGGGTTCGTCATTGGGCACACCCTCGCTCCGCGAGCTGACGCGGGCCACCGGCGCTCCAAAAAGCTTCCGAACTGGATCCCGATCGGTCAAGCTCCGATCCATGGAGGTGAGACCCAACGAGGTTCACGAAGTCCTGGCGCGCTCGATGCTGACGGAAGGCTATCCGTTCGTGCTCGATCTCGAAAGGAGCCACGGCCAGTGGCTCGTCGACGCCAAGACCGGCACCGAGTACCTCGACTTCTTCACGTTCTACGGCTCGAGGCCTCTTCGCTTCGATCACCCGCGCCTCCGCGGCCCGCGGTTCGCCGAGCGTGTCGCCCGCGTAGCGAAGCTGAAACCGAGCAACTGCGACATCTATTCAACCTACTACGCGGAGTTCGTGGAGACCTTTCGCGTGCGCGCCACCACGGCGCCGATGAAGCACCTCTTCTTCATCGACGGAGGCGCGCTCGCTGTCGAGAACGCGCTCAAAACGGCGTTCGACTGGAAGGCCCAAAAAAACCTCGCGGCCGGACACGGCGAGGACCCCGGCGTCGTGCTCCACTTCCGTCACGCCTTTCACGGACGATCGGGCTACACGCTGTCGCTCACCAACACCGCCGACCCACGAAAGACGAGGTGGTTTCCGAAGTTCGATTGGCCCCGCGTGTCGAGCCCGGCCATCCACTTCCCCATCGATGAAGCTCGAGTCGTTGCGGCGGAAGCCTCCGCGCTCCGCGAGATCGACGAAGTTTACGACCGTTTTGGTGCCCATCGCGTCGCCTGCATCATCATCGAGCCGATTCAAGCAGAGGGCGGCGATCGCCATTTCCGCCCGCGCTTCCTCGACGAGCTCCGGCGGATCTGCGATCAACGCGAGTCGCTCCTCATCTTCGACGAAGTTCAAACGGGCTTCGGCGGAACCGGTCGAATGTGGGCCTACGAGCGCTTGGGCGTGACGCCCGACGTCGTGGCCTTCGCCAAGAAGGCCCAGACCGGCGGCATCATCGTGGGCCCGCGAATCGACGACGTGGACTCCGTCTTCAAGGTCAAGTCGCGCATCAGCTCCACGTGGGCCGGCAACCTCATCGACTTTCTTCGCAGCACCGAGGCCCTCGAGGCGATTCATGAGGAGCGCCTCTTGGACAACGCTCGGGTTCAGGGTGACGCGCTCTTGGCTGGGCTCGAGCAGCTCGTGGCGAGCCATCCCGATCGCTTGTCGAACGCGCGCGGCCTCGGCCTCCTGGTGGCCTTCGACGCCCCAGACACCGCGACCCGTGATCGCATCCTCAAGACCGCGCAGGAAGACCGCTTGCTCGTCATGCCCTGCGGGGATCGTTCCGTGCGGCTGCGGCCCGCGCTCGACGTGTCGGCCGCCGACGTCGCCGCCGGCCTCGAGCTCCTGACTCGATCCGTCGCGCGCGCGCTTGATTCGCCTTGATCCGGCGCCGACTCGTGCCCCCATTGCTCGCGCTGTGCGCGTGCTCGAAGGATCCGGTCGGCTATGACGATCCGCCCCCCGACGGCGTTCGCGTGATCGATCCGGTCACCCGCAAAGCTTGCGACAAGACACCGACCACGCCCGCCGCCGTCGCAGCCGAGCGCACGTATTACTTTTGTTCCAGCGACGCCCTGCAGGCTTTCGCGGCCGAGCCTGAGAGGTTCGCCGACCCTCGACTCGATCCAGCGCCCACGAGCTCAAAGCCGTCGAGCTCAAAGCCGTCGAGCTCGAATACGTCGACCGTCCCTCGGCACTGATGAATGCGCACGGTTCGACGCACCGAGGTGCGAACTACACGCCGCACTGCGTACATCCTTTCGCACTCCCAATAGAGATATAACCCCCCATGTATCCGACTTGCGACACCAGTTCGCAGGCTGCGGGACCTGGCCCTCTGATTGCTAGAATCGGCGCCGGTCATGTTCAGCAGTGGTGTTGAGCCCGTCGAACGGAGCCGTTCTCTCAGCCGGCCGTCGAATCTTCGCGTCGTGCCTCGGTCCGGCCGGGTCGCCGTCCTTCTCAACGCCAATGCCAAGCGTGTGACCTCCGCCGTCCGCCGCTCGTTCGAGCGGATCACCCCGAGCGAAGATCTCTTCTTCTCCCGCAGCCTTGACGAAGCAGCGTCGTTCTCTTCGGAGATCATTCAGCGCCGCTATGACGTCGTGCTCACGGGCGGCGGCGACGGCACTCTCGTGCAGACGTTGAACTTGCTCCTCGGAGCGGTCGACAAGCACAGCCGGGGGCTCCATCGCCCGAAGCTCCCGGACATCGGCATTCTGCGGCTCGGGACGGGCAACGCGCTGGCCTTCGCCACCGGCGCCGGCCACCCGATCGAGGACGCTTTGGCCGTCCTGTCGGGCGACGTTCCGCGGGCGCGCCCGCTGTCCCTCGTGGAGGAAGCCGATTCGGGTCAGGTACATCCGTTCGCGAGCCTCGGCTACGACGCGGCGCTCCTGAACGACTACCTGGATTGTTGCACACACGTGACCTCGCCGGCCGGCAAGCAGATGATGAAGAGCGTCGCGGGCTACTTCTACGCGCTCTTTGCGAAGACGATTCCCGCTGACCTGCGAGCGCCCGCCCCCTCGGTTCGTGTCGTGGCCACGGGCCGCGCGTCGATGCTCGATCCCGTCACCGACGAAGAGATCCCGCTGCAGACCGGAACGACGCTCTTCGAAGGCTGCGCCAAGAACGTGATGTGGGGTACCGCGCCCTACTACGGCTTCAAGATGATGGTGCTGCCGTTCGCAGAGCGCCGCAGCGACCGCTTCCACCTTCGCGTCTCTACGGTTTCGATCCCGTACCTGCTCGGGCACCTCGCAGGCCTCTGGCGCGGAACGCTCCGGACGCCCAGGATCCTCGACTTCCTCGTCGAGGGCGCGCGGATCGAGAGCAGCGTGCCGCTGCCCTACCAGACCGGCGGCGATGGTCGCGGTTACCGCTCGTCGCTCGAGATCTCGCTGTCTCCGCGGACGTTCCGAGTGCTCGATCGCCTGCCCCGGGCGGCCTGAGCTCCGAGCGGCCTGAGCTGATCCTGAACTGATCTTTCCACGCATTCTCGGTGGATCCGCGCGAGCTGACCTGCGGAGGCGCAGCCTCCAGTGTCCGATCGTCGTGGCATCGTGGGTGACGTCTTGCGGCCCCGTTACTCCCCTGATCCACTGTGATCCCTCTCCCGCGCGCTAAGGCAGCGCGGCGACTCACAACCGGTAGGCGAAGGGCTCCAAGGTTCGTGTTGCACCTCGGCGCTGGGTTTGCTCGGGCAGAGTCGTCTGCGTCTCGGCGTCTCCTTCTGCGCAAGGGATGCGCCGACCTCCGGTGACTGAGGCTCGGCGACACATGGGCGTTCGGAGGATCCCGCTGAAGGTGTGCTCTGCAGCAGGAGGGGCTTGGGTGTTCGATCGGAGCCTCGATCGGAGCGACGTTCCGTCGCGGCGGCGCGCGACGAGCGAGGCTCTGGGCCTCTTGCGGCGGGGCTGGGCACGCCGAGGACGGCGGAGCGCCGCGCGGGCGCAGCTTCCGCACTCCGTCCACCGCAGACGTTGACCCGCCAAGGGTCCGGCTTGATCATCGCCTCGTGGCAGAGAAGCTCATGGCGGCAGGCAGCCCCGGCGATCAGGCGCCTCCGCTCGGAGCGGACCCGAAGCTCCTCGAGCGGCGCCAGGCAGCGTTGCGTCGAGCGATGGTGACCCATGGCCTGCGCAACACCCGCCAGCGAGAGGTCGTGACCGATATTTTCTTCTCTTCTGACGGCCACTTGAGCCTCGATGAGCTCCTGCTCCGGGCGCGCCAAAAAGACGAAGGGATCGGCTACGCCACGGTGTACCGAACGCTGCGCATGCTCACGGAGCTCGGGCTCGCCGCGGAGCGGCGCTTCTCCGACGGGCAGACCCGCTACGAGGCGTCCGACGGAGTCCATCACGACCATCTGATTTGCACTCGATGTGGCGAGATCAAAGAGTTCGAGAACGAGGAGATCGAAGAGCTGCAAGAGACCGTCGCCGCGCGCCACGGCTACCGACTGCTGTCCCATCGTATGGAGCTCTACGGGCTGTGCGGGCCGTGCCAACAGAGCGCGTCGACTAAGCCCGAGTGACGCAAGGCACTTTTCGACTCCGGCTACACTGCATTGGGGCGTCCGTTATTCAGGACACAAGATGTTGTGGTCGAGTGACGCAGGAAGTTGACACCAGGAGGGCCGCCGATCATCCTCGCCATCCTTCACCCCAATTCGAAAAAACTCCGGAGCGCTTCCGGGTTCGTTTGACTTGGTAGGTGCGGAAATTCGAAGGTAGTAACAAACGTTCAGTGCTCACGGGCGAAGGCTGGTGAGCCGGAACTCTTGTCGAGTACGTCGAGGGGACGGGATGCAGATCGGTGAGTCGAGCAGTGTTCGTCGGGTTCGAGTTCCTGGCGGGACCATCAAGCACCTGACACGTGAGTCGAAGGCCGAGGCCACGCGGACTCGGCGGGGCCTGGTGATCGAACGTCGCAACACGCGGCCAGGCGCGGACGTCTACGAGACGATCCGCTGGGCTTTGCGGACCGCTTCCATCGGCGATGGATCGGGAGCGACTGTCTTCGAACAGAAGGACGTCGAGGTGCCCGAGGGCTGGAGCCAGCTCGCGACGAACGTCGTGGCGTCGAAGTACTTCCGCGGTCATCTCGGCTCGCCGGATCGCGAGCGCTCGGTGAAACAGTTGGTGCGGCGCGTGGCCGAGACGATCACCGAGTGGGGATCGAAGGACGGCTACTTCAGCTCCGACGAAGACGCCGAGGCCTTCGGCGCCGAGCTCACCTACTTGTTGGTGAATCAGTTCCTCGCGTTCAACTCACCCGTTTGGTTCAACGTCGGCGTCGACGCGCATCCGCAGTGCTCGGCCTGCTTCATCAACTCGGTCGAGGACACGATGGAGTCGATCCTCGAGCTCGCCAAGACCGAGGCGCGACTTTTCAAGGGAGGCTCGGGCACGGGCACCAACCTCTCGACCCTTCGATCCAGTCGCGAGAAGCTGTCGGGCGGCGGCACGGCTTCGGGTCCCGTCAGCTTCATGCGCGGCTACGACTCTTTTGCCGGAGTGATCAAGTCCGGAGGCAAGACTCGGCGCGCGGCCAAGATGGTGATCCTCAACGATTCGCACCCCGACATCCTCGAGTTCATCGGGTGCAAGGCGCACGAGGAGAAGAAGGCCTGGGCGTTGATCGCCGCCGGGTATGACGGTTCGGTCAACGGCGAGGCTTACTCGTCGGTGTATTTTCAGAACGCCAATCACTCCATTCGGGTGAGTGATGAGTTCATGCGTGCGGTCGTCGAGAATCGCGAATGGACGACCCGTTCGATCACCAACGGTGAGCCGGTCGAGACTCTGAAGGCGCGGGACGTGCTCCGTACGGCTTCGGAGGCCGCGCACCTCTGCGGCGACCCCGGTGTTCAGTTCGACACGACCATCAACCTCTGGCACACCTGCAAGAACTCGGCGCCCATCAACGCTTCCAACCCTTGCTCCGAGTATATGTTCCTCGACGACTCGGCGTGCAATCTCGCTTCGTTGAATCTGATGAGGTTCGTCGACGCCAAGGGTGAGTTTGACGTCGCGGCGTTTCGTCATGCGGTGGAGATTTCGATCCTCGCGCAGGAGATCCTCGTCGATAACTCGAGCTACCCGACGGCGCGGATCGCGGAGAACAGCCATGACTACCGGCCGCTCGGGCTTGGGTACGCCAACCTCGGCGCGCTCCTGATGGCTCGCGGGCTCCCGTACGACTCGGACGCTGGTCGTGGCGTCGCCGGCGCCATCACCTCCTTGATGTGCGGTCACGCCTACGCCACGAGCGCGCGGATCGCGGAGAGCCGCGGGGCCTTCGTGGGTTACGAGCGCAACCGAGGGCCCTTCCTCGGCGTGGTGAAGATGCACCGCGACCACGCGTACCAGTTGCCCGAGGCCCACGTGCCCAAGGACATGCTCGAGCAAGCGCGAGTATGCTGGGACGAGGCGCTCGACATCGGGCAGCAGTTCGGCTTCCGCAACGCTCAGGTCACCGTGCTGGCTCCGACCGGAACCATCGCCTTCATGATGGACTGCGACACGACCGGGATCGAGCCCGACATCGCGTTGGTGAAATACAAGCGCCTCGTCGGCGGCGGCATGCTCAAGATCGTCAACCGCACGGTCCCGCTCGCGCTGACTCGGCTCGGTTATGACTCCAAGCAGAGCGCCGAGATCGTTCAGTACATCGAAGAGAACGAGACCATCGAGGGCGCGCCCTGGCTCGACGACTCTGACCTCCCGGTCTTCGACTGCGCCTTCCGTCCGGCGCGTGGGTCGCGTTCCATCGCGCCGATGGGTCACGTTCGAATGATGGCGGCGGCGCAGCCGTATCTTTCGGGCGCAATCTCCAAGACCGTGAACCTCCCCGAGGACGCCACCGTCGACGACATCTTCGAGACGTACGTCCAGGCCTGGAAGCTCGGCCTCAAGGCCATCGCGGTGTATCGCGACGGCTGCAAACGCGCGCAGCCGCTCTCCACGTCCAAAGAGGCGCCCAAGGAGGAGGTCGCCGAAGAGAAGGAGACGCGCGTCGCGCGCCGCTCCTTGCCTGCGGAGCGCGCCGCGATCACGCACAAGTTCTCGGTGGCTGGTCACGAGGGGTACATCACGGTGGGCCTCTACGAAGATGCCACGCCCGGAGAGCTCTTCATCACGATGTCCAAGGAAGGCTCCACGATCTCCGGCCTCATGGACACGATCGCGACGTCGATCTCCTTGGCGCTCCAGTACGGCGTGCCGCTCTACGTGCTCGTCGATCGCTTCTCGCACATGCGCTTCGAGCCCTCCGGCTTCACCGGCAACCCGGATATCCCCATCGCCAAGTCGATCGTCGACTATATCTTCCGATGGATGGGGCTGAAGTTCATGCGACCGATCGACGATCACGTCGACTCGACCTTGTCGAAGAAGACCGAGATCACCGATCGCGTGCGCGCTTCGCTTCAGATGGATCTGCCGATCAACAACGCACGCAAGAGCGAGCTCCCGCGCGGATCGAGCGAGTTCGTGCGCGAGGTCGTGCTGGCCGAGAAGACGATTTTCCGCACCCAGGCCGATTCTCCGCCGTGCCCGACTTGCGGCTCGATCACGACCCGGAATGGCTCCTGCTACGCTTGCACCAACTGCGGCACCACGACCGGGTGTAGCTGACCTCCCTTTCGACCTCCAGGTGCGAAGTTGTCGCACTCAGTACGCTAAAGCCATAGAGGACGCCGAGACAACACACAGAGGACACAAAGAAGGTGCTCATTGCATCATCTGTGCGCTCCGTGGGCTTCGGCTCTGTGCTCTCGGTGGTTTCTCCAGCAGTCACGAATTTGCGGGGACCTTCACTCAGGGCGGTCCCACCAAGATCCACTCCCGATATTTCTGGAACCACCACGGGTAGACGTGAGCTCGTTCGGTGCCCGGCAGCTTCTCCGCCAAGCGTGCGCGCGCTTCGCGTGCTCCGGGCAAGCGGGTGAGGCGCTCCCCGATCACGCCGATCGTGACGAGGTGCTCGCGTGTGAGCTCGCAGCCGTAGGCGACGCCGTGTTTCGAATCGAGACTCGCGCCGAACGTCCGCGCGTTGAGCTCCCGTCCCCGATAGATGGAACATCGTGAGCTTACGAGGAGAGGGCAACGAAAGCGCACGCGAAGGGCGACTTCGTCGCGCTCGTCGCCCTCGACGGTCTCGAGCAGCTCGAGCTCGTCGGCGAAGCGTTCGGCGAGCGCACACATCTCGTCGGTCACGCGCTGAACCTCGCTCGGTCCATTCTCCCACAAGGATCTCACAGCGAGCAGCAGCTCCGGTGCGGACAGGAACACCGACTCGTGGCAGCACGCGTCGCACCCAGCCTTGCACGGAAGTCGAAGGTCGCCCGTGCGCGCCTCGAGGTCTTCATCGAGCTCCGCGTAGAGGGCTCGAACGAGCTCGAGGATAGGATCGGCGCCAGGTCCGAGGCCGAGCGCCGAACAGAGCGCGTCGAGCCGGGTGCTCACCTCAGTTCCGCTTCGCCAGCGGGAGGCGGATCCGCGCGTCTACCGTCTGGATCTCGAGCAGCTTGGGCGGCTCGTCCTTGAGCGGCGCGAACTTCTTGGCGTCGAGAAACTCCTTCTCGATCTCGAGGCCGTTCGAACCCGGCTTGAGCACGGCCACGTGCGCCGTGTAGCGGCCGTCCAACACCATCGTGACGTCGCGAACCGGTCGGTCCGATAGGTTCTGCACGACGATGAGATTCGAAGGAAAGCCGATCTGCCACCACGCATCGAGGCGCAGAGTCAGGTCGCGCGAGGCGAACGCCACGACGCCCGCCGCGACCAAGTTGAGCGCGAAGAGCGCTACGATCTGAATGCGAAGCTTGGCGAATCGGCCTTCGGAGTCATAGTCGGCCTTGGCTCGGCGAACGAGCGAGACCAACGACAGGAACGCATCGCGGGCGCGCGACCCAGAGCTCGAGCTCTCCGCCATCGGGGGCCGAAGTCTAACATGTAAGAAGAGGGTGGTACGAGGTGCGATCTCAGGGCATCGGGACCCCGGGACGCTACGCGCCGATTTTTTCGCCGAGGAACTTAGCGACGGAGTCGAGGCCGATCCGCTCCTGCGCGCCGGTGTCCCGGTCGCGAACGGTCACTGTTTGCGACACGGCGGTCTCTCCGTCGATCGTGAAGCAGTATGGGCAGCCCGCCTCGTCCATGCGCGCGTAGCGCTTGCCGATGTTCTGTTTCTCGTCGAATTCGATCGCGCCTTCTCTCCAGAACTTCCCGTGCAGCTCCTCGTAAAGCTTCTCGGCGAGCTCCGGCATGCCTTGTTTGTTCACCAGCGGAAACACGCCCGCCTTGATGGGCGCCAGTCGCGGATGGATCTTCATGAACTCGTGGCTGGGGCGGGACTCGTCGCGTGTGTACGCCTCGCACAGGATCGCGAGAACGCCTCGATCGAGACCCGCGGCCGGTTCGATGCAGTGCGGAACATAGCGCTCTCCCCGACGACCTCCGTTCGGCAGCAACTCACCCCGGTCCGCATCGTGATACTCGAGCTTGGCGCCGGAGACCCTCTGGTGCTGCGTGAGATCGAAGCTCCCTCGATGTGCGATCCCTTCGAGCTCCCCAAAGCCGGGAGCGGTGAACGGGAATCGGTACTCCACGTCGCTGGTCCCCTGTGAGTAGTGGGAGAGCTCGTCCTTGTCGTGCTCGCGGAGGATGAGATTTTCGCCGGCCAGGCCGATCGACTTCCACCACTCCATGCGAAAGTCTCGCCAGAACTCGTACCACGCCCTCGACTCATCAGGATGGCAGAAGAATTCGAGCTCGGCTTGGTCGAACTCGCGGCTCCGAAAAGTGAAGTTGCGCGGGGTGACTTCGTTCCGGAAGCTCGTGCCGGTGTTTCCGATTCCGAAGGGAAGCTTCACGCGAGTGGTGTCCACGACGTTCTTGAATTGGATGAACACACCCTGGGCCGTCTCTGGCCGTAGGTATGCGACGTCGGCCTCGCCAGCGGTCGCGCCGATATACGTCTTGAACATCAGATTGAATTGCCGGGGCTCGGTGAGTGAGCCGGGCGTCTCCGCGTCCGGCGCAATCACTCGCGTCCAAGGTTGAGCCAAGCTAGACAGGGGCACGCTCGTCACGGCGCCGAACGTCTTCTCGGCCTTCTTCCGCTGTTTCGCTTCGCTCGGCTGGTCTCCGACGTACGCAAATACGGGCTTGTCGCCCGGCCCGCCTTCGGCCGGTACGTAAACCATGACATGATCGTATCGGTATCGGCCCTTGGTGAGCTTGCAGTCGACCATCGGGTCGTTGAAGCCTGCCACGTGGCCGCTCGCCTCCCAGGCTTTGGGATGTTGGATGATCCGTGTCTCCACGGGAACGCAACGAACGGACTGCTCGCCCGGGCCGCGGCGCCCCCAGCAGGGGCGGAGGATCATGTCCTGCCACCAAACGTCGCGCAGGTTCTTCTTCAGTTGCGCTCCTAGCGGGCCGTAGTCCCAGAAGCCGTTGATGCCTCCGTAAATTTCGGAGGCTTGGTAAATGAATCCGCGACGCTTGCTGAGCGCCATGATCGCATCCATTGGTTTGTTCATCGAGAGGCTCCGATCGGGTTCAATGCCGGACGTCCTAGAATGAGCGCGCGCTCGTGTCCATGCTCGCGCCGTGAGCGGCTAAAGAGCGAGCGCCGCGGGTCGCTACCGAAGGCGGCAACTCAGTCCGGCTCGCGCTCGCGAGCACGGCCGTATCTCGCGGACGGGCCTTGGTCGCGAAGTTGCGAATCCGATGAGTCGGTGTTCGGCACGAAGTCCAGAATGAGACGACCCGTCCGCGCCGGGAAGCTCCACGCCCACGTCTATCTGTTCGAATCTGTTCGAGCACGGAGACCGCGTCCCGCGGTCGGGATCGCGCGCCGAGCGGCGCGCTGAAACGAATGCTGAGTTGCTGGCGCCGAGAGCTTGCGGTTCGGCGCGCGACGCCCATGCCGACCGGTCGCACACGACAAATTCGGTGCAAGAAGCTCCAATTCCGCTTCCGAAGCTTCAAGACCCGTTTCCGAAGCTCCATGTTCGTTTCCGAAGCTCCATTTCCGTTTCCTAAGGCCCGGCCAGTCGCGTAGCAACCGGGTTTATCCGTTTCCGAAGCTCCAAATCCGTTTCCGAAGCTCCAAATCCGTTTCCGAAGCCCCTCTTTTGCACGTCGGCCGCTCGAAACATGGTGCGGCTCACGTAGACAGCCCCTCAGCGACCGCAAAAATCGATTTCCGTCGCTCCAAATCCATCTCTCGCCCGAACCCAACGCGGGACGCCGGCCGTTCTGGGGACCGCGTGTGGGAAATTTGAGATTTTCGATCACGCGGCAGACACTCGAAGCAACGCCAGGAAGAGCGATGGATCTTCTCGTGGGGATTGCGTCCTCGCCTTCACTTCAAGTGCTGTTTGCGCGAATCCGGATATAACCCTGCGGAACACCAGCGAGGCTGGGCTCTGACGATGCGCGCCGGGCTGCACTCGCGATCCGATCCTCGAGACCGCGCGTCTCGAGACGCCGAGCCATGTTCGCTGGACAGTGAATGAGGACGAAATCAGGCCACGCGAGGTCACGCTCGACCGCCAGGAGAGTATCCTGCTGTACCCGACGGACCAATACGCCGGAGACCTCACGGGTACGACGGTGACGACGGACCGGCCGGTATCGGTCTTTGGCGGCCACGAGTGTACCGGAGTCCCCGACCTCGGCACGCGGTACTGCGACCAACTCACCGAGATGATCCCGCCGGTGTCGACGCTCGGGAGGCGCTTCGTGACCGTGCCGCTCGCGACGAAACGCTCGGGCGAGCGGGTCCGCGTGTTGCCCGCGGTGGACGGCACCGAGATCCGCATCGACGGGACCCTCGTGGCCACCGCGAACCGCGGTGAGTTCTACCAAGCCGACTTTTCGAGTGACGCCTATCGGCTGATCGAGACCAGCGAGCCTTCGCTGGTGGTCGAGTACGCGACGTCTGGGTATGTCGACAGAGTCATGGACTCGGACCCCTTCATGGCGATGGTGCCGCCGGTGGAGCAGTTCGCGCCGGCGTACGTGGTGAGTCAGCCCGACGACCGCTGGGACGTGCCCGGCAACCCGTTTTACGGGAACGGCTTCCTCGACTACTGGGCCAACGTCGTGGCGCCCATCGACCAGCTCGATGGGCTGCGGCTCGACGGCCAGCCTCTGGTCGCCGCCTTCACCCCGATCGCCGGGACCGGATTTCCCGGCCTGGCCGGCGCGCAAGTCGCACTCACCCCGGGCTCCCACGCGATCCGCCATGTGTCTCCGCTCGTGGGGATCGGTGTGCTCACCTATGGGTTTGCGCACTGCCGCTCCTTCGCCTACGTGGGAGAGTTGCGTCTGACGCCAGTCGGCGCCTGCGCGCCCACGCCGCAGGGCCCCGGAGACCGCCGGGACAACGACTGCGACCAGCGCGTCGACGAGGAGCTCGCGAACCTCGTGGACGACGACGGCGACAGCCTGATCGACGAAGACTTGGCGGCCGATCAGCCCCTCACGAACCTGCCGCCGACCGCGCTCGCGCTGTCACGGACGGTGACCGAGGACGAAGCGCAGAGTCTGATCCTTTTGGGCTTCGACCCGAATGGAGACCGGCTGAGTTACGACCTGGTGAGTCTGCCCGACCACGGAGTCCTCACGAAGCCCGACGGTAGCCCGGTCGTCGGCACCTCCGCGGGCATGATCAATGTCGGAGTCGTGCTGCGGTACCACCCCGACGCTAACTACGCGGGCCCGGACCAGCTCGTCTTCCTGGTGCGAGACCAGACCGAGGCTTCCCTTCCCGCCGCAGTGTCGCTTACGATCACCCCAGTGAACGACGTACCGCGCTTCACCTCGACGGCCCCGTTGGCCGTCGCCGAGGACACCGAGCTGGTGTACGACGCCGAAGCCGTCGACGTCGAGGGCAGCGCGCTGACTTACGCGCTGAAGGCGAGCCCGCCGAGCATGAGGCTGGACGTCACGACCGGAGTGATTCGGTGGACGCCGACCAACGCGGACGTGGGAGTGCACACGGTGAGTATCGAGGTGACCGACGCCGAGAGACTCTCTGCCACTCAGACCTTCTCGATCCGCGTCGAGAACCGGAATGACTTGCCGGAGTTCACGTCGACGCCCATCACGCGAGGCTACCCAGGAGTCCAGTACAGCTACCTGGCCAAGGCGACGGACCCCGACCGCAACGAGACCGCGCTCTTGCGCTTCGCGGTGACCGCGGGTCCGACCGGATTGACGGTCGACCGAGTCTCCGGAGAGGTGAAGTTCAGGCCAACGGCCACCGGGAGCTTCCCGGTGACGCTGACGGTGACCGACCCGCGCGCCGCCGTGGCTACGCAATCGTGGACTCTGCAGATCGACCCCGACACGACGAGGCCGACCTGCGGGCTCGTCGTGAGCCCCGAGATCGCGATGTCAGGTCAGACGGTCGTGATTCAGACGAGAGCCTACGACGCGGCAGGGATCGCGACGACGGAGCTGAAGGTGGACGGAGCCATCACAGCCACGGACCAGCTCGGCCAGGCCGCAGTCATTGCAGGCAGCGTGGGAGCGCACCTCGTCGAATTCGCCGTGAGTGACGCGAGCGCGAACGTCTGCACGGCGAGGGCTCGCTTCGGCGTGCCCGACCCCACCGACAATACGCCCCCAGTCGTCGCCATCAGCGCGCCCGAAGAGGACGCGGTCGTACTCATGCAGCAGGCGGTCACCGGAACGGTGAGCGACGACAACCTGCTGAGCTACGTCGTGGAGCTCGAACGGCAAGGCCACCCCGGCTTCCAGAAGGTCGGCAGCGGCACCGAGACGGTGATGGGCGGTGACCTGGGACTCATCGACGGGACCTTGTTGGTCAATGGGTTGCACCAACTCAGAGTCTGCGCCACCGACATCGGCGGACTCAGGACCTGTGAAGAGAGGCCCTTCGGTGTAGATGGAGGAGCCAAAATTGGAGTGTTCTCAATCTCATTTACGGACATGACCATCCCGGTGGCGGGAGTGCCGTTGACGATTACACGGACGTACGACTCAAGAATCAAGACCAAGGAAGACTTCGGCTACGGCTGGACGCTAGGTATGAGTGTGATCGGAAGCGTCCAGCACAACCGAAAGCCCGGCGACGGCTGGCGCATCTCGAAGCCGGTCGGCTTCCACCTGCCCTGCAGTCGAGTCGAAGAGCTCAAGAGCCACGTCACCGAAGTCAGGCTTGGAGAGCGGACGTACTTCCGCTTCAAGCCGGTGATCACGAACGTGGCCGGAGGCTTCGGCTTCTGCGACGGCGACCTGACCTTCGAACAAACCGGAGGCACCCGGCCCGGGGCGAAACTGCAGCTCCTCGGAAGAGACACCTGGGTGTTCAACGCCGAGGGCCGGACCGACCTGAGGAACTGGGATGACTTGGACGTCGAGGCCGCGACGGATGTCAGACTCACGACTCCGGAAGGGAATGTCGTCGACTTGAACGTGTACAAGGGCGTGACCCGGTTCCAGGACCGGAATGGGAATGCGGTGAGCGTGGGGAGGAATGGGTTGGTGCACAATCTCGGGATTGGGCTGCCGTTCGAGCGGGATGCCGAGGGGAAGATCACCAAGATCACCGACCCGATGGGGTACTCGGTCAAATATCGGTATGATGGAAACGGGGATTTGGTGAGATTTGAGGATCAGGCAGGCAACGGAACGGAGTATGCGTACGCCACTAGGATTCCGCACAGTCTTGAGCAGCTAATCAACGCGCTAGGCACTCAAGTCCTGAGAAACGAATACGACGCAGGTAATCTTGTGGCGATCATCGACCCGCACGGCGAGCGCCTCGAATTCAGCCACGACAGGCAGGCGCGACGGGAAGTGGTAAGAGACCGCCTCGGGCACGCTCGGTCGTACACCTACGACCATCGCGGCAACGTAATATCTGTCCGAGATCCAGACGGCAACGTGTCCAGCTTTGAGCACAATCCGAGCGGTCAGGTGATCTACATGCGAGATCCTCTTGGCCGAACTTCCACTCGGGCATATGACAACTCAGGCAACATGGTTGCCCTGACAACTTTTGAAGGTGACACGACCAGGTATGCCTACGATGAGTTTGGTCAGATTGTCTCGAGTGTCGACCCACTCGGCGGCGTTGTCTCCCACGTCTACTCCCCGGTGCGAAATTTTGGGAGCAATCTTTCCGCGGATTCGCCGATCATG
>CAYXDO010000155.1:0-26946 GCA_964463485.1 uncultured Myxococcales bacterium | reverse complement strand
CGTGGACGTGGGCGTGGACGAAACCGTGGACGTGGGCGTGGAACCTGGGCGTGGACGTGGACGATCCGGAATGAAATAGGCGCAGATCCGCCTGGCTATGAGTCCGAACGGCAACGCGTCGCACACCGATCGATCGCCGCAAGTCAGCGTTCTATCTATTCCTTTTTCGACTAACTTCGTCGCAGCGCACTCAGATCCAGGCCCGCCTGCACCCAGATCAATACGGGCACGGCAGAGCCTCGACCCACACCGTCCTGCCGTCGGCGAGCGCGAACGCCAGAGTCTCCCCTGCCGCGACGTTCATCAGCAGGTCGAATTCGTGGGCGTCGAGCCCTGCGACCGAGCGACCGGAGATCGACACGATGCGGTCGGTGTTCCTGAGACCCGCACGCCACGCAGGGCTGTAGAGGTCGACCGAGTCGATTGGCTGGGCAGACTCACGGCGATCTGGGAGCACCGTAAGGCCGACACACCCGGGATTCGGCGCCCTCCTTGCCATTCGAATGGGTGGAAGCACACACGGGTCTGTGTTGACGTCGGAACACGCCGCCGCCGAGACCCATCCCGGGAGGTACCCATCGAAGCATCGAAATCCGCGGTCGACGCCGGTCAAGACGAACGCTCCTGCCATATCGGTCCGCGTCGATTCGGCATCGCTGACGACGACGCCCGGAATTGGAGTCCCAGACGCGACGTCGATGACAGTTCCGCGAACCCGCGACCTCGCGCGAGCGCGCAGGGTCAGGTCGCAGTGAGTCGTAGCTCCGGGTCGTATTATGACTTGCGCCTCGACTCGCTCTTGTCCGGCGACGACGTCGACCTCGTATTCGCCCGGATCGACGGCGCTCAACCGGTATCGGCCATTTTCCGTCATGAGTGTCCGAGCGAGCTGCCGACGCTTGGTAACGAGCTGGACGTGGACCTCTGCAGGGGTGAACCCGTCGGATGCCGTGATCCGACCTTCGAGGCCCCCGAGCCCCGGAATCGTCAGCAACTGGGGCGCGCCAGGCACATGGGCCACTGCTATGACTTGCCCGACGTCAGCCCTCGCGGCAATCAGCTCGTAGGTGCCCCGAGCGAGCGATTCAAATCGGAAGGCGCCCTCCGAGTCTGTTTCCGTGAAACGGCCGTGTCGAGACGTACTCATTCCGGCGGTCATGAGCGTGACACCCGCGCTCTCGATCGGACCGCCGGTAGCGTCTTCCACGGTCCCGACCAACGAGAACAGATGGACCGATCTGAACACAACTCTCGCCGTGGAGCTCGATCGGGCTTCGACGATTTGGCTGGGTCGCTCGTAGATAGGGTACCCGTCCAAACCCACCCACGTGACGCGATAGCTTCCCTGAGCGACCTCGACGCCACTGTAACCGTGGAACTCGCGTGGCTCGACCGGACCGGAGAGCTCGAAACGGGTGGCGCCCAGAGCGTCGCCCTCAGCGTTGAGCGCTACCGCTTCGATGCGCGCTGTCGTGCTCGTCCTGGACTCCCGCTGGACCAGGTGGACGTCGACATAGGGACGCGCTGCGGTCACCTGCACCTCGACGCGGTCGCAGCCGTGACAGGAGACTTCGAGCCTGTTTCCGATCCTCAGAGGACCGTACTCTGCCAGGCCTGCGGTGGAGGTCATGACTTCGCGATTTCTGGATCCGACCCCAGGATTGCAGTCGAAAAATCCCACTTGCTGGCCGACGATGGGTTGACCGTTCGTCCCTTTCAACCAGGCACGTGCCCGAGGGAACACAGAGGCTCGAAGGAGCACTCCCTCGGTGTCTCCACGGACCATCACCGTCAGACGCTCCTCGTCCCGTCTCGAAGCCTGAAGGGTCACGTCGCCCTCGAGCAGGCCGTCGAAGCGAAACCTGCCGACTTCATCGGTCACGACTCCTTGGAATTCGTCGTTGCCGTTCAGGTAGACTTCTTTCTTCGGGAGCGGGATTCCGGATTCGGCGGCGACGACCTGGCCCGAGAGTGAGGCGGCGCGCCGAACGCGGACGATCAGGCCGGTCACGTGGCTTCCCGGGTTCAAGATGACGGCGTCCATCGAAGCGCCCCGCCACCCGCGGCCCCGTGCGACGAGTGAGTACACTCCCGCGTCAAGACGTTCCAGCGCGAAGCCACCGGCCTCGTCGCTCGTCTCGCGGCCGTACGCGTGTCTCTCTGCCGCGATCTCGACCCCGGGCACCGGATGGCCCTCGGGGTCAATGACTACGCCTTCGATGCTGCCGGTCCGCTCGACCTCGGGTTCCGTCGTCGGCTGTGCCCTCCACGTCGACGCGGTCAAGGTCAGGAGACTCTTGCGAGGCACGGCCCGCGACGCATTGTCGGTACTTAGGTCAGGACTTGCTTTCACCTCTGGATCTCGTACCGGTTCTTGTCCGTAAAGTACTACGAACGCCCCGAACACGGCGAGCAGCACCGACACCCGACCCAACCTCGAGGTCCCGCGACTCATCGTGGGGTGCCCAAACCGAGGCGGCCCGCCATGAATGAAGACTGAGCTCGATCATCGACTGCTGTCAAACCGGACTCCTTCCCCAAGTTGTCGCGCCCCGAAACTTCTCCGGATCTCAGACCCACTCCTACGGCCTGAAGTCTACGGTTTGCGTGGGCGTCGGCCACGCTGAGTACTCGCCGCGTCGTCGCTTGCCACGCGGGCCCGGCTTTGAGAAGAGATGCGAGCGATGCGTGTCGGTCGTTCGAGCTCATCGGATTTGCTCGTCCGCGCGCCGTCCGGCGGCTCGACCGAGCCGATCGCGTTCACGCCGACGCGCGGAGTCGAAACCGAGCCTCTTCGACGAGGCGAGACCGAGTCGAGTACGCTCGGCGCGAGTCGCCTGCTCGCTCAGCCCTCCGCGGCTCGCAGGGAGCTTCTCGGGCACCTCGCCGAGCTCGGTATCTCGGCGCCCCCGAAGTCTCCGATCGACGCCATCGCCAGCGCCGAGCTCGCCAAAGGACGAGCGCTCGACGCTCGGGTCACTCGAGCGCAGATGGACCGCGCGATGCAGCGAGCGGACGCGGCTCGAAAGCTTTTGCCCGCCCCGCAAACGAACCTCTTTGGCTTCACGCGCCTCATCGACGCCAAGCTCGCGCTCACGCCAGCGGTGGTCGGAGCGCTCGCCGAGCGCGCGCTCGACCGGCGCAAAGGAGCCAGCCCGAAGGGAGACGCAGAGGCGCTCCTTCGCGCCATCGACTCGGGCCCGCCGGACGGGGCTACCGCTTGGAAGCGCCCCACCAGCAAGATCGAGCTGGTGGCCTCGATCGTTCGCCACCTCGTCTTGGGCCGCGGCGCCTCGCTTCAGCTCGTGTTGTCGCCCGAGCAGCTCAGTTGGCTCGAGGACGTGCTTCGCGAAAGGTCCATCGACTTGAAGATCGCCATGGGCGGAGCCGGCGGATTTACCGCGAACCTCGCGTCCGCACTCCCAGGCGTGGCGTCGCATTTCTACTCGGCAGACCCGCTCCCGGAACGAGTGCTCGAGCGGTTTTCTCCCAGCGTCCGTGGGATCGGTCCGGGCGGAGAGTCCAGGGCGCTGAAGCAGTCCAAGAGCTCCGAGTCCGTCGCGCGGGTCAACGTGGCGGCTGAGTACCTTCCGAGCAGGTTCGAGATTCTTGGCAAATCGAAGCTCCGCGTGGGCGGAAAGGAAGTCGAGCTCAGCTCCACCGCGAGGGGGCGAATCATCCTTGGAACACCGGGTAAAGACCGGGCCACGTTCGGAGAGTTGCCTGAGGTCGCGATCCGAAAGATCGCCAAGGACCACGATCTCGTCTTTCTCGCCGGTCCGCACCACCTGACCTCGGCGCCTCCCGGAACCTGCCCCGGCGCCGACGAGCTCGCGCAGCAACTCGATGTGCTCGGAAAGGCCAACCCGAGAATCGTTCGACATTTTCAGTACGTCGTCCCGAAGGTCGCACAGAACGAGCCCATTCTCCTTGGCGCGCTCCGAGGTAAGTTCGAGTCCATGTCGCTCAACAGCGTGGAGCTACCTGGGTTGGTGCAGCGACTCCATGACGGACAGCTGGCCGAGCATCCCCCCGCCGACCCCGACCCCCCTCGCGAGGTCGCCGAACAGCCCGCGACGATGCTCTCTGGCGCCATCGAGCTCAGGGCCGCGATGCAACTCTCCCGGCTGCATATTCATGGGTTCCAAGGGGACCTCCTCATCGTCTCGGGACCGGTCGATCCCGAGCGCCAGACCCTCGCGCTCCTCAGGGCTCGCCAACTCGCGAGTATGAAAGCGGCGAACGAGAGCGGAGAGATCAAGTCAGCGTCCGACCTGTGGCCCGTAGCGCCGGTCGTTCAAGGCATCGGGTTGGCTGGGCTGCATGCCTTCGCCGACGCCGTCGCTTCGCGCTTCGGACTCTCTCCGACGGAGCGAGACAAGGTCGTCGAGCGCTGGTGGTTCAAACACGAACGCACGAACACGACCTTCGTGTTCGCTCCCACTCGCGGAATTCATGAGTCCACCGGAGGTACGATCAGCCTCGGAGACGTCATCGACTCGAGCGCCCTCATTTTCGGCGCTGAAGACAAGGGGCGTGGCAAGAAGCTCCACCACCCCTCGAGCTTTCGAATCGACTCATCGGGCTGAGTACACGCCCCAGGTAGTTCGAGACCATGCCGAAACCACGGAGGGCGAGAGCCCAGCGCCTCTCGGTTCCAGCCGCACTCGCTTTCATCGTCGCCATTGCGTCCTGCAGCCCGAGGCAACTCGCCCTCTCCGGAGGACCCGGTGACTTCGTGATCGCCGCCGTACGCGGCTCGGAAGGCTTCGTGACCGTGGAGTCTGGCCCAGCGGGTCGTGCGCTCGAGTTGCCGGAGGACGATGGGTTGTACACCTATGTGCTTCGCTCGGGTCAGCTCGTCGACCCCGCCGGAGTCATCCTCGACGAGGCGAGCCTCGCCGAGCTGGAAGTGGTGATCGAAGCAGGGGAGCAGCCCGAAGGGTACGGAGCTTGCGAGCGCTGCGTCGTCCCGGCAACTCATACGCCGCAGATCCTGGGCGCGGGAGATCGCTGTCGCGTCCCGGCCTTTGCCGAGGGTACGGATTGGGACGGCGGAGGATTACTCGAGGACACTCGGGGCTACCTCGCGATCGTCCAGCGGGGCGCGTGTCCATGCCCGGAAAGGGACTGGAAGTCTCCGCCCCGAATCGACTGGCAGCTCATCGAGCCAGGGCCGGAAGGGTGGCCTCCCGACGTCGTCGTGTCCGACGACTCGGGTCACATCGCGCTGTTCGGCGAGGAGCTCGCAATCCGCTTCGCCCCCAATGGAGAGCGAGTCGAGACTCAGGACGTCGCCTTCAGAGGCCCGGTCCGCGGGGCGGTGGCGCTGCCCTCCGGAGCTTTCGTGGTCGCGAGCTTACGACCGACGGCGCACTTCGAGCCTTTCGGTGTCGAGCTCCACGTCTTCGATAGCGACTTCGCCGCTCGCCCGATCGAGATCGATCCCACCTTTGCCGAAGAGCTCCGACTCATCGAGCCTGAGGGTCTCATCGCCGTGCCAGGCCGACGTGAGCTCACCGCCCGCGGTCGAAGCACGAGCCTGTTGCTCTGCCGGCCGAGTCTCTCCGAGAGCTCATGGGCGTGTCCTGAAATCGCCCCAGGATTCGGAGAGTCCACGGAGGTCGTCGCCGTCGAACGACTCGGCGACGGGGCGCTGTTCTCGATGACACTCGGAGGCCGGACCACGATCTACGAGTCTGTCCCGAGCGCCGAGGTCGACCGAGTCGAAGTGGCGGAGGACGGTGTGAGTGGGCGGGTCGTCGAGCTCGATGGTTCCTCGATCCCCTTTCGATCCACCAACGCCTCCTTCGAGCTCGGAGCTCGTCGCATCGGAGTCGCGGGGCAGCGCATCGCTGCCTGTCTAGACGATCGAAGCACTTCGCTTCCCTACGGCGCCATCGTCTTTACGACGACGGCGGCCAAGAGTATGGCGCTGTCTGGCGCGCCCGAGTGGCGGGAAGCCTACCGGGATCCAACGGTGAGTTGTGGTCCGGTTTCCAAGCTCATGGGTCGGATCGTCTTTTCGTTCGAAGCCGACGAGCTCGTCGTGTCCGAGGACGGGTCGGTCGACCGCCGAGCTCGGTCGCGGCCAGGAATCGACCGGCCTGCCACGATCTTCGAGAGCGGGCCCGGGTCTCGCTACGCGGTGACCGACGACGGCTCGGTCTACACGTCGACCGGCGCCGAATATGGGCTCCTGTACGGCGCGCCCGAGCGCCTCGATGACTTTCGCGCCATCGCCGCGCTGGGTGACGAGCTCTGGGCGATCCGGCTCGATGGCAAAGCCGTGCGAGTGAGTGCCGAGCTCTCGGTCGAGGAGCTCACACTCCCGGGCTTCCAGGCGGGTGACGAAGTGATCGCGGCGATTGGCGACGAAAGGAGGCGGGCAATACTCATCGCCGCCGATCGGAGCGGTGAACCGATCGTGCGCAGAGTCTCAGCCGAGCCGCCGTTCGAGGTCTCGGACCTCGAGGCACCCCGAGGGACGGCGAGGGTCCTCGATTTTGCTCAGCCAGTCCCTGGGCTATTCGTGGCGATCGGAGAAGGGCAGGGGCTGTGGGTACTCGACGATCGAGAGTGGCTCGAGGTCCAGGTCGACTGGGACGATCCGGCTACGTCCGAAAAGGAGGCAGCACCCGCCCCACGTACGGGTTGGTGCACCAGCGTACGCCGACCCTTCGACCGACGCGCCGAGCATTTGGATACGTTGTATCGAGGAGTCGGCGGAAGTGACGGAGTGGGTTGGGCCGTAGGTTGCGGACTCACCACGCTTCGGGTCGAGCCGCTCGCCCGGCCGCCGCGAGCCCAACGGGTCTCGATGTTTCGACCCAGCGCTCCATTCTCCGACCTCGGCTTCGCCAACATCGGCGAGATCGAGTCGGCGCTCGGGTTGTGTGGGGACCGCGCGTTGCTGGCCGCACCCGGGCGAGGCGGTGTGCTGTCCGAGCGAGGTGCCATTTGGGAGCTGGTCCCGGCCAACGGTTTCAACGAGCTTCGTGAGTTCGTCGGGACCTCGGCCACGTCGCACGGGCTCTCGGCGTCTTCGGGCGTGCCGTTCGGCATGGTGGCCACGGAGCGATCGGCCTTCGTCGCCTTCTGGGGTGGGGCCATTCGCGGGTCGCTCACTCGGGCCGGTGAGTCCTCGGTGATGCGATTTCCGAGCAGACCCCAAGCGGTCGGCGCGACGCGACGACGCGTTGCGCTCGGCTTCGTCGACGGACGGCTCCTCGTCGGGTCCGAGAGTCCGTGAGCTCAACCTCCATCGCGACACTCCGCGGTCGAAGAAGTTCCCGCGTCGGGCCTGGCTCCGCAAGACTCGCCGAGGACGTAATCACTGCGACACTCACACTCACAAAGCTCACGCGTCGGGTCGGCGCATCGAGGGACGACAGCCAGGCTCGCCTCGGCCTTTCGCCCGTCTCTGTCTTCGATAGTCACCCGGAGCAGGTAGGTCTGTCCGAACAGATCTCGATCCGTCCCAGCCCTTGGGCACGCCGGAAGGTTCGAGAAATTATCGATCGTCTCGGGTCGCGCGGGCTCCCCGAACCCGTCGGCACTCAGCGCCAAATCGACCGGCCGTCGCTCGAGCGAGACCAACAGACCGGAGCAGGGATCTCTGAGCGAAGCAGAGATCCGGACGCCACACCCATCGAGGTTCTTCGCGCGAACGCCCACGAACAGCACCTTTCCCCCCTGCGGCGGCTGAATCAGCGGGATCTCTCCGTTCTGCTCGGTGAGCTCGAGCTGCGCGTCCTCGTTGCGATGAACGATGTGGGCTTCGATCGGCAGGCTCAGATCTCCCATCGGACAGCTCGTCGGCTCGGGCTCCGGTTCAGGCTCCGGCGATGTCTGGCACCCGAACGACGCGGCACACAGAATGGGGACGAGCACGCGTTGACGAGCCATTCGGGCGACGGTAACCATGGCCGACCGTGTCCGCAACGAAATCATGGATCGCAGCGAAGTCATGGATCGCCTGGATGCTGGTGTTGGGTTGTTCGGGCGCGAAGCCCGAGCCCGCTCCTGTGCCCGAGTGGCAGGCCGTCTTCGAAGACCTCCCGGGCGCGCTCCTGCGGGTCTTTGGTCAAGACGGAGTGGTCTACGCGATCGGAGCGGATGGTGACGGGCGCGGCCCGCTCGTCCTCCGGTTCGACGGCGCCTCGTGGCGAAGACTGGCGACGGGCGCGACCGGAGATCTCTGGTGGGGAACTGTGCTTGGAGCCGACCGAGTACGGATGGTCGGTGAGGCTGGGCTCGTCGTCGACTACGTTCCTTCCGCGGACCGCTTCGAAATCTTGCCGAAACCCACCGACTCGACGCTGTTTGGCGTGTGGGGCGCGTCCGAGAACGACGTCTGGTATGTCGGTGGGTTGCCGGCATTGAGCTCGGGGGTCATCCTTAGGGGTGACTCGGTGAGTACTCGACCGTTCGAGCCGCAGCCCACCGAAACCAGCAGCGCAACGATGTTCAAGGCGCACGGATTTTCGAGCTCGGACGTGTTCGTCGTGGGTCAACGAGGAACAGCGCTCCGGTTCGATGGGCAACGATTTGCTCCGACCGAGGTCGAACCCAAGCTCCCGCTGATTTCCGTGCACGGCACCGCTCCGGACGCGCTGTACGCAGTGGGCGGAGGAGCCAGCGGGCTGATCGTGCGATACGACGGTGAGAAGTGGGCGGACGAGACGCCTACGGAGACTCCGCAGCTGAGCGGAGTCTGGGCGGTCGACCGGGAGACCGCTTTCGCCGCGGGGTTCAATGGCCGAATCTATCGGCGCTCGGCGGGAGTCTGGTCGGAGGAGGCCGGACCCATCCCGACCTATGAAGACCTGCACGGAGTCTACGTCGATCCCGAAGGCGCGATTTGGGCGGTAGGCGGCCGGCTGGCCACCGATCCGCCGACCAAGGGTGTGTTGGTTCGCTACGGAGCGCCGATTTCGTCCGAGACCGAAAACTGAGTCTGGGGAAAGTCGTCCGTCTTCACCCAGCGCCGAGGGACTTCTTGATGGCGCTCTCCGCCAACAGAGCGTTGGTGAAGCATGTCTCGATCGCCGGTGCGGGCCAGTTGTCCTGTTCGAGGAAGAAGATCCGATCGCTCACGGTCTCCCGAGCCCGAGCCCACGTGCCGTCCGCGATGAGCCCTTTTTCGGAGAGATTCAACGCGTGTCCAAAACGCGAGAGTCTGACTTCCGAGATCGCAGACTCCTTCAACCCGAGCAGCGGGAGAATTTCGAGCGCTTGTCCTTGGATCTCCTTTTTCGCCGAGTCGAAAGCCTCAGGCACGAAGAGGAGGGGTCGCCCGCCGTCGTAGGGATAGGGTCGGTAGAGGGTGAGTACCGAAGCGCTCGGGTGACCGCCCTGGGCCCAGTGACCCATGACTACGTCCGTGGCCCGCTGCCTCGTCGAGGCAGCCATCGTGTCGAGGGTCGGGGCGTCGTCGCCGAGCAGGTACAGGTCGAGCGCCGGGGCGGGGCAGGGCGTTCGAAGGAGTAGATTCGCGACCACGTACGCTCGGTATCGGATGCGTTCGATGGCCGTTCGTTGCTCGGGCGGCAAGTCCGGCATGAGCTTCTTGGCGACGAACTTGGGGCACGCCATGACGACGGTGCGAGCTGCGATCGTGTAGAGTCGTCCATCCGCATCTTGGACGGTCACATGAACGTCTTCGCCCTCGGTTTTCACGCGGACGACCAAGCTCGAGGCCCGCAGTCGCGTCGTCTCGACCGAGCGGGCGAGCTCCTCGAGGAGTCTGTGCGCAATCGCTGAGTTACCCCCCGGGAGCGCGCAGATGCCATCGAACTCTGCGACATAGGCGCATAGGAAGGCCGCTGCCGAGAGCTCGTCGATGCCGCCTCCGAACGTGGACCAGCCGTAGTGATCGAGAATGATCTCGATGTGGGGGTGGAGCTCCGGAGCTCGGCCCTTCTTGGTCTGGCCTACCTTTTCGAGGAGGTGCTGGCGCAAGCTGACTTTGTCGAGCGCGGCGAGCTGAGTCTCGTCGAGGTCGCCTCCGGATTCGAACGGGATGTCCGGATAGGCCTTGTGCAGGACTTGGTCGAGGTACTTTTTGGTCCGGAGAAATTCCGATTTTCGTTTCGGGTCGGTCGTACCCCTCCAGAAGCCGAGGTGTTGTTTTCCGCCGCGAACGACGGGATCTTCGGCAGAGACTCTCCACGCCTTGTCTACGCCAAGGGGGCCGTAGAACTCGGTCGAGAGGCGGTCCGCGGGGTCGGGCTTGGCGAGGTAGGCCGCGCCGATCGAGTAGGTGATTCCGTTCCACGTCTCGCCCTTCGAGTTGCCGCCGAACCGATCACTCTGCTCGAGCACGATCGGCTTGTGTTGACGCAGGCGCCACGCCGCCGAAAGACCGCTCATGCCGCCCCCGACGACGACGAGCTCGGCGCGTTCTCGCGGTGCGGGGATTTGTCCGAGGGACTCTAGTTTCCACAGGATCTCGTGCGGCCGGGTGAAGTCGTCGCCTTGAAAGCCCGAGGCCGGCGCTTCGACTTTGGCGATCGGGCTAGCTCGAACGAGGTCGAGCGGCACCGGCGGCCGCGCGGGCTCCGGTCCCGAGTCGACCGGACCGGCATCGGGAAGCTCGCGGACCCGGCAGCTCGGTAGGAACGCCGCGCCGGCGAACGCCGCGGAGACGGTGAGTAGCTGCCTTCGCGTCAGCGGTGGGCCGAGGACGCCTCGGAGATGCCAGTTTCTCATGGCCCGTTGTACGACGGACCCGGAATCTGCTCCAGTTCCCCGACGCCGACCATGTAGGCGCCATGCCGTCATGCCGTCATGTCGTCGCCCCCGCTTCACGTTTGGCCGTGAATTGCCGTACCATGTCGTCGTGCGAGCCCCGAGAACGGTCCCCCTTCTCCTCGTGCTGAGCGCGTGCTCGGAATCCGCGGTGTCCGCGTTGATGGTCAGTCCCTTGGACCTCGACTTCGGCCAAGCGGAGGTCGACACGTCCCGCGCCGTGTTTCTTCACCTCGAAAACTCCGGCGACGATCCGCTGGAGCTCCTGAGCTTCGAGCTCGAATCCCCGTCGGGAGAGATCACGATCCCCGAGCCAGGCCCCGCGGCCTTGGGCGCCAAGGAAGCGCGGCACCTGAGGGTCGTGGTCTCTCCAAAGACCCAAGGAGAGCTGAGTGCGACATTCACCGTGGAGGCCAACGATGGACAGGGGCCCAAGGTCGTACTCATTCACGGATCCGCCGTGACGTTGGGGCTCGAAGTCTTGCCTCCGAGCAGGACCTGCGCGGGCAACCCCAATAGCCTATCGTTCGGAGCGGTTCGCGCAGGGGATCGAGCTGCGAGCTCGATCGCGATCCGCTCGACCGGAACCGGCGCCATCGGAGTGACGCCGCGCGCTCCCGAGCCGTTTGAGCTCCAAGGGCCCGATGGCTACTCACTCGATCCGGGTGAGACCGTCGAGATCTCGATCGAGCTCTTGGCGACGCGAGCCGGTGATGAAGCCGGCGTGCTGATCCTCGACACCACCTCCGACGTCGTAGGCGACCTCGAGGTCGAGCTCTGCGCACAGTCGCTCGCCAAAGCATCTTGTGTCCCGCCGAGAGTCGACCTCGGCAAGGTCGACCCCGGAACTTCGACGAGCACGGTCTTCGAGGTGGTGAGTTGTGGCAACGAAGGCCTCCGGCTCTCTGATGTCTCCTTGTCGATGAGCCAGATTCAACTCAATACGCCCGGCTTCACCGTGCAGCCCCTCGTGAGCCTGCCCGCTGATTTGCCGCCGGGATCGACCTTGCCGGTCGAAGTCACCTACCTAGCGTCCAACCCCGACGGCGCTCGCGCCTACGTTGCCGTGACCACCGACGCCGAGCCGGTACCCCAAATCGTCGAGGCGGTGGCGAACGCGCGGGATTGCACACTCACCATGGATCCGCCGATCGCGAGCTTTCATCGCTCCATCGACGAGCGCCAATCGATCACGATCACCAACGAAGGCACCGACGACTGCGTCGTCCGCGCGGCCTACGTGGTCGCTCCGACCTACTTTGGGATCGTGCGAATGCCGAGGCTCCCGATGACGTTGCGCCGGCGAGGAGGGTCCTTTACGATGGAGTTTCTCTACTACCCGCTCCCTGGCCAGCCCGCTTTGGCACGTCTCACGATCGAGATGGAGGGTCAGGCGCCGGTCGGCTTCGAGCTTCGGGGCGATGGAACTCTCCCGAGCGGATGCCGCCTCGCCGCAACGCCTCCTCGGCTCGACTTTGGGCTCTCCTCCGGATCTGGGCCGGCAACGACTCAGCTCACGCTCTCGAATCGAGGCTCGGAGAATTGCCAACTCAGCTCCCCTCGAATGAGCTCAGGGAGCGATTCCCGATTCTCGGTGATGATGACGGGCCCTCTGACGATCCAACCCAACGCCTCGGCGACGACGACAGTCATGTTCACGCCGAGCGCGGCGAACCGGGCACCTGGCAGCGGCGTGGTCCAGGTGACCTCGAACGATCGCGTGCGGCCGCAAATCGACGTTCCGGTGCGGTCGACGAGCACGGAATGCCCGTCCCCGTGTACGTGCCCTCCAGGAGAGTCGCGCGCTTATTGGCGCTTCGATCCGCCCGGCACACCCAGCTCGGCGGAGGCTGTCCTGTCCAACGCCTCGGCATTCAAGCTGAGTTGTGAGGTCACCCCCTGCGCGAACGGCCAGGTGCGCGTCGAGACCGCCCGCGGTCGCCTCGAGTGCCTTCCCGTGCCGCCTCCATGTCCGAGCGGTCGCACCCCGGAGCTCAGACCCAGCGAGAACTCATATGCCTGGGTCTGCACACTCTGCAATGTGGTCGTCCACTTCGGCGGCCTCTACGACAATGTCCGCGTGTGCGCGCCCGAACCGCAGCTCACCTGCCCGACCGACGAGGTGCCCACCTTCGACGCCGAAACCTACGAGTGGCAGTGTATTGCGACGTGTGACAACGGCGCGTATGATCAGCGAATGCTCGACGGGACGCTGATTTGCGTGCCTTGCTGAGCACTCTCAAGTCCTCCGGCCTACGAGCTGCATCAGATGACGCCCGGCGCGCCAACTCTCCGCGACCTCGAGGAGCTCGAGGGTCGTCGCCAGGAGCGAGGCTGCTTCACCTTCTTCGAGCAGAAATCGTCGTGAAGGCTTTGGGTTTCGCTCGAGGTTTCGTACCGTCGGGTGAATGAAGAAGAAGAGGCCGTTGGGACGCAATCGAGCTGGAACCTGCTCGAGCACTCGTCGATCTAGAAAATTCGAACAGACGATCAGGTCGAACGGACCCTCGGGGAGGGGCTGAGCCTCGAGATCCGACTCGAGGAGCGTCAGCCTTCCCGGACCGACAGAGCGTTGCCGCGCGAGCTCGAGCGCTACTCCTGAAATGTCGACCAAAACGACGTCGTGGCCCGCTGAAGTCAAGAACGCCGCGGCTTGGCCCGTCCCGCCTGCGATATCCAAAGCCGTACCCTCGATCGGCCAGCGCTCGAGAAGCTCGACGAGGAGACTCGGAGGATCGTCCTCGAGCTCGGTTTCGGCATACCGCCGGTTCCAACGCACTCGGTCTTGCTCGGACACCCAGCCCTCATACTACGAACGGCGAATCCTCGTTCATCGTCCGTTCCCCCGAGCGGCCGCGCTGTGATACTCCGCTGCAATGTTGTACGTCGTCACCGGAGCAAACCGCGGAATCGGCTTGGAGCTCGTCCGACAGATCATCGACCGCGGAGATCAGGCCCTCGGAACCGCCAGAGACTTGGCTCGCGCCGACGAGCTGAAGTCGTCCGGAGCGCGCGTTCTCGAGCTCGACGTAGGCGACGCCGGATCGGTCGCGTCCTTTGCCGAAAAGCTTCGCGGTACTCCCGTCGATGTGCTCATCAACAACTCGGGCATCCGCAACGAGCGCGACGAGCTGGACGAGCTAGACTTCGAAGGCATCATCAGGACGTTCAACGTCAACGCGTTGGGAGCGCTGCGAGTCACCCACGCGCTGCTTCCGGAGATTCGGCGGAGCAGCGTGAAGAAGATCGTCATGATCAGCTCGAAGATGGGTTCTGTCGCCGACAACGGATCGGGCGGTTCTTACGGCTACCGTATGTCCAAGGCCGCAATGAACATGGCGGCGCGATCGCTGGCCCGGGACCTCGCGGGAGAGGGCATCATCGCTGTGGCTATGAATCCCGGATGGGTTCGAACAGACATGGGTGGGGGCGGAGCTCCCGCGTCGGTGGAAGACTCGGCGCGCGGCATTCTGCGTCAGATCGATCGCCTGGCGCTCGGGGACTCGGGTGAGTTCGTCGACTATTTGGGGCGCGGACGAGTTCCTTGGTGAACGATCGAGCCTTGCCAGCCACCCGTGGACCGTGCGAGAGCACCAACCATGAAGTGGAGATCCGCGCTTTGGTACTCATTCCTGCCCGCCCTGCTTTCGCCCGCCCTGCTTTCGTGTAGCGACGATCCGGTCTGCACCGCCGCGACGGGCGAAGACGGTACGGTGGTCATGTCCTGCCCAGGCTCTGAACCGTTCGTGGTTCGTGAAGGGGGCAGTGTGAAGGGGTGTACGGCTCACGACGGCGGAGACGGGACCGCCGTGCTCGAGTGTCCGGGCAGCGACCCACTCGTGATTCAGAACGGCGTCGACGGGGCGAAGGGCGCTGACGGCGCGCCTGGACCCGCCTGCTCCATCACGCCGGCGGCCGGCTCCTACGTGCTGAGTTGCCCGGGCTCGGATCCAATCACCATTTCGAATGGACTCGATGGGGTCGACGGAGCGGACGGGGTCGACGGTGCAGACGGTGCAAACGGTGCAAACGGTGCAAATGGCGCTCCGTGCTCGCTCACGAACAACCAAGATGGAACGTTCACGGTGGCCTGTCCGGGCTCGGCCCCGGTGACGTTCTCCGAATCCGGGGGGCTGCCTTGCGCGGTGACCGAGAACGCCGACCAGACCTATACTCTCGCTTGTCCGGGCAGTGATCCGGTGACTTTGAGAAATGGGCGAGACGGCGCCAATTGCGCGGTGAATGAGGCGGCCGGTACAGCGGTGATCACTTGCCCCGGCTCCGCGCCGGTGACGATCACGAGCGGGCAGGACGGTGAGTCCTGCTCACTGACCGATCATGGAAATGGGAGCTATACCGTGGCCTGCCCAGGTTCTGCGCCGATCTTGATTTCCGACGGCGTCGACGGCGCAAACGGCGAACCTTGCGCACTCACCAACCACGGGGACGGGACCTACACCCTCGCGTGTCCGGGTTCGACACCCGTGACTCTCTCCGACGGGCAGGACGCGCTTCCGTGCTCGATCGCTCCGGCAGGCGCCAACGCGCACACGCTCTCTTGCCCAGGAAGCGCACCCATCGTCATCACCGACGGGCAAGACGGCCAGTCGTGCTCGGTCACGGGCGGCGTTGGCGGCTATACACTCTCGTGTCCGGGCAGCCCGGCCGTGTTCGTTGCCAACGGTGAGGATGGCCGGACGTGCAGCGTCGCTGCGAACGGAGATGGTTCTTACACACTCACTTGCGACGGATCGCTGCCAGTGACCTTTACGAATGGCGCCCCGGTGTCAGGCGGCGGTCAAGTCGAGCCGGGCACCCCGTGCCCGCTTCGACCGGGCTCGTTTTGCATGAACGTGGACGTCAGCCAGATGTGGCTCGTGGGTTTCGACCTTCACGGCGCCAACTTCAGCAACTCCACCATCAACTACACGAACCTCAACCAGGCCAACCTGGAGGGAGCCATTTTTTATCGTTCGGACGTGGACTTCACGAAAATGCAGGACGCAAACCTCGTCGACTCCGTCTTCGTGGAGTCTTCCGGGATCCAAGCGGCCTACGATCGCTCGGACCTTCGCCGCGCCGACTTCAGCAAGGCGTACGTGGGCGCGTCGACCTACTCCGACTCGGATCTTTCTGGCGCGAACTTCTCGGGCTCGACCATCTCCAGCGCGAGCTACGGAGGAACGATCTTCGACCGCGCCAACTTGACCAACGCCTCGTTCGTCAACGCGTACATGGGCGGGGATTGCTGCTCGTCCGAAGACGAGCCGTCGTTTCGAGACGCCACGATGTACAACGCGGATTTGACCGGCGCGCGATTCAACGCGAGTTACTACACTCGGTTCAACGGGGCGGACCTGACCTGCGCGAAGATCGATGCCGCCTCGATCGATTTCGAGCGAGTCGACTTCACCGGAGCAACGTGCCCCGACGGAACTCTCGCGGCCGGAGCCTCATGCGCCGGAAAGCTCACGCGTTCGGCCAGCTGCCCATGAGTGCGACAATCGCGCGCTCACGCTCGCGTTTCCATCAATGAGTCTCTGAAGAGTCAAATAACTCCGAGTCGCTCCCTAACTCCGCCAGCACCGAAGAGTCGGGCCACTCCACGAGCTCGACGTCGCGCTCCGCTAGCACGGCCAAGAGCCCTCCTTCCGGTGAGTCCAGGAAGTCCTCGAACGAGTTGCTCGGAGCGTATATCGGGCGCCCGGCCCGTCCCTCATGAACGAGCAGGCGGAAGCGGGAGCCGTCGCCCTCGAGGAGCGCCCGGATCATCGACTCCGTCGTCAGCGGAGACACGATGGACTGGAACACTACGCCTTTGACGTCCGTCCGCAGAACTTCGATCGCGCAGAGCACGGCGTGAAGCTCGTCCGACGTGCGGCTCGGGATCACGGTGATGCGCGGATCGCTGTATGTCGGCGGGTTGGTTCGCGTCTCGATCACGATCACCCGATCGAGCACCGCCAGAAAGATCTCGACTAGGCGATCGAGGATCGGTCGTCCTCCCACCAACGCCGCCGCGAGCTCGGGGGTCGCGAGTATGACCCCGGCCACTCGAGCTCCGAGGGACACGGAGCTCTCGGACTTGGCGGATTCGCCGAGGTCGCTCAAGTCCGCGCTTTGGTTTCGAGGGCGTGGGTGGGGACGCGACCGCGGCGCACGGCGATCAACTCTGCGAGGATCGAAACGGCGATCTCTTCGGGCGTCTCCGCGCCGATGGCGAGGCCGACCGGACAACGGACAGCGGCGACTTGTTCGGCTGTGAAGCCTTTGTGCGCCAATCGTTCCCTCGTGAGGATGGCCTTGCGCTGACTTCCGATCACGCCAAGCCATCGGTGTCGCTTGGCCAAGGATCGCTCGACGAGCTTCTGGTCGAGCGCGTGATCGTGGGTGGTGACCATGACGAACGTCTCGGGTCCGAACGGGATCGCCGGATCGTCGAGCTCGTTGGTGCGGCCCTTTGCCCCGGTGAGGAGGTCAGGCCGCGTGAGCTCCTCGCGTTCATCGACGACGAAGACCGCAAAGCCGGCGGCGCTGGCCGCGCGACACAAGGCCGCTCCGACGTGTCCGGCACCGAAGATCACGAGCGGAGGCGATCGTAGGAGCGGCTCGATGAACAGCGAGACTTGTCCGCCACAACACATGCCGAGCTCCTGCGTGAGCTTGTGCTCCAGATATCGCGGCTGGCCGTCGGCGATGGCCTCTCTTGCGTTCTGAATCGCCGCGAGCTCCACGGCGCCCCCTCCGATCGTGCCGTCGATCGCTCCGTCTTCGAGCACGATCATCTTCGCGCCCGGCTCGCGCGGGGTCGATCCAGACACGCGTACGACGGTGACGAGGGCGGCCTTCTTCCCTTCGGCTTCGAGCTTGGCGATGCGAGAGAAGAGGGCCATGTGATCACTTCTTGAGCTGGATTCGCACTTGCTCGAGGCGTTTTTTGATCGACTCGTTGTCGGACTCGAAGAGCAACGCAGTCTTGAGATCGCGCTCTGCGCCCGCGAAGTCGCCTTTTTCGAGGGACGCCATCGCTTTCTCCACGAGCTTCCGGCCCTGCGGCGTCTTCCCGACCGCGACCACCGCTTCTTTCTTGATCTCCTGCTCGGACTCGTCGGTATAGCGCAGCTTCTGGAGGCGATCAGGGCCGTTGATGTCGCGTGTGTATTTGTCGCGGCGAACGGGGTCTCGAAGGATCACGTAAGCTTCGGCGACGCGCTTGGCGAT
Organism: uncultured Myxococcales bacterium; assembly: GCA_964463485.1. Classification (GTDB taxonomy): domain Bacteria; phylum Myxococcota; class Kuafuiibacteriia; order Kuafuiibacteriales; family Kuafuiibacteriaceae; genus CAYXDO01. The sequence goes on along the minus strand of CAYXDO010000155.1, from coordinate 8,973 downwards.
GCGAAAGACCGCTTCCTTGAGCTCCTCGTCGGGCGATTGATAAAACGTGTCGGGGTGATAGGTCCGCTGCAAGTGGTGGTAGCGAGCCTTGATGTCGCCGACGCGCGAATCCTGCGCGCACTCGAGGATCTGGTAGTAGTCGAGCTGATCGATGTCCTTCGCGAACGACTTCGTCTCCGCAGCCCAATGCGGGTGGATGTTTGGGTCCGTCGGCACGCGTGTCCTCCGAAGTCCTAGCGGGCGCTGACGACGAGATCCTCGTTACGGGATGCCGCGTCGAGTACTTCGGACTCGGACAGCCCCGAGCTGAGGTTGATGTGAGTACTGGCTTCCGCTCCGGTCTCCACGTCGCGCGCCGACACGTTCACGATCCCGTCGGTGTCGATCTCGAAGGTCACCTCGATCGTGACCTCGCCGCGCGTTGCCACACGAAATCCCGAAAACTCGAACTCGCCGAGCAACACGTTCTCGTCGGCCTTGTTCGATTCGCCCTGCATCACGCGAATGCGCACTTTCTCCTGAAAGTCGCTGGCCGTGGTGAAGCAGCGCGTTCGGTCGATCGGGATCGGTGTGTTCTTGTCGATGATCTTCTCGGTGTAGCCGCCGACGGTCGCGAGGCGAAGCGTCAACGGGGTCACGTCCAAGAGAAAAGTGGACTGCTGTGAATCGAGGAGCGCGTGGGCCTGGATGGCCGCGCCCATCGCCACGACCTCGTCGGGATCGACGTCGGTCAGCGGCTGCTTCTGGAAGTAGTGGCGCACCGAGCTCCGAATGATCGGAAGTCGGGTTGGGCCACCGACGAGAATCACGCAGTCGATGTCCGTCGCCGTCAAGTGCGCGGTCTGAAGGGCTTCGTCACAAACTTTGAACGTGCGTTGCACGAGGTCCATCACCATCTGGTTGAACTCCGCGCGCGAAAGAGTCGTCGAGAAGTCCAGCGAATAGCCTGACTCGTCGGTGTGAATCAGCGGGATGTGGATCTGCACCACTTCGTGCTCGGAGAGGCCGATCTTCGCCTTCTCGGCCGCTTCTTTGATCTTCTGGAGCGCATATTTGTTCTGACGAAGATCCACACCTTGCTGCTGCTGAAACGAGTCCGCCAGCCAGTGCATGATTCGATCGTCGAAGTCGTCGCCGCCGAGGTATGTGTCGCCCGCGGTCGAGATCACCTCGAAGACGTCATCGCCGATGTCGAGGATGCTGATGTCGAACGTGCCGCCGCCCAGATCGTAGAGCGCGACGCGCTGGTTGTACCCCTGCCCAAACCCGTACGTGAGCGCGGCTGCCGTCGGTTCGTTGATGATGCGGAGGACCTCGAGACCAGCGATCTTTCCTGCGTCCTTCGTGGCCTGCCTCTGGTTGTCGTTGAAGTAGGCCGGAACGGTGATCACGGCCTTCTTCACTTCCTGCCCGGCATGGCTCTCCACGATCTGCTTCATCTCCTTGAGGATCAGCGCGGAGATCTCCTGCGGAGAATACAAGTCCTCACGCACCTTGATGCGCACCGTGTTGTTCGGTCCTTCCACGATGTTGTAGGGCACTACCGTGCGCGCTTTGCGCACCTCTTCGGAAAAGAAGTACCGACCGATGATCCGCTTGGCCGAGTACACCGTGTTTTCGGGGTTCGTGATGATCTGCTTCTTGGCGTCGTTACCGACGAGCACGCGGCCATCGTCCATGAACGACACGACGGACGCGTGGGTGCGCTCGCCCCATTCATTGGGCACCACCGTCGGCACGCCGTCCTCGATGATCGCGACGCACGTGTAGCTGGTGCCCAGGTCGATACCCATGGCGATCTCGTTCGACACTCGACTCTCCTTCTCCGGCGCCAGAGCACACCTCGGTTCGCGCCCGCGTTCAAGCCCCTCGATCGACTGGATGGTTTCGAGAAGCTCCGAAGGGCCTTGCGCAGTTGCTCCGCGTCCCTATCGTTATTCCCGATTTTGGAGCAATGTCGAGCAGCTTGTGCGGGCCGCGGGTCTTCGTCATGGGGTCGACGCATCCGAGCCCACGCCAGATGGGGTGCGCGGATTTGGATCAGTCGATTCCATTGCGGCAGGTCCATCGAGTGCCCTACGATCTCGTCAGGACCTGGCTCGAACGACGAGCGGTTTCGAGGTTTGACAGATGACCCAGGTGTTGGCGGCGATCGTCACGGACGCGGAGCACATGCCTTCGCTGATCTATTCCCTCGAGCAGAAGCTCAGGGTGGGCCGCTACCATTCCGAAGCGCCCGCAACCTCGCCGGGCGTCGGTGCTGCATCGCCGGTCGACGGAGACGTCTGGGGGCTCGGCTATTACCAAGACATGCACGCGCTTACCGTGCGCAAGCCAGGCGGGTTGCTGCCTTCCCGATCCCTGTACGAGTTCGCGGAGTCCGCGCGCAGTCGGATATTGTTGACAGTCGTCGATGCCATGCATCGCGCCTCGCTCGATCTCGAGCAACCCTTTCGATTTCGGCACTGGTTGTTCTCGGCGATCGGAGATTTTTCCTCGCTCGCCCAAGGTGGCTCGACGATTCGGGATCGTCTGCCCGGATACATCAAGAGCGACTTTCACGACGCAGACCCGTCGGCCCTCGCGTTCGCCGTCGTCCTTCGGGAGCTTCACGCGCGGGGCCTCGTGTCCGATCCGCTCGTCGACGGCTCGAGTGTCGCCGAGACGTTCAAACACGCGTCCGAGACGATCGCGATGCTCGCGAAAGAGGGCGGCGCGGAGCTCTCCGCGCGTTTGTTCTTGTCGAACGGGAGGCTCTTGCTCGCGTCGTCGCTCGGGTCTCGTCTGCACTATCGACGTCAGGACGGGCTGGAGATTCAAGACGCGCCGTTTGCTACCAAGCTCGATCCGTCCCATCTCGCCTCCACTCTCAAGAACTTCCGCGCTGTCGTCCTCGAAGCTGGGTTTCTTTCGAACGAAGACGCGCAGCGCTCAGGCTTCTCCACGCTCGATCCCGGAAAAGTGCTCCTCGTCGATCGGCGAATGACGCCCGAGGTCCGCTGAATCTTCCGTGACCGAAAAGGTGCCTGGGCTCTCCGCGGTCGTCATCACGAAGAACGAGGCTGGCAACATCGACCGCTGTCTCTCGGCGCTGACCTTCTGTGAAGAGATCGTGATCGTCGACTCTGGATCGAGCGACGACACCGTCGAGCGCGCGCGCGCGCACGGAGCTCGGATCGTCGACCATCCCTTCGAGAGTTACGGAGCGCAGCGCGAGTTCGCTCGGACCGTCGGCCGATCGCCGTGGTTGCTCACGGTCGATGCCGACGAAGTCGTGACACCCGCGCTCGCCGACGAGGTCGCTCGTGTCCTCCAAAGCGGACCACGCTTCGTGGCCTTCGAAGTCCCTTTTAAGAACTACTTCCGCGGCGAGTGGATCCGACGCGCGGGCTATTATCCGGATCGTCACATTCGGTTGTTTCAAAAAGCCAGCTGCCGCTATGACGCGAGTCGGCCCGTGCACGAACGACTCGTATGCGACGGACCCGTCGGTCGTCTGAGGGCGCACGTCGAGCACCACACCTTTGGATCGGTCGGGCGTTTCGTCGAAAAGTCTGCGCGATACGCCGAGCACTGGGCTCTGGCTGCCCACGCACGAGGACGCCGCGCCGGGACGAGCGCGATCTTCCTCCACACCGTTGGGCGGTTCTTCCGCGCGTATTTCATTCAGCTCGGCTTCCTCGACGGGACGACGGGTCTCGTCATGTCGGGCCTTCAAGCGGCAGAAGTCTTTCAGAAGTACGTCCGGCTCTGGGAGCTCTCTCGATTTGGTCCTGCGAAGGTCCAATCAAACGAATGATGGACCCGACGCGATTGGTGATCGTCGATCCAGCGTTTCTCGGAGACGTCGTGTTCGACGGCCCGCTCGTCCGAGCCTGTCGAAAAAAATTTGAGCACATAACATCGATCGGTCTCGTGGTCCGCCCGCCCACTGAGGCGATCGCCGAACGAATCGTCGGCGTCGATCGAGTGCACGTCTTCGACAAGAGAGGTCGCCATCGCGGGCCGAAGGGACTGCTCGCCGTTGCGGACGAGCTTCGAGGCGCAGGTTACGACACGGCCGTCGTGCCCCATCCGTCACCGAGAAGCGCAATGCTCGTCGCTCTTGCCGGAATCGGCAGGCGAATCGGCGCGCGGAGGCTTTCGACGAGAGCGTTTTTTTCCCAGACCGTGCCCCTCGAGGCGTCCGATCCTTTCGTGCGGGCTCGACTTCGGATCATCTCGGACCCCCTCGGCGACGTTTCGCTCGCAGGCACGATCACACGCCCGGTGGTCGCACGCCCTTCGAGCCGTACGGTCCTCGGGCTGTGCCTCGGATCCGAATGGGCTACCAAACGTTGGCCCTCTGAGCTCGCGGCTCGATTCGTGGCGAAGCTCGACGAGCGATTCGCGGTGTTGTTGATCGGAGCGGATCGCGAGCGAGAGCTCTTCGAACCGGTCCGCGCGTCAGGGACGAGAGCCGAGATTCTCGACGGTTTAGGAGGATCGGTCGGGGATTTGATCGTGCGCATCGCGAGTGTCGATCTCTTGATCGGCGGAGACACCGGACCCACGCACCTCGCTCGCGCGATGAACGTGCCTGTGGTGGCGATCTTCGGGCCGACGACAGAGGCGCGACACGAGCTCGGCGAACGCGAGGCGGTCGCGTCCATCGAGCTCGAGTGTAGGCCTTGCGGAGAGCATGGCCATCACCGGTGTCCGCTCGGTCATCACCGATGTTTGAAGGAGCTCAGCCCCGAGCTGGTTCGCGCGAAGGTCGATGCTTTGCTGGTGAGTGAATGAGGATCCTCCATCTCGTTTCGAGCGCGACCCTCACTGGACCAGCCGATCCGGCGCTCTCGCTCGCGCGCATGCAGAAGGAATTGCTCGGACACGATGTCGCCTTGGCGTACGACACGATGCGCCCTGGAAACCTCGCCGACAAAGGGCGCGGGATCGTCACGTTGATCGATGAGCTCGCGCTCAACACGAAGGGCGGCTTGGCGCTCGCGATCCGGGATCGTAAGAGGCTTCAACGGATCGCCAAGTCGTTCGATCTCGTTCATGCCCACTCCTCCCACGATCACGCGCTCGCCGCGCTCGCGGGTGTTCGGCCGCTCTTCCGATCGATCCACCATCCGAGGTCTGCGGAGCGACGAGGCGCTCAGTGGGTCGCGTACCGCAAAACGGACGGGTTCTTCGTCGTCGCCGAAGCTCACCGTGAAAAGCTTCTGGAAAGTTACCCATCCATTTCTTCCGAACGCGTGTTCGTTGTGCCTGGCGGCGTGGACCTCGAGCGCTTCTCACCGCGGAGCGGCAGCGAATTTCGAGCCGCCGAGGGCGTGCCTGTCGATGCGTTCGTGATCGGGATGGTCGCGCGTTTCCAAGAAGGTCGCCGACAAGAAGACCTCATCGACGCCTTCGCGATCGTTCGTGGGAAGTCGCCGCGGCCGGTCCATCTGGTCTTCATCGGCAAAGGAGAGACGCAGCGCGCCATCGAAGCGCATCTCGAGACAAGGGGAGTCCGGGCCTCGACCACGCTCTACGGCTTTCGAGACGCCGACCTGCCGGATGCCATTGCGAGCCTCGATTTGTCCGTCCTGCTGAAGGAAGGAAACGATGCGAGCTGTCGGGCGGTCCTCGAGTCGTTGGCCGCCGGCGTACCCGTCGTCGGTGCGCGCTACCCGGCGATCGAGGATGCGTTGGCCGGGTCGGGTGCTGGATGGATCGTCGAGCCAGGGAACGTCGCGGCGCTGTCCGATGCGATCCTGAAGGCGCTCCAACGCACGGGACCGGAGTTTTTGGAGATGCGACGACTCGCTCGAGCGCGGGCGGAGGTGAGCTGTGACGAGCGACGGCGTGCGGCCCTCGTCGACACCGCCTACCGCCGGACTCACGGACGCGATTGACCTTGGGATAGCGGCGAGGTTCTCTGTGCTCGCCTTGCGAAGCATGACCGGCTTCGGCCTCGCTCGCGCGACCAGGGACGACATCACTGCGAGCGTCGAGCTTCGCTCGGTGAACCATCGGCACCTCGATCTGAAGATACGGCTTCCGGTGGGCATCGAGCGTCTTGGGCCGCGGCTCGACGCGATCGCTCGCGCGAAGCTGGTCAGAGGTCGAATCGAAGGCGTAGTCGATTTGGTTCGTAGCGGCGCCCGAGTCGCGCCGCGGATCGACGCGGGGCTCGCCGCGGCCTATCAACGGGCGCTCGTCGACCTCGGCCAGGAGCTCGGTCTGCCGCCGCCCGTTGACCTCGTGTCGATCGTCTCGCTTCCCGGTGTCATCGAGGACCCGCGGGCCGCGTGGCCAGACGATGTCGACGTGATCATCGAGGGCGCGATGGAGCGAGCGGTCGAGGACCTCGACGCTTCGAGATCGCGCGAGGGCGCTGCGCTCCTCGCGGAGCTTGGTGTGCGGCTGAGCGAAGTCTCCGCGTTTGTGAGCGAGCTGGCCAAAGAAGCTCCCGCCACGATTGGCGCGAGGAAGGCCAGGCTCCTTGCGAGGCTCTCCGAGCTCGCGGTGGATCAGCCGCTCGACCCTGCGCGCGTAGCGCAGGAGGCGTCGTTGGTCGCCGAGCGATTCGACGTGACCGAGGAGCTCGCGAGGCTGGCCGCTCACGTCGAGCATTTTCGGGTGCTCGCGTCGAACCCTGGATCAGGCAAGAAATTGGATTTCCTGGTCCAGGAGCTCGCGCGAGAAGCCAACACGCTCGGCCAGAAAGCTTCGAGCGCCGCGATGGTGCACCACGTCGTGGAGCTGAAGAGTGCGATCGAACGAGTACGCGAACAGGTGCAGAACGTGGAGTGATCGTGTCTCGTGGCTTTCCGATCGTGGTCTCGGCTGCTTCTGGAACGGGGAAGACGTCTCTCTGTCGAACGTTGCTAGGCACGTTGAACGGCGTGACGCGCAGTATCTCGTATACGACGCGGCGCCCGCGAGGTGACGAGGTGAACGGGCGAGACTACTACTTCGTGCCCGACGCGGAGTTCGAACGAATGATCCGGGACAAGGAGCTCATCGAATGGGCCGAGGTCTTCGGCCAGAAGTATGGAACGGGCTTCTCGGCCGTGGAGCAGCAGCTCGACAGGGGCCTCGACGTGTTTTTGGACATCGACGTTCAGGGAGGCGGGCAGATCTCGGACCGCTTTCCAGACGCGCTGCTGATCTTCTTGCTGCCGCCTTCGATGGAGGAGCTCCGGAGGCGGCTGGTGAATCGAGCTACGGATTCCCTGGATCAGATCGACCGACGGCTGAGCGAAGCGCAGGGGGAAATCCGGCAATCCCAACGATATGACTACTTGGTGGTGAACGACGATTTCGAAAGGGCGGCCGCGGACATGCGAGCGATCATCACGGCGGCGCGACTACGCCGGGGGCGCCAGCAGGCCCACGTCCAGGCCCTGTTGGGGGAGCGCTGAGGCCGAGCTCGAATCGAAGAAAGTGTGCTTCTTTTTTTATTGACGGGTCCAAAGGCCGCCTCTATAAGCCGCCACACATCGCGATTGCGATGCATCGCTTGAACGCGGAACGAACAGCGAACGCAACGAAGACGAAGCGAAGCTGAACGGACCGAAGAAAAAGCGTTGACAAGCGAATCGGGCGAGAACAAGATTCACGCCCCGTCCGACGAAAAGCCGAACGTTGAAGCGCAAGCGGAAGCGAAGCGAAGCCGGACGAGAAAACGCATTGACAATCGAAGCGGGCGAGAACACGGTTCGCGCCCCGTCGGACGGAAGCAGTCGCTCGCAAACGAGCGGCGAATCCGAACGAAGTCGGTCTCTGAAAACTGAATAGCATGCTCGAACGGATCAAATTGTTGGTCCAAGTCAATTCAGCTCGAGGACATAGTCCGAGAGCAAAGCCAGATATTTCAATATCTTCAATACATAATTGGAGAGTTTGATCCTGGCTCAGAGCGAACGTTGGCGGCGCGCCTAACACATGCAAGTCGAACGCGAAAGGTTTCGGCCGAGTAGCGTGGCGCACGGGTGAGCAACACGTGAGCAACCTGCCTTCAAGCCTGGGATAACACCCCGAAAGGGGTGCCAATACTGGATAAGACCACGGCTTCTCCGGAAGCAGTGAGAAAAGGAGGGGACCCGAGAGGGCCTTCCACTTGAAGATGGGCTCGCGACCTATCAGCTAGTTGGTGAGGTAACGGCCCACCAAGGCTAAGACGGGTAGCTGGTCTGAGAGGATGATCAGCCACACTGGAACTGAGACACGGTCCAGACTCCTACGGGAGGCAGCAGTGGGGAATTTTGCGCAATGGGCGAAAGCCTGACGCAGCGACGCCGCGTGTGCGATGAAGGCCTTTGGGTCGTAAAGCACTGTCGAGCGGGACGAAAGCTTGTCGACTAATACTCGGCGAGGTTGACGGTACCGCTAAAGGAAGCACCGGCTAACTCTGTGCCAGCAGCCGCGGTAAGACAGAGGGTGCGAACGTTGCTCGGAATTATTGGGCGTAAAGCGCGTGTAGGCGGCCTGCAAAGTCGGTTGTGAAAGCCCTTGGCTCAACCAAGGAAGTGCAGTCGATACTGGCAGGCTTGAGTCCCGAAGAGGATGGCGGAATGCTCAGTGTAGAGGTGAAATTCGTAGATATTGGGCAGAACACCGGTGGCGAAGGCGGCCATCTGGGAGGGTACTGACGCTGAGACGCGAAGGCGTGGGGATCAAACAGGATTAGATACCCTGGTAGTCCACGCAGTAAACGATGAGCACTAGGTGTTGCGGGTATTGACCCCTGCAGTGCCGACGCTAACGCATTAAGTGCTCCGCCTGGGGAGTACGGCCGCAAGGCTAAAACTCAAAGGAATTGACGGGGGCCCGCACAAGCGGTGGAGCATGTGGTTTAATTCGATGCAACGCGAAGAACCTTACCAGGCCTTGACATCTAGCGAACTTTCCAGAGATGGATTGGTGCCTTCGGGAACGCTAAGACAGGTGCTGCATGGCTGTCGTCAGCTCGTGTCGTGAGATGTTGGGTTAAGT
>CAYXDO010000154.1:0-27121 GCA_964463485.1 uncultured Myxococcales bacterium | reverse complement strand
CGATCTGACGCAGACGATCTGACGCAGACGATCTGACGCAGACGATCTGACGCAAACGCAGACGATCTGACGCAGACGATCTGACGCAACTCAGCCGGACTCACGTCAGGTCCTCGAACGCCGCGGCTAGCCGCTGGAAGGTGGAGACCGGAGCTACGAGCGCGTGGTGCTTTCATGCGGCGTTCGAAGAGCCGCAACTCAGGCGTGGGCTCAGGACGCGGAGTGTGTGAAGGGCTCGGAATTCGAAGCAGCGTCGCTCGGCCCCTCGACGCTCGAAGCGCTCGACCCCGTGCGTGTGGTGGGCGCTCCGCTTGTTTGTTCGGTCTATCAGCTTGACTTTGCCCTCCGACGGAGCCGCTCTTGGGCCGGACCGATGAAGATCGATGCACGCGAGGTCGCGAGGCTTCTTTCGGTGTCCGAGACCGGCGTCTACCGGTGGACCGACTCGGGCGAGCTCCCCTGCTACCGGGTCAACCACCAGCCCCGATTTGCCCGCTCCGAGTTGCTCGAATGGGCGACGGAGCGCCGGGTCTCCATCACGCGCGAGTTGCTCGTCGACGAAGACGGTGGCAGCTCCGCGACACTCACCCGAGCCCTGGACCACGGGGGGGTCTTTACGATCGCCGGTGCCCGCTCCGAAGACGCCCTCGCCGAGGCGATCGACAAGCTTCCGATCCCGGACCCGCACCTTCGGGAGACTTTGCTGAAGGTCTGGATCGCTCGCCCGAGCTTGGGCTCGAACCTCGTCCGAGACGGCGTGGCTATCCCGAGGGCTCGTCGACCCGTCGTGATTTCGGGCGCGCCACCCACGCTGTCGGCGTTTCATTTCGAACATCCCGTACTCACGCCGCCGATCCGAACTCTCATCGTGATCGTGAGCTCGACGATGAGAGCACACCTCGAGCTCCTCGCTCGCCTGTCTCGTGCGGTCGAGGACTCGACGTTTATGGAGACGATCTCCAAACGACTTGGGTATGCCGAGCTCGTCGCCGCCACCCGCAGGGTAGATGAGTTGCTGGGAGGAGAGTCGTGAACGAGCTCCTGGGACTTGCTGGCGCCGTGTTGGTGGGTGCAAGTGGGTTTGCTGGGTTATTTACGAATCGGCGGAGTCGGCGGGGCGAAGTATCTGCCCTCGTGCTGCTCGCGATCGGTTCCTTCGTTGCGATGGCGGGAGCGGCGCGGTGCCTGAGCGGCCACGCGGAGGCATCCCTCGTCCCGGAGCTCGAGCTGCCGGTGGGTTCATTTCGGGTGAGTATGGATGCGCTGTCGGCGTTCTTTCTCGTCCAAATCAACCTCATCTCGTTCTTGGGTGCGGTCTACGGCTTGTCCTACTGGCCTCAGTCTGAGCATCCCGCCGACGGGCGCAAGCTGCGGTTGTTCTACGGGCTCGCTTCGTTCGGAATGGCCATCGTAGCATTGTCCGCCAATGCTCTGACGTTTCTCATCGGTTGGGAGACGATGGCCTTGGGGGCGTTCTTTGCGCTGACCTCGGTCGACACCGATCTGGAGGTCCGAGAGGCTGGGTACTTGTACCTGGTAGCGACTCGTCTCTCGACGATGCTGCTCGTGGCGCTGTTTGCCATACTCTCGTTACTGACCGGGGGCTTCGAGCTCTCGGGCTCGCTCAGCGCGGATGGGCCGCTCGCGACGGCCGCGTTTCTGCTCGCGCTCGTTGGGTTTGGTGTGAAGGCCGGGTTGATGCCGCTCCACGTCTGGCTTCCTGGGGCGCATGCCAATGCGCCGAGCCATGTCTCTTCGCTGATGTCGGGTGTGCTCATCAAGATGGGGATCTTCGGGCTCCTCCGCGTACTCTCGATGTTTCCGCATCCTCCGGCTTGGTGGGGTCTCTCGATCGCCGGGCTCGGCGCGGTGTCCGGTGTGCTCGGCGTCGCCTTCGCGATCGGGCAGCACGATCTCAAGCGCCTGCTCGCGTATCACTCGGTGGAGAACATCGGAATCATAGCGATGGGTTTGGGCCTCGCCTTGCTTGGGCGGACCTTGAACGAGCCTTCGCTCTTCGTGCTCGGGCTGTCGGGTTGTCTGTTGCACACCTGGAATCATGGGTTGTTCAAGTCTCTTTTGTTCCTCGCGGCCGGCGCGGTGCTGCACGAGACGGGGACGCGTGAGATCGATCGCCTCGGTGGGTTGGCGAAGGTGATGCCGCGAACTGCGGTCTTCTTCCTGGTGGGTTCGGTGGCCATTTGCGGTTTGCCGCCGCTCAACGGCTTCGTCAGCGAGCTCTTCGTCTATCTCGCCATGTTCGAGACGCTGATGTCGCGCTCGGCGACTTCGTGGATTGCCGCGGCGCTCCTCGCGGCGGCCTTGGCGTTCATCGGATCGCTCGCGGTGGCTTGTTTCGTCAAGGTCTTCGGCGCGACCTTCCTCGGTGAGCCGCGCACGGACGCTGCCAAGCTCGCACACGAGCCCGCGCGAAGCATGTTGATACCGATGGGTGTGCTCGCGGTGCTGTGTTTCTGGATTGGCTTGGGTTCGCCTTGGGTGTCACCCATCCTCGACCGAGCCACGGCCGCTTTTGCGCCGGAGCTCTCGAATCTTTCTCCGGTGCGGGTGCTTGCACCGATCGATTGGGTGAGTGTGCTGGGCGTGTCTCTCGTGCTGGGGCTCGTCTTGATCGGTCTATGGATGCGGAGACACTTTCCGGCGCCGACAGTTGGAACGTGGGACTGCGGATACTCGGCTCCGACCGCCCGGATGCAGTATTCGTCTTCGTCCTTCGCGCAGATCCTGGTCGGGCTCTTCGCCTTTGCCCTCAGGCCTCGATCTCATGGTCCGGGGACTCTCTCGCTCTTTCCGGGACCTTCCAAGTTCGAGAGTCACGTTCCCGACACGGTGTTGGACGAGTGGCTACTGCCGGCGTCCCGAGCGGTGGGCCGTGCCTCGACCTGGCTGCGGTCGATTCAGCGAGGGAACATCCACGCCTATCTCGTCTACATCCTGGCGACGCTCTTCGTGTTGATGATTTGGTCGAGGATGTAATGTTGGAGATCGTACTCAGCCTGACCTTCGCGGCGCTGTTTCCGCCGTTGATGCTCGGGATAGTCACCCGGATCAAGGCATACTTTGCCGGGCGCGTCGGCGCTCCGATCCTCCAGCCGTACTTCGACCTCGCGAAGCTGCTCCGCAAAGGTACGGTGCGGAGCCGAAGCACGACCTGGGTATTTTTCGCCGGCCCGGTCGCGGGCGTGGTGACGCTCGCGCTTGCGGCTCAGCTCGTGCCGCACGCGGGTCAGCCTGCGCTCGTGTCCTTTCGGGGTGACTTCATCTTGGTGGTGTATCTGTTGGCGCTCGGACGTTTCGCGACGATGGCTTCGGCGCTCGACTCCGGCTCGGCCTTCGAGGGGATGGGTGCAGCTCGAGAGGCTTCATACTCCGCGTTGGCGGAGCCCGCGTTGATCTTGGGTCTGCTGGCGCTCGCGAGGGCCTCCGGGTCGCTCGCGCTGTCGGACATGCTCGGACCGAGCCTGCGGGCGACGTGGGTGGACGCCGGCGTCACGTGTGTGTTGGTGGCCGCGGCGTTTACGGTCGTGCTCCTGGTGGAGACCTCTCGCATTCCGTTCGATGATCCCAATACTCACCTCGAGCTCACGATGATTCACGAGGTCATGGTCCTCGACCATGGTGGCCCCGCGCTCGCGTTGATCGAGTACGCGTCGGCCCTGAAGTTGTTCGTGCTGGGCTCGATTGTAGCGAGGGTGCTGTGCCCGATTTCATTCTCAGATCCCTCCGTCGATTTGCTCGTGGCCGCGCTGAGTCTACTCGGCGTCTCGGTCGCGATCGGAGTCGTTGAGTCGACGATGGCGAGGTTGAAGCTCGTGAACGTGCCGCGCGCGCTCGTGGGCGCTTGTCTGTTGTCGGCGCTTGGTGTGGTCCTGCTCGGGAGGACGACGTGAGGCCTCTGTTCGACCCGCTCCTCGTCCTCGTGCTGCTGCTGAACTTTTTCATGCTGGGTACGAGTCGTCTGCGAGCGGTCATTCGGGGGAGCGCGCTGCAGGGTGTCGTGCTCGGAGGTGTGACTCTTCTCGCACACGGGCACTGGACGATCGAGGTGATCGCGGTGGCCGCGAGCGCCGCGCTCGTGAAGGGCTTCGTGATTCCGAAGCTCCTCTACAAGGCGACTCGAGACGTGGCGATCCACCGGGAGGTCGAGCCACTCGTGGGATTGGTCCCTTCTCTCTTGCTCGGCGCGGTGGGTACCGGCGCCGCGCTGATCTTCTCCCTGAGTCTGCCCCTCGCGCCAGAGCACAAAGGGTCCCTGCTGCTCCCGGCCTCCCTGTCGACCTTGCTCACCGGATTTCTCATTCTCACGACGCGTCGCAAGGCGATCACACAAGTCGTAGGCTACCTCGTCCTCGAAAACGGCATTTTCATCATGGGTTTGATGCTCCTCGGCGCGATGCCCTTCCTCGTCGAGGTGGGAGTGCTGCTCGATCTCTTCGTCGGCGTGTTTGTCATGGGCATCATCATCAATCACATCGGCCGGGAGTTCGCGACCCTCGACACCGACCGGCTCGATCGGTTGAAGGAGTGAGCTCGTGCTGATCGCCGTCGTGTTGGCGCCGCTTGCGTTCGCGGCGCTCGCCTTCCTCGCTCCTTGGTCTCGGGTCCGATCCTGGTTGGTGCCAGCGGGCGCCGTGGCGCACTCCGCACTGACTTTGGCCGCGCTCACGCTTCGGTCCGGGCCGCAGCTAGGGGGGTGGCTGGTGCTCGATCCGCTTGGTCGGCTGATCCTGAGTTTCTTGAGCACTCTCTTTCTGATTTCGTCGTTCTACGTGCCTCGATATCTGGAGGAGCGTGGGAGTCGGCCCAACCGCGTGTTCACGGGGGCGCTGCTCGTATTCTTGGCCGCGATGTCGGCGATGGTGATGTCCCATCACCTCGGTCTGATGTGGGTGACGATCGAGGCGGCGACGCTGTCGGCCGCGCCGCTTCTGTATTTCGACCGCAACGCTCGATCGCTCGAGGCGATCTGGAAGTATCTCATGGTGGGGTCGGTCGGAATCGCCATCGCCCTTTTGGGTTCGTTTTTCTTGGCATACTCGGCGCTCCAGTCTGGGCTCGGCTCTTCCTTGTTGTTCGAGGATCTCGTGCGGGAGGCGCCTCGGTTGTCGAAGCCCTGGCTTCGATCTGGGTTCGTGCTGCTGTTGGTTGGGTATGGAACGAAGATGGGTCTGGCGCCCATGCACTCCTGGAAGCCGGACGCCTACGGGGAGGCGCCTGGGATTGCGGGGGCGCTCCTTGCGGGTGGCTTGACCAACTGTGCCTTCGTCGCGGTCCTTCGGTTCGTTCAAATCTGTCAGGCTGCTGGCGAGATCGAGCTCACCCGGAAATTGCTCGTGGCCATGGGCTTGTTGTCGATGAGTGTGGCCGCTGCGTTCGTGATTCGGCAGCAGGACTACAAGAGAATGCTGGCCTACTCGAGCGTGGAGCACATGGGGATCCTGAGCTTCGGCGTCGGGCTCGGTGGGTTGGGAGCCTCGGCGGCGGTGTATCACATGATCAACAATGGGTTGGGAAAGGGTGTCCTCTTCCTCGCGGCCGGCAACTTACATCGTGCCTACGGGAGTAAGCTCACGAATGACGTGGCGGGCGCGGTCCGGCGGCTTCCGGGGACCGGGCCGCTCCTCTTGGCGGGCTTTTTTGCGATCACTGGCGCGCCCCCCTTTGGCCCCTTCATGAGTGAGCTCATGATCGTGAAGGCCGCGTTTTCGACCGGTCACTTCGTCGGTGGAGCGATTTTTCTTTCGGCGTTGGGTCTCGTGTTTGCGGGCATGGGTGCGACTGTGTTGTCCATGGCCCTCGGAAAGCCACCACGCAAGGACACGCGAAGTCAGTACCGAGAGAGCTTGGCGACGGTCGGACCCCCGCTGGTCTTCTTGGTCCTCGTATTCATGATGGGTGTGTACGTTCCTCCGCCGGTGGCGAGGCTGATGGCCGAGGCCTCGGCCTTCCTGGAGGTCGCGAAGTGAAGGCGCTCGAAGTCTCCAACGGCGAGAGTCGGTCGGTGTTCGACCTCCCACGGCTCGAACCCGATGAGTTTCGGGCCAGGCTCGCGGCCGCCCCCGCGGCGGGAAGGCGGATCTCGGCGCTGTTTGGGTATCGATCAGAGGACGGGATTGAGCTGGTCTCCGTGCTGGCGAGGGACATGCTCGCGACCTTCGAGATCAGCTCGACGCGCTTGACTTCGACGCGACTTTCGTCGGTGACTTCCGATTGTCCAGAAGCGCACCTCTTCGAGCGTGAGATCGCGGAGAGCTTGGGTCTGGAGCTCGACGGTCACCCTTTTCCCAGGCCGGTGCGTTTTCCGGGAGCTGGGGAGAAGGTAGGGGTGACGGACTTTCATCGAACGGACGGCGAGGAAGTCCACGAGGTGGCGGTGGGCCCAGTGCACGCGGGAGTGATCGAGCCCGGTCACTTTCGATTCCAGTGCCACGGAGAGCGAGTCTTTCAGCTCGACATCTCACTTGGATACCAACACCGAGGCGTGGAGCGAGCGCTCGTCGGAGGTCCGAACAAGAGAACGCTCCATCACATGGAGACGCTCGCCGGTGATACGAGCGTCGGACACGCCACGGCGTACTCCCAACTCATCGAGGGGCTCACTGGCGTGACACCGCCGGCCCGAGCGCTCGGCCTACGACTCATTGGGCTCGAGCTCGAGCGGCTGGCAAATCATACGGGAGGCCTTGGAGCGTTGGCTAACGACGTCGGCTTCCTGCCCACGGCGGCGTATTGCGGGCGCCTGCGGGGGGAGTTCTTGAATTTGTCCGCGGCGCTTTGCGGCAATCGCTTCGGCCGAGGGCTGATTCGACCGGCCGGAGTGGGTTTCGACCTCGACCCTTCGTCGGTGTCTGTCCTCGATGAACGCGTGATGGCGGCCGGGCGCGACGTGGCCGGCGCGGTCGGCCTCTTGTGGGACACGCCGAGTGTACAGGCTCGGTTCGAGGACACCGGGCGTGTGGTGCAAGAGGTCGCCAAGTCGCTTGGCCTCGTGGGCGTCGCCGCTCGGGCTTCCGGGCTCAAGCGCGACGTTCGACTCACTCACCCTTTTGGCATGTATCGGTTCGTGCGGGTGCCCATCGCCACTTGGCCGACCGGCGACGTATTTGCTCGAGCCTACGTGAGGTGGCTCGAAATTCAGCGCTCCGTCCAGCTCGTGCGGGAGCAGCTCGCGGAGCTCCCGAGCGGCGAGACTCGAGTGGAGCTCGACACGGCGGATATCCGGCCCTCGAGCATCGCGGTCTCTGCCGTGGAAGGCTGGCGTGGGGAAATTTTACATGTCGCACTCACGGACCAGAGCGGCCGATTTTCGACTTACAAGATCGTCGATCCGTCCTTCCACAACTGGACGGGGCTCTCGATGGCGTTGCGAGGCGAGCAAATCTCGGATTTCCCGCTCTGCAACAAGAGCTTCGACTTGTCTTACTGTGGTCACGATCTTTGATCGTGTTCGATGAAGGCAACTCATGCTGAAGGAACTCCTCGAACGGAAAAGGCAGGGCCACCGAACCGCAGCTTTTCCCAAAGTCATTCCCGAGCTGCCGCCGCTGTTCCGCGGCCGTCCGAGGCTCGATCCGAGCAAGTGTGTCGAGGGCTGCGTCGCGTGTGTCGAGGCTTGTCCGGCCGACGCACTCACCGCGTCGTCCGGGGCGCTCGGCCTCGACCTCGGGACGTGTTTGTTTTGCACTGATTGCACGGAGGTCTGTCCCTCTGGTGCGGTGACTTTCACGAACGAATATCGACTCGCCGCGCGAACGCGCGAGGAGCTCCGGCTGAGCGCTCCGGGCGATCTCGAGCCCAAGGCGATCGCAGCTTCGGCGGAACTCCGGAAGCTCCTCGGACGCTCCTTGAAGTTGCGCCAAGTGAGCGCGGGCGGATGTAACGGCTGCGAGGCCGACGTGAACGTGCTCGGGACCGTAGTGTTCGACTTGAGTCGCTTCGGCATTCAAATCGTGGCGTCGCCGCGCCACGCCGATGGCTTGCTCATCACGGGGCCGGTGACCGAGAACATGAAAGTCGCACTCATGAAGACGTACGAGGCGGTGCCGTCGCCGAAGGTGGTGATTGCCGTCGGAGCCTGCGCTATCGGCGGAGGTCCCTTCGCGGGCCACCCGGAGAGTTTGGACGGAGCGGCCTCCGTTCTGCCTGTCGACCTCTTCGTGCCAGGGTGCCCACCCCATCCGTACACGATTCTGGAGGCGCTCCTTGGATTCTTGGGTCGGCGAGGGCCCGGATTGCGCACGGAGAGCTCGTGACCACGAGATCGAGTCGACGGTAACTCTACGAGCTAGGAGCTCCGGGCGAGCGGCTCGTTTGCCGGGCGTCAAAATCGTGTCGCGCCGCATTGGCTGTGGGCTTTTAGGGCTTTGGGGCTTTGGGCCGGCTGTGGTCAGACGGGACGGAATCGGGTAGGGTGGCTCTGTGGTTGGCGAGGATTCGGACGATGGCAAGCCTGTCGAGGCGGTGGAGCCGAAGGGGTTCGATTTGCGCCGGACCGACGATGAACCCACGCTCTTGATTTCCGGGAGCGGCCCAATCCAGGCGCCTCCCCGGATCCCGAGCGGCCTCGGTATTCAGAGAGAGGTGGTCGACGCCGGTGCTGGTCCGGGCGAGGCCGACCCGAATGAAGACGCGACACTCCTGATCGGCAACCCCGCGCCCCCAGCGCTCGATCCGCGCGTGATGGAAGTCGTGCGGCTCGGCCATGTGGAAGGAATTCTCCCCCTGGCGCTTCCGGCGGATCTGAGCCAGGTGGGCGTCGAGCCCCTCGAGCTCGCCGAGCGGCCCGCGCCCGGTCCTGAATCGCATCCTCGCTGTGCGCGATGCCACCGACCCGTGCCGATCGACGACGCGAAGTGTCCCCATTGCGGTGCCAACGCGCTCCTGACGATCCGGCTCGATCGCACTCCTACCGAGCGCGAGGCGCACCGACTCGCCCGCGCGGTCGCCGATTTGGGCGGAGCTCTCAATTACTCCGAGATCCGAAGAGGTCTGAAAGAAGCGCCGCCCCGAGTCGTTTCAGGAGTCACGGCGCGCGAGGCCGATCGAATCGAGCCTGTTCTGGGATCGATGTCGCACCCGTATTATCGAATGGTCGATGACGACGCACCCAGGTTCGTAGCCCCCAGCATCATCGAAGCGCCGAGCACACCGCGAAGCTTCTATGTCGCCGTGGCCACGGTCTTGGCCGTCACTTTGTTTGCGCCCCTCCCAGGTTCGCTCGCAAGCTTGATCGTCTCGTCACCGACCGCGGCAGCGCCGAAGAAGGTCGACCCGGCGGAGCTCCCGGAAGCTCCCTCCAAAGAGAAGTCCGCCCGCGAGCTCTCCGAGGCCGCGCGCAACGGTTCGGCGCGGGTTCGGTGCAAGATTCAGGAGGGCGCGGGATTTTTCATTCGGCCAGAGCTCCTGGTGACGAATGCCCATGTGGTGTGCCCGCTGAGCGAGTCGCCGACCGTCGTGTTGTCCAACGGCGAAGAAATCACCGGCTCGGTGAAGGCCAAGGACGAGTGGCTCGATCTCGCGCTCATCACGATTCCGAAGGCGGCGCCCACGGTGCTGCCGCTCGGAGACGCAACGACGCTCCGCAACGGTGACGACGTCCTGGCCGTCGGAAGCCCCCGCGGACTCGAGTTCTCGCTGGCGAAGGGGATTGTGAGTTACGGCGAGAGGGTGATTCTCGGCATTCCGTATATTCAGTTCGACGCGAGCATCCACCCGGGCAACAGCGGCGGTCCCCTGATCGACAAGGACGGCAGAGTCGTTGGCGTCGTCTCGATGGCGGTTCGCGACGCGACGGGGCTCTCGCTCGCTCTCCCGATCAACTTTCTCTTCGACGCTCCTGAAGCGATCGGAGCGGACCTCGCGCCGAGCTTCGACCGCACCGCCTGGGCGCAGCTGCTCAATCGGGCCAAGGAGAAGGACGAAGCCGATGTGAACGAAATCAAATCGGTCGGTTCGGATCCAATCCTCCTTCGCGCCGGGGGCAGCTTCGGCAGTGTGATGGCGCTCGTGGGCGTAAGGTCCGAGTCGCAACCCACCGTGAAGCTCGAATTCGAGCTCCGAAGGTCGGGCGCGGCTGTGTGCTCCGCGATCGCTCCGGCCGTCGAATGGCAGCGTGCAGGTGAAGCATCGAAGTCCTCGCGTGAGTTCACGTGGATGGAGAAGAATTCGATCACTGCCGGCATGTTCATCGGCTTTGCGACGGTCGTTTTCAGAAACTGTCAAACCAAGGACCTCGCCGACGCGAGCCTGATGCTGGTGAACACCAGAGCGAAGCGAAACGAGATGCCGCTAGGACCGCTGGACCATTGAGTACGGCATAACTCATGACGGGCCCGTGCCCGTGCGTGCCCGTGCCCGTGCCCGATTCACCAGTGAGCGTTCCTGTTCTCGTTCCCGGTCCCTGTTCTCGTTCCAGGTCCTTGTTCTTGTTCCAGGTCCCTGTTCCCGTTCCCCTTCACGCTCACGCTCCCGTTCCCGATCTTGGTCCCTGTCCGATCCGAAATTCTGGTTGGTTGCGGACTTGGCGGGCGGATTGTTGTACCGTGGCCGCGTGGGTCAGCGGTCGAAATGGGAGCCGCGGCATTGGGCGTGGCTCGGTGCCGTGTTCGTGGTCGGAGCGTCCGTTCGGGTCGCCTTCCTCAGGAGCGAGGTCGGAGCGGACTCGGAGACGCCCGCGCCCGATGAAGAATTTGCGCTCGAGCCCAAAAAGGACTCGGTACTCACCGAAAAACGGCCAAGCCGGGTCGAGGAGGCAGTCCCTGGCGCCGAAGACAAGATCGTCAGGGTCATCGCCGCCAAAGGTGACGCGGTCGGCTGGATCGCCTCCGCGAAGGGTGACGTGCTCACTCGCATTCTCCCCACGACTCAGGTCGGTTCGTCGGTGGCTATCGAGTTCTCGGATGGCGTCCGCGTGGACGGCCAGGTGAAGAAGATCAGCGAGACTCTGGACATGTCCGTCGTGGCGTGTGGCGAGTGTGCGGCTCACGGGTTCCTGACGACCGCAAAGGCCAGCTTGGTGCGTACGGGCACGGTCGTCTACGCCTTCGGGAGCCCGGCCGCAAGGAGCAACCTCTCCAGGGGCAAGATCGTGCACCCGGGCCGCAAGGTCGAGGACGTCGTGTTCACTGAGTGCGACATTCCGTTTGGGCCGAGCGACAGCGGGGGTCCGCTCCTCGACGAGAGCGGCGCTGCGATCGGCGTGCTCGCAGCCAACGTGTCGAGGCTCGGCGGACTCTGCTTTGCGCTGCCGATCGAATATGCGGCAGAAGGGCCGGGAGCGGTGTTGGCTTCTGCGCCTTTCAGCGGATCGATGCAGAAGCTGATCGAGACGAGCTCGGAGCTCGCCGTGCGGGCTCCGGCCGCCGACAAGGAGGTGATCCTCGACATGATTCGAGCGACGCCGGAGTTCGATCGAAGGAGTGACCAGTCTACCGTGACTCTGTCCGTCGAATGGAGCTTGGAGATGCCCGTCTCACGGCCCTATTCGGATTCCGACAAGTTTTCACTGGTGATCGCGTCGGCAGGGGACGGCCGCACCTACGTCAACGGGATGGGCCACGTGGAGCCGTCCCGAGTTCATCGGGACGAAGCCACAGGAAAGGTTTCATACCGCTTCGCCAAGTCTGTTCAAGTCGAAGGACGCTCGCTCTGGCGAGCCACGGTCTCGATCGGGCTGGGTTCGGCGACGAGCGCCGAGATGCACCTCGGGGGTTTCTGAAGGCGCGGTCACTCTCGAGTCGCCGTGTCCGAACCGAGATGTACGTGGGGTTGGGCGTTCCCGCGGACCTCGATGATCCGATCGGCTCGCCCTTGTGTCAGGAGCGCGGTGAGATCGACTCCGAGCGTCCTGAGCGCGGTGAAATGCACGAGTTGTTCTTGGTCGCGAGCCCGAGCGAGCGAGCCTCGCTGCTCCTCGTCCAGCTTGGACTGAGTGCGCGAGAAGTCGCTTCGAATCGATTCGTCGCGGAGCTGCGCTTCCTGGCGTTTGGTGGCCTGCCCGATCTCATGGAGGAGCTTGGCTTCCTGCTCGCTCCGCAAGCGCGCGGCTCGGGTGAGGTCTCGTTCCAGCTTGGCGTCTTCGAGGTCCTGCGCCTGGTGCTGCGTGGCGCGTTCGAGCGCGAGCCGAGTTCGTGTCTCGATGGCCTCGTCGTGCATCCTCTGAAGAGACTCCGGCGCGCCGTAGCCTCGGTACACGACCTTGTTGATCCGGTATCCACATTGATCGGCTCGCGAGGTGAGCTGCTGGTAAGTCTCGATTTGATTGAGTC
The DNA here is from genome assembly GCA_964463485.1 of uncultured Myxococcales bacterium. Taxonomy (GTDB): domain Bacteria; phylum Myxococcota; class Kuafuiibacteriia; order Kuafuiibacteriales; family Kuafuiibacteriaceae; genus CAYXDO01. The sequence goes on along the minus strand of CAYXDO010000154.1, from coordinate 14,834 downwards.
GGTCGGTGTGCTGCTTGAATGACTCGAAGTCATACTTACCCACCAGCTCGACGACGTCCGAAGTGGCCGCGTTGACGAAGTCTCCGATCGGGTCGTGAGTCGAGTCGAGCATCTTCTCGACGCCGACGAGCTCGAAGAAGATCATGAGTCGTATCGTGAGCACGGCATCGTCGGAAGTTCGGACATCCTGAATGTCGTGGTACATCTGGTCGGGCAGCGACCACAATTTCTGGAACACGAGCGCGTTGGGAACCTTCAGATATCCGTCCTCGCCGCCTCTGGAGCCGTGCCAGGAGAACGTGTGGAGCCACTCTCCGGGCTCGGGTACGAAGGCGGTGGGACCGTAGATCACTCGTCGAGAGACCTGACCGGTCGGGCCGCGGCTGTAGGCGACGACGGCTTCCTTGGAGGCGATCTGGAGCGCGTCCTCTTTTCTCACCTCGGCGTGCTCGCGGGGGTCGAACCACAGGTCGGCCGGAGCAACGAGATGCCGCTGTTTTCCGTCGCGAAATCTCACGATGAGAAATTCTCCCGGATGGGCGACGTAGTGAGTCATGGGTTCGATCCTGCGACCCATCCTCCAGATCCGGCTGGGCCCGCCTACGACGCGGACCCTGCCGTCCTTTTCGATGACTCTTACGCGTGCCCCTTCCTCGACGGTGAAGAAAAACATGCCTTTGTCTCCCTGCCCGCGGATCGGGTCCAAACCTGCGCCAGCAGCGCGGGCCGCGGCCACGCGCGCGATGAGCTCGTCCCGTGGCCGCGGTGACTCGGGCGCGATGGACTGGGCGTGAACGGACGCGAGGCTGGTGACCATCGCCGTGGTTCGGTCGAGGTCGGGTCCAGCTTTTTGTCGGGCCGCCCGAGGCTCGGGGGCCGCTTCGTTCAGCACTCCCGCTCGCTGACTGTATTTGTACTCCACGGACCGTCAGCATACTCCAACGACCGGCTGCGCGCCCGCGCGCCCGGCAGCAATTGCGGTCCGACGGAAAGCAGGATTAGAATCGTGAGGCAGGATCAGGATCGGGCACGGGCACGGACGGGCACGGGCACGGACGGGCACGGGCAGGGCACGGGCACGGGCACGAAGTCCTCGCAGAGCCGGGCCGAATTTCGACGCCACTGGCTGCCTAGCGAGCCAGGGTCTCACTCATCGAGAACCGCTTGGGTTCCTGAGGTGGTTCGCGCGTGGGGCGGACCGTCGTTGATCTCCTCGACAGCCGCCGAGGCCTCGACATCGGCAGCTCAACAAAAAGGCGCGAGAGGTGTGAAGAAAACGCGCCAGCGCCTCGGCTCATTCGTCCTCGGGGTCGTCCCGGATTTTTGGGTGCCTCCGCTGTTCACACCGCAGCAGCCGCACCTGTGCGCCGTGCATCATCCGCGACGGCTCGCCGTACTCCGCATCGTCGGTCACTGCGATGGCGAGCTCCAAATCACCCGTGTGACCGATGGCGAAAGGATGGTCCGGAAGAGCGATGACTTCCTTTGGGTAACGAGGGTCGACGTTGACGATTCGATCGAATCGCCGAACCCCACCGCCGGTGTCGAGGGCTGCGCCCCAGGCACTCTGGCTCAAGGGAACCGGTTGAACGCCGTCGAACTCGCCGACAAACTCCTGATCGCCCACGAACTCTTGATCCGCAAACTCCGTGTTCAAGTCATTCGGGATCGAAATCCCCGACCAGGCCCTGAGTGCACCGAGTCTGCGTTCCGCTTGGACCAGCAGAAGTCTCCAGTCGGTCGAGAATAGACCTTTTGGATCTATCGAGACGAAATGTCGAAGAGACAATGTCGCGCCGGAGCCCGAGAGTTGGGCCACTTGTGTGCCGAATGAGTCGGGATGTTTTTCCGGGGAGCCGCGGGTCGCCCAGGCCACCCAGGCGTCACCTCGGAGGGCGGCGCAAAAGACGGGGCCGTGAACCGGGGGAGAGCTCGGCCGAATCTCCCGAAAATCCTCCACGATCGCGCCATCCGAGCTCGAGATGATGACGTGAGACGCCCGCCCGTTCCGACTCCCGGCCAGCACGATTCGCTCACCGAGCGCGATGGCGCAGGGCTGGGCGCCCGAATCGAAGGAGAGCGACTTTCGGTAGCGTGCGCGTCCATCTAGGTCGTACCACTCGATCGCGTCCGAGGAGGCTATACCAAACCCGTCCCCGAAGACGTTGGGCCGATCGTCGTTCGAACGTTGAACGCGCCGACGCTGCTGGGGCTTGCCGTCGCCAAAGCTCTGGAGCTCCATCACTTTGTTGGCTACGGTCGCCAGGAAGCCCCGCCCACCTCGAAACCAAAGCACGCTCTGTCCACCCGACTCGACGTGAGCCAGGTGATAGGTCTTGACCGATCGCGGCTCGCAGAACGTACCCATTACGGAGTCAGTGTCACTCATCGGAGGGTCGAACCACTCCGAAGGCGCGGGCGGCGGAACCTGCGAATCGAAGGGCACCCAGGTGTCGACGCCGATGCCAAGGGAGCGCTTCCATTCGCTGGACGTCGAGGAGCCATTCGGCGCGATGACTCTGATGCGGGCTCTCGGAAACGCCGGACGCTCGGTGGTCTCGACCGAGGCCAGGCGCTCGAGCAGACTGAGAGGCGGCTCGTAGAGTTGTCGCAGGCGGGACCCCGGGAGCGCTTCGACCGGACCGATCGCTTCCAGCTCGAAGATGAGGAAGTCGTCACTTTCGGGCAGCACGGAGTCTTCGAACGTGTATTGAACCTCGGGCTGTCCGCTGCAGTGGATACTCGAGAGAACCGTCCGAGTGATCTTGGCTCTGGAGGTCGTGTTCCGACCGAGATTCGGGCCCAGTGTCAGAGTGTCGGTCTCGACCCATCGGCGCCGAGCGCGCCGAGTTTTGTGCATGACCAGTCTCTCCTCGTCGGATAACCGATCCAAGCCGTCGAATACGGCGATGGTTTCGATCGAGTGAGCGTGGAAGGGTTGGAGCATTTGCTTTGGTTCGAGAATGAGCAGGTTCGGTGCGATGAGCGAGGGCTGGAGCTCGACCAACTCACCTGAGGACGTGCGGATTCGATACTCCGAGGGCAGGCGCCGAACGACCGAGAGCGGCCAGGTCCCGCTGAGCTGTATTCTGATTTGATGATCGTGGGGTTCGACGGCCGATGTGTGGGGCACTCGACCCGTACCCCAATGTCGAGGGCGGAAGTCGCTGGGGATGTCTATCGGGTCCGGCAGCCAAAGCACGCGCTCCGATGCAGCTCCGAGGAAGAGCAGAGCGCCGACCAAAACCACGCGTATCGTGATTCGGTCGAGGCGCTTGCGACGAGCACTCGGCGCCCCTGCCCTAGGTGGCCTTCGAGGTGCGTGTTTGTCGTGGCGAAAGGACATATTCGTTGCGCGCACGCTGCTCCAACTCAACTTCCTTCGGCGATCGATCTCAGGGTCTCGGGATCCTTGATTCTGAAGCCCTCGTCCGACGCGATCACGAGCCCTTCGTGTCGCCATTTGGTCAGAGCTCGAATCACGGTCTCCGATCGAGCGGAGATGAGTTGGGCGAGGGCGGAACGCGAGAGCGCGATCGGAACGAAGGTGTCTCCGTCCTCGAGCTCGTCGCCGAAGCGTTCGGCGAGGTGGAGGAGTAGCGAAGCGAGTCTCGACCGGACCCGGCCGGCGGACAGGATCTCGATCTTCACTCGGAGCGCGCGGGTGTGATCGAGCAGAGCCTCTCTCAGCGCGGACGCGCACGTCGTGTCTTCCGCGCCGATTTGCCTCGTGTCTGCCGCGGGGACCAAGATTGCCGTTGCTTTGGAGGACAAAATCATCGCGTTTCCAGGGAACGTCGATCCTGCGTCGAGCGCCGCGGAGAGTCCGACACACTCTCGGGGTCCGAAGAGTCCCAGGATTGCCGATTCTCCGTCTCGTTTGGGGACCGAAATCAGCACGAGACCAGTCTCCATGACTGCGAAGAACTCGGCCGGCTCCCCAGCGCGGAATAGATATTCACCTTCGTCGAGGTGGACGACGCGAGCCGCACGCGCGAGCCGATCGCTCGAGGCTTCGCTGAGGCGTGCGAGGTGTCGTCCTCGCCGAAGCCGTGTCGACAGGGGCGTCTCGGACCCAGGCACCCTGCGAAGCTACCGATTGGGCGGCAAAGTTACAACGCGGTTGGTACTCATGCCACCGGGAGCGGCTCTCGGCTGCGAACCCAATCAGGGGGAACCGGGGCCGCGAGTGCGACGATGCCGCCGACGATGGCACACGTCGTGTCGCGGTCGCCGAGGCCGGAGACCGTCGACCACATGGCTTCGACAAAGTCCGTAGTGTGGCGAGCCGCGCACCACAGCGAAAACGGTACGGTGTCCGATGCGATCACCCGCGAGCCGTTTCCGAGGCGTTCCGCAGCGTGCTCCGGGGAGAGCGTCAGGTCCGTCGCCATGGCGGCCGCGATCCCTTCGCGAGTCGGCCCGTCGGGCGTCGCTCTGTGCGCTGCCTCGAGGAGCGCGAGACCGCCGGATCGATGAGTCTCCACGTGAGCCGCGGCCACTGCGACTGCGATCGCGCCCGCCTGTCCCTCGGGGTGGGCGTGAGTTGGCCTCGCGCTGTCCCGAGCTTCGGCAAGGAGTTGGTCGAGGTCGTTGGCGAAGTAGGCGCCGAGCGGGGCCACACGCATCGCGCCTCCGTTCCCCATCGATCCCTCGCCACCGTGGACCTCCCGGCTCACGACCTCCCAATCGAGACCGAGCGCGATTCGAGTGAGGACGTCGTGGGCGGTGGCGCCGTAGCCGCGGTGCGGATTTCGGACGTAGGCCTCGGCGAACCTACGGGCGAGCGAGCGCGGGTCGATCGAGCCGCGCTCCAAAAGCTCCTCGTAGATCGAGAGCGCCAGTTGGGTGTCGTCGGTGTAGCGCCAGATCCCCGCTGGCATTGCGCGGGCAGCGATCAGTCGCCTGGCGGAGAGGGGCTCGAGGAAGAAGCGCTCGCCGAAAGCGTCGCCTACGGAGAGCCCTTCGAGGGAGGCGCGAGCGCGAGCGAGGCGGGGGTTCATGCTCAGGAGGATACTCGATCGTCGGGCGTGGGGGCGCGCACGCACGGCTTGACCCTCGCTTTCCGACCGTCGAAGGGTCGAATGTTCGAGCCATGCGGGTCATCTGGTTGTGCTTGCCGCTTCTCTTTGCGCCCGTTGGGTGTGCGTCGATCGCCACGGGATTCGCGGCGGACGCACTCTCTGGCGCGGGCGGCTCGTTTGGCCGGGACGAGGATCCGGAGCTCGTCGAGCAGGCCGTACCCTTCGCGTTGAAGACGATGGAAGCGTTGCTCGACAGCCAACCCGAGCACGTTGGGTTGCTGACCGCGTTGGCCTCTGGGTTTGCTCAGTACGGATATGCGTTCGTGCAGCAAGACGCCGACGAAATCCGCGGAAGAGATCTCGCAGCCGGCCGAGCCCTCGAAGCTCGGGCCCGGAAATTGTACCGGCGTGCCCTCCGTTATGCTCTGCGGGGGCTCGAAGTGGACCACCAAGGATTCTCGGCGACGGTGAAGACTAACCCAGATCGAGCGTTGACCGAGTTGGAAACCGAAGACGTGCCGCTCTTGTATTGGACCGCGGCGTCCTGGGGGCTCCTGATTTCCTCCTCCAAGAACGATCCCGAGGTGCTCGCCGATCTTCCTTTGGTGGAGCAGCTGGCTCGTCGTGCGCTCTTGCTCGATGAGTCGTTTCAGCGAGGTGCGATTCACGAGCTGATGATCAACCTCGAGACCTCCAAGTCGAACGGGAGCCTCGACGAAGCCAAGAAACACTTCGAGCGAGCATTGGTACTGTCGAGCGGCGCTCGGGCCGCTCCGTATGTGACTTACGCCGAGAAGGTCTGTGTGAAAACGCAGGACAGGAAGACTTTCCTCACCCAGCTCGACCAGGCGCTCGCCGTGGCGCTCGACAAGAGCCCCGACGACCGATTGGCCAACGTTTTGATGCAGCGCCGCGCCGAGAGACTCAAGTCCTCGGTCGATGATTTGTTCCTCGAAGAAGGAGACTCAGAGTGACCTCGACTGTAAACACCGCCAAATCTGCTCGGACCCTCGCCGCACGGACCGCGGCGTTCGCGCTCTTCGGTACCCTCGCCTTCGCGAGCGGCTCCGCGGAGGCGAACAAGGTGAAGGTCAAGCTAGGAACCCTCGCGCCCGAGGGCACTGTTTGGCACGACGTGGGCCTTCGCATCGGTCAGCGCTGGGCCGAGGTCGACAAAGGGATCGAGCTCAAGATCTACCCGGGCGGCGTGGTCGGCGACGAAGGTGACATGGTTCGCAAGATGCGAATCGGGCAGCTTCACGCCGCGCTGATTACGGGTGTCGGGCTCGGCCAAATTCATCGGTCCGCGATCGCCCTCCAGGTACCCATGCTCATCGAGTCCTGGGCCGAGCTCGAGTACATCAGGGAACGTGTCGGGCCTACGATCGAGAAGGAGATGGACGCGGCCGGATTCATCGTGCTCGGGTGGGGCGACGCCGGCTGGGTTCACCAGTTCTCGAAGGTGCCGGCCAAGACCCCCGACGACTTCCGGAAGCTGAAGATGTTCGTGTGGAGCGGCGATCCCGAGGCAGAGAAAGCTTGGCGAGCCGCCAAGTTCAACGTCGTCCCCTTGTCGGTCACGGACGTGCTCGCGTCGCTTCAGACCGGAATGATCGAATCGTTCGGCACCACGCCGCTCTATGCGATGACTTCGAACTGGTACAAGACCGCAAAACACATGGTGAAGGTCAACTGGTCCCCGCTCAACGGCGGTATCGTGATCACCAAGGAGCAGTGGGAGAAGATCGACGCGGGCATCCGTCCGAAGCTCATGCAGATCGCGCGTGAGGAGGGGATGAACCTTCGCTCGGACGTTCAGAAGCTGAACGAGTCCGCGATCGGTTCCATGAAGGAGCGTGGGCTGACCGTGGTCGAGGCCGATGCGGCGCTCACCGCAGAGTGGAAGAAGGCCGCCGAGCTCGCCTATCCGTCGATTCGAGGCAACGTCGTGCCCGCGCCGCTGTTCGACGAGATTCAGCGACTCTCCAAGGAGTTCAGGGCTCAGCCGAAAAAGTGAGTCGGCCTGGTCGACGAAGTCGAGTCAACCCCAACAACAGGAACCATCCCCACGTGGGGATCGGCGATCGATTCGTCGTGTTGCATCCGCAGCTCTGGTCCTCGCTCTCGATCATGCGCGGCACCGGCAGCTGACAATCCGGGTTGCAGGTCGTGCCGTCGTTGACTCCGTCGTCGCAGGCCTCGTTTGCCTCGGTGGCGCCGTTTCCGCATGAGGGTGTCACGACCGGAAGCGAACATGCGTCGGTGCACGCGGTGCCGTCATTGACTCCGTCGTCACACTCTTCTCCCGCTTCGACGATGGCGTTGCTGCAGACCGGCGTCGAGGATCCGAGCTGACAAGTGGTCGTGCATCCGTCGCCGTCGTTGGTGTTGCCGTCGTCGCAGGTCTCTCCGGGCTCGGTCGCGCCGTTGCCGCAGACGGGGAGGGCGACGACGCAGAAGCTGTCGATCGTCCAGCCGCCGTAGCTTCGGCGTCGATTCGAGGTAAGTTGGAACCTGAGCCGGACCTTGCCGTCGACGACGGTAGGAGTCAGATCGAGATCTTGGAAACGCCACTCTCGGTCGATGTGATTCACCAATACTTGGTACAGGGGGTCGTCGGCGCGCGGAGTCGCGAGGTTCTGCCAGAGCAGCGTGTCGTTGCTGAAGATCCTCGCCTGATCATTGAGTCCGTCCTCAACCGTCAGCCATCGCCGATATTGGAGGTGTACGTTCCCGTAGCCGGCCACGTCGACGGGAGGACTCAGGAGCGCGCTGGTCGTGTTGCTCACGTACCGTCCGTCGCCGCGGCTTCCCTGGCCGAGATCGTTGCCCATGACGTTTCCTCCCGAGTATGCGGTCGTTGGGTCGCCGCTGGCCGGGAAGCTCATAGGAGGTCCCCACTGCCAGTCATCGACGGGCATCGATGACGCGCTGGCCTCGATTCGGTGCGTCCAGCCAGCGGTGCTGGTATCGGTGTCGAAGTTGCTGCAATAGAGCGGGATGACTTCGCCGACAAAGACTTGGTAGTTCGGGTCGGCTGGGTTGTCCGGGAAGGCGAGGTGGGAACCGTCGTCGAAGGTCACCTCGACTCGGTACGACACGACGTTCCCGTTCGCTCGCGGAAGCACGCCGCTGTAACGCCCGCCCTCGGCGGCCAAAGTCATGTCGATCGAGCCGTGTTGATTTGGGTCGGCCGGGAGCTCCCAGACGACTTGGGCGCTGGTGATGTTGCTGCCCGGGCACGTGTCGAAGGCAAGAAACGGAAACGAGACTGTGAGTGTAAGATCGTCGTAGCTCGGTGCGCCGATGCCCGGGCCTGCGTTGACTTTGTCGACCAGCCCGTGAGGGCTGAACGCGCCGTTGATGAGGCAAAGATGAGGCGTGCCATTGCTCAAGTCTCCGTCGTCGTCGTCGGTGGCGATGGCCTCGGCGTAGGTCGAAGGTACATCGGCAGCGCGTTGGAGGATGGAGAACCAGATTCGGTCCGCGGCCTCGACCCCTGCCTCCGGTCCCATCACCTCGACGAAGCGCTTTCGAAGGTCCCAGAGCGCTCCGCCGATGATGAGTCCGGTCTCGTGTGGATCGCGCGAGATGTCGTCTGGCCACTGATTTTCCTTGCCGGCAGGATCGAGATCTCGCAGCGGGGCGTCGGTGAGAAAGAACCCACGACCCATCTGTGCGTCTGCGACCATGGTCGCGGCGAGGTAGTCACTCACCCCTTCGCTGAGCGAGCTGTCGAAGTTTCCGACTCCGTCGAGGATGGCGTTGAAGTGCACCACGTGACCCGACTCGTGAACGACGACGTCCGGCAGACGCGCGGTGTTTTCACAACCCATGCCGGCGCGAAAGAAGTTGGTCGTCATTCCATCGGAGTAAGCGTTGCAGTAGGAGTCGATGTTCACGTTCACGCTGAGCGTCTGGTCGACCCAGCCAAAGGTAGGTGCGACCTTCGCGAGGTATGACTTGACGTCTTGGCTCGCGACGTAGGCGATGAGTTGCGCATCGGAGAGCTCGGCCCGGCTCTGATTCCAGACGAAGCTGTCTCCATCCTCCAACACTGCGGTCGTGGAGGTCGCGACTCCTCCTTGATTGACGATGCTCACTCGAGGTCCTTCTGGCGCAATCGACACGGAAGCGGCGGTTGCAGTCCAGGTCACCGCGCCGAGGTCGTCGGTGCGCGAAGCACGTCCGTCGACCGATACGGATAGCCCCACCGCTTTGCGATCGGAGCGAGTCGCTCCAGGCCACCGATCGGGGACGTTGAAGCTGATCGTGCCCGAACCGAACATCAGGAGCTGGCGACGGGCGATGGGTGCGGCGGTCGCCGCGTCGACATAGACGGCGTAGCGGCCGGTCGGATTCGTCGTTCGGACGCGAACGTCGACGACGTGATGAAATTCGAGGCCGGCTTCCGAGCGGAGGGGAAGCATGAGGTGCCCGCTCGCGCCCTCGACGTGAGCGCTCGTTCGAAGCTCCTCACTCACCCACTTCTCCGCTTCGACGCCGGCGCGGTCGTCGGAGACCAGATCGCGGGCCAAGGTCGCCGTCACGTTCGGGAGCGCCTCGGAACCTATGACGATGAGTTGGTCGTTCTTGTATCGAAAGTTGACGCGGCCGCCGAGAACCGGAATTCCGGCGTGTCGCTGTACGAAACCCAAGACGCGCATCTTGCCGTCGAACGCGTTCGTCACGAGCTCGAGGTCGTCGGCTTTCGACCCAGGGGCCAAGAGATCGCCATGACTCTCGAGGACGTCGCGCGCGTGCTCTTCGGCGACGTCGGCCGAATGAGTCGCGCCCGGAGCCGAGATCCCTGCGCCCCAAATCCTGCCTGGTACCCCGGTCTCGGCGTCGAAATAGCCGCGCCACGAGGCGCCTTGATTTTTCACGAAGCGAAGCCAAGCGGATCGCGTTCGTGTTGGGACCGACGAGGTGATTTGGCGATTGGGCGAGGTGGCCTCTCCCGAAGCGAGGACGATACCGGTCTCGGGACGTTGCACCTCGAGCTCTGCGGCGAGGGTCTGAGTGGGGAGCGCCAAGAAGAACGCGGCGCACGCGGCGATGGCTTTCACGGCGCGTCCGTCTTCCTCTCTTGGGGCGCTTCGGAGAATCAGTCGCAAATCCGACCTAGAAACACGGGGAGGGAAGCTCCGGCGTGCGAAAACTGACGAAGTCCAGGCGCGCAACTCCTGCAGTCGAAGCTCCTGGCCCGTGGACCTGCGCTGAGTACACATCCCAGGAGCGAGCGCCAAGCTGAAGGCATCTGCGACGCAGCCGAGGTGACTCGACGCGTCTTCCTCGCCCTGGGTTGATCGAAGACGGGAGACGTGCGACGGCTCGGGCGTGCGTTTCCCTGTCACCGCGTTTCTCGCCGCCCTGCTCCCGAGCTGCAGCGCCTGCGAGACGCCTTGCGCTCAGGATACGGATTGCTCGGCCGAGGATATCTGTAGCTCCGGCTCATGTGAGGACGCCGCGGGGCGAAGGTTCGACCTGGTCGCTCGGGGCTCGACGCTGATTTATCGAAATGACCTCGGGACGATTTCCATCTTCGGCGAGGACGGAAGGTGGATACTTCGAGGCGCGACCGCCGTTGCGGTGTTGGGTGAGACCAGCGAGGGTGGGCGGCCCCTCTCGATCTCTGGCACGGGCGCGCGGACCGTCAGCCACACCGAGGAGACGGACGCGCTCGGAGCGGCCGAGCGTCTCGTCGTTTCCGCGGAATCCTCGGACCCGCTCCCTCGGTTGACTTGGACGCTCTCGTCCTACGGAGACCAAGGATTCTACACGGCCCGCCTCGCGATCGAGGGCACGTCGCCCGAACCCGTGAGTATCGCAAAGGCGGTGACTTTGCGGGCCGACGGAAAATTCGGGGCAGGTCTCTTCGTGGGTCAGCACCCGGCGACTCACCGAATCTTGGAGAATGGCTCTTACGGGGTGTTGGATCATGTCGTCCAGATTTTGCCGGGAGATACTCAGGAGAGTAGCCCGATCGGCGGGCTCGTGCCCGGCGGTTTCGAAGGAGCGTCGGTCTCGAACTGGAATCACGCGCTGAAGGATCTCGAGACGGGTGCCTCGTGGATCGCCGGTACACTCACGGTCGACGCGTCGACGCCCGTCATGAATCTCTCGTTCGACCCTGCGTTGGCCTCGGCATCTCCAGACGGCCGCATTGGTTTCTCGTACTTTTCAGCAGAGGGAGCCTATCTGCCCGAGCCCAAGAGACTCATCGCGGGCGCTCGGGTGGAGTCGGAGACGACATATTTACATCCAGCCGAGCGCGACCCGCTCGTGGGGCTCGAGCGCTATGCGGACGCCATCAAACGGAGCCTCTCCATTCGACTCTGGCGCGAGCGGGGGAACGGCAACCGAGTGCCCAACGGGTGGAACTCCTGGAGCGGATCGGGCGGCACCGGAGGGTATGGGACCGACATCGACGAGGACATCATCCTCGCGAACCTCGAAGTCATGGCCAGGGAGCTGCGGGACTTCGGCATGGACTGGTTCCAAGTCGACGACGGCTATCAGTACGAATACGGCGACTGGGTTTGGCGCGAGGATCGCTTTCCTCACGGCCCTCGGTGGCTGAGTGATCGAATCCGCGAGCGAGGACTCCGGCCCGGACTGTGGATCGCGGCCTTCACGCCCCACGCGACGTCCACCACATCGAGATCTCACCCCGACTGGATCGCCGGGCGCAGCGATCTCGGCAACATTCTTGGCACCGAGTTCGACTTCCTGGACTTGACTCATCCCGAGGTGCTCGAGTGGCTTCGGGAGCTGTTCGCGCGGATTCGGCACGAGTGGGGCTTTGACTGGGCCAAGGTGGATTTTTCGTACTGGTCCGTGCTGGGAAACGATTTCCACGACCCCACGAAGACTCGCGAGGAGGCCTATCGGGGCGCGATGCGAGCGGTCCGGGAAGGACTCGGCGACGACGCCTTTCTCCTCGCGGTGTCCGCCCTGGGCCTTCACTACGGCCTCGTCGATTCGGACCGGATCACCCTCGACAGCGCGCCAATCTGGGACTGGCAACCCGGCACGGCGTCAACCGCGCGACTCAATCAGCAAGGACTGAAGCCGACCGTCCGCACGGCCGCTCGGCGCTACTATCTCCACGATCGCGTCTGGGTGACCCATCCGGATCTGATCTTCTTTCGGAGCGGTTTGGACCCGACCTGGCCCCGGCTGTCGCTGTCCGAGTCCCAGGCATTTGCGACGTACGTCGCGATGTCCGGAGGAATCGTGAAGCTCGGCGACCGGCTGGTCGATCTCGAGCCCGAGCACGTGAACACCATTCGCAAGCTGCTTCCCATTCACGGCAAGGCCGCGAGGCCGCTCGATCTGTTCGAACGCGAGTTTCCCGAGCGATGGCACCTGCCCGTGACCGAGACCCTCGACGGCTACGATGAGCGTTATGACTTGGTGACACTGTTCAACTGGGGCTTCAACTTCGACCTGACGACGAATCCTTACTCTGAAATGCCGGACGAGAATGAGTCGAAGACTCTGTCCGTAGATCTCGCAGGGTTGGAGCTCGCCGCGGCTCCCGGCCCGTACCTTGCGTACGAGTTTTGGACGGGCCGATTCCTGGGCGAAGTGAGCGATCGGCTCGAGCTGTCGGTCCCGGCTCATTCGGCGCGGGTCGTGGCGATTCGGTCGAAGTCGTCGGTTCCTCAATTTCTCGGGTGGAACCGGCAGATCACGATGGGTGGGGCGTGTTTGGAGGCCGCAGAGTGGAATTCGGGGAGGCTGACGCTGGTGGCGAAGGTCGCCAAACCCACGGAGCTCGCCCCGCTCACCTACGACGTTGCGTTTCATGTCCCGGAAGGCTTCGAGCTCGGCCGGGTGAGCTACTCAGGCGCAGCGGTGGACGCGCTGGAATCGACGCGGGAAGGACCTGTCGTGCGGGTGAGCTTCGTGCCGCTCGAGACGGGGCGGCTCGCGATCACGCTCGAGTTCGAGTGAGCGTCACCGCCAACACGAACCTCTCCCGATGGTTCTGAATCTCGGGCTCAACGAGCTCCGAAAGTGCCGTCTTGAATCACCCACTGATCGGTGGCCCCTTTTCGCAGCGATCGCGAAATCACCCATACTCAAAAGCTCTTCGGCAGCCCACCGAGCAGTCCGCGCACGAACGCCTCGGTGTGCGAAAAAGTCCTTCCGCGCGGACGCTGATAGGATCCGAGCCGAGTTTCGGTCACGAAGGCCCGCAGAGTCGAAGCTTCTGGAGAGTAGATGACAAAGCTCCTGTAAGAAGCGGCGCACCGGCTAGTTCCTGCCGAGGCGCCTGCTGGTTGACTTTGCCAACCGACGCGCTATTCGGGCGAGCCCGCACAACATGCCCCACTCAAACACTTTGCTCGGTGACGCCCCGGCGGGACCTCCCGCCGCCCCTCCCACCGTGATTCGACGCGGGACGTTGGCCGGCACAGGTCCGGTGAACGAAACGTCGGTCGTCATGTCGCCGGATGACAGGACCGTCGTGAGTCGCGTGAGCCTCGCCGAGCCCAGCATCCGCGTGAGTTGGTTCGACGGAAGCTCTGCCCGCGCAAAGACACCCTCGATCACGAAGGCCTGACCCGACCTCGCGTACACGGCCGCTCTGACCGCGTTTCGGTAAGTGCCAAACGTGAGCTCGCCAGGGTCGAGATCCTCGAGCGTGAGCGCGTCCCACGGAAGGCCCGGTCCAGAAGGCTCCGGCGATCCGACGAAGACAGTGATCGCAACCTCCGGGCGCGCTCCAATGCTGGCCATGCGAATGGCGAAGCTCCGATGATCTCCCGGCGCACTCATCCGGATTCCAACCGTGCTCGCCGTCGATGGCGTCGCCGATGCACGTTTGAAGGCTACGAACCACTTCCCTGGCCCTGAGTACGAATCGACGATTGGTTGTGCATCCAACGGCAACACGAAGCCGTTCTGAGAGAGCCACGCTCGAACGGACTCACCGGTCGTTGCGGTGAGCGTCACCGCCGACACCGGCCCGATATCGAGTTGCTGTCCAATGGTCACGCCGGAATCTGGCGACTGATTTTGCAGAGCTCCGTCGGACTTTTCTGCGCCGCAGCCACAGCCGCTCGCGGCTTCGCGCTCGCTATCCGCCACCACCACCTGCGGCGCGGTAGCCCGGTCCAACTCGTCGAAAGCGGCCGCCTCGACGACGTCCTCATCGAGAGTGGGTTGAGCTGGGACCGGAACGATGACGCCATAGTCATTCGGTGACTGAGGGACGACGATCTGGAGGACGATGCGGGTGCTCTCGGCTCCGACGACGAAGAAGGCGCGCTGAACGTCGATGCCGACCGTTCCTTCCGGGGGCTGCACCAGGCCGCCGCAGGCCTCTGCGCGAGGTGGAGTCAGCGCAGCCAAGAACGTCAGGGTGATGGGAGCCAGGATCGAGCGCATGCTCTACAGTATCGCACGGGCCAGGAGACCAGGAAATGCGACGTTTTGGCGCAAGAGCACAGAGGAGCAGGTGAGCCCGGGACGGTTCGCGGTCGCGCCAGACGTCATCTTACCAGGGAGCGCCAATGATTTGGGTGCAGCCGGGCCTGGATCTGAGTGCGCTGCGGGGAAGTTGTTCGCAAAAAGAATAGATAGAACACGGACTTGCTGCGATCGATCGGTGTGCGACGCGTTGCCGTTCGGACTCATAGCGAGGCGGATCTGCGCCTATTTCATTCCGGATCGTCCACGTCCACGACCAGGTTCCACGCCCACGTCCACGGTTTCGTCCACGCCCACGTCCACGATTGACGCTCACGCTCACGACGACCGGCGGACGTTCTTTGCCCCGCAAAGTCCACCCCTAAC
>CAYXDO010000153.1:0-28080 GCA_964463485.1 uncultured Myxococcales bacterium | reverse complement strand
AGAGACTCAGATGCACGCACGGATTCAGACCGCCGCGAAGCGGCTTCGTTCAACTACCGAGCGCATCGCCCCCAACATCGGCTGCTCCATCCAGGGACAGCGGAGCGGTGAGTCGTGTGGCTGCAGCTAGACTCACCCGATCCGACGACACAACTCAGCGGCCTGAAAGTCACCGCCACGATCGGTTACGACGAATGTCGCACGTTCTCGCCCGCACTCTCCAGCCCGGCCGCGACCGATGGGTTCGAGCTCAGCCCTATCGACATCGTCGTCAACCAAGAGAAGGTTCGCCATCGAGGCACCGACGGGCGTGGTCGGGGGCATGCCCCGCGGCTGAGTGGATCTGGTGCGTCCACGACCGTTAGGTTCGCGGTTCAACTCAACGTCCGGCCGAGCGCCGCGAGACAGCGTGGCAATTTTGCCAGTGAGGCCGCATGGGAACGAATCTCGCCGCGTGATGGTTCTTGTGTACGCGGGTAGACTACATGTTCCGGATGAAGGTTACCGCAAAGCTCCTGCTGGCGTTCCTGTCGATCACCTTCGTGGTGCTCGCGCTGAACACGTACCTGGGTGTGGAGCGGGAGAAGGCGCTCTTCGAGACCGACATGCGGAAGGACGCGGCCGGGCAGGCCGTGGCACTCGCCCGCGGTGTTGAGATGCTGGTCGAACGCGGTGAGCTCGACGCCGCACGCGACCTTGTTCGCGATGCTGACGAGAGCGTACCGCACCTTCGCCTGCGGTGGGTGCGCCTCGAGGCACGAGCCCCTGCCGACGAGCGCCCGATGCTGCCTCCGCGAGAGCTCCGCGAGCTTCCCGCGAATGGGCTGCTTCAGCAACGGATCCAGGACGGGTCCAAAGGCGCGGCGCTACTCACCTACCAAGTTGTTGGCGGCCGGCGCGGTCAAACGGCCATCGAGGTCGAGGAGCCGCTTGCCGAAGAGACGGCCTTCATCCGGGAGTCAATCCTCCGCTCGATCGCGGGCGCCGGCGTACTCTTCGTGGCGGCCGCGTTGGTCACGACGCTCGCTGGTCTTGTGCTCGTCGGACGCGCTATCCGCAAACTCCGAGCGAAGGCCCGACGTGCTGGGACCGGCGACTTTACCGAGCCGCTCCTCCTGCGACAACACGACGAGCTTCGAGATTTGGCCGATGAGCTCAACGGCATGTGTGATCGCCTGGCCGAATCGCGGCGCGCGATCGACGAGGCACACGCCGCGCGCATCGCCGCGCTCGAACAGGTTCGCCGCGCTGATCGGTTGTCGACCGTCGGGCAGCTCGCAGCCGGCATCGCGCACGAGATCGGGACGCCGCTCGGTGTCGTCGCGGGCCGTGCCAAGATGATCGCGACCGGACAGGAGGAGGGGACCGAGGCGCGTGAAAGCGCCCGGATCGTCGAAGAGCAGGCCAAACGCATCGCAACCATAATTCGACAGCTCCTTGACTTCTCCCGCAAGCGAGCGCCGGAGAAAGCCGATCTGGATCTCGTCGCGATGACGAAGGGAGTGATTGACCTCCTCGACCAGATGGCCAGAAAGAGCGGTGTCACGCTCGCCATCGACGAGACGCCCGCGGACGGTCTGCGCGCAATCGGAGATGGCGGCCAGCTCCAGCAAGCCGTGACCAATCTCGTCGTGAATGCGCTCCAGGCCTGTTCGCGCAACGGCAAGGTTGACGTGTCCCTGGGCCGCGAACACCGTCGGCCACCCACCGACCAGGAAGGGCCCGAGGCCGAATGGATCCGGCTGTCCGTCAGCGATACTGGTTGCGGAATGGATGCTGAGACCATCTCGCGCGTGTTCGAGCCGTTCTTCACGACCAAGGACGTCGGTGAAGGAACGGGGCTTGGTCTAGCTGTCACTCATGGCATCGTCGCGGAGCACGGTGGTTGGATCGACGTGGAAAGCAAGGTCGGCAAGGGAAGTCGGTTCTCGATCCATCTACCCGCGCCGACACAAGGTACGACATGAGCGCTCGCGTCCTGCTTGTCGACGACGACAAGAGCCACTGTGAGTGGGTCGCCTCGGCCCTCTCGAAGCGCGGCCTCGGGGTCGTATGGCGTACTTCCGCGGACGAGGCCCTTGCACTGATCGAGTCCGAGGACTTCGACGTCGTGCTGACGGATCTCAACATGCGGGGCCTCGGAGGGATCGACCTGTGTGAGCGCATGAAGGGCAGTCGCCCCGATACCCCGGTGGTTGTTGTGACCGCCTTCGGAAGCCTGGAGACGGCGGTCGCCGCGATTCGCGCTGGCGCCTACGACTTTGTCACCAAGCCCCTTGAGATCGAGACCCTTCATCTGACGGTCGAGCGGGCCGTGATGCACCGTTCGCTGCGCCAGGAAGTCAGGCGACTTAGGCGGGCGGTGAAGGAAACGTGGCGGCTCGATGAGCTGATCGGCGCTAGCCCGGCCATGCGGAAGGTCTACGATCTGATCGACCGTATTGCGGAGACGGACTCCTCGGTGCTCGTCACCGGAGAAAGTGGCACCGGCAAGGAGCTCGTCGCTCAGGCCGTCCATCGCAGAAGCCGCCGGAGGAGCGGCCCGTTCGTGGCCGTGAATTGCTCGGCGGTCCCCGAGGCGTTGTTGGAGAGCGAGCTCTTCGGCCACACCAAGGGTGCCTTTACCGATGCGTACGGGCAGAGAGCCGGCCTGTTCGTCAGAGCCAACGGCGGCACGCTTTTCCTCGATGAGATCGGCGAGCTTCCCGTGGTGCTTCAGCCGAAGCTTCTGCGCGCCTTGCAGGAACGCAGAGTTCGCCCAGTGGGTAGTGACAGCGAGACGCCCTTCGACGCGCGTTTGGTGGCCGCGACGAACCGCGACCTGGAGCTCGCGGTGGAGGAGCGGCGGTTCCGAGAGGACCTCTACTATCGCATCAACGTGCTCCATGTCGCGTTGCCGTCGCTTCGCGAACGTGGATCCGACGTCCTGCTGCTCGCCCATCACTTCCTGGAGAAGTACGCGTCCACTTTGAACAAGCCGGTGACCGGAGTCTCTTCGGAGGCCGCAGAAAAACTCATCGGCTACGCGTGGCCGGGGAACGTACGGGAGCTGCAGAACTGCATCGAACGCGCAGTGGCGCTGGCGCGGTTCGATCGGATCGTCGTGGAGGATCTGCCCGAGAAGATCCGGGCCTATCGACCTTCGCGGGTACTCTTGGCCGGAGACGACCCCGCCGAGGTGCTCCCCGTCGAGGAGGTCGAGCGCAGGTACATTCTCTGGGCCGTCGAGGCGCTGGGAGGAAACAAGACCCTCGCCGCGCAAAGGCTCGGGCTCGACCGCAAGACCCTATTTCGCAAGCTCGGCCGCTACCGCGATGGTAGCAGCGACAAGCCCGGAGGAAGCGGCTGATTGAAGCCGTCCCCATTTTGCCCCGTCGGGCGAAAGTCCCCTTGTAGCAATCGCATAAGATACTGATTTCAAGCTGTTATTAGGTTGGCACGACCGTTGCTATTCGCCCTTCCCGGAGTGCGAAAGGAGAAACGGTCATGACGAAGCTCATCAAGGAGCACAAGAACACGGAGGAAACAACGATGGCATCTATGGCAACAGGAACGATCTCCGCGCCCGCACCGCTGGCCGAACCGAATGCAGTACGGTCGGCGCGATCGGAAAATAGACCACCGCGCGTTTTGGTGGCCGACGACGACTTCGAAATGCGACGGTTCATCGCGTCGGCTCTCCGGCGTGACGGCTGCCAGGTCGTCGAAGTCCCTAACGGTATGGAGATGCTCGACGTGTTGGCGTCGGAGCTTCTTTTCCCCAAGGGCAATCCACCGGTCGACCTCATCATCTCGGATCTCCGGATGCCCGGGGTGACCGGGCTCTCGGTGCTCTCCGGGCTTCAGGACTCCGGCTGGACCACGCCGTTCATTCTCATCACCGGGTTCGGTGGGCCCGAGGTCGAAAGCCAAGCGATCCGCGAGGGGGCTGCCGCGGTGTTCGACAAGCCGTTCGACATCGACGAGCTGAGGCGCACGGTGCTCGACCTCATTGGCCCGAGCGAGTCCGGCGAAACGAACGACCTCGGCGGAGAGGGCTGAACCATGGGCCAAACCTCAAACCTGGACGTCGATCGGAACATAAGGCTGGTCGAGGTGGGCCTGCTCGCGGCGTCCACGACGACGCGGGAGGTGACGGTATGACCGGCCAGCGCCTTTTGTCGCGATGGCGGAACGGATCATCCCCGCGCGCAACGGCGAGCGCGCGGGCGCGTCGCACGGACCCTCCGACGGCACCGAGCTCGCGTGTAGAGCGCTGGCTTGATCCGCGGGAGCTCGAACCACAGCGTATCCTCATCGCGGAGGACGACCTGGAGATGCGGCGCCTCTTGGCCGCAACGGTGAGGAAGGACGGATACGAGGTTACGGAGGCAAGGACCGGAGCCGAGCTGCAGGATCTTCTGGCCGACCTCCTGAGGCGGCCGGCAAGTCGTCCGCCTTTTGACCTCATCATCTCGGACCACCGCATGCCGGGACTCACCGGACTCGAGGTTCTGAAAGGGATGCAGGATGAGAGCTGGCTGACCCCATTCATCATGATCACGGCATTCGGGAGTCGCCAATTCGAGGAGAATGCCCGCCGTGCTGGTGCGGCCGCGGTGTTCAACAAGCCGTTCGACATCGACGATCTCCGGTCGGCGATCCTGAACCTAATCGGACGGCCGCAACCATGATCAGAGCGTCGATCCACAAGGGCCAGATGCTGTGGCCGCGATTGCGCGGCGCCCGGCAGGAAAGCCGCGTTGGATTTGGATTCACAACTTTCCTATCGACCGCGCCCAGCGTCGCTCTCGAGCTTCTCGTCGAGGGGCACAGGGCATGGGTTTCGGAACCTTCTCATCGACCTGTCACGTGGGGGGTAGCGCGCAGAGGTTGACGTTGCTGCCTCCCACGTTGATGGGTTGGCAGGACGTGAAGGGGCCCCCGCCCGCGCAGTCCGCGTTGTTGTCGCACACGGCCGTGCAGCGCTCGTAGTGGGCATGGCACTGGCCGCCTTCACACGGGACGCCGCCGCATTGCGCGGCGCTCGTGCAGCTGCCGAAATAGGAGTCGCTCGTGAAACAGAACCCGCTCTGGCATTGGCTCCCGTCCGTGCAGGGCGCTCCGAGCGGGCTCGCGCCAACCGGGGTCGTGCAGATCAGCTGAGTTTGCCCGGTGAGTGCGTTCGAATTGGGCGAGCAGACGTTGCCTGGGGATCCGGCGACCCGGCAGTCCTGGTCGTCGGAGCAGGTGCGGACGCACAAACCGATCCTGGAGTTGCCCGGATTGTAGGTCACGTGGTTGCACACATAACCGGCTCCGCAATCGGAGTCTTGGCCGCAGACGACCGAGCACTCCTCACTCATGAAATGACAAATTTGCTCGCGGCACGCAGCGTCGGTCGCGCAGTGCTCGCCGCGGGCGAGCCCCGACGGGTTCGGCGCGATGCAATACGGCACGACCGAGGCGTTCGTCCGCAGCTCTCCGCAAACTCTGGCGCCGTTCGAGCAGTCCGAGCTCGAGGAGCAGATCTGGTCAGGGAACGTCGTGCAGACATCGAAGGTTCCCGAGAGGCCTCCGACCGACACCTGCTCCGCCTGGCAGACTTGAAAGCCAAAGCAGTCGGTCGTGCTCCGGCAAGGCTCCGCACAGGTGCCAAAGACGCAGCTCCGACTGCGACAGTCGTCTGGGCTCGAACAAGTCACTCCGCCTCCGCTCCCGCCGAACGTGGCGCAAACGCGCTCGAGGCCGTTGTTCGCTCCGTTCGGCGCGAACGCACAGGCCGCTCCGGGCGGGCAGTCGTCGGCGACTTGGCAGGGTTGCGCGGTCGCCATGCAAACATTGACGGCGGCGGGCGGCGCCCCGAGCACGCTGATGGTCTCGGACCGACACTCATACCCAACCCCGCATTCCGAATTGCCTGTGCACGGTCTGCTGCATTGCTGGCCGAACCTCTGCTGAATACATAGGTTCGACAGACACCCGGCGGCCGATAGGCACGGACTGCCGAGATCGAGCCCGCCGACGTTTGGATTCTGACAACTCAGCTCCAACGCGCCTCCCGCGTTCACCGCGGAACACAGGAGGACGCCCGAGCAGTCCGCGTTGCGAACGCACAGCGACCCCACCAGACCGGGGCCCGATCCAGCGTCGGGAAAGACGAAGCCACCGTCGGCCGTGGGCTGAGTTGCATCGGGCTGAGTTACGACTCCGGAGTCCCGCGGCTCGTCTCCCGTGTCCGAGGCAACAGCGTCCCCCGCTGGGTTCGCGTCCCCCAAGCCAAGGTCGACGGTCTGCCCCGAGTCATCGCTGCCAGTACCTCCATCGGCCGTACTCGGGGGCCCGTCTCCCTCCGATCCGTCGGGGACTCCAGCGGTCGGCTTCTCGGAGCAAGCCGCGAGGAGGAGGAAGGTCGAGGTAAGTCGAGCTACGCGCATGCCGGTCCTTATGGGCTGCAGTATGCCAAAGACCCCATCGCACGTACATCCGCGCGAAACCCCCCGGCCCTGACCGACGGTGCCTTGTGACCCCTGCGGAAAAAAGCTGCGTCAGCGAGCGGACATCCAGACGACGTGCAGGTCGGTCGTGTCTTCGATCGCGTCCTCTTCTGCGAGCACGACCGAGTCGCCGACCCGGGCCGCGCCCACGAGGTGGCGTCCGTCGGTCGACACGGTGCGCGCCTCGCAGGCACCAGCCCCCGGGAACCAATGAGTGACCACGCCGTCTCCGCCTCCAACGATGTACCCATCGGCCAGCGGAACCACGAAATTCACCGGCAAATAGCCGACCGTGTCGAGCCCGCGCCACTCCTCTCCGACGATCCCGAACAGCCGACCCCTGCGGCCTCCGGCCACCACACCGAGCCCTGGCACGCGGAACATCGACTGCAACTCGGCGAGGACCTGATCGATGGCGCCGTCGAAGAGCTTGATTCGGGTGAGATCTCCGTCGCGCCAGTCGAAGATCTCGTGGCCCCGGCGGGAAAGTGCGACAACATGCCGCGGCCCAATCGGCGCGACGAAAGACCCATCGCCCGTAGTTCGTTCGAGCTCAAACAACGAGGACCACGTCCGTCCGTCGAATCGTTCGACGTGAAACGATTCGCTGGCCACGAAGAGCTCCAGCTTGCCGTCGACTTCGAGCCCTTGCAGGTCGGCTTGCTGACCGGGATCGAGAGTGAGCGAAGATGTATCGGTGAAGCCGGCCTCGAGCGTCCCGCGGGCGACGCGCTGCCTGCCACCCACCAACCAAATCTCTCCGTCGCTGGCCTTGTAGGCGGCGAGCCTTGGAGCCTCGTTCATGGATGGAACGGGCTCGGATCGTTCGTGGTTCACGCGAAAGAAACCGACGGTCGTCCCCACGAGCGCCGAAGATTCGTCGAGCGCCAAGACGAAGTTGGCCCGCCCCCTGGCGCCATCGAGCCGAACCGTAGTCACGTCGAGCGGAACGCATCGCGACGCCAACTCACGATGCACTTTCAGCCCCGTGACAGAGGGCGGCGGGTCCGGTTCCGCCTCGAACACCAGCGCCCCGTCCAGCCGGCTCGCCACCAACACGTCGGTCCACTCTGGCAAAGGAGCGTCCCCTTCACTCTGCCAGCCCGACGAGATTCCAAGCTCGTCGAGCGCGCGATCGAAGCGCACCGCGAAGATCGTGGATCCGTCGACGACGTTGCCCTCGAGCTCCACGTCGAGGCGCTCAGACGTGTTCGTCGCGAGCAGGGACACGGGCTTGCCTTCGGCGACGACGACGAGCATCAACGACCGAGACGCACCAGAATCCAGCCAGCTGGTCGGAGCTCCGCAGCCCACCCCAAGCACGATCGGGACCGCAATCACCACCAAAGCGCGCAGGGCGGCATTGTCGCACGACCGGTTGAACGCAGCGAGCAAGAGTGCCTATTCGACCTGATCGACCTGATCGGTTCGACCTGTTCGACCTGTTCGACCTGTTCGACCTATTCGACCGCTCGACCCTTGAAATGAGTAACGACGCCCAGCGCCAAGTTCACGAGGGCCTTGAACGGGCGACTGTGACGGATGAGCTCCGGCACGAACGGAACGGCTTGGTCCATCCATCGCTTCCAGTCGTAGTCGTCGCGCTGCTGACGGATCTTGCCCTCGGCGTCGACCGAGAGCGTCGTCTCGACCTCGTTGTGAATCGGTCGGCCCCCGACCACGTAATCGGCATCCCAGCGCAGCGACACTTGATTCCATTGCGCGTGGCGCGCGGCGGCCTGCGGGTCGATCCGCGCGATCTCCTCGCTGCTCATTCGCTTCACGTCACCCTCGCGAACGGCTTGATAGCGAATCTCGGCGCCGCCGCTGTGCTCGATGGCGAGCTTCCCAAACACACTCGGCCCCGTCAGGTGGCCGAAGAGCGGATCACGGAAATCGACGTCCGCGCTGAATCGCCCGTGGAAAAGCGACATCTTTGCTTCTAGCCCGAGCTTCGAACCGGCTGTCTCCGCATACGCCTGGGCGGATCGGAGGGCCTGCGTTCGCGGCGTGAGATCCAAGCCGTCCTTGGTGTTGGTCGGCTTCTTCGAGTCTGTCCGGGCCAGGTGCTGCGGACCGATGCTGGCCGGCAACACGACGTGTGACTGAAAACCCACGGTCCTCATGGAGACATTGTCGGTTGAGGTGCGATATGGTTGCGTATTTTGCGCAGAGTCAAAATCCACTTCGAGGGCGACTGTCGACTGTGAACGGCTACGCGCTTAAGCTTCCAGGTTTACCTGGCTAGGCCTAGGCCGAGTCGATGGGGATCAGGCTCGTGCATCGGGGATCAGGCTCGTGCATCGGGGTTCCGGCTCGGCCGGGTTAGGGTGGGCTCGGAGTCTGGCTGGGATTGGGCTAGCCTCGTTGCATGAAGCTCCTCGTGAGGACTTTGATGGCCGGAGCGCTCGGGATCATCGGGTGTCGTGGTGAGACACGCGTTTCGGGTTTGGAGAAGCCTGCGTTTCAGCTCACCACGCCGCTGCGCGCGGGTCCGTCGTTTCCTGCTGGCGCCGAGGCGGTGGCTACCATCGAGGCCGAGGTCACGGGGGAAGATTGCCTCCAGCTCGATGAGCTCGCGACCGCGGTCCTGTATTCGGCCAACATGAAGCAGGTTTCTCGAGGCGGAGATGCGAGCGGTACGTGCGAAAAGCCGACCTTCTCGTTGCCCGCGGGAGCGATCGTTCGCGAGGAGGGCACACTCAGGACGTTTGGGTTGTTCGACGGCGAAGGCGCGGCGCTCGAAGCGGCTATTCCTGATCTCGCAGGCCCACGAGCGATCGTGGCGCAGGATGCGCTCATGGCAGGCCAAGCCGCCGTCCTGAGGTACAGTCCAAGCTCCGATACTCTCGCAAACGCAACCCTGACCTTCTCTGGCGACGATGGCGCCGAAGTTTTCAAAGTCTCGGGCGCGGAGCTCTCGATCGAGGCCGGGGTGCTTCGTTTCACGGTCGCCTCCGAGCTCGGAGCTCAGACCGGCAGACTGAAGTTGCACGTCGACGCAACGCCAAAAGTCGACTGCGGAGACTTCGCACGATGCACCCTCGCCGCCGCCCCGCTCGACATCACGATCGCTGCCGAAATCAAGGCGCCGTAAGCGCCCTGGCCGCGTTGCAAGTGCACCCGACTCGTTGCAGAAGTGAGGAACACACACCTCACTCCCCGTTTGCTGCGTCGAGCTCACCGCACTCCGGAGCTCGGCACGGCTCATGCTTCGGCCCACAACATGGTGTCCGTGAACGGAATCGACCCCCGTTTTCAACCCTCGCTGAACCGCGGCGAGCCTGCGGCGGTGAACGCCTTCGCCCGAGGGCTGACACAAACGGGCTTCATTCCGCAGTCACTCCACGACGTCGCCACCGGAGTTTCGGTGCTCCGCCGGGGCGACTCCAACACCGCCGTGAGAGACATGCAGGCGGCCCTCAACCGCTCAGGAATTCAGCCGCCCCTCGCGGAGGACGGCATCTTCGGCCCTAAGACCGAGGCGGCGCTCAAGGGATTTCAGGGCGCCCATGGGTTGCCCGCCGACGGTCGCTTCGGCATCGACGCGCTGCTGACCTTGCAGACGACGCCCGGCGCCGATATCTGGACTCAGCCGAGCGCGCCCGGCGCAGATCGAAGTCGACGCGCTCCCGGCCTGGACGATCCCGTTCCCCCCGGAGCCGTGCGGGCGGGAGATTTGGCTCGCGACGCCGAGACACGCCGAAATACGAGCCCTGCAAACGGAGCGACGACCAGAGGCGCAGACGTGCAAGTCAAAGCTCCGTGGCTCAGCCAGTTCGACGCTCGCAACGTGCCCGAAGCCGGACCGACCGCATGCTACCGCGCGGTCCGAGCGATGATGGGGCGCGCCGGCGCGCCCATCGCTCCGAACACCGGAAACCGAATCCAGGTCGCGACCGGCGAGGACTCTCACGGACGAGTTCGAACCACGCCCGAACGAACTCGCGAGGCGCGCCAATACATCGACCAGCAGCTCGATTCGGGGCGCCCGGTCGCCGTCGGAGTCTCTCACAAAAACGCCAACTACAACGCCGACGGCGTCACCGATCACTTCGTCATGATCACCGGTCGCGGGACCGACGAGCGCGGACGCACGTATTACAACTATCACGACCCGGCGACGACCAACTCCGAGGCCGGCAAAAACAACCGGTTCTACGTGAATCCGCAGAACGGAAACCTCGTGCACGAAGGCAGCCTCGCGAGCGGCTACGTCCGAGATCGCCACACCGAAATGAGTATGGTGGTGAGAAGCAACTAGTCAGCCAGCCAGCAGCTCGCTGAGAAGGCTCCGAAACTCATGCCGTGCCCGTGCCCGTCCGTGCCCGTGCCCGATTCACCCCGTAAGCGCGTGAATTTGCTGATCCATGACGATCAAGCACAGCGCAGCGGTCCGAGAAGTCGACTTCTTCAGCGACCTGCTAGGTCGTTGGACCGAAACTCAGCCCGCCCGCTCGCGTCCGCGAGGGCCCGCTCGCGTCCGCGAGGGCCCTCATCACTCTGCTGCGGGCGCCCGGCTGAGGGACGACGCGCTCGAGGATCTCCTGAGTCGTAGTCGCGCCGTTGGCCGCGACCATCGCGTCGAGGACTCTCATCAGCTCGGGCTCGATGCCGCTCGGCGGCGCCACGACGAGTTGGATGGGAACGGACTCGAGAGTTGGGGGCTCGTCGATTCGCGCAAGCTGAAGCAGGAAGCGAAAGTCCACCTCCAAAGCGCTCGCCGCGGTCGTCTCGGTGAGTCTGCTCTGGTTCGTGCCCGCGTAGACCTCGAGGTAGACGGCGAGGGCGACGGCGACCTGCGGCATGAGTCGCTGGAGCTCGCCTCGCGGATACGACGACGGAAGCAGGCGAGCGGTGAGCAGGCGGAGGCGAGGCATGAGAAAAAGGAGGATCCGCTGGCTCCGGAGCTTGGACGGATCGACGTCCGCCCCGATCAAGCGCGACAGCGCGTTCATCCTCCTTTCGAACTCGTCCGGCGACCGCGGGACCGCTAGGTTCTCGGTCATCCGCGCGCAGAGGTCGAACAAGGTCAGAGATGGGGAGCGAACGGGAAGGTCCCGCAATGCCTCCTCCCACGCGAGGTCACTCTCGAGGATTCGGTGCTCGCCAAAGTCGTCCAAGCTCATCGGTGAAGCCAGGGACATCACCGCCTCGAGGTCGCCTTCGATGTCGCGTCTGAGTTCCTCGTGGCGCAGCGGGAAGTCACCGGAGCCCGCCTCCCACACTCGGACGGGACAAGTCGGTCCGAAATCAGCGACGAGTGAGTGCCCGACCAAAGAGTACCGATTGGCGGGGAACGTTCGGCACATCAGCGGCTTGTGCTCGCGCCCGTGTTTGGCGTGCACGGAGCAGGCTCCGGCGCCGTCGAGGAAGAAGCAACCGGGGGGATGGTTGATGACGCGCAGCAGGTGAGGCTCCGCAGCCCGGGCCGGGCGGGTCGTGAAGAGCGACAGCGAGGGGTATTTTTCGAGGAGCCACTGAAGCTCACCGTGAGTCGCGTGAAGCCCGAGCCCTTTGCAGCACTTGGAGCCGCACTCGGGGCAGTTGTACCCGAGTCGACCGTCGGCGAAGGGAAAATAAACGCGCTGCATGAGTATCGGCCCTCCAACCCGTACTCGGTCGCTGACCGCGTCGAATGCCTACGGTCCGGGGGCGAGAAGTATCACCAGGGTTCGAGGGTGGCTCGTAGCCCAGGCGACTGGGGCGCGGAGCTGACCCGGTTGTGCGGCGCAAGCGAAGCTCCCGGTACGCCGTCGGGGCTTCGATTGAGACTCACTCCGGACGTGGCGGCCGGGAGCACGACTTCGTCCACCAGCCCACCAGACGCGTCTCTCAGCCGTACGGTCTCGGCGGAGTTGTTGAGAGAAAGGAGCTGGGTCGACGCATTCACCGCGCTCGGCACCGAGGAGTGATCGCCTCGATCGAACACGACCAAAGCCTTGCCTGGCGCAAGCGTGACCGCGGCGAAGGTGTGGCGAACGGCGGTCGCGTCGGAGAGCGTCCAGCCGGTGATGTCGACGGGGTTGGTTCCTGAGTTCACGATCTCGACGTACTCCGCACCCAAGTCGGTGCCGGCCGGATCCGCGAGCGCCTCGTTGATCAGGACCCCAGCCGGAGGCGGAGGCGGCGGCGGCGGCGCCGTAGGCGTCTCCCAAGGAGCCCACGCGGTGCCGTCGAGGCGACGGCCCGGCGACGACTTGGCGGCGCTGTGGAGCTGGTGGAGCTCCATCGCGGAGCTTCGATCCCCGTCGACGGCGCGGTTGAACGAGACTCCGGAGACCGGGCTCGTATAGGTGAGTTGGTCGACCGGCTGACCTCTGGAGTCCAACAGGACGAGTTGGTCCGTGTCGTTATTGAGGGAGAGTTGCCCGGTGGACGCTTTGAGGCGATTCGCGCCGCCCGAGTAGACCACCACGCCGCTCCCCGGCGGGAGCAAGGTGGGCCCGAAGACGTGGCGCAGGCTCGTGGCGTCTCTGAGTTGATACCCAGTGAGATCAATCGGCGACTCACTCGGGTTGACGATCTCTACGAACTCCTCGTCGCGGTCGACTCCGTCGGGATTCGCCAAGGCTTCGTTGATTACGGGGATCGCGGGGATTCGGGCGCACAGCCCCGCGGGGGCCGCGGGCGAAAGCGGGTGCGGCTTGGCGATGGCGAAGTCTCGGCAGAATTCGGCGCCGTAGATTCGGGCAATTTCGGCTCCACGGAGAATCAGGAGGTTCTCGTCGTGACGCGTCGCCGCGGTGGTGGTCCAGTTGAACGAGCCGGTCAAGACGACCGGGTTCGGACCGGCTTCGTCGATGATCATGACCTTGTGGTGGAGGTCTCCGCCAGACCACCCGGCCTTGGCCTCGTTGCCATCGAGGAAGGTCGGGATCCCGGCGGCGACCACGACCTCGTCCCGGCTGCTCGTTCCGCCGCTCTTGCCCGCGTCGAACAGCCCAACGACCTCTACGCCGCGCTGGTGAGTCGCCACGAGCTCGTTGGCGATCGCCAAGTTGCCGAACTCGTAAATCATGAATCGGACGGTGGACTGGGCCGACATGAGCTCGGCCCGAACCTTGGCGACCATGTCGTCCTTGGGAGAGAAGTAAACCTCGGCGCGGGTGGCACCGACGGTGTGGGCGCGCTCCTGAGTCACCACGGACTTGGCGGGTCCGAACTTGCCCGAGAAGAGCTGCTCGAACTCAGCTGAGTAGGCGGCCGCGAGGCCGGGGCTCGAGATGCGAGCGAAGTTCTCGTTGTTTCGCTGGGCGCCGTTGTCGGTGAGGTTCATCGATCCGGCGAACACGATGCTGTGGTCCACCACGACGAACTTGTCGTGCATGATGTAGTCGCCGGCCGGGCGGAGCTTCATCGGGATCCCTGCGGCCAGAAGGGTTTGGTAGCCCGAGGCGGTCGACTCGTCAGCGTCTCCGACGAAGCGAACCGAGACACCTCGATTTTTCGCACGCACCAGCGCGTCGGCGACCGGATCGCGCGTGAACATATAACTCGCCACGTCGATGGCGAGAGAAGCCCCGTCGATAGCTTCGATGAGCTTGGCGTCCGCGGCGGGAACCGTCGTGGTTCCGGGCTCGGTGAACACGACCTCGATCGTGCCGTCAGCTACGGCTCCCGATCTGTAGACGGTCTGAGCGATGTCACTGTCGAGCTCGACGAGGCTCTCGCCGGAGCAAGCGAAAGCAAGGCAGGCCGAGCCGCGCAGCAGGGGAGAGGTCAGCGACCTCCAGGTCCACGCCATGGAACGAATTTCATTCGAATCGGGCAAACGAGCAATCGGTCGATCGGCGGTCGCTCTGGTTGACCCCGCGAACCGCGGTTCGTAGGGTCGCGCGGCTTTGGACGCCCTCCCTTTCGACTTGCTCGGCCAGACCTCGGCCGCCGAGCGGCTGGCCGCCTCGGTAACGAGCGGGCGGCTCCATCATGCGCTCTTGTTCGCCGGACCGGACGGGGTCGGCAAGTTTCAGGCCGCTCGGAGCCTCTCCGCGCGCCTCATGTGTAAAAAAGCCAAGGACGCTCGGGCCTGCGGGACATGTTCGAATTGCCGGCGCGCCAAGGCCTCCTCGCTGTCCGACGTGCTCGTGCTGGATCCCGAAGGCGACGCGATCAAGGTCGACGACGTCCGCGAGGTCACGCGCCTGCTCCATTTGGCGCCGCTCGAGGGACCTCACAAAGTCCTGATCATTCGCGACGCGGATCGCATGAACCCGCAGGCGCAGAACGCCCTCCTCAAGACCCTCGAAGAACCTCCAGGCGGAGCGCGCATCATCTTGACGTCAGCGAGCCCGGACTCGTTGCTCGTCACGGTCCTGAGTCGGTGCCAGCGCGTGACCTTTGCTCCGGTACCCAACGCGGAGATCGCTCGGATTTTGGTCGAGCGCCGGGAGCTCGACGAAGAATCGGCGAAGCTGTTGGCCGCGCTCTCGAAGGGATCGGTAGGCCGGGCGCTTGCCGCGGATTTGGACGCCCTGAGGGCGGTGCGCGATCGGGCGGTGGAGCTCGATCAGTCTCTCGAGCCAGGTCGACCGGGCGGAACGGCGCTGGCGCTTCTGACTGCGGAGAGTCTGCCCGAAGACGACTTCGCCGGCTTTCTCGATCTGCTGGGTGTGTGGATCAGAGATCAAATCTTTCTCCGTCTTGGCGGCGATGAAGCGGAGGTGGCCAACTCGGATCGGCTGAGCGACCTCTACGACCTCGTCGACAGCCGTACGCTCACGGAGCTCTTGCGGCGCGCCCGCTCGCTCGATCTGACTCGCCGCGAATCGACGTCGCCCTACAACCCGAATCGAAGGATCGTCGCCGAGCAACTCTGCCTCGCCCTCGCCGGAGAGACGTTTCTGCCTTCGACCTCCCGTCGCTGAATCGGACTCGAATCATGAAAAAACCATACCTCGTCACCGCCGCTCTTCCCTACGCCAACGGAAGTATTCACCTCGGTCACCTCGTCGAATATTTGATGACCGACATCTGGGTCCGCGCGCTCCGGCTGCTCGGAGAGGAAGCTTACTTCGTGTGCGCCGACGATACTCACGGCACGCCCGTCGAGATCGCCGCCCTGAAGGAGGGGATCACGCCGGAGCAATTCATAGCGAAGATGGGGGATGAGCACCTTCGGGACTTTTCGGCGTTCGGCATCGAGTTCGACAGCTACTACTCCACGAACACCGACGAAAATCGGAAGTGGGTTCACGAAATCTACGCGAAGCTCCAGGCGGCAGATCTGGTTCGGACTCGAAGGGTGGACCAGCTCTTCGACGAGAAGGCCCAGCGCTTTCTGCCGGACCGATTCGTCCGGGGAGAGTGTCCCAATTGTCACTCCAAGGATCAGTACGGGGACGTGTGCGAGAGCTGTGGAAAGACGTACGCTCCGACCGATCTGATCACGCCTTACAGCACGCTGACGGGGACCAGGCCGATCTCGAAGTCCACCGAGCACCAGTTCGTCGAGCTCGCAAGGCTCACGGAGTTTCTTCGGGATTGGACGAGCGCAGCAGGCCGACTTCAGCCGGAGATTCGAAACTCGCTCGAGGGTTGGTTGACTCAAGGCTTGGCCGACTGGTGCATTTCGCGAGACGCGCCGTATTTTGGCTTCGAGATCCCGAACCTCCCCAACAAATACTTCTACGTTTGGATCGACGCTCCGGTCGGCTACATCGCTTCGACCGACAATTTGGCCCGACTCCTGAATCGTCCTGGGCTCTCCGAGGCGTTCTGGCGCGAGGGGGGCGCGAACATCGTGCACGTGATCGGCAAGGACATCGTGTACTTTCACACGTTGTTTTGGCCGGCGATGTTGAAGACCGCCGGACTCACCCTCCCGAGTCAGGTGAGAGTGCACGGGATGCTGACGGTCAACGGCGTCAAGATGTCGAAGTCACGCGGGACGTTCGTCCTGGCGTCCACCTACTCGAAGCACCTGGACCCCTCCTATTTGAGATATTACTACGCAAGCAAGATCGGTCCGAAGCCGGAGGACCTCGACCTCTCCATCGTCGAGCTCTCGACCCGCGTGAACGCCGAGCTCGTGAACAACGTCGGCAACCTAGTCTATCGGTCCGCACCGTTCCTGGCGACCAAGCTCGGCGGCCTCTACGGCAAGCTCCCGGCTGGGTCCGAGGCCGTCGTGGCGGAGGCGCGATCGCGGATCCGAGAGGCCGCGGAGGCCTACCGCGCGTTTGACCTGGCGACGGCGGTGCGATGCGCGCTCGCCATCGCGGAAGTGGGTAACAAGATCTTTCAGGACGCCGAGCCGTGGAGGACCGCGGCGAGCGAGCCTGACAAAACCCGCGACACGATCACACTCTGCGCAAACCTGGGCCGGGCGGCGATCACGTTGCTCGCGCCGGTCGTACCCGACGTGGTGGAGCGCGCCGCGAAGGTGCTTGGGATCGATCCTCCAAAGCACTTCGACGAGGCAGCGGCGTTCGACCTCATCGACCGTCCAGTGAGTCCTCCCACGGAGAGAATTCTGGATCGCCTCGACGCCAAGAAGCTCGAGCAAATCATCGAGGAGTCGAAGGTCAAAGACGCAGCGCCCGAGCCCGAGAAGAAGAAGAAGGAGGCCAAGAAAGTGGCCGAGCCCGAGAAGAAGGGGCCAGCTCAGGCCGCCAAGCCCGAGGCGAAAGGCGCGCCCGAGGGCCCGCCCAAGGAGATTACGATCGATGAGTTCTCGAAAATCGACCTGCGCGTGGGTCTGGTGAAGCTCGCGGAGCTCGTGGAGGGGGCTGACAAGCTCCTGAAGTTGACGATCGACCTCGGAGAGCCCGATCCTCGGACCGTGTTCGCGGGGATTCGAACCGCGTACACTCCGGAGCAAGTCACCGGTCGAAAAGTCGCGGTCGTCGCCAATCTCAAGCCGCGCAAGATGAAGTTCGGACTCAGTCAGGGGATGGTGTTGGCGGCTGGTCCAGGAGGTAAGGAGATTTGGCTCCTCGCGGTGCCCGACGACGCGCCCCCGGGGTCCGAAATCAAGTGACGAAGGTAAGTCTCGCGAGTCTCTCCGACCCGGATCCCGAGCGTCGCCACGCGGCGCTCGGGGCGGTCGCCTCGTGGGAGCTCGACCAGGTCACGCCCACGGTGCAGCAAGCGGTAGTGACTTGTCTTTCTGACGAAGTGCCTCAAGTGCGGCACGCGGCGCTCCTGGCGATCACCGCGTGGGCAGCGCGGGACATGTTTCCTCCCAATGAGTCCGTCAAGCAGCTCGCGCTCGGTTTGACCAAGGACGAGAACGCAGCGGTTCGAAGCGAGGCGGCAGTCGTCTTGGCGATGATGGACGACTCGAGCGACGCGTCCCTGACCAGGCTCCTCGAGCTCCTCGCAGACCCGTCGGCGCTGGTGCGCAGGGAGGCCGCCGCCGCGCTCGGAGACCTCCGGGCCGACCGCGCGAGGAGCGCCTTGTTCGCGGCCATGAAGGACGAGGACCCAGACTCGGGGTTCGAAGCGGCCTTCGCGTTGGCCTCCCTCGGGGACGCTCGCGGGCGCTCTTTGCTCGAAAAATTCCTCGAGATCCCGCGTCGGCGGCTCGACGCGGCCGAAGGCCTTCGGAGGCTAGGGGACAGCGCGGCGATCCCTGCGCTGCGGGCGACTTCCTCGAAGCTCTTTCTCGGTTGGTCCGAGCGACTGGTGATTTGGGCGACCCTTCACTGGCTCGGTGACGAAGGGTCCGGCGAGAAAGTCGCGCGGAAGGCTCGATCCCGAAATGTTGCCGAGCGAACGCTCGCGATCGCGCTGATGGGAAGCCACAGAGTCTCGGAGGGTGCGAGCACCTTGATCGAAATTGCCCGAAATCCCGAAGACGACCTCAGACTCGTCGCCATCCGCTCCCTCGGGGAGCTCGGGAGTGAGACTCACCTCGCGGCGCTCGAGGCGATCGCAGGCGACGAACGGGACACCGAAGACGCCAGGGAGCTTGCTCGACATGCGATCGTGAAAATTCGCGGGCCCTGACGATCGGTTCTTGGCACCGGTCTGTTCGAGCACGGACGGGCACGTTGGTGCGGACACCTGTACATTCGCCCCGATCGGGCGCTCAATTGCGCTGTGTTCGTCGTCGCTCTCCTGGCACTTTCGGGCGCACCGCCGCCCCGTGAACCCAACGCTCCGTTTCTCACAGAGGCCTATGCCCGGTGGCGCTCCTCCAAGGTGTCGAACGTGCGCTATCAGCTCTCGTTCGACCTCGACGGGCACGCCAAGACCTACGACGGAGTCGCCACGATCGACTTCGACCTGAAGGAGCTCGACGGGGATCTGACCCTGGATTTCGACGGCGGCAAGGTCCTGGCCCTTTCGATCGGCGGTAAGCAAGTCCCACCAAGCCACCGAGGAGCGATCATCACCCTGCCCCAGCAACGACTCACCCCTGGCCCAAACCAAGTCCGAGTCACCTTTCGGCACCCTTACTCCGACAATGGTGAGGAGCTCTCGAGATACGTCGATCCAGAGGACGGGCTCGTCTATCTGTTCACAGACCTCGAGCCCTTTTATGCGAATCGAGTCTTCCCTTGCTTCGACCAACCGGATCTCAAAGCGACCTTCGAGCTCACGGTGGACGCTCCCGAGAGTTGGGTCGTGATCAGCTCGGTCAAAGAGACCTCGGTGAGCGCGCTGCCCAAGAGACGCGCGCGCCACGTCTTTCCAGCGTCGCCGAGATTCTCGACTTACCTGTTCTCCCTTCACGCTGGGGACTACGTGTCCTGGTCGGACGAATCCCATCGCGTGCCTCTGCGACTCTTCGCACGTCGCGCTCTCGCGCAACACCTGCGGGCAGAGGAATTCTTCGAGGTGACTCGGCGAGGTCTCGACTACTTCGAGAGATATTTTGGGATTCCGTACCCATTTCCCAAGTACGACCAGATCGTTGCCCCCGCGATGAACTACGAAGCGATGGAGAACGTCGGAGCAGTAACGATCCAGGAGGCCTTCGTGTATCGAGGAGCACCGACCAGGCAGGAGCTCGAGGGGCGCGCGCGGCTCATTCTGCACGAGATGGCGCACATGTGGTTCGGCAACCTCGTGACCATGGTTTGGTGGGACGACTTGTGGCTGAACGAAGCCTTCGCGAGCTACATGTCTTCGCTGGCGGTGCAAGCCGTCGTGGAGGGCCATCGGACCTGGATTTCATTCAACTCATCGATGAAACAGTCGGCGTACCTCGAGGACCAGCTCCCGACGACCCATCCCGTGGCAGGTAGAATTCAGTCGACCGAGGAGGCGTTCTCGAGCTTCGACGGGATCACGTACGGCAAGGGCGCGTCGGTGCTCCGGCAACTCGGGTTCGCGTTGGGCTCGGAAGTGTTCAGGCTCGGCGTGTCCGATTTCTTGAAGAGACACGCGTTCGGATCGGCGGCTCGGGCCAGCTTCGTCGAGTCGCTCAGCCGAGCAGCGCCGGACAAATCGAAGATGGATCTGAGGGTCTGGTCCGAGTCGTGGCTCGAGAGCGCGGGGCTCGATTCGGTTCGTGTCGACGTGGAGTGCAAGGGCGGCAAGATCGACGGGCTCTACCTCGAGAGCGACTCGCGAGCTCGGCGGCACGTCACCCGGGTCGGGCTCTATTCGTGCAGGGGCGAGTGCAGCGTGGGAGCTGGGTTCGTGCTCACTTCGAGTCGGACGGTCAGTTACGCCGGTCCGCGCACCCGGCTCGAGGCGTTCGCTGGCGATGCGTGCCCCGACTTCGTGTGGCCGAATCTCGGCGACGAGGATTACGTCAAGGTCGCGCTTGCGCCGGAGGCTCGCGAGCGAGCGCAACTGGCTCTCCCGAAGATCGACGACCCGTTGCTCCGACTCATGCTGTGGCAGTCACTCTGGGAGTCAGTACGGTCGGCAGAGCTTTCGGCGCCGCGATATTCGGAGATCGTGACCGAGCGGCTCGGGTCTCAGGAGCTTCCGGAGATCGCCGCGTTCGTCATTTCGACGCTGGGCCGGGGAGGTCTCGAGGGTTCGGTGCGGAGGTACGTCCCAAGCAAGATCGAGGACCGGCTCGAGCGCTTCCTCGGCGAAAGGTTGAGCTCCGATCGCGTAGGGTCCGATACGTGGAAAGCGAGCTACGACGGTCTGACTGCCATCGCGCGAAGCCCGGAAACTCAGCAGCTGCTCCTCCAGGTTTTTGGGTCGGGGACTCTCGATCCCGAGCGGCGGTGGTCGACCCTCGAGGTGCTGTCGAGCCTCGATCACCCAGAAGTCGCGAAGCTGTTGGCAGCGGAGCGTCAGAGCGATCGGAGCGCGCCCGGTCGTATCGGCGCGCTTCGAGTCGAGGCGGCGCGGCCGTCACTGGACTCGAAGAGAAAGCTCTTGAAGCGTCTGCGCGGCCCGACACTCTCTTTGGAGGAGAAGATCGCGGTCATGAGTTCGATCCTCCCGGCCCGGCAGGAGGACCTTCGGGAGCTCCTGAGCGCCGAGTTGTTGGCGCTCTTGCGCTCCGCCTCCAAGGACGACGAGCTCGAAAGCCGGATGGCGTCGATGTTGGTCCCGGCCACGTGCTCACTCGAGAGCGTGAGACGGCTCGAGCCATTGATATCTTCTCTTCCTGCGGCTTCCGCGTCAGTTCGCCGAGAGCTCACGATCGCGCTCGATGAGGACAAGCGCTGCGCGAGAGTCCGCGAAGTCGCCTTGAAGTCCGTCAGGACGCCCTGATACTCCCGTAGGATTTCAGTGCAGAAGACGCGCGAAGATCGCTAGAATCCGTCCGATGCGTGTCGTGCCCGGAACCAGGAGCGCTCCGAGCGCTGGCCCTTCGGCGTCGCACGCCGGCGCGTCGGAGAGCGCGCGCACTGATCTCGGGAGCTCGGATCGCGTGGATCCGTTGGGGCCCAGCCTCGGGGCGACCACACGCCGGGCGGTGCGCTCGCGTCTCGTGTCCCTGGCCCGCTCGAAGCTGCCGACGGGAGTAGCGGGACCGCTCTATGGGATCGTGGCGGGAGGGCGGCCGCTCGCCGGCTTGCCACTGGCCGTCGTGAGCGAGCCGGAGCCCTCGAGCTCTCGGTTCGACGCGCTCATGGCGACGCTCCCAAGCCCCGTTGTCGTCCACGGAAAGCTCACGATCCCGCGCGAGGTGCTCGAGATTTCGTCGCGGTCGCACTTTGGACCGGGCGTGGCGCGCTTGGAGTCTTGGGAGAGCTTCGTCAACGACCCGCTGAATCGGCGACTTCCAGAGTCCGAAAGAGTCGAGTTGGTCAACCGTTGGATGAACGAGCAACTGGCGTACGTCGCAGACGTCGTCGATAGTTGGAAGTCACCGCTCGAGACAGTGTCCTCGGGCCTGGGTGACTGCGAAGACTATGCTTTGGCCAAGTACGCCACGCTGCGACTCCTCGGAGTACCCGCCGATCGCCTATCGATCGCGCTCGGTCCCACGAAGTCTTCGGGGGAGCTCCACGCGGTGGTGATCTGGAGCGACGGACCAACACTCAGAGTCTTGGACAACCGAAGCGCGTTCGTCGAAGCGCTCGAGAGCTCGGATTTTGGCCCGTCGCTCTTCGAATTCGGCGAGCATTCCGTGGTCAGTCATCCTCGCCCAGGGGTGAGTGTGGACGCGCGCGCGCTGCTCGAGGGTGAGAACAAGGTGTCCAGCGCGCTCGAGCGGCTCGCACCGTTCTTCGAACCGTGAACGCGAAGGCTCCCAACTTTCGCGGAGACCCAGTCTCCGACCTGATCCAGCGTCTGCTCGACTGGGTTCTCGACAGAAAATCGGAACAGGCGTCCGACAAGCTGCGCGCGTGCTCGGACGCGATGAGGATGCTCCGAAAGTACCCCGCTTTTTCGAATGTGAGTCAGTCGGGGCGAGTCTTCGTGGCGTCAGGGTCCCGAGGTGTCATGAGCCTGCGAGTGGAGCTCGACGTCGCGCAAGACACGACTCGCATCGGCCTCGAAACCAAAGGCCAAATTCCTTCCAATCTCTCGCTGCTGCGAGCGCATCGGTCGGTTTCCTCCGAGGACCGAGTAGAGATCGGCGAACACTTCTTCGATTCTCGTTTCGTCGTGGCCGGTGACCGTACGGAGGTGCTCGGGCTGCTGGATGCGGAGCTTCGTGAGAAGATCCAATTCCTCCCGGACCTCGAGATCGAGCGAGGCGACATTCGCCTGGTCATTCACGAGGTGCGGCCGGATCACCTGAGTTTGCTTGCCCTGAGTGAGTCCCTCGTCGACCTCGTGACGTCCATCGAGAAGCGGCTCGCCGAGCCGCTCGAGGCGAGGCTCTTGTCCCGCGCCTGGCGGGAGCCCGGCTCCCGAGCCAGGGTGTTCGCGGCCGAAGCGCTGCTGAGGGCGTTTCCGACCGGACCGCGAGTGAGTGAGGCTCGGAGGGTGCTGGCCGATGTCGTGGGGTCTGACGGCAGCGAGGAGAATCGAGGGACCGCCCTCGAAACTCTGATCGACATCGCTCCGGACTCGCCCGAAACTCAGCTCGCGATTCGACGAGCGTCCAAAGACGCCTCCCACCGCCTCCGATATTTTGCGGCCAAGAGACTGGGGCCGGAGGGGTTCGAAGTCCTGCGCGGGCTGGCCGAGTCGAGGTTCGTACCCGACGACATGAGGCTCGCGTCCCTCAAAGCGCTCATTCAGGCTCACGGCGTCGAGATGTCGACCGCTTCCCTCTTGGTATGCGCTCGCGAGGGAAGCGGAGCTCTACGGAGCTTCGCGCTCGATCGAATCATCGACGCTGGTCGCGGTGAGCTCGGCGCTCGCCTGTTGACGGTCGTGCGTAAGATCGATGCGGACGGCGCCAAGGCGGTCATTTCGCGGATGTGGGACATGAAGTTTCCAGGTCAGGAAGACGTCCTCCTCGAGCTCTTGGAGCACGACGACTTGGAGGTCAAGGCGCGCTCGGCCAAGGCGCTCGGAGCCTTCGGAAC
The DNA here is from genome assembly GCA_964463485.1 of uncultured Myxococcales bacterium. Lineage (GTDB taxonomy): Bacteria > Myxococcota > Kuafuiibacteriia > Kuafuiibacteriales > Kuafuiibacteriaceae > CAYXDO01. The sequence continues at coordinate 4,754 of CAYXDO010000153.1, read as the reverse complement.
CATCCGGTCGGTGCAGGCGCTCGTGCCCCTCTCGAGGGGCCTCTTCAACGAGCTCTCGCTCAAGGAAGTGGCTAGGGTCGCCATTCGGCAGATTCAGGGCCGTGCAGGATCGGTCGAGATTGGCGCGCTCTCGGTGGCCGAGCTTGGACCGGTGGGCGCGCTCAGCGATCCCGAGGAGCAGATCGGCGCGCTCGAGTTTGCCTTCCCGTCGGCCCGCGCGGCGGACCCTGATGAGTCCGACTCACCAACCCTGCTAGGAGCACCCCCGAGTGTGGGGTCGGAAGAGCTCGCGACTCCCGCAGGAGTCCATGATGTCGCACCCATCGAAAAGGCCGGCGCTCCTGCTGATGACCCGGGCGCGGGTGGCACTTCGGCGGCGGATGCCGTCATCATCGACGATACCCATGCGCAACAGTCGCAACAGTCGCAACAGTCGCAACAGTCGCAACAGTCGCAACCCGCGGGTCTGGCGCCAACGGCCGGCGAAGTCGCCGACAACTCAGGCCAACCTGAGCGGCCCACGCTACCGGCCTGAGATCTACCGTCCTGCGCGTGGGGCTAGGTCAGCGAGAACCGACACAACCGCGAATCGCCGCAGCCGAGTGGGACAGCGAGCTTGGGCTCAGTTTTTTGAACCAGCGGCGGCCCGGAGCCTCCGCCCTCCGACAAGAAAACGCTGGCCGTCCGAGCCGATTCCCGTCGGAAGAAACGGAACCAACGTCGAGCCCGGACCCCGACTCACCACCGACCCATCTTCCGAGGTATCGGACCTGAAGACCATGAGCGGAGGGTTGTCGTGAGCCACGGCCACGAGCGACTCGAAGCTTCGAGGAGCTTCGCCATCGCGGACGAAATCGAATCCACATAACCCGAGCCCCTCCCACCCTGCGCCGCAGCCCGGGGCGCCAAGCCACCACAGGCTCGTCTGATCGGTCCGGTGACGGTTGGGCGCGGCCAACTCCTCGCTCGATCCGACGAGGACCCGATCCGAACAAACGGCGGCGAGCTCCAGAAGAGTCGCCGCACTGTCGCGAGGGTCCTGGTCGAAGGCGTCCCTTCGAAGTCCTTCGAGCCATTCGAGCTCGGGCTCAGACTCTCCCTCGGGAAGGCGCGCCAAGGCGTTTCGGCCACCCATCCAGGCGACGCCCCCTGCGCTCGACAGCGACTCGAACGTGGCCTCCGTGCGGATGCGCTCGATGAGCAGGGGGCCTCCGCTCCATCGCCAAAGCGCACCCGCGGAATCGAGAAGAACTGCTCCGAGACCAAGCTTCGCCACGTCGGTGATGGGTAAGGCGTTGAGTCCGCGACCTTCTTCGAAGGCGCCGGTCTCGAGATCATACAACCTCAGCCAGCCACTGCCCGAGAGATCAGTACCCGAGACCAGGTGACGCCCGTCCTCCATCACGGCGACGTCCAGCGCCCGGTCGCCCGCTCGACCCGCTGGAAAGTCCATCGGTACGAGCGCTGATTCGCAACCTCGCCCGACCAACTCCATGGGCTGAATTCGCCCGAAGAAGGCCACGATCCTCGCGCCGCTCGCGATGACGTTCAGCGGCTCGGTCGCAAGCTCGTTCGGAGACCGCGCGACAGTTCGAGCCCAGACTCCCGTCGGAGCTCGACGCCGCCAAGTCCCCCCAGGATTTCGGACCGCAAGCCATCCCGTGGGGGCACTCGCGAAATCCGTGAGTTGCTGCGGCGCTTCGGCTTCGCCCAGAAACAACTCGGAGCTCTCCAACGCTCGACCGTCGGCTTCGAACAATCGGAGCTCGCTCGAGGGGCTCCTTTCAAACCACGCGACCACTCTCGGGATCGCACCGGGCACGACGACGAGTCGACAATTGCCCTCCTCCGCGCCGCCAACCCACTCGAACCGCGGTTGTGCCGTGTCCATCGAGGCTCGCATCACCGCGGTCGCAGGCCCCCGTGGCGTCGTTCCCTCCATACACACGAACACACTCCCACTCGCACCCTCGATCAGACCGTCGACCCACTGCCCCGAGACGAGACGAAGGCTCTCCCAGGATGCCTCCAACGCGGGCGTCAACTGAACCCTCGGGGGATGAGTCGTGTCCAAGCACCTCCACCCTTCAGCCGAACGAACCAACACTCGCCCAGAGCTCGAATAAGCCGCCGGAGCGCCTTCCAACGTCCCTAGGCTCCGAACGCTCTCGGTCGGCCCTAGGCTCGGGCAGAGCTCTTCTTCGACACACGACAGGCCGTCACCCACCGTACAGAGCTGAATCGAAGGCCGACCACCTACGTGTCCGCTGGCCCGGAATTCGCCACCTGCCGTGATCTGAATGGACTCGGCGGAAAAATCGGGCGGTCCGGGTTGGATCGCTCGCCCGATCGACTCGCCATGTCGGCGGAGTCTCTCCACGGAGAGCTGTCCAAACGGATCCAGAACGGCCAACACCGGATCAGTCGACGTCCCTATGAGGCGAATGAGACCCGGAGGGCTGAGATAGGGTTCCTCGAATTCGAGGACTTCTCCTTCGGTTCCGGGGGCGGCCAGGATCAGATGGGAGCGATTGACTCCGACGAAGGTGCCGTCCGACTCGATGGAAGCGGTCGCGACCTCGACTCGCGTCAAGTCGAGCTCACACCACTCGAGGCTCGGAGGCTCTGGATGGGCGTCGCTCGTCAGGCACCCGCATTCGCCTGGCCAGTCGAGAACGATCTTTGCCCGCAGCTCGCCGAGTCTCTCCAGGGAGATCGCCTCCAAACCATTCGCCCTCACCTCCGATGCCTCGGCAAACCGCGGAACCGGGCAACGGTCCCCAGCCGTGATGAGCTGGGTCTTCGACCCGCTCGGCGTCGTGCACCGGCCACAGGAACCGCTCGGAAGTGGAGCGCCTTCGAGCGACACCTCCGCCTCCGCCAGGCGGCTGAGTTGCACGACGGACCCATCCGGAGCGCGAAAACCGGAGAGAGGCAGCGTGATGAGTGTGGTCCCCGGTGAAGCGGTCAGCATCAGCGCTCCGTCGCCTCGATACACTTCGCGAACGACGTGAGCCACGTCTTCGTCGACGGCGACGAGGAGTGCGGGCTCGCCGAATTCGAATCGAACGATGGGCGAATTGCCACAACCGAGCGGAACGGCGAGTCCGAACAGGAGGAAAATCTGCGCGGCCATCAGCCCGAGCCGCGACAACCCAACCTCGAGGCGAGCACGCCGAGCGAACGGATTCACACCGACCAAACCTGACGATCTCCGGCTCATCGGGGCCAACTGCCCGGAGTCGCGATCCAGCCATCGCATCACCCCGAGGATCGTCGGCATGGGAGCGATATTCAAGGTCGAGGCGAGCACAAATCCGAGCGACGAAGCCTCGCGCGAGTCGAACCCGGGCCTGCGGAGCCTCTTCGTGACTCCTCGATGAGCCACCTGACTCCGCGAGGGGCCAATGCTTCGGACGGCACAACTTCAAAATGCCCGGAATGCCGGCGGGCACGAACCGTGCGTTCGATGACTTCGCTCTTCGGAGCCCAAGGAGAAAACGATGACAGTCACCCTCGGCGGAGCTCACAGATCACTGATCTCACCCACCACTTGGAGTCGCCCTGCAACTCCTCCCGTCTCGAACCCGACGCGAGAGTCCCAGCCCGATATTTTCGAGACTGGCGGAGGGATCAGGGAGCTGATTCGCGCGCTCTCGACTCCGGTCGAGGCAGCTCCACCGCTCGGCGACGGCCAGGCCAAGGTTCGCTACGCGACGGACGAGAGCCAGCTTGGCCACCTTGGCGTAGAGCAGCGGAGGGTGCGGGGCCAGGCGACTCCGATCAGCGTCGAGGAGTTGCGAAACGCCCTGACGCTGTTCCGAGGCCTGGACTCGGACGTATCCAAAATTCAGCAACTCAAGAAGTCCGCGCGGGTCGGCAATCCGTCGGGCGCGCTCGCCGGAGAGCAGTGGGTAGGTATCGAAGGGCTGCGGGAGGTTTGTCGTCTCGCGCGGGAGTCTGGCCTTCCCCTCACCAACTCGGGCGTGGCCGCTTTCAAGCGCTCGGAGCAACTCACCGGCGGCCCAACTCTGGGACCCACTACGGCCAAGGTCTATTTCGAGCGTTTGACCTCGCCTCCTCGGCTTCGCCGATACGAGCCGGGCTCTCCGCAGGCGGTCGGGCTATTTCGCGAAGCCGCCCGTTTGGCCGAAGTTCCGGAGCGGTGGGCAAGCTCCCGTGCGCTCCACAACATCCTTCGGCGTGAGTCGGCGGGCATCGTCGGGCGACCCAATTATACCTACGGCGCCCGCGCCACCAACCAGGCGCGATGGCCGGCGATCCACGAAGAGCTTCGGCGCGGAGTGATCAGCGCTCACTCCTCGGCGACCGGCCTCGGCCAGCTCCTGCTCTCGAACGTCGACCGCTACTATCCCAAGGGCCGAGCCGGCATCGGCGACGCGCTCCAAGAGGCGGCCGGCATGCTTCGCTACATCAAGGACCGGTACTCGTCCCCCGAGCGGGCGTGGGCTCAGTACGGAGCTCGGCATGAAGGCTACTAGCACTACTGTGTCGAGTCTAAGCCTGTCGAATCCTGTCTAATCCCCATCCTACCTCAGGATCGGGCACGGGCACGGGCACGGGCACGGGCACGGACGGGCACGGGCACGGCATTTTCGGGACCTCGGCGGCTGTCGAGGAGATCAACGACGGTCCGCGCCACGCGCGAACCACTTCGGGAACCCAAGCCACTCTCGATGAGTGAGACCCTGGCTCGCTAGCCAGCCAGTAGCGTCGAAATTCGGCGCGGCTCT
>CAYXDO010000152.1:0-28432 GCA_964463485.1 uncultured Myxococcales bacterium | reverse complement strand
ACGCAGACGCAGACGATCTGACGCAGACGATCTGACGCAGACGCAGACGCAGACGATCTGACGCCGACGATCTGACGGTCTGACGCAGACGGTCTGACGCAGACGCAGACGATCTCACGCAGACACGGACGATCTCCGTGAGCCGAGGGCACGGCGCGTCGAGCCGAACCGCGCGGTTGTCGGTTATGCGCTGAACACGGACCAGCAGATCACTCCGGGCCAATCGCGATGTGCGGACACTAGCCTTACGTCGGCGGGATTCAGGAGCGCAGAGCGCATGCGCGCTGCGCCCGGATCGTCGTCGCGTTTCGAATCGAAGGCGCCCTCGGCGTCACGAGGACTCGAGCGATTGCATCGCGAGGCGCACGAAGGCCGAGTGGTTTCCGTAGAGCTTTCCTACGTTGGCCGGGGTCAGAGGCATCCACGCTACCGCCGCGGCGTCGTCGCCTGCCTTGGGCTCCATCTTCGAGGCTTCGTCGGCGGACAGGTGTTTGTGTTTGACCGTCGTCTCCATCCACGCGTTGTCGGTGTTGCGCGGATCGTCCGCGTAGCCTCGGAACACCAGCTTTGCGTCAGTCATGGAGAGGTTCACGCCGGTCTCTTCGAGAAACTCACGAGCGAGTGTAGCGGAGACTTCTTCACCCTCGTCCACCATTCCGCCGGGAATGGCCCACTCACCCGAGTCCTTTCGACGGATGGCGAGCATCTCGAGCTCATGGGTCTTGGGGTTCGTGCGCGTCACGATCGGATCTGCTGCGTAGTTGGCGCCCCAGCGCCCGAGCAACCCTCGGCCTTCGATCCCCGTGCGGCCCATGGGATTGAGCGGTCGGCCGCGCTCGTCCTTGCCTACTGGTCCGGTATAGCTGTTCATCGGCCGGCTCACATCTTTGACTTCGGGCGGGTCGGCCCAACCCTTCGGCCCTGCGTTGGCCAACACGACAGCCGCCACGAAATCAGCCGGCGCGTACTCTGGGTATGGCTTGGTCCAAGTGACTTTGGCGTCGGGCACCGGAAATCTGTCGGGGTAGCTGGCGGGTTTTTCGGTCCGGGCTTTGATATGAGTGCTCACGGCGGTCTTTGCGGGCGTCTGATAGCGGCCGATGGCTGGCGGCGCGTCATTCCGAGTCGAGGGGCCGCCGATCGCTGCGAGCGCCTTGGCACCCGGTCGATCTGCGGTTCGTCCGGGTGTCTCGGACGGCGTCGGCGTCGCCGGCAGGCCCGGTGTCGTCGGCGTCTCGAGTGGGCCGATGCGCGCGTCCCGGACGATCTTCATTTCTCGGGTTTCGACCGAGCGCAGGTCGTCTGTCAAGGCAGCCAGATGCTTGGGGCGAGGCTCAAGCAACTGGGGGCGTGAGCCGGAACGGCTCGAAGCTGGCGTGGGCCTCCAGGAATCGCGCGAGGCCGGGATGTCGCGCGACGTCGTAGACTCGTCGGAACTTCATCCAGTCGATCATCGCGTAGAGCGCAATTTCTGTGAGGCCGAGCTTCTTGGTCTCGGACAGCCACACCGACTCATCGACCTGCTTGTCGAGCCAATTCATCGCAGATTCGATTCGGTCGCGCTGTTTCGTCAGATAAGCGTGCGCCGCGTCCAAGTCACGGAGGTAGTAGAGATTGACGGCGCTGTCCTGCGCCCCGTCGATGACGTTGAGCACGTTGTGCTCGCGCCAGCGCTCGTCCCCGGACTCCGTTCGGACGTTTCGGTTTCCGTACCGACGAACGAGGAAGTCCACGATTACGTGGGAGTCGAAGAGAACACGCTCGCTTGCGTCGAGCACTGGGATCTTCCACACAGGAGTGAGCGTTCGGAGCTCGTTCTGGCCGGCCTCGGTGGCCGTGTTCACGAGCACGAGCTCAGCGCCCACCATGAGTCCCACGACCCGCACGCGTCGTACGAAGGGAGAAGTGGTCGTTCCATAGAGCTTCATGGTCATGGTCCTTACCACACCCTGAGCGGGTTAGCGTTGCGCTCAGGCTGCCCAAGGCGGTTTCCCAAGTGACTCCAATTTTGGCGGCGTAGTTTGCTGGATCTTGACCGCCGAGTCGGCCTGTACCGCGCTGTCGTAGCTCGCGCGATGATCTACTCAGGACGCCACGTGATCGAGTGGCTCTTTCCGGATTGATCGTGGAACTCGAGGCGGAATGGGTCTTTCTTCGTCCCGGAGCCCGCGACGGCGCTCGAGACTCCTCCGTCTGGCAGACTCTGGCCTTTCACCGAGCCCGTGATGGTGGCCTGGCCATCGACGACCTTGATGTCGACGTTCAGGTCACCTTTTTGCGCATCGTCCGAGCCGACATTTACCTTCATTCGAAACTTGTCTCCCGAATTCTCGAGAATCGAGAAGCGACCGTCATGACTCAGCGGTCCGTCCACCTCACCTCCGTTCTTGTGGTTTTCGGGATTGAAGTCGAAATCGTAGCCATCGATGTCGACGTCCATCTCGCGATCGGGCGCGGGCCACCACTTGGAAGGCTTGTCGGAGGTGGCGGAGGCGTCGACTCGGCCCGAGCCTTCGGTGAAGGCCTTGAGGCGCTTTCCGGCGTCGTTGGTCGCGATGCGAGTGAAGCCATCGGGCGAGGCCGCCTGAGGCGGGCCGCTGGAGGAAGGCGTGGAATCGACGAGGGGCTGGGCGCTCGGAGCGCCGGGGCGGATCGCGCTGACCATCGACCCATGCTAGCAGGATCGAACCCGATCCCCAACGCCGTTTCGCCTCCGAGTGGCGTCGCACGGGCTCACTTTCGAAGGGTCTTCGACGCAGTGCATCGGGTTGGTTCGGCGGCCGTCAACGGCGCGTCCACGGACTCACTCTGCCCGTAGAGGGACACGTCGTGGCGTACGAAGTCCCAGGAGTCTTTCCGCTCGAGAAGGCTCATGAGCTTGCCCGAGCATGCGGAGAGCACCCGTTCTCGGGCAGCGCGACGGGCGCCTGGGCCGGCCAACTTGGCGAGGGCGAGATCGATCGGCAGCGAGAGCTCCGGATACTCACCCCGGAGCGCTTCGAGGCCGGCCACCCCTACTCCCGACTCAGCTGCGCGAATGGCGGCAAACACGGCCTCCCGATCGAGCACGACTCGTTCGAGCTTCTTCTTCTCCGTCTGAAAGGCCGCGGACCTGAGTCGATTGCTCTTCGCCTGGTCCTTCTGCCCCTTGGCCTCGTGAATCTCGACGAGCAACGCGAATGGGTCGACTTCCCTGGGCTTTCGGTTCAGGAGTAAGACGGCAAACTCAGCCGCGCGGTCGACCTTGCCCGTGGCCACCAGGAGCCGAGAGTACAGCCCGACCGCCTCGTCGTTCTTTGGATCTTCGCGAATCGCCGATTCGACCGCCGCCAGCGCTTCCTCAGTGCCCTTCTTCGAGTGGATCGAAAGACGAGCTCGGGCCAGCGCCAACGAGGCGGCGAGGTTCGAATCATCGAGCGGCGGGACGTTTTCGAGGGCGCGTTGGGCCTCCTCCGGTCGTCCTGCGCGAAGCAACAAGACGACACGCGCGGCGAGCGCGTCCTTGGCCGCAGGTTCCGCCGCCAACACTCGATCCACGCGATCGAGCGCTCGACGGGCGTCCGACGCGTTGACCGTGTTGATGAGTAGTCGCAGCATCGAGGGTCGTAGCAGCGACCGGCTCCCGTCTTTGAGGGCAAGCTCGGCGAGTCGTTGAGCTTCGTTGATTCGGCCGGACTCCACGAGGTTCCACGCCAAGCGCCCGATCGCGGAAGGCTCGCCGCACGCGTCGGCCAGCCTCAGTGCAGCCCGCGCGAGCTGAACGACCGCGTCGGGAGCAAACGCTTCGTCGAGCGCGCTCGGAGACTTTTCGATGGCCTGAGTCAACAGCTCGTGCGCGCGATCGATCTGTCCGGCATCGGCAAAGGCCAGCGCGGCGAGGAACAGCACGCCCGGCGTGGCCTCGGACTTGGCGGCATCGACCAAGCGCGTTCGTGCGCGCCCTCGTGCACCCAGATCTCCCAGCTCGGCTTTCGCCGCGCCTACGGCCGCTTCGGGATGGCGGCCGAGAATTCGCCTGGCGGTCGAGCGGTCGCCCATCACCAGCATCCCCCAACCCATCACTTCGTCAATGCCCGGAGTCTCGGAGGCCCGCGTGATCGCTCGCTCGAGCGCCGGTTTGGCGTCGCCCCATCGGTCGTGCAGCAGCGCACCCTCGATGCCTAGAAGGACCTCCGCGACGACCATGTTCGCGCATGGGCTGGCCGCGGCCGCGGCCGCGTCCGGAGTTGCGAGGAGCACGAGCCAGCCGATCACTCGACCACCTCGAGGCTCACTGACTGGGATGTCGCGAGCGGATCCGGAGTGGCCCGCAGCAGCTCGTTGGGCACGCTCCAGGTCTGGCCGAGCCCGTTGACGACGGTGACGCGATACTTTCCCAGCGGAGCTGCTCCGACGGTTCCATCGCCGAGGCGAGCCCGCGGCGCGAAGCTCACTTCGATGCCGGTCCGCAGCACGACGCTCGAGGTCGCGGTGGGGTCGAGCGCAGGAAAGCCGGGAAACTGTCGGGGATCGACGAAACCGATCATGGAGGCCAACCCATACTCGTGCTCCGCGACGACGAGCGGGGTCACGTTGGCGCGACCGTCTCCGTCCACGTCGTCGGCCGACCCATCTCCGTCCACGTCTAGCCACCGAATTGGAAATACACCCTCCGCCCGCAGCACGTCCGAATCCGAGCTCATCGACGCGATCCGAACGATGGTCGCCGGGTCCGATCTCGAAATCGTTGGAGAGCCAACGAACGAGAACACCGGCCGATCGGTCGGGACCGCCTGAGCAGAGATCGAGACGGGTGCATCGACTGGAGCGCCGAGGGCATCGAGCGAGACTGGCGCGAGCTCGCCCGTGGCGTCGACGTGACCGCCGACCAAGTCCCCGCGATCGGGCTGGTTGAGGACGTCGAACCACGGCGTAAAATCCGAGTTCGTGTCGACGAACGCGCGCACGACGTAGGTGCCCGTCGCCAGACCCAACAACTCATAGGCAAAAGCACCTTTGGGTACGATCGCCGTCGCCTTCGGTCTGCCCCTCCCTATGGGCGGTGGAGGCTCAGAAACGGAGAACGCCAAGATGACGACGTCGTAGTCACCAGGAGGCTCGCTGGCGAACGAGATCGCGCCGCCGATTCTGCCCGAGGGAATCGCGGTGCCCTCGATCGTCACGAACTCAGCCTGAGTCGGATCCTCGAGCGCCGTACCCACCCTCCCAAAGACGAGGTCGTCTGAGTTGGGGATGGACCAAGTTTGTCCGAACGTCGTGATTACGTTGACCCGGTAACGACCGGCGGGAGGTGGCCGCAGCAGCGACCCCGTGGTGAGATCGAGGGCGACCGGTGGCACGATGACTGGGAGTCGGTCTACGGCCATGAGTTGCGTGCCCGAAGCGAGCGAAGGAACGAAAGGGAGGGGATCGACGAGCGCGGGGATGATGATGGGTCCAGGAACGTTCTCGGCCGTGCGGGCCTCGCCGTCGCTCATCAGAGTCAGAAGAATGCGGGGCAGCGTGTCGGTAAAATGATCCCGATCCGCGTCCCCTGCGCCGAGGGTTACGGGAAAGGAAGTCATCCCGCGGGCCGTGAGCTCCAAGGTCTGGGGCGCGAGCGTTCTCGCGAGGGTGTTGCTCGAGCTGATGACGAACGCCGGACGTTCGAACGGGAGCTGGGTGTCCAATTCGAGATCGGCGGTCGCATTTCCTCGGACGTCGACCGGTCCACGTACCGTGCCTATGAGGTCACCGGCTGACGGCTGCTGGTAGACCGAGGCGAGCAGAGAGAAGTCTCCATCCGAGTCCGACAATCCGGAGACGATATAGAGTCCGTCCGCGAGGCCGCGGAGCTCGTAGGTCGACGCACCCTCGTTGAAGCTCGCGCCGGGTATTGTCGTGGCGGCTACGGGCCGCCCGGTTCCTGCTGGCGGAGGAGGACTCTCTGCCGCGAAGGCGAAGACGAAGGCGTCACCCAAAAGATCGGAACGGCGCCGGATCGCCCCGGAGACGGTGCCGGTCGGCAGAGGGTCCCCTTGCACGAACTCGAAGAGCTCGGATTGAGTTGGATCTGGTCCACTCTCAGGGTCGATCGAGTCGAGGTCGTTTGGGACCTGCCACGTTTGGCCGGTTCCTGAAATCACGATCGTCTCGTAAGGGCCTTCGGGGATGGACGGAAGGATGGTTCTCGACCCATTTGCAGCGAGCTGCACGGCCACCGGAGGGATGATGAGCTCGAGGACATCGGTGGTGACGGCCTCGGATTTCTGAAGTCTGTCGAGGAAGGGCAAAGGGTTGGTCACGACGGGGACGATTACTGTGGGTTGGCTCGCGTCGGCAACTCGCCGTAGCAAGACCCTAGGATAAACGTCCGGAAGGTGATCGCCGTTGGCATCGTCCGGAGCTCCGTCTTGGTTCGCGTCGACGAGCTGAATCAAGAAATGGGAGCGGCTAGGATCGTGTCGAACGAAGCTACGCTCGATGGGGTGAGTGATGAGTACACCCTGCGCTGGGTTGCGGAACGGGACAGTCAAGCGTGCCTCCGATTTCCACGCGAACGCCGGGCGCTCGACGGGAATCTCGCGTCCGAGGGTCACGACGATCGCGCCCTCGACGACCTGGTCGTTGAGGACGGTGAACGATTCGAATCGCCCCGTGGACAGATCGACGAAGCCACCGGCGACGTCGCCCGCCGAGGGTTGGGCGAGCAGCGCGTGGAGCGGATCGAAGTCCTCATCTGCGTCGAGGAACGCCCGGATTTGATAGGTTCCCGCGGCGACGGTGGGGATGGTGAAGGGCGCGACGAAGTCGGCGGGCTGATTTGGGGGTGCGTCGCCAAAGAGGGTGTGCTTTGCGACCACGACGAAGTTGATGGGGCTTCCGGAGCCTTCCGGGGGCGGCGGTGTGTCTTCGCGGAAGAGGAGGATGATGGCGTTCCCGCGAGCGGAGCCGGCAGGATAGACGAGCGTGCCTCGAATCAGGCCCGTGCGGGGTTCGTATTCGTCGATCGTGGGTTGGCACGCGGCGAAGAGAAGGGCCAGCGCGAGACCTCGCCGTGGGAGCACGCGACGACTGTGGAAGAAGGGGAGCCCGGCGACAAGAGGAGGTTGCAGTAGGAGCGAGCGAAACTCCGGCATTGACTAGGCGCGAGCGACTGTCGACGCTCTGTGCGAGGCCACGATTGGGAGCCTTGCGGTCGAGACACGACGGCCGAATCTGGCCGTTGCCGGCGCGGCTCTTGATGGGTCGATCCACGTCGTGTGGGCTTCGGCTCTCTGCCCCGCTGGCTTCGGGCGAGCACGCGACGCTTTGGTGGTCAGGCCTTCGTTGGGAGCTTCGAGATCTCGGAAGTCGCAACGGTACGTTCCTCGATGGGCGTCGGCTCGCGCCTGGGAGCTCCTATCCATTGTCGACGGGGGCGTGTTTGGGATTCGGAAACGCCGAGCCCGAGCTCGAGTTGGTCGCCGACGACCCCCCGAGCTTGGTGGCGACCGATCTGGCGCACGGCGGGCTCGTCGATGCGCGAGATGGCATTCTGCTCTTACCCTGCGAAGAGGTCCCCGAGCTCGCGATCTTCTCGCACCCCGAGCTTGGGTGGGCGCTGGAGGAAGCCGACGGTCGACTTCGAGCCGCGCACGACGGAGAAGTGGTGGCCGCCGGCGGTCGGCCCTTCAGGCTCCAACTGCCGGTGGCTGCAGAAGGTACTCCCTACTCGGGACACGAGCTCGCCTTCGCATCGGTGAGTTTGCGGTTTCGGGTGAGTCGGGATCAGGAGATCGTCCGGGTGAGTATCCTCGACAGGGGGCACGAGATCGCGCTCGAGCCTCGGGAGCATGGGTACCTGCTGCTCGTGCTGGCTCGCGCGCGGGCCGAAGATCGGGCGCTGCCCACCGAGGAGCGTGGCTGGCGTCATCGCCAAGAGCTCGAACAGATGCTGAAGATCGACGAAAACGCGCTGAACGTGGCCATTCATCGCGCCCGCAGGCAGCTCGCCGCGGCGGGCCTGAGTAACGCGTCCATGGTCGTCGAGGTCGGTCGAGCGCGCCGACGCCTGGGAACCGACCGATTTCAAATCATCGAAGGTGCGTGAGTCGATGAATCTGGCTCGGGCGAATGAACGTCGATAACTTCCGGCCTGGAGAGCTGATCGACGGTCGTTGGATCCTCGAGAGGGCGCTTGGCAGAGGGGCCTCGGCGGTTGTTTGGGCGGCCTCCGACGCAAGATCGACTCAGAAGGTCGCGCTCAAGATTTTCTACCAGAGCTTCGCTCGTCATCCAGCAGCCCGGGCGTTGGTCGACCGCGAGGCGCACATCTTGATGAAGCTCGACCATCCAGGCATCGCGAAGCTCCTCGCGGCGCGGATCGAGTCGGACCTGACCTATCTCGTCCTCGAGCTCGTCGACGGAGAGCCCCTCGACCGGATCCTCGTTCGCACGAGTCGGGAGGGAGCGGTGACGGACATGGCGGTGCTCGCGCGAGTCTTCGGCTCGATTTGCGAGGCGGTCGGGTACGCACACTCTCTGGGTGTCGTTCACCGTGATTTGAAGCCACAGAACATCATGGTGCTGCTCCGCGGTCGCGCCTGGTACACGAAGGTGCTCGACTTCGGAATCGCACGTTGGCTCGAGACGCCTGCGGCCGATGCGACGACACTCGGACGTCCCAAAGGTTCTCCGTTTTATATGCCGCCGGAGCAGGCCCGCGGAGAATCGACGGAAGCCAGGAGCGACGTGTTCGCTCTCGGAGCGTTGCTGTTCGAGCTCGCGACGTGCCGTCGGGCTTGGGCCGTCGCGGGCCCACAGACTCATCCCCCGTGTCACGTCCCGGTGCCACAGGACGAGAGTAACTCGTTCGCGCGAGTAGCGAGTCGAGTCCTCGAAGGTCCACGCCCGCGTGCGCGCAGTTTCCGGCCGGAGCTTTCTGCGACCTTTGATACAATCATCAGCCAGGCGACTTCAGTCGATCCCGATCGTCGATTTCAGGACGCGGACGAGCTCGGTCGTGCAGTAGAGAAGTGCCTCCGCTCGACGGAGCAGGGAAGTGAGGAGGTCACGACCGAGTCGAGGACCTCATCGGCCGCAGTCCCTGAACCGCACACCCCGAGGCGAGTCCCCCGAGCTCCTCGGATCTTGGCGCCGCTGTCGGCGTTTGGACTTGGTGTCGTATTGGGGCTCGGGGCGACGCGGGCCCTCGTTGGCGCTCCCTTTCAGACTCCGCCTGGCACGGAAAGTGGGTCGATCGGTCGTCCGGTGAGTAATGAGGAGCTCGATCGGATTCTGGAAGCTGTCGCCGATGCTCGCCTTTCGGACCCGCCCGAGCGGGTCGCGCTCGAGCGAATCGCAGCAGACATCGTTCGTGCCGCCGAGCGTCATCCAAATGCGGCCACGAGGACGAAGATCTCGCGCGTCGCCCGCGGGAGCGTGCAACTAGGAAATCTCGACGGGCTCGCCGCGTGCGCGCGCATGATTCGGCAAGAATGAGCCGAGTAGTCGAATTCGCGACGGCCACGCGAGCATTCGATGAGTCAGAACAGAAGGGTGGGCAAGTCAGAGGCGCGGCCAGGAGAGGCCAGGAGATCAGGGGCACGATGGAAGAGCGAAGACCGAGTCTGCGTAGTCCATCGAGAACGCGCTGCCCGCTTCGTCCACGATCAGATTTCCGGCAGCATCAACCGCCGTCGTGCATGAGTAGGGTGTCGAGCGCTGAGCTCTAGGCGAGATGAACATCGGCTGAACGACCCACCGGTCCTGGAGGTTGGCGTACGCGTTGCACATGATCTGGGTCTTGCCTCGGTTGATCACGAGTCGGAGATGCGTGGCGTCTTTGAGCATCGCGATGTCCGTGTCGGAGTCTCCTGCGACGAAAACCGGTCGTCTCCGAGGGTCGGAGTTGACGCTCATCTGTTGGTCCGTGGACTCATGAAAGATGACTTTGTTGATCCAGCAACGTTTCCCTTGGTCGAACGTGATCAACGAGTCGTTTCCGTCCGCGGAGTCTCCGCAGCCTTGGATTTGCGCCGTGATTCGGCCGCGATCGAGCACGGATCGGATACCGATCACGTGGTCTCTCGGGACGCCGATCTGGTCGCTGATGGCCTCCACCACGTATTGCGGAGAGGCGGTTACGACCCACACGTCGAAGCCATTCTCGGTGAGCGTGACTGCGAGGTCGCGAATGGGCTCGTAGATGCGTACGTAGCCGGTGAGTCCGGTGAGGGATCCCACCGTTTGAGTCGCTCCTAGCTCGCGGCTGGTATTCAGCTCGAACGCGGACAAGGCGAACTCACGCGCCTCTTCGGGGGTGTATCCGGCTAGGAGCTGAGCGACCCACTCGTAGGGTGCGTTGTTGGTGAGTGTGACTTCTGGGCTGAACGCGCGAGAGGTCGTCCCGGGGACGAGGCCGGTGGTGTAGATCCCGGCGATCGCGGTGGCGCAGGCCGTGCTGGTGCTCGTGGGGAGCCGTTCTCCGGGCTCGGCCAACGCGTCGCAGGCATTGTTGAGGGCGGCGACAGCGGGGGCGGTGAGGAGCTTGTTGGACTCGTTCCAGTTCCGGTTCGGTGGTTGGCGAATGACGTCGTTATTGACCATCCAGAAGGTCGTGGCATCACCGATGTCGTTCTTGAGAACGGTGTTGTCCCAGTCGAAGACGGCGACGGGCCTCTCGGCGGGGTCCCAGGTCGTGCTCGCCTTCCCGCGAGTGCGAATCAAGTCGTTGAGCTTGGTTCGGGCCGAGTCTACCCAGCCGCAGAGCCGGGCGTCGAGCAACCGATCCGGGCGCAGAGTCGCGTCGGCGCCCGGACGTCCTTCCGGTCCCGCCGGCCCGGTTCCTCCGGGCGTCCCAGGCGCTCCGGGCGTTCCGACCGAACCCACCGGGCCCTGCGGACCTTCGCCTCCTTTCTGCCCGGCCGGCCCGTTCGCACCGGCCGGCCCGGTCGCACCGGCGGGACCCTCCGCACCCTCACAGCCCAGCAAACTCATCGAACCCACGATGACCGCGACTCCGATCGGCCCGAATTTCCATAATTCCATCAGTAGTGCCCTCCAGCTGAGTCCCTCGAAATCGAGGGTCACGCATCAATGCTGGATCGTGGGCTGAGTTGCAATCGAGTCCGACGCGGTGCGACGAAATGACCACGGCCGTCGACCGATCGGCGTAGTCAGTTCTTCGGAGGGATGGTCATTTCGTCGACCACGCCTCTTTCGAGTGTCTGAGCATTTCCAACGAGCTAGAATGACGGGATGCCCTCTGCGCTCGCGGGTCCGTGGATTCGGCTATTATGGGCAGCGACGGCGACGACCGGATCCGTGACCGCTTCCCACGCCACCACCGACGCTCATTTTCCGATGGCGATCGTCGGCGACACGCAGCGGACGCTTTGGGTCGAGCGTCTCGTTCGCCGCGCGCAAAACGACGAGTCTCGCGACCTGCTGTCGGCTGCGATCGCCGCGGCCGCGCCTAGGACCTTCATCCACCTCGGGGACCTCGTCAGTTACGGCTCGTCGCCCAAGGAGTGGCAACGGTTCGATGCTTGGGTGGAGCCGATCCGCGCATCGGGCGCGAAGGCCTTTGCCGTCGTAGGCAATCATGACACGTGGGGAGCGCCTTCGCTCACCCAGATGAGGAAGCGGTTTCCGGAGCTCTCGGCCGATCGTCATTATGGAGCTCGAGCCGGCGACCTGGACCTTTTGTTCTTGGACTCGAACTTGACCAAGGAGTCGTGGGATCGTCAGCGGACGTGGTTGGAGGCGAGCTTGGCGGCAGCGGACGACGATCCGACCGTTCGCGGCGTGATGATATTTTTGCATCACCCACCATTCACGCTTGCGAGGGGTCACGCCGGCCACCGGCGGGCGCGGGCGGAGCTCGTTCCGAGTTTGTTTCGGTCATCGAAAGTACTGGCGGTTTTCAGCGGACATGCGCACGGCTACGAGCGTTTCGAGGCGGGCGGCAAGACCTTTGTAGTCTCCGGGGGCGGAGGTGGGCCAAGGGTAGAGTATCGTGGCTGCGATGAAGCTCCTGCGGGTGTCCGTTGCGCGTTCGACGCGGGATCGGGCGCACGGCCGTTTCACTTCGTGTGGCTTGCTCGCGAGCAGGACACCATCGTCGCGGAGGTCCGCACAGTTCCGACGTTGGAACGGCCCTTCGCTGACCCCGTCGACCGGTTTGTCCTCGAACTGATACCGGCTCGTGAGCCGCCGCCGTGACGCAGCGGAATCGATGCGCCTCTTGCGGCCTCGCGGTCGCCATGACGGTTGTCGTGATTTGGGCCGAGGAAGCGTCAGCGTGTCCGCTCGAGTCAGGAGCACCCAAGGCGCCGGGCGAAGCGCCCGACCTTGCCACGCCGCATCCGGCGGACGAAGCAAAGGACGACACCTCGGGGACCAGAGTCCAGGTTGGACCGAGGGTGGGGGTGAGTATCAATTCGGATCAGTGGATTTTTGGGGGCCACATTCTGTTCGAGGGTCTCTGCTTCGAGGGCGTGGGCCTCGAGCCGATTTTGCTGGTTGGGTTCGGTGGAAATCATGCCGTTCTTCGGCCAGGGTTCCGCGCCGGCTACACACTGTGGCTCGGTCCGGTCGGACTCATGCCGATGGCTGGAGCGAGTCTCAACGTAGCCGTACCAGTGGGTGGTTTTTCGGACTTCTGCGATGAGTTTGCTCTGACGGGGTGTGCAGATACGTTCATCGGTTTCGAGCTCGGGGGAGGTGTGCGGTACGAGTGGCTGCGCCTGGAATTCATGGCCGCGCTCGAACCCGAGATGCCCGTCCTCACGACGACCCTCGCGGTCGATTGGTTGCTCTGAGGGTCGAATCATGAGGCTCGGGATTTCGATCTTTCTCATTCTCGTCGCCTGTGACCCAGCGGGTCTCGGCCGATCGAACCCTCATTTTCGTGTGATCGGTCATCGAGGGGCTCCTGCGGTGACCGCGGAGAATACGATCGAGAGCTTCGAGGTCGCACTTGCGTTGGGAGCCAACGCCATCGAGACCGATGTTTGTCGCACCCAGGACGGGACCTTCGTCATTTTTCACGACGCCGATCCGGACAGCGCCGTCGCGCTGGCTCGGCAAGGAGGCGCTGAAAGCCTCGCCTTCGTGCCCTCTGCTCCGGAGTTGGGTTCGGTGTGGCGTCGACCGGTCTCGCAACTCACGCTCGAGGAGCTCCGTGGGCACTATGGGTACGCGGAGCCGGGGTCACGCCGCGATACGGCCGCCCGAATTCCGACCGTGTTTGAGTTCCTCGATTGGGCGAGAACGCAGCCCGAGTTGAAATGGGTCTACTGGGATCTCAAGCTTGGGACCAAAGACGAGGCGAGCGCCTTCATGGAGCAAGTGAGCTCGAGGCTTCTTTCGTCCGAGCTCGATCATGTCGTTTGGATCTTCCTCCACATCGATCGCGACGTCGTGCAGGAGCTCAAGGCGACGCGCGGGCGGATCCGCGCCGACGCGCTGCGCATCGCTTGGGATCAGGAGACCCCCGGCGCTCTGGAACGCTCGGTCGCGGTTGGGCTCCGGGATGTCAGCACTGGGCTGACTCCGTCGCATACTTATGCCGGGTTCAAGCGCGAGGTCGCCGAGTTGGTCGAGGCCCGTGAACGAGGGGAGCTCGATTCAGTGACGGTCTGGACCTTCGATGACGAGATGCAGCTCTCGGAGCTCCTGTACTACTCAGTGGACGGTGTCATGACCAACGAGCCACGGCGGCTGCACCGGATCTGGCAGAGAACGGTGTTGCGAGCGAGCCCGGTCCAATGAGCCGAAAGCTCCGTCATTGGCACTCGCCGCGATCATCGATTACATGTCGAGCCGATCGGCCAAGCGACCGAGCACAAGCGCGGCATGCACGAGCACCTTCGGGCCCAGACCGAGCTTTCGCGAGGCCTGTGACAAGTGCGTCGCCACGGTCGAGACGGACAGCTCTAGATCGTAGGCAATGACTTTGTTCGAATCGCCTCGCGATACTCGCCGAAGGATCTCGACTTCGCGAAAGGAGAGACCGGCTCCATCGACGTGCTCGTCCGATCGGCGCATCACCAAGTGCCGCAGTCCGGCCCGGTCGAACTGTCCGACGAACGTGAGCTCGCACGAGAGGAACGAACGCCAAACCTTCAGGACGTCTGCGAGCGTTTCGCACGGGCCGAGGGTGTGCTCCTGAGTCAAGACGACTCGGATCTTCTCGAGCTCGGGCGTCTTCGAGCCTTCATCGATGGGAGCGCTCACGGCTCACCCCTCGGCGGGCCTTCGGCCTCCAGTGGGCTCGGCGACCAAGCCAAACGCGCGACGAGCTCACGCCGAGAACCGACGCCGAGCTTTCGGTAGCTCCTCGCGATCTGATTTGCGATCGTTCGCGCGGACGTACCGCGAGCGGAGGCGATCTGTCCGTTGCTCCACCCGCGCATGACGAGCTCCACGATCTGTTTTTCCGCGCGGCTCAAGTCCCCTTCGATGGGGTTGGCGATCGGAAAGCCCACGATCGCGTACTCGACTTCGTCGATAGTGACTCGTCGGAACGAGACTCCCCACTCACGGATCGAAGGACTCGCATTGCGAGACTCTCGAGTCATAAACATCCTCTCTGGGGCGCAAGACCCCGGCGCGAAGTGGTCGAAGAGATTTGCAGCACCGCGGGCCTCTGCCGCGGCGCTCGACTCACTTCGTCGTGACTTCCCACGAAGGCGCCGACCCCATGCCGAGCGTCTTCTCTGCCGCGATCATCGGGGGTGCGTCCAGGCCTGGTTCCTCCCGGCTGGTTCGCTCGATCCTTCGATGCCGGCACGGGACGAGCGCTGCACCCGCCATGCCGACCGGCCGGTCGGAATTTTCCGATGCGCTCGAAGCGAAGAAAAACCGCCGACTCGTCAGGCCGGGTTGTAGGGTGCTGAAACGACTTCCGAAATCCAGGTGCGAACCTGGGTACGCAGGTGCGAATTCCCGGTGGCCGGGCGGCCGCCTGCTCGTCCGTGGAGGGATCAGAAGATTTCGGTGAGGAAGCAGAGCCGGAAGGCGGCGCCGAAGGCGATGACGAGATGCAATTCGGGTTGAGGCTCGCGCTTCGGGAGTGGCCTCAGAATCAGGAGGCTCGCCGAAGTCTGAATGAGGCCGCCGCCGAAACTCATGATCTACGCCGGGTCGCGAGATGGGACTACGGAGGCACCGGGTGGGAGACGCCGCCAGCCCAGCGCGGTGAGGAACATCGCGACGAAGTTGGCGATCGCAAACACCTCGAAGACGACTCCTGGCTCCACGACTACCGCGGCGAGCGCGACGGCGTAGACGGCTGCGGGCCGTAGGAGCGCCCGATCCAAGGTCGCACTCAAGATCGCAAAGGCCGCCGAGTAGAGGACGAGCTCTCCGGCGAAGGCGCTGAGGAGGGGTGCGCCGGTACCGAAGGCCACCAGGCGGTGAACCACGACAGCCGAGAAGACCCAAGCGGTGGAGGCAGCGACCCTTCGATTCAGTGCGTTCGCCGTGAGCACTCGCCGAGCCACTGCGTAACCCACCGCGAGCGCGCCTCCGAAGAGAAAGAGTTGGGCGAGGTAAAGGGGCCAAGTCACGTCGAACACATCGAGCCGCGCACCGAAGGAGGCCGCGAGCGGGAACACGGAGAAGGCCGCCCCAAGCCCAACGGCGAGCCTGCTGCGCCCGGCCGCGCCCACACCGAGATCGAGGTCACGCTCCAAGCGGTCCAACTTCTCCAGCTTGGCGCCCCGAGTTTTCTGGGCTTCCCGCTGAGCCTCGAGCCTCGGCTCGAACCGTGCCTTCCATCCCGGGTCCGAGATCGACGCCACCAGCGCCGAGGCCGACTCAGGCGCGCCGTGACCGAGCTCGTGCTCCGCCATCGCCGCGAGCGTTGCGTCGAGCCCTGCCCTCGCGCCGACGTTCTCGGGCCAAATCTTGAGTGCATGCTCGAACCCGAACCGCGCCGCCGCGTACGCCGCATGAATCTCGACCGCGTCGGCGCTGCTCGGAAGTTTCTCCAGCGCATCGAGCCGCTCTCGGCTCTCGGACGTGAGCTCCGCGGACTGCCTGTGAGTCGAAAACTCGCGAAGTGAGACTCTCATGACCTCGGCGCCGGCGATCCGCTGAGTTGGATCCCGGTGCATGGCCTGGCGGGCAATTCTCGCCAGCTCACCCGGAACCTCGTCGCCGTAGGGGATCGCGTCCGCCCTGAAGCTCGAGAAGAGGACCTCGAAGAGAGACTTTCCGACATGAGGAGGCTGACCTGTGAGGATCTCGTGCAGAATCGCTCCGAGCAGAAAAACGTCTGTCTGCGTCGTGATCGGCAAGTCCTCCGGCTGCAACATCTCGGGAGCCATGTAGGCGGGGGTTCCGGCGACCGAGCGAACCGAGGACGCGACACGTAGGTGCGCCAGCATCCCGTCGCGACCCTCGGACGTCGAAACGGCGAGCCCCCAATCGAGCACGTACACCTCTCCGAACGAACCGATCATCACGTTGTCCGGCTTGAGATCACGATGGATGATCCCATTGGAGTGCGCGAAGTGAACGGCTCGACACACGTCCATCAAGACACTCAGATGAAAACCGAGGAGATCTTGGTCCCCGATCAGCTCCTGGTGACTTCCTGGGTTTCGCAGCACGTTGCGCCACGATGTTCCGGTGATGTGTTTCATCACCAACATCGGATTTTTCGAGTCGTCGCAGCCGAGGGCGTACACCGGGACGATGTTTGGGTGCTGCAGGGACCCGGTAACCCAGGCTTCGAGGAGGAGCGCTCGTAGACCTTCGGGTGTTTTTCGCTCGTCGCGGACAGTCTTCACCGCAACCGAGCGATCGAGCGACAACTGGCGAGCGAGATGAACGTAGGCCGTGCCCCCGACGCCGAGAGCCGGTCCGAGCTCGATCTCTTCGGGCAACTCACCCCGACCGGTCAGCCTGGGGAGACGGTCGAGCGACGAGTCATCGAGGTCGCCCTCGCTGCCGGGGATGCGCTCGCCTGGACGCCGAGTGGGATCGATTTGAAGTGTGTTCCAGATCGACGTGAACCGGTCCTCCGCCGGAGACTTCTCGACGTTCGTTGGGTCGTCCATGGCGGCCTAGGCAGCTGCTTCGTGCTCCCGCTTCGGAGCCGGACCGGGCGACGAGTTGGGAGCAGAAAAGACCACGGCTGAGTGTACCTCGGAACTGGGAAGGGGTCGATTCGAGCGTTCGCGTGACTCGAGGGGCGGACCGAAACCCCGCGCGAGGACTGTCGCGCGCTCGAGGCCTCGTTCGCGGGCAAGATGAGCGCTCCCCAGCCCCCTCGCGGTCTCATCGTTGACGCGTCGCGACCGCCGTGATGCGGAGAGCCGTGCGGATAGGTCTCGTCCAAGTCGATCCGACAATCGGGGCGATGGAGGAGAACGGGCGGCTGTTGCTCGATGGGTTCGGCCGTGCGGTCGCAGGCGGTGCGGAGCTCGCGGTTTCTTCGGAGCTCGCGCTTCCTGGGTATCCGCCCACGGACCTGTTCGAGCGACCTGATTTCGTGACGCGTTTGGAGCGAGCGGAGCACGACTTGGTGACTTCGATCCCGGGGGGTCTCGTCGCTGTGTTCGGCTCCATCGAGGCGCGACGGGAGAGCGAGGGCCGCCCGTTCCACAACGTCGCCGTCGTGGCGGAGCGCGGGCGCGTCATCTTGCGCGCGCAGAAGGCGCTCTTGCCCGTTTACGATGTCTTCGACGAGGGTCGGTATTTCGAGCCGGCCACCGACGCGTCGAGAAATCTGTTTGAGCTCAAAGGCATTCGAATCGGGGTCACGATCTGTGAAGATCTGTGGAACGACCGGGAGCTCTGGCCCAGGCGGCTCTATCGCATCGATCCCGTCGAAGCCCTCGTGGCCCAAGGGATCCAGGGGATCGTGAATCTCTCGAGCTCGCCGTTTTCGGTAGGTAGGGACGAGGTTCGACGCGGGATCGTGCGCCACGCTGCTCAGCGTCACGGTGTGTTCGTGGCGTACGCCAATCAGGTCGGCGCCAACGACGGGCTCGTCTTCGATGGGGCGTCGATGATCTTCGACGCTGGAGGCCGGGAGCTCCTGCGACTTCCTTCGTTTCGGCCGGACGTCGGGGTCACGACGACGGAAGCGACGATGGAAGGGCCGCTCGATTGGGCGGCTCCTAGGGAGGCTCCGGCGATCGAACAGATTCATGACGCGCTGATCCTCGGGATTTCGGATTTCTTCGAGAAGCTCCGAATCGAGACCGCGGTCGTCGCGGTCTCGGGAGGGATCGACTCGGCGGTCGTGACATACCTCGCGTCCGTCGCGCTTGGCCGGGATCGAGTGAAGACACTCTCGCTCCCCTCGCGCTACTCCTCCAAGGGTTCCATCGACGACGCAGCGGCGCTCACGAGCGCGCTCGGCGTCGAGATGAGAGTCTTGTCCATCGAGCCGATGTTGGAGGCCTCCCTTCGAACGCTCGATCCGATCCTCGTTGGGCGTCCACCCGGATTGACGGAAGAGAACCTGCAGTCGCGTCTTCGAGGAGTGCTCGTGATGGCGTATGCCAACGAGCTCAAAGCGGTGGCGCTCACGACGGGCAACAAGAGTGAGTCCGCGGTCGGTTACTGCACGCTCTACGGCGACACCTGCGGGGGGCTCGCGCCGATCGCCGATCTCTACAAGAACCAGGTCTACGCGCTCGCGCGATACGCCAACGCGCGCGCGGGGCGCGAGCTGATCCCGGAGAGCTCGATCACCAAGGCGCCCTCCGCGGAGCTGCGGCCCAATCAACGGGATGAGGACTCACTGCCGCCCTACGACGCGCTCGACGAAGAGCTGCGGTTGATGGTCGAGGAGCGCCTTGGGATCGAGGAGATCTCGACGAGGAGCGGTCGGCCCATCGACGAGGTTCGCCGTGTCGTCGGTCTCGTTCACGGCAGTGAGTTCAAGCGGCGACAATATCCGCCCACCCTTCGCGTGAGCTCCAAAGCGTGGGTCGGCCGCGAATACCCCATCGCCCATCGATTTCGCGAACGGTAAGCCTGCTCGAGGCCGCCGCGTTCCGCTCATCGACGGACAATGTTGCGTGTCGAAATCGGTTCCTTGCCGGGGGGTGGCTGCCTTGCTAGCTTCCCCGCGCTTTGCTGTCCTATGACGCGCTCGCGCTGATCCCGCTCTTGCCGCTCCTCGGCGCAGCGATCCTCGGGCTCTTCGGGCCGAAGATGGACCGCTCGCTGGTGAGCACCGTCGCGCTCGGGACGGTGCTCGGCTCGTTCGCCGTGACGGCCGTCGGCGTGGTGATGATCATGCTGAACCACGCGTCGCTCGAGGCGGTGTTGTGGACTTGGATCCCGACCGACCGCTTTGGGCCGCTCCAGCTCACGTTGGGGCTCGATCAGCTGAGCGCGGTCCTGATGCTCGTGGTCACCGGCGTGGGCTTTCTCATCCACGTCTACAGCGTGGGCTACATGGAAGGCGACCCCGCGTACTCACGTTACTTTGCGTACCTCAACCTGTTCATTGCGATGATGAGTGTGTTGGTGCTCGGCCGATCGCTGCCGGTGTTGTTCATCGGGTGGGAAGGCGTGGGCTTGGCGTCTTACTTACTCATCGGGTTCTGGTACTCGGACGACGCCAAGGCGTCGGCTGGTCGCAAGGCGTTCATCGTCAACCGCATCGGAGACTTTGGGTTCGTGCTCGGCACGATCGCGTTGATGGGACTGTTCGGCACGGCCGACTTCGTCGAGTTGAAGAAAGCGGTCTCGGCGCTCGGCAGCGATCCGGAGCTCCTAGGGGCAGAGACGATTCGCACGGGCATCTTTGCAGGCATGACGGTGGGCAGCGTGCTGACCTTCGCGTGTGTCGCGTTGTTCGTGGGTGCGTGCGGCAAGAGCGCGCAGATCCCGCTCTTCGTGTGGCTTCCGGACGCGATGGCAGGTCCGACGCCGGTCTCTGCCTTGATCCACGCGGCGACGATGGTGACCGCGGGTGTGTATATGGTCTCGCGGCTCGGCTTCCTCTACGACCTATCGCCTACTGCCTCAGGGATCGTAGCGACGGTTGGGGCCGCGACGGCTTTGTTCGCGGCGACGATCGGCCTGGCGCAAAACGACATCAAGAAGGTGCTCGCGTATTCGACGGTCTCGCAGCTCGGCTACATGTTCTTGGCCGCGGGCGTGGGTGCGTACTCGATCGCGATGTTTCACGTGGTCACTCACGCGTTCTTCAAAGCGTGTTTGTTCCTTGGATCGGGTGCGGTGATTCATGCGCTCCACGGAGAGCAGGACATGCAGAAGATGGGTGGGCTCAAGAGAGAGCTTCCTGCGGTGTACCTGACGTTTGGCATCTCGACGCTCGCGTTGGCCGGGATCCTGCCTTTGTCTGGCTTCTTCTCGAAGGACGCGATCTTGGCGCATGCGCTCGAACATCGGCCGGTGCTCGGTTTGATGGGGATGGCGGGCGCGTTCCTCACGGCGCTCTACATGGCGCGGCTGTTTTGTCTGACCTTCTTCGGCAAGCTGCGCCATCCCGATCCTCACCTGCATGTGCATCACCCGAGCCCGTGGATGACGTGGCCTCTGTATATCCTCGCGGGCCTTGCGGTCGTCGGGGGCGCGCTGAATCTCCCTCACCTCTTCCATCCACCGGCTTCGCTCGATCACTTCTTGGAGCCGACGATGCGGATTGCGACGCTCGACGCTTCGCTCTCGCACGAGATCATGTTGTGGACGGCGTCGACGTTGGTGGCTGGCTCGGGGCTCGGGCTCGGCTGGTGGTTGTACAAAGATGGTCCGTCGCTGCTCATCGAGTCGCAGACCAAGACGGGGCCGCTCGCGTGGCCAGCCAAGGTCCTGGCGAACAAGTGGTACGTTGACGAAATCTACGATGTGGTGGTGGTTCGCCCGGCCCGTTTTGCAGGCGCGATTTGCGCTGGGCTCATAGACCCGTGGGTTGTGGATGGGGTTCTCGTCAAGCTCATCCCATCGGTCTTCGTGCGCGGCGGAGGACTGCTCCTGGCGAAAGCCCAGACGGGCAATGTCCAGGTTTATGCGACCATGTTCGTGATTGCGGCGGCGGTGGTGACTGGCTTTTGGGCCACCTGGTAGCGCGCTCGGGAATGAGTTGGGCTCGGCGTTCGTCCAAGGGCCCGTGAGCGGTCCTGCACCTGGTCCTGCACCT
This sequence comes from uncultured Myxococcales bacterium, assembly GCA_964463485.1. Taxonomy (GTDB): domain Bacteria; phylum Myxococcota; class Kuafuiibacteriia; order Kuafuiibacteriales; family Kuafuiibacteriaceae; genus CAYXDO01. Next base: position 7,332 of record CAYXDO010000152.1, on the reverse strand, counting down.
GACCTCTTGACCCGGCGCGCGCCTGTCGTAACCTCTCTTCATCATGACCAGTGTTGCGACGCCGACTTCTTTCACGCCCGCCCCGTTCGAGGACGTCCTGGACTTTCCCGTTTCCCTCTCCCCCAAAGCGGTGGAGATGGTGAAGGAGGCGATGGCCGCCGAGAAGCTCGAGGGCTGGGGCCTGCGCGTGTTCGTTCAGGGTGGAGGTTGCGGTGGCTTTCAGTATGGCCTCGATTTCGACGAGGCTCCGCGAGCCGGCGACCTCGAGACCACCGTCGGCGGCGTGAAGGTCTTCGTGGATCCGATGTCCGCGATGCATCTGGAGGGCACGAACATCGACTATGTGATGGGTGTGTCGGGGTCGGGCTTCAAGTTCAACAACCCCAACGCGAAGACCACCTGCGGGTGCGGCTCGAGCTTCAGCGCGTGAGCTCGCGGCTCGGCTTTCTCGCCGCGCTGTTGTTGTCACTGCCCGCGACGGGCGCGGAGCCTTCTCCTTCTTGGAGCGAAGACGCGCTCGAAGGGTACTTTCGTCGTTCCGAAGCGGCCCAAGGGCTTGCTGGCCCCCAGCAGCTCGACGAGCTGACCGGTATCGCTGGCATGGCGTACGCGATCCCTCGCAACCCGGGCGAAGGCACCGAAGGGTACGCACGCAGAATCCTGAAGACCGTCGAGCCGAGCCACCCCGAGGTGGCCGGCGGTTATTGGGTCAAAGCGCTGATCGCGCGATTCTACAGAGACGCGGGTGAGCGCGCCGAGCGGCTCTCGCGCTTCTCCACCCATCGAACGCAGCGCGTATACCTCGAGAAAAAGGGCGCGCAGGCAAAGGCAGCGGCTCAGGAGATCGCGGCAGGACTTCGCGTCCCGGTCGATGGCGTCGAGGGCGGCATGGAGCCTTTGCCCGTCGCGGACGCCGAGCCCATCACGACGTGGGGCGCGACGGTCGCCGTGATGTCGACCGAGCTCGTCGTCGAAGGCAGCTCGCGGGCGACGCTCGTCAACGGCGCAGTCTCGCCCGAGACACCGCGCACGACCAACGGAACGCTCCGCGAGGTCAAAGCAGCTTTGGACTTCTTCCAGCGGACCGCAGCCACGATGGGGCTGATCGACCCCATGAAGAAGAAGGGCAACGGCATCTTTCGCATCTTCATCCCAGGTCGATCGACCGCGGAGCTCCTGAACGAGGTCGTCAAAGCCGCGATCGAAGCCAAGATGCACACGTTGCTGATCATGACGACGAACAAGGCCGGCAAGCTCAACCAAATCACCGCCCCGCTGAACAAGGCTCCGGCGAAGAAGAAGAGCCCTGCGACGACGGATGTGAAGTGTCGATCCGACGTGGCCATGCAGGCGTGTGTCGAATGGATCCTCGAGCAAAAGAAGGTCGGGCCAATCCGCTTCGTGGCGTCCTGACCTCGAAAGCCAAGCGCGGAAGTGCTACAGCGAGTGGCATGAGCGTTCGTTCGATCCTCCCGGGAGTCCACACCTTCGCGAAGTTCTCCGAGGAGAAGCAGCTCGACTTCAACGGCTGGCACGTTGCCGTCGGAGGAACCTTCGTGTTGATCGATCCGCCAGAAGCCTCGGACGAGGATGTCGAGGTTCTGCGATCCCTTGGAGCTCCAACGAAAATCCTGATCACGAACAAGGACCATCGCCGGGCCGCTCCGCATTTTAGGGACACCTTCGGAGCTCCGATCGCGGTGTCCGGTTTGGACCGCGAGCTCATGGATTGTTCCGTGGACGAGACCTTCAACAGCGGCGATCGGCTCTTCGGGGAGCTCGAGGTGATTGGGATTCCGTGGTCGAAATCGCCTGGGGAGTCCGCGCTGTTCTGGCGCAGGCGGCGCGTGCTCTTCCTCGGAGACGCCTTGATCGGCAAGCCCGCGGGGTCCTTGTCGCTGTTGCCTCCGGTGAAGTTCAAGGAGCCGGACAAGGCACCGATGGGGCTCGAGCCGCTCCGTAAGCTCGAGGTCGACGCGGTGTTGGTCGGGGACGGTGTCTCCGTGCTCGAGGGCGGGAGCGCCGCGATCGCGGCCTTCTTGGCTCACGCCCGCGCGTGAACCTCATCCTTCTCTATCCCCACGAGGCGCTGGGCTCGGGACGTTTTCGCGTCGTTGGGGCTCGCGCCGATCACGTCCGCGAGGTGCTGCGCGCGGAGGTCGGAGCGACGATCAGGGTGGGTCTCTTGAACGGACCCACCGGGATGGGCCGAGTGGATCGAGTCGCCGAAGACGTGGAGCTCACGGTCAGCCTCGAGGCGACGCGTCCCGAGCGTCCGAGGTTGGACGTGATGTTGGCCATGCCGAGACCCAAGGCGCTCAAGCGGTTGCTGCCGCAGCTCGCGGCGCTTGGGATCTCTCGGCTGATCTTGTTTCGATGCTGGCGCGTCGAGAAGACCTATTTCGAGAGCCCGATCTTGGAGCCGACGAGTCATGAGCCGTTGCTCGACGAAGGGCTCATGCAGGGCCGCGACACGATGAGACCCGAGGTTCAGATCGAGAGACGATTCACTCCTTTCGTGGAGGATCGGCTGGAGGCAGTAAGCGGGGAGCGAAGGTTCTTGCTCGATCCGAGCGCGACGACGAGCTTTGGGGGCCATGTGGTCGGTGATCGGCAAAGGGTGAGTTTGATTTTCGGCCCTGAGGGTGGGTTCTTGCCCAAGGAGGTCGAGATGTTGGAAGCGCGCGGCTTCGAACGGATCACCTTGGGCCCGAGGACCTTGCGGACCGACACGGCCTGCGTCGCGGCCATCGCGCAGGTCTCCTTGATCAGGCGGCGCGCGGAGGCGGCAGCATGAAGCCTCGTCTTTCCGTCGTCGAAGCGAGCGTCGTGCTGCTCGTCTGGGTGTTGGGAGCGGCGGTGCTGTGGGAGTCCGCTTCGAACACGATCCAGGACCAGCTCCTCGGCGATCGAAAGCTGATCTCGATCGCGTCGTCGTCGTTGGCCGCGACGCTCTTCGCCGCGGTATCGATGTATCGGCTCAAGCTCCCGTCGCTCCTCGCGCTCGCGAGCCTGATCCCCGTCTTCGTCGGACTCTCCTTTGGCGCCAGCGCTGTAGGCGCGACGCTCGAGACTCTGAAAGACACCGAGCCCGACCTCGTGCGGGCCTCTATCTCGGCGTGGTTCGTGAGCGCTTCGTCTTGTGCGCTCGCGATCGGCTTGGCGCTCACCGCGCTGGGCGAGCGGTCCGAAGATCGCGCGCCACGTGCAGGAGTCTTGGGCGTGGCGTCGGCGTTGCCAGCGAGCGCGCTGTTCTTCACGCTGTCGTTCGAGCTCTCCCATATCTCGGCGATCGTGTTTCTTCCCGCGATCGCGGGGCCCATCGCTGCGGGCGTTTCGATGCACGCGGTCGGACGCGGAGATCGCGTTGGCAACTTGGCGATCGGGTCCGTCGCGACCCTCGCGCTCGGCTGCGTCGCCGCGGTGATGGTGGTTCGGGCCGACCTTCTCGTCGAGGCGGCCCGGTCAGGCGAGTTGGTGGTCGCGGAGAGTATGCCTGCCTTCGTAGCGATGACTCGGGAGCGGGTGAGTATCATCTGGCGTCTCTTGACACTCACTTCGGTCTTGGGCTTGGCACCGCTAGCCGCGGTGCTCCTGCTGGCGCTCAAGCGGTCTCGAATCCTCTGGCCAGACTTCGCCCTGGCCCTGTTCGCGGTGGCCGCGCTCCACGTGATCACGGCATTCGTCGGCGGGTGACGAGGGTGCCGCACGGAGAGAGGACACTGAGGGCACGAAGGACTGCTTGCTCATTTCATCATCTGCGTGCTCGGTCGGACTCGGGCGCCTCTTGTGGAAGGGCGGGCGATCGGGCAAATCAAGGGATGCGCTTCGTTCGACCGATACTCCTGAGCTTGATCCTCTCGAGTTGCACCTCGTGTTTTTCGACGGCCTCTGTGCCGACTCCCAAAGGGCCGCCTTTGGAGGTGAGGAAATCCGACTTTCCGCACCAGACCCTCGATGGGTTGCTTCATAAGTACGTCGACGACAAGGGTCGGGTCGACTACAAGGGGCTCGCCGCCGACCGAGACGACCTGTTGAGGTATCTCAAGGCCGTGCAGACTGTCTCTCCCCACTCCAACCCCGAGCTGTTCGCGACGTCCGAGGAGCGACTCGCCTATTGGATCAACGCCTACAACGCCTATGTATTGTTCGCCGTGACGTCGCGCCCGGCGATGCGGAGTGTGAACGACGAGAAGGTCGATTTCTTTTACTTGACGAAATACGAGTTGGGCGGAGACGCCATCAACTTGTACGACATCGAGAACGAGATCGTTCGGCCTGAGTTCTCGGAGCCTCGTGTTCACATGGCGTTGAATTGTGCGTCCGGGGGCTGTCCTGAGCTTCCGGCGGAGGCTTTCACACCGGCGAAGCTCGAGGAGCAGTTGGCGCGGGAGGCGGCTGAGTTTTGCGCCCATCCGACCAAGGTCCAGGTGGAGGGGGACAAAGTCAGAGTCTCCAGCATCTTCGATTGGTACTCCGCTGACTTCGAGAGGGACGGCGGACCCATCAAGTTCTGCACCAAGTGGGGTCGCGCCGACCTGCCGGACAGGAAGCCCGAGTTTCTCGAGTATGACTGGCGTCTGAACGCTCAGCCGGGCAAGGCGCTGTTCGACTGATGGGCGCGGGCCTGCTCTGGGTCGCCTTGTTGGCCGATCCGGGCGCCGAGCTGCTGGTGACGGCCGTCGGGCGAACTCATCCGGTCGGAGGGCTGGTCGGGTTCAGCGCGGGCTATCGGATTTGGGAGACAGAGTCGTTCGAGCTTCGGGCCGGGGCGTACTCGAGCTACGCTTACTACTGGGCCGAGCTCGGCGCGCAGCTCGAGGCTCGGTATTTCGGAGGCCTCCTGGTGACGACAGGCTGGCTCGGCGTGGAGCCAGGCGAGCTCATTCGGGCGGAGGACGTTCCGGCGGCCGCTGATCCCACGATCTCTTGGCCACGACGAGCCGCGCTGCGCGGCGTGGCTCGCGCGCGGGCCGAGCTGAATCTCCGGGGTGAGTTGCTCTGGCTTTACGAGCGGCTCACGGTCGAAGGCCGCGTTCGGACGTTTGAAGAGTATGATCCGTACCGCGACGTGAGACTCTCCACTGAGCTCACGATCGAGAGCGCGACGGCGCCCATGTTTCGCGCCCTGAGTTGTTGGGATATCTCTGTTTGGATCTACGCGGAGCTGACCGCCCAGGCCGGAGTCGACGTGGGTCTGCTGGAGCTCAAGCCGAGCGGCGGGTTGATCGTGGAGGAGCTGTTCGCTGGTTTCACGTTCAACTTGGACGTCTACCACTCGTTGCGGGACGGTCCGATCGGCGGGCCTGGTGCTCTCTTGTACGTGTGGTGGCGGCCGGGGTAGAAGTTGGCTCGAATGAACGCGCTCGTGACGCTGCGACGGCGGAATCATCCGCTCTCCGACGCCAAGCACCAGGTCAAGATCCTCGACGCGATGCCGATCGAGCGAAAGTTCCGGCAGGCGCTCGAGGGTGCTGCGCTTTGGCCGCTCCGGCCGACCTCGATCGAGATCCTGCAAATCAACGTGGGTCGCGTGTGCAATCAGACGTGCGTGCACTGTCACGTGGACGCGGGGCCGGACCGAAAGGAGGTCATGTCGGACGCGGTCGTCGACCGAGTGCTCGAGATCTTCGAGCGGACTTCGATTCCGGTCCTCGACATCACGGGTGGCGCGCCGGAGCTTCACCCGCGCTTCCGCGAGATCGTGGCGCGGGCCTCGGCCACGAACAAGCGCGTCTTGCATCGCTGCAACCTCACGGCGATCAATACGAAGCCGTTATCGGACATTCCGGAGTTGTTGGCCGAGCATCGGGTCGAGGTCGTCGCCTCCCTGCCCCACTATAAGGCGCTGAGTACCGATCGGCAGCGCGGGGACGGCGTCTTCGAGGGATCGATCCTTGGGATCTCGAGGCTCAACGAGCTCGGGTACGGCCGGCCGGGGACCGGTTTGACGCTCGATCTGGTGACGAATCCGGTCGGTGCGTTCTTGCCAGGAAATCAGGTGAGCCTCGAGAAGGAGTGGAAGCGCGAGCTGCAGAGGCGGCACGGCATCGTCTTCAATCGGCTCTTGGTGCTCACCAACATGCCGATCAGCCGATATCTCGAGTTCCTGCTCGATACGGACAATCTACAGCACTACATGGATCGGTTGGTGAATGCCTACAACCCGTCAGCGGCGGCCGGAGTGATGTGCAGGAACACGATCTCGGTAGGTTGGGCCGGGGAGCTCTATGACTGCGACTTCAACCAGATGCTCGAGATGGAGGTCGAGCCGACGACCTCGCGATCGGTGTTCGATTTCGATGTAGAGCGCCTGGTGAATCGCGAAATCATGATTGGGGAGCACTGCTTCGGGTGCACGGCCGGAGCAGGGTCGAGCTGCGGAGGGCAGACTGCTTCGTGAGTAGGCGTCGGATGGGTTGCAGTCACGATGGACGAGCTCGTCATGCTCCCCGTACCTCTCTCGCCCCTACGGGGCTCGATGACTCGACCTCCCAATGATGTCGAGAGGGAGTCGGCCGGCGGTGAGCTTGGTGATCCCGCTTTATCGAGAAATCGCGGGATTGTCGAAGCTCTTATCCACGCTCGAGCCATTCGTGGGTCTGCACGAGCTGATATTCGTCGATGGGTTCTCGGACGACGGCACGTATGAGTCGTTAGTGGGTGCGGGGATCGGTGCCGTGCTTCGCGCGCCGGCGTGTCGGCCAGTGCAGATGAACGTCGGAGCGAAGTCTGCGAGCGGCCACTTGCTGCTCTTCCTCCACGCGGACACCGAGCTCGAGCCGGAGCACCCGGAGCTCGCGCTGTTGGCGATCGATCGCGGGGCAGACGCCGGGGCCTTCGCGCTTCGGATCGAAAGTCGGGACCCACGGCTACGAGCTGCGAGCTGGTTGATTTCCGCGCGAACCCGGCTGATGCGGTCGGCGACGGGAGATCAAGCGTTGTTCGTTCGGCGCGAGGTCTTCGAGAGCCTCGGTGGGTTTCGCGAAGACCACCCGCTCTGTGAAGATCTCGACTTCGTGGGTCGATTGATCGACCGCCGAGGTCTTGGCCGCTTCGCTTTCGTACCCAAGGAGGTGAAGACGTCCGCTCGGCGCTGGGAGAAGTCAGGAGTGTCCCGCACGATCGCGCTGATGTGGGGCCTGCGAACGGCCTTTCACCTCGGAGTGCCCCCGGACAGACTTGCTCGTTTCTACGAGACGGTGCGATGACGACTCATTCCACGAAACCGACTCGAGGGCTTCGAGTGCCCGTCGACTGGATCCGCGCGAACGGGACGTGGTAGTCTCTTTCTCCCAAAGTTCGCGCACGATCTGGCAAGACTTTGGACGC
>CAYXDO010000151.1:0-28637 GCA_964463485.1 uncultured Myxococcales bacterium | reverse complement strand
GACGCAGACGATCTGACGCAGACGCAGACGATCCGACGCAGACGCAGACGATCCGACGCAGACGCAGACGATCTGACGCAGACGCAGACGATCTGACGCAGAAGCGAGCTGACGCCGGAGGTCCGACGACGAGGCCTCGAAGATGGCGGCGAGCGACGACGCGGCCGCGTTCGCGTGGATGCCCCTGGCCCCACGAACGTCGCAGGGCTCAACGGAAACCACTCGGCCTTCGCGCGCCTCGCGATGCAATCGCTCGAGTCCTCTTGACCCGAGGGCGCCTTCGGGTTCACACGAGACGTGACCCGATTCGAAACGCTCGCTATCCACTCCGGCAACGAACCCGAACCCCGCACCGGTGCCGTCAACGTGCCGGTCTTCTTCACCTCGACCTACGCGCAGAAGGGGCCTGGCGAACACTCCGGCTTCGAGTACTCACGCACGCGCAACCCCACCCGCGATGCCCTCGAAGCCAATCTCGCCGCGCTCGAAGGCGGTAGGTTCGGCCTCGCCTTCGCCTCCGGCTGCGCCTCTACCGACTGCGTCATGCACTCCTTGTCCGCTGGCGATCACGTCGTCTCCACCGACGACGTCTACGGCGGTACCTTCCGGCTCTTCGACAAAGTGTACCGACGACACGGACTCGACTTCACCTTCGTGCCTGCCGCCGATACCAACGCCTACGAACGTGCCATCACCTCAAAGACCAAGCTGGTCTGGATCGAGACGCCCACCAATCCCCTCCTCTCGATCGTCGACATTCGCACAGTCACCGAAATCGCTCACGCCAAGGGAGTCGCCGTCCTCGTCGACAACACCTTCGCTACACCCTACCTGCAGCGCCCCCTCGAGCTCGGCGCCGATCTCGTGCTCCACTCCGTCACCAAATACCTCGGCGGCCACTCCGACGTAGTCGGCGGCGCCATCCTCACCAGCTCGGAAGACTGGCGAGCTCGCCTGGCATTCCTCCAAAATGCCGTCGGCGGCGTGCCCGGACCCATGGACTGCTACTTGACCCTCCGCGGCACCAAGACCCTCGGTCTGAGAATGGATCGGCACTCTGAAAACGCCTTCGCCCTCGCAAAGATGCTCGAAGGACATCCGAAGGTCGAGAAAGTCATCTACCCCGGACTCGAGACTCATCCTCAATTCGCCCTCGCCAAGAGGCAGATGAAGAAACCGGGCGGCATGATCAGCTTCGTGGTGCGCGGCGGCCTCGAGGCGGCTCGCCGGTTCCTTCGAGGCATGTCCGTCTTCACCCTCGCCGAGTCCCTCGGCGGAGTGGAGTCACTCATCGAGCACCCTGCGATCATGACTCACGCGTCGATCCCCAAGGAGCATCGGGAAGCTCGCGGCATCTCCGACGGACTCATCCGAATCTCGGCCGGCATCGAGCACATCGACGATCTGCGCGAGGACCTCGAGGCGGCCCTGGCCCGCGCCTGAACGTGCCTCGGTCCAGCTCGCCAAGGGTCGCCTCGAGCCGATTCGTGAGCGGCGCCTTGGCGCTGATTGCGGGCTGTTCGACCCACGAGGAGTTACTCGTCGTCGTCCCCCTGCTAGACGAGACCGAGGCGCTCGTCGTCGTAGTCCAGGACGGCAGAGGTGAGTTCATCGAAGCGCGGGCGATCGACCCGATCACGCGCCAAGGAAGCCCATTTTCTCCGAGCACGAGCTCGAGTCTCGAAGAGACTTATCAACTCACTTCCATCGAATACGGTAGGCCGCTCGCAGTGCTCGAGCTTCGAGCGGGATCACTCGCCATCGGCGAAGTGGGTTGCCCGATCCCAGCGCGACCACTCCGGGCACAGCGACTCGCCTTTTCGAATCGAAGCGGACAATGGGTCGAGCAGCCCGGCATCCCGCCGGATCTCGACGCCCTGCGCTTTGCCGGTCTCGAAACGTGCGCTTACGATTGCGGGGAATTCGTCGTCGACCGAACCGTCGAGCTCCCCCTCGTCGGTCCGCCCGGCTTCGCCTTCGCCCTCGACGACCATCGCCTCCTGGTCGGCGTCTCGACGCCAAGCGAGGCCGGGCTGTACGTAGTCGACGCGGGCGGCGGCCTGAATAGGGTCACCGACACGAGCACGATCCCACTCTTCGCCGGAGCCCGCGTCCGATCCGAAGTCTGGCTTGGGGGTGACCGTTCCAGACTCATCCGAGCTCCAATTACGGATATCGCCGAGGAGTTGACGGTCGAGCGTGCGGAGATTTTGCCTGCGCCCGCCGGACCCCTCGCCTTTCGCAGGCTGGCGCACTCGGGTGAGACCGTCTTTGCTCACACTCTCAATCGGAGGATCTTGTCGTACGCCGACGACGGCTCCGCTTTCAGGCTGATTTCGGATTCGAATCGACCGCAAGGAGGATCGTTCGCTCGAGGTGGGTTGATCGCGACGAAGCCCAACGAGGCCCTCTTGGCTTTCCCCGACGAAGCTTCCCTGTGGTTACTCACCGCCGATGAAGCGACACGATTCGAGACTCCGAACGGGATGGGAGTGTCTGCGCTGGCCGAGGTCGAAGGGATGGGTACGGTGCTCGGAGGGCAGGGTTGGGCGGGCGTCGGCAAGGGAACACATTTCGAAGCGCTCGAGGTCTCCGACACCGCCGTCAACCTGGACGCGCTGATTCCCTTTGGCACCTCGTTCGTGTGGGCCGGTAACTCCGGAACGGTCGGAGAGTATTCCGCCGAACGAAAACAATTTTGTCCCCGTCGCGAGGGGGTCCTCCGCTACCACGCTCGGATAGGCCTCGTCGTCGGGGACTCGTTGGTCGTCGTGAGCGACTCTAGCCGTCTGCCGGAGGTTCATCCAGCCGTCACGTTCTTCCACCTCCGCTGAGTGCGACTTTCCAGCTCGACGCAGCCCCATCGCTGTTCGCCCACCCCGTTTCTCCGTTTCTCGGCGGCCGAGGTTGACCCCCAGCCACCGTCGTTCTACGCGCCGAACATGCGGAGGACTCGGTCGGAAGTCGTCATGGCGCACGTCGCCCTCGTCGGAGCTTCGATCATCGCGATCTACCCAGTGCTCTGGGTCGTGAAAATGGCAATCTCTCCGGGCCGGAGCTTCGCTGGAAGTATCAGCCCCATCCCAACCGCAGTCACGCTCGAGCATTTCTCGCGAGTCACCGGGACCACGAGCTCCGAAGGTGCCTGGCTATTCGGCCGACAGCTCCTCAACTCCGTCGTCGTCAGCGGCGCTACCACGATCGTCGGCGTCGCGCTCGCGACCACCGCTGCCTATGCTTTCTCTCGCTTTCGCTTCCCCGGCCGCGAGCTCGGGCTCTCGAGCTTCCTCATCACGCAGATGTTCCCCGCGACGATGGTTATGATTCCGCTCTACGTGATTCTGGACCGTCTCCATTTGCTCGACACGTGGACCGGACTGGTGCTCGTCTATTCGACCACCGCCCTGCCCTTCTGCGTCTACATGCTGAAGGGCTATTTCGACACCATCCCCACCGAGCTCGAAGAAGCCGCGCTCATCGACGGAGCGTCTCGGGCGCGCATCTTCTGGTCCCTGATCCTCCCCCTCGCCCGCCCCGCGATCGCGGTGACCGCGCTGTTCAGCTTCATGACCGCCTGGAACGAATTCATCCTCGCGGCGACTTTCATGGCCAACGACGCGAGCTACACCCTGCCGGTCGTGTTGAGAGGGTATGTGGGAGCGAAGTCGACGGACTGGAGCGCCTTCGCGGCAGGAGCCATCATCGTGAGTGTGCCCGTGATGGCTCTATTCTTCGCGTTGGAAAAGCAGCTCGTCTCTGGTTTGACCGCCGGCAGCGTCAAGGGCTGAGCCTCGACCATTATCTCCCGCGCGCCAGGAAGCCAGCGAGCACGTCTCGGAGTGTCGGAGCGCCCATGTCCGCCAACTCGTACCGAACCCGAACCATGGGCTTGTCGACCTTGATCAGGGCCCCGAGGTCGATCGGCGTAGCAACCATAACGGTGTCACACGGAATCGCACGCAGGGTCGCTTCGAGGTCCTTGATCTGATCGTCCCAGTAACCCATCGCCGGAACCAACAAGCGCATGTGAGGATACTTCGCAAACGTATCTCGAATCGAACCCACCGCGAACGGGCGAGGGTCGACGACCTCGAGCGCACCGTACTTCTCCGCGGCCACCTTCCCCGCCCCGTACGGCATGCCTCCGTGGGTCAGAGTGGGCCCGTCCTCGACCAAGACAACTCGCTTTCCAGACACGAGCTCGGGCTTTTCGGCCACGACCTCGGACGCCGCGATCACCACCGTCGCGTCGGGGTTCGTCGCCCGCGCCGACGCCTTGATGCTCTCGACGTGAGCAGGATCGGCTGAGTTCGCCTTGTTGATCACGATGACGTCGGCGGCTCGAAAATTGGCTTCACCCGGGTGGAACGAAAGCTCGTGACCGGGCCTGACCGCGTCCGCCACCGTTACCCAAAGGTCAGGACGGTAGAACGGCATGTCATTGTTGCCCCCATCCCAGACCACTACGTCCGCCTCGGCCTCCGCCGATCTCAGGATCGCCTCGTAGTCCACGCCCGCATAGACGATCGTACCGCGGCTCAAGTGGCCCTCGTACTCCTCTCGTTCTTCGATCGTGCACGCGTGCGCCGCGAGATCCTCATAACTCGCGAAGCGCTGGAGCCGCTGCTTTCGAAGATCTCCGTACGGCATTGGATGTCGCACGATCACCGCTTTCTTGCCGGCCTCTCCGAGTTGCTCCACCACGGCGCGCGAAGTCTGACTCTTGCCACAACCCGTTCGCACCGCGCACACCGCGATCACCGGAACCTTCGAGGGCAACATCGTCCTCGCGCCCAGCATGCTGAAATCCGCCCCGACCGCCAACGCCCGCGACGCGAGGTGCATGACGGTCTCGTGACTCAGATCGCTGTAGGCGAGCACTACGCGCTGAACGTCTCGCTCGCGAACGATATCCTCTAGCTGGTCTTCAGGAAGAATCGGAATGCCAACTGGGTACAGTGGACCGGCCAGCTCGGCAGGATAGACCCTCCCCTCGATCTTCGGGATCTGAGTCGCGGTAAACGCCACTACTTCCACACGGGCGTCACCTCGAAAAACGACGTTGAAATTGTGAAAGTCACGCCCTGCCGCTCCGAGGATCACAACTCGCTCTCGTGTCATTGGATCGCACTCTTTCTGCTCCCAAGCCCAGAAGGCTCGAATGGAGCCCTTTCGAGCTATCTCAATTCATCGTGCGGGACAATTCGAAAATATTGCGCCATTCCCGGTCATAGTTTGGGGGTGTCTTCAAATTCCGTCCGGGCTCGGAGCTGCTCATTTTCATCATCTGAGTGCTCTGTGGGCTTCGGCTCCCTCTGTGGTTTTGTCCGGTGACTAGTTTGCGTCGAGGGAGGAGGCGTCCGCAACTCCTGCGTCGGTGCTCTGGACGCTGGCGATCACCCGCGTGCGGGCGGACGGGCTCGTCTCCTCGCCGTCGGAGACCACGAGAAAAGCGGTGTATTCTCCGGGAACGTCGGGGATGAGGACCGGCCGAGCAAGGGTACGGTCGTCGAAGTTGGCGAGGCTGGACGCTGGGCGTTCGACGCTCCACGAGTAGGTGATGGAGTCACCATCCGGGTCGTCGCTCGAGGAGCCATCGAGAGTGACCGGTTGTCCGACCGAGACCTGTTGGTCTGGGCCTACTCGGGCCACCGGGGCGTGGTTCGCACTGCGAACCCTGAGGGCGAAACCGTCGGTCGCCGTGGCCGTTCCGTCGAAGACTTCGATGGTGACTTCGTACTCTCCGGCCAGGTCTGGAGTCACCGTCGTCTTGGGGAGGCGGTCATTCTCTGGGAGGAAGTTGCTGCCGAACGGAGCTCGGGTTGCGACCCAATGGTAGGTGAGTGGATCCGAGTCTGGGTCCGAGCTCTCGGTCGCGTCGAGCTCAACGGGGGCTCCGATCGTTCGCACACGGTCGGGTCCCGCTTTGGCGATGGGTCTGCGATTTGCCACGGAGACGGTCATGGCGTCGGGGACGCTGGACTTTCGACCATCGTCGACGGTCAGGGTCGCCACGAACTCTCCTTTGACGTCTGCCACGAAGCGAGCCCGAGCCGTGTTTGAATCGCTCAGCATCGAGCTGCTCCCGGTCGGCGTTCGGAGCACCCAGGTGAAGTTGAGCTTGTCCCCTTCGGGGTCCGAGCTCTTTTCCCCGTCCAGAAGCACCATGGCCCCCCGGGCGACCGTCCGGTCGTCTCCAGCCACTGCGGTGGGTGCTTGGTTGACGCGCGTCTCCCCGCCTCCACAGGCCGATGGCATGGCCAAACCCAAGGACAACCCAAGGCCGAACCTCGAACGCATGAAGCTCATCACTCGGGAACGCTACCCGATAAACGCGAGCGGCGCGAGCGCAAGGTCGAGCGGAGCCGCGCGACGGCCTCGAGGCATTCGTCGACGACCCGGAGCTGCGCAGCCACCCGCAGCTCGAGCGGCAGGGCGGTCGGGGTCTCCGTGGCCAAGCTTGCGAACCCACCGCGGTGACTCATCCAGTCCTCCACGCTGCCGTCGCAGTGGTTTCGTACTTGCCCGTCCACGACGACCAACTCGGGGCTCCTCGGAATGGGTCCGGCGAGAATGGGTACGAAGCTTCGCAACGTCTGGACGACCCTCGACGCCAGAGCTTCGTCCCCGAACGAATAGAGATACCCGGCGGCTGACTTGTCGTCCTCGTGAAGGTCGAGAAAGACAGTCGGGTCATAACGCTCCAGGCTGCGCTTGAGCGCCGCCGACTCGAGGCACGGCCGATCGAAGTGGTGTGCGAATCCCGCGTTCGTGAGTTGCCCCTCCGCGCTGTCTCGGGCCTGCCGGAGGTAACCCGACGGGTTCGCCACAGGGAAGATAGCCAGCGGGACTCGGAGGCGCAGCGCCCGACCAAGCAGGTGATGCAGATGAAGACCCAGCGCGGTCGGACCAGCAGGCTCTTCGCCATGAAATCCCGCCACCACGACGAGTCCGTTCTTCCGGCCGCGACTCGTCACCCGAAGGAGGGGTTCTCGGCCCCCCGGCGCTCGGCCGATCACGTCGAGCGAATACGCGGGAGCGAACCCCCGAACGGCATGCCGCACCTCACCGACGAGGTCGTCGAACGTCGGGCGAGAGAGCACGCAGGCACAGGCGGGCTTAGCGAAGGCTCCGGTCAAGTGGCGCTTTCCCTCCGCACTCCGAGACCGCACAGATGAGTTGCCTCCCGCCCGCCTCGACGGCACAAACAGCTCGTGCACCCTTCCGCCTTTGGATCGATGGCTCTCCTCTGCTCGTCGTGGAACATCGCTTGCGCAACTCAGCCCTCGGCCGAGCCCGTTCCGAAGCCTCTCGACGACACAATCTCCCCTCCGGACCTGCCGCTCGTAGAGAAGCGTCCGCCAGCGCCCTTTCCCGAGAACGCGCTCGAGCCCGGACTCGATGACCTCGTCCAACTCACCTTCGGAGGAGAGAACGCCGAGGCCTACTGGTCATTCGACGGACGGCAGCTCGTCATGCAGTCCCGATTCGAAGGGATGGGTTGCGACCGAATCGTACGAATGGACGCCGTCGCTGGGCTCCCGACCATTCGACCCGTGTCGAACGGCTTCGGAGCCACCACGTGCTCCTTCTTTCTTCCAGGGGACCAAGAGGTCGTCTTCGCCTCCACGCACCTCGGCGCCAAAGAGTGCCCGCCTCGGCCCGACATGAGCCTCGGCTATGTCTGGGCCCTATATGACTCGTACGATATCTTTCGAGCTACCGCCGACGGCTCGAACCTCCGACGACTCACCGAGACCAAGGGATACGACGCCGAAGCCACCGTGTGCAAAGTCGACGGATCGATCGTCTTCACGTCGGTCCGAGACGGAGACATCGACTTGTACAGAATGGACTCCGACGGCGGCAATGTCGTGCGACTCACGGACTCGCCAGGATACGACGGAGGCGCCTTCTTCAGCGACGACTGCAAGAGACTGGTCTGGCGAGCCTCGCGGCCCAGACCTGGGTCGGAGCTCGAGGAGTTTCGGAGCTTACTGGGTCGCGGCCTCGTCCGCCCGTCCAGGCTCGAGCTCTTCGTCGCCAACGCGGACGGGTCAGACCCCGTCCAACTCACTTACCTCGACGCCGCGACGTTCGCACCCTACTTCGTTCCGGGCAACCGAAAGGTGATCTTTTCCTCGAACTTCGGCGACCCCAAAGGCAGAGAGTTCGAGCTCTGGACGATCGACGTCGACGGAACGAACCTCACCCGAGTCACCCACTCGCCCGGGTTCGATGGGTTTCCAATGTTCTCTCCGGATGGAACACGCCTGGTGTTCGCGTCGAATCGAGCGACTCCGCCCGGCCGGAGCGACACCAACGTATTCGTAGCGCACTGGAACGCCGGCGTCCAAACCAGCTCGACGAGCTCGATGGGTCCGGCCGAGCGGATCCGGGATGACGTCGCGTGGCTTGCGGACCCCCTTCGCGAAGGACGCGGCGTCGGCACCAAGGGCCTCGAAAAGGCCGGTGAGTGGCTCGAGCGCCAATTCGAGAGAATTGGCCTGAAGCCCGCAGGCCAGCGCGGATTTCGGCACACTTTCGAGGTCGTCACTCGACTTCGATCCGGTCCTCGCACCTCCATGAGACTCGACGGAAAGAAGTCGGACGAGTTCTCTGCGCTCGGTTTCTCCAAAGTCGGACGAGCGCGCGGCGAGCTGGTGCTCGCTGGGTACGGAGTATCCGACGAGGCGCTCGGCGTCGACGACTACGCCGGTCTCGACGTGAAAGGCCGGGTGGTCGTCGTGCGGAGGTTCGTTCCGGAAGGCGCACCCTTCGACTCGACGGACAAGAAACGAAAGCATGGCGACATCCGACTCAAGGCTTGGACCGCCAAAGAACGCGGAGCGGTCGCACTGATCGTCGTAGACAACCCCGTGTCCACCTCCACTTCCGCAAAGCTGCCGGACGAAGCCCGGCTGCCCGCGCTAGAGCCAGAGGGATCCCAAGACGCGGGCATCGTCGTCGTCGCGGCGAAACGCGCCGAGCTCACGCCGCTCTGGCCCAAGCTCGAAAATGGGATGCGCGTCACCGCGGACATCTACGTCGATCTCATCGCCGAACGAGCTCGTGCCTTCAACGTGGTCGGGAAGATAGAGAGCAACAAACCTGGACCCGCGCTCGTCATCGGAGCGCACTACGATCACCTCGGCTACGGCGGTCGTGGGTCACTCGCCCCCGACAAGACGGAGCCACACCTCGGGGCCGACGACAACGCGAGCGGGACCGCGACCCTCCTCGAGATCGCCCGCCAACTCACGATCGAGAAATCGGAGCTAAATCGTGACGTAGTCTTCGTCGCCTTCTCGGCCGAAGAAAACGGGGTCCTCGGATCGACTCACCTCGTGCGCAACCCGCCCAAGGGCCTCGCCCCCAAGGAGTTGACGGCGATGCTCAACCTAGACATGGTCGGCCGCCTGCGCAACAACTCGCTGAGTGTGCTCGGCGGCGAGTCCGCCGAAGAGTGGCCGGCCCTCGTCGGGGACGCATGCACGTCGGCGGGTCTCACGTGCGCGACGAGCGGCGACGGGTACGGACCCAGCGATCACACCTCCTTCTACGCGGCTGGCGCGCCGGTGCTTCATTTCTTCACCGGCGCTCACAACGACTATCACAAACCCAGCGATAGACCGGAGCTCATCAACGCGATCGGAGCCGCGAAGATCGCCGAAGTCGTGTCGAAGGTCGCCCTTTCAACCGTTCGACGAGGTGCTCCACTGACCTATCGAAACGTTCCCTCCCCAGCTCCGCGCGGAGACCTCCGCACGTTCAACGCTTCCCTCGGAACCGTCCCCAACTACGTCGGTCCTCCCGGCGGGGCAAAGGGAGTGCTCCTCGACGGAGTGAGACCCGGCGGCGCCGCAGAGCAGGGCGGGCTCCGACGAGGCGACGTTCTCATCAAGCTCGGGACTCACGAGATAGGCAATGTCTCCGATCTCATGTTCGTGCTCGAGGCTTCCAAGCCCGGCGAGACAGTGACTGCGGTCGTGCTGCGAAACGGCGCTCGAGTCTCGCTGGAAGTCACCTTTCAAGAGAGCAAGCGAGCGAAGTGAGTCAACGCGATCTGACGATCATGCCGCCCGCCGTACTCAGCACCAGCGTCCCGTCGTCGAGTCGAGCCGCCGCCACCGGCGGGTCGGTCAAGATCGCGACTCGGTTCGAGGCGCCTACTCGATCGATGTGCCCGAACGGTTTCGCCGAATTGTAGTGAAGGATCGCCAGCGACGATCGAGACCCGAATACGTCGAGCACGCTGATCAGAGCGCCGAGGCGCCGGTCCGGCAACTCATAGCCCATCTGCTCCCAGCGCACCTCGGAGGAAGGCGCCCGCTCGGACCACGCTTCCAAGGCATACGCGATGTCGCGCTCCCCGAAGCTCTTGTTGCGAGCCAGCACGAGGGCGTGGCGAGGGCTGAATGCCCGCACCGCCGTCAGGGGGACAAGCTCGCTTCTCGCTAAATGCCTGGAAATCTGCGCGAGCTCGATGGGTATACTCACTCGCACCGCGCGGGGCTCGGGCAACAGAGCCTGCACGCGGACGACGTGTGCCTTGCGCGCCACCATCCATCCGACGCCCCCTTCTCCGTCCACGGCCGCGAACGAGAGGTCCCCCATCCCGAAGGCGATCGCCTCCGGGAGCAACTCACCTTCATACGGAGGGCTCGGAGGCCCCTCCGTCTCGAGCGTTCCAGGGTCGTCCCACTCCACCTGGACCGGCCGAACTTGGTCGCCGCGAACCACCACCACCGACCCCAGATCCCCGGCCGCCACCAACACACCCGGCGCCACGTCATCGACGTCTATGAAGGCTCCCGCTGGCGACGTCCAAATCAACCGAGCTCGACCCGTCTGCGCTTCGATCCGATGAATCGTTCCGAACCGATCGGAGCTCATTCCTACGGCGACCCATTCCCCGGTCGCCGAATCGAACGCCACGCCGGCCACCCTCCCTTCGATTCCCAACAGAGGACGTTCTTCGACCGGACCTTCGGCCCGCGCAAAGAAGAGTCGGTTGGGCGGGTCCGTGACGAGCGCCGCGATCTCCCCATTCGCACCAGCCGCGTAGATCTCCGATTCCGCGGCGGTGTGAGGCCCATACAGGTGCGTACGGACGCCGCGCTCATCCACGACGAGCCCGGGCCCACCGGGTGTCGTCACTAGCAGGCCCCCGCCCGGCGCGGAACGTACGCTCGAGTGAGCGAATGGCGCTGCGCTGAGTCTGGCGTCCACGAAAGTACTCACCCTTCCGTCTTCGAAGACCTCGACCCCCGTCGTCCCCGAGTAATAATAGCGAACCCGGTCCGGAAGCTCGATATTGCCGGAGCACATGCCCACCACGCCGGACGGCTCATGGCGCACGATACCGGAAAATCGGTCCACGGAAATGCTCGTGGTCCAAACGCCTCGAAGATAACATCCCGTGAGTGTGCGGCCGATCGATCCGAGGAGTCCGGGCCCAACGATTTGAGTTGGCTCGGACCAATACGATCCGTCTCGAAACGGTCCCAACGTGAGCTCGCCTGCGGCGGTAATCATCGCGGAGGTCTCCCCAATCAAGGCTCCGCCCACGGCCTCCCCGCTCGTCCGAGTGACGCCGGGGGTTCCGCGGCCGAGTAGCGACTCGCACGAGAGGTTATCGTTTGCCAACTCACAGACGAGGAGCGCCGCCGTCGTCGCCGCGAGCGCGTGATCGTCGTCGCCAAGCTCCCCCATCGTGAGGAAGCGGCCATCCCGGATCGGCCGAAAAGACTTGGCGCGGTACGCCCTCCCTTCGAGACCCGGACCCGTGAGGCGGATCGATCGAATCGCCAAGTCGAGCGTGACCACGAAATATTCGACGGATCCAGGAACGCCGAGGTGCCACGCGGAGACCACGAACCGATCACCCGCGCCGATCGCAGCGAGCACCGGCCCTTCCCACGGCACGGTGGGGAGCTCGCGACGCCCTGCAGAGTCGAGAATCGCGACATGGTCCTCCCAGAAGAGCCCGATCACGCCGCGCTCGAGAGACGCTAGGGCGTTCGGAGTGCCCAGGTCAGCGAGCAACCCCTCCTCGGGATGGAGTCCCCGAAGCTCGAGCGGCTCGGTCGAATGCGAGGTCAATTTTTCGGGCTCGGAATCTCCGGCCCGAAAGAGCCGCACTCGGGCTCGCGCAACCTCCACGATTGTCGCACTCTCGGCCCCGTCGTCGACTCGCCGGCCGTCGATCCACGCTGCCACCCGCGGCAGCGGGCACGAGTCGCCCGGGAAGAGCGACAGCGGCGGAAGCGCCACAGGAAACGTACAGCTCTCGACCTCTTCGCCGCCCGACACGACCGCGGAGGCCTCGAGCGGTCCACCCCATTCGTCCACCACGTCGGTCGACGCGAAATCGAAGGTCACGACCACCTCATCCGGATACACCCATATCGAGCGCTGAAAGGACGCGCCTCGGGCCGCACCGTCGGGCCCCATTCGGACCGAGAGAGGCTTGTCGGAGGACACTCCGACTTCGATCGTCGCTGGCGCGCACGAACCCGACGGGAGCAGACTCAACAAGAGGATCGATGGGTACTGCGACGAGCTCACGGACTCAGAACCACCGAGAGCCTTCCTTGGTCACCGGCCGCCAGGCCGAGTCGGGCTCCCTCGGTCGCCCGAAGCACGTGATCGAACGGGAGCGCCCGGGCGGCGCTTCCTCGCGCAAAGGCCGTCCCCTCGTTCATCACGAGGACTGGCTTTCGCGCACCCCCCAAAAACCGAACCACGAACTCGTCACTCGACCGGCCTACCGTTCGATTGAAGCCTTCGAGCTGGCACATCTTCATGACCTTCGACCCGCAGGCCTCCAGAGCTCCGATTCTTTGACCTCCAACGAAGGGATCATCATCTCCGGCCAGGTATTGCACGGTACCCAGGACGAGGTCGTTCGGACAATATGCGCGAACGGCGGTCACGTCGGGAGGTACCTGACGCTCCACCTCGTCGGCGAGCACGCCCCGGCTAAGCCGATCCAGCCAGAAGCCTTCGACCACGAGCGGGCCATCCACCAGGAGGATCCGGCCCAGCGCCCGCCGACCGGCCACCCAGGCGACGGGCCCGCTCCGGTCGATCGACCAAAACTCCGGGACGGGATTCGCCTCGAGGAGCGGCGTGGACGGATCGTCCCAGTCCAGCTCCACCGAAGCGATCGAACCATCCCGTACTTCGACCAAAGCGCCGCTCTGCTCAGTGTTCGTTCCTCGCCAGAATGGCTGACCGTACGCCCTCCGGGAAGGCATACCCAGGCCTCGCCCGGAGCGCTGCGACGGTAAATCTCACCTCGTCCGTCGATGCCGAACAAGACGCCGTTCGAGCCTCGCACGAGCTCACTCATTCGATCAGACTTTCGCACCAGCTCGCAGGCAGAAGTATCGACGGGCTCGAGTTGGCAGTCGACGCCATCGGGGGTCATCGGGCGAGCAGCTCGACGTCATCCTGCCAAATCGCGCCGCGAATGACCTGCAACGACGAATCGAGGACCGCAACGAACGCTAGCTCGCCTGAACCGGGCGCCGCGAGGTGGAGTGAGCGCTCGCCGCACCCGACCAACGTGAGGAACACCCAGCCAGCACTGCACTTCATGCCGAGGCGCCCAAGCGGCCGCATCGTACCTGCCTAAGGCCACGATGCGAAGAGGGCAACGCCCCATGCTCCACCATGCTCCGAAGCTCGGACTTTCGTGCTCGTGCTCGTTCGTGCTCGTGCTCGTGCTCGATCCGAAGAATTCCTTACGGTGGCTTCGCTCGCCGAGGTTTCGACCTACAAGGGGCCAAACGACGGCGAACGAGCGAGAGTCCTTCAACCTCCGCTCGTAGGCAGCACCGCCGCTCCGAACCAGTAAGACTCGAACGCGGTCATGACTCCGAGCAGGCTCGGGAGATCGAGCGGCTTGGGGATACATGAGCTTGCCTGCAAGTCGTAACAAACATCGATGTCCTTCGGAGCCTCGGAGGAAGTCAGCACGACCACTGGAATACCGCGGAGATCTGGGTCCGATTTGACGATCGAGAGGAATTTTCGGCCGTCGAGCCGGGGCATGTTCAGATCGAGCACGATCAACCCAGGGCGCGGAGCCTCGGCGAATCGAGCCTCCCGCCGCAGAAAGGAGAGAGCCTCGAGACCATCCTCCACGGTGTGGACAATCTTGGGTAGGGGTCCCTCGTGCAGAACCTCCGTCGCTAGCTCGGCGTCCGCAGGGTTGTCTTCGACCAGCAATACGTGGATCGGCCGCTTGTCCGTTCTCTTACTCATCGGTTGCTCCTATCGCAGGGAGTGTGAAGGTCACCGTCGTACCCAGACCAGGCTCCGACTTGAGCCAGATACGACCGCCGTGGATTTGAACTATCTCCTTACACATCGCGAGCCCGATCCCATTTCCCGCCCGCTCCTTCCGCGAGTGGTAGCGTTTGAACATGACGAAGAGCTCTTGAGCTTGTGTTACATCGAACCCAATTCCGTTGTCGGTGACGGTGAAACGCCAGTCCCGATCGCGCTCGGCCCGAACGCCCACCCTGGGATGCCGATCGCCTCGGAACTTGATCGAATTGTGGAGGAGGTTCTGAAAAAGCTGAGTCAGAAGCACATGATGCCCCAGCACTCGCGGGAGCGGTTGCACATCGAACTCTGCACCGCTCTCCGCGACGAGCGCGGCCAGGTTGTCGATCACTCGACCGAGGATACGATTGCAGTCGACCATCTCGAAGCTTTCACCGCCGCGCTGCTTGACCATCGCAAAATCGAGCAACCCGTTGATCAGGTCGCGCATGCGGGTCGCTCCTTCGACCATGTACTCGGTATATCGCTTCGCTCGATCGTCCAGCGACGGCCCGTAGCGGTCGGCAAGGAGGGCCGAATAACTGGCGATCATCCGGAGCGGCTCTCGGAGATCGTGGGATGCCGCGTAGAGAAACTGTTCCATTTGAGCGTTGGTGATGCGTAGCCGTTCGATCGTGTCGTTGAGTCGATCTTCGGCGTTCTTTCGGTCGGTGATGTCGACACACGACCCTATGTAACCCATGAACTCATCCGACTCGAAACGCGGGGAGCCAGTATCGAGGATCCATCGATACTCACCGCTCTTGTGGCGAAGACGGTACACCATGTCGAAGCGTCTCCTCCGCTTGAAGGCCTCCATGTAGGTGTCGATACAGACCTGGAAGTCCTCGGGGTGCACCCCTTCGGCCCAACCGTAGCCGACCTCTTGACGCATGGACCTACCGGTGAAGTCCAGCCACGTTTGATTGAAGAAGTCACACATGGCATCCGCGCCGGACATCCACAGCAGAACGGGCGCCGAGTTCGCCATGGTTCGAAATCGCTCGTCGGCCTGGAGACGCTGACCGCGAATCACAGGCTGATTGTGGCTTCGGGCCACGCCGACCCCGCCGATGATCCCGCCAACTCCGGACAGCGGCGCAAAGTGAGACTCGAAGTCCGGCCGGCGCTGTTCGATCGCGACGCCGAAGAAAGTGCCCCGGCTCGTGCTGTACCGACCCTCGAGCGTGCCGCGAATCAGGCTTGACTCGGGACCTTCGTCCGCCCCTGGAAAGACCTGGAAAAGCGGCATTCCGCGGGCTTCGCGGTGAGTAACGCCCGACAGAAGCTCCATCGCCGAGTTCAAATAGACGACGCGGAGGTCGACGTCGAACGCGGCGACCGCGTCCACATCGCGTTCGAACACGCGTTGCATGAAGGCGATCGCTTGCTCCAGCTCGGCGCTCATTTTGGCTTCTCCACGCCGAGCCCGAGCTCCACCTGCGCTCGAGCAGCCCGCCCCCGCGCGCCGTCGACGAGACGCTCGAAGGGAATCGATCCGTGCGCCGACTCGAAGACGGGCGCAAACGCCAACACCGAGGCTTCCGTTCGACGACTCCAGCTCTCGAGCCATCCGCCGATCGCACGCGCACTTTGAGACCCCTGTGAACCTTGAACGAGTGTGCTGCGAATGAGAGCGTCGCTCCATGCGCGGTGCCATCGGGCGTCCTCGGCGTAAGCGCCAACGAGCTCATACAGGGTATGGTCCCCGGCGACGAGACCCAGCTCGCGGAACGCCAGCAAGAGATCCTCGAAGTGAGGCTTCACCACGAGCTGCAGCGCCACGAACGACTCCCCCCAGTCGTAAGTCACGAGCAAAGTCTCGAGGAGCTCTCGCATCGGCTGCCAGATCGGATCGAGCTCCCAGGACTCGCGTGCTCTCAGACCTAACTCTGGCCGGAGCTCCTGCAGCTGTCCCAATCTTCGTGCGAAGCCCTGAATTCGCCGGAGCTCGTCGGCGGCCTGAAACATCGCGGCGATCGTAATTCGACTCGCTGGTGCCAACTGACCGACGTAAGCCGCGCACATGAGGAGGGCATGGCACGGATAGCGGAGCGGCCCAAACACGCCATCGAGCTTCGCGATCCACTCAGGGTCGAACGAGCGATCACGACGATCACGCCCGGCGCTGATGATGAGATGGTCTACGAAGCTCTCGTGCTCGTGGCGCCTCTCCACGTAGGAGGTATAAGTCGTCTCGAGCGGATCCGAGAATCTCTCCCAGTCGGGAGACACGAATCGCGAGTCTCCGAGGTACTCCGCGTACCAACGCTTGACTGGCGTCTCGATGGCAAGACCCATCCGTGGGTGATAGACGAGTCGAGAGGAGACGACTTCATAGTCACGAGGGACTCGTCGCTCGGACTGGAGGTGCCAGTAAGTCTTTGCCATAGTCAGCGCCACTCGACCTCGTCAGGCGTGATTTTGAGCTTTCCGTCGAAAGAAGGCATGACCGCCTCCAAGTCGGCGGGCAGCCAGAACGGACGCCCGAGCCGGTTCTCGATGGCGGACCGACTCACGCGGCATCGGTGAGGAACCAGGAGCCGAAGGTAGGCACCGCGATCCACCACGAGCACCGCTTCGTTCTCGTCTCGAATCGCCTCGGTGATCGCCTCGGCAACCTCTCCGGAGATCAAAACGGGTCCGACGCCGAACACGCGGTCACCCACCGAGGCCTCCCACCGCGATCCATCCGTCGCGCTCTTCTACCGGTACCTTGGTGAGTGAGACATGAGCTGGGTTGAGACCTCGCCCCGTCAGGGCAGAATATCTCCAGCCATGCTTCGAACACTCGAGCACCTCCTCGGCGAAGTGGGCATCTTGCAGAGAAGCGCCGAGGTGTGCACATCGGTCGACGAAGGCGACGACCTCGCCTCGCACACGCAAGACGATCACCGGAAGCTGCCCAACACGGATCACTCGGTGCTCGCCCTCCCAGAGCTCGTCTGATCGGATGAGTTGGGCGGCCGAGGCCTGAGCAGACTGAGTCACGCCCACTTCCTCACATCGACCCGATCGAGCGGAGCGATACCGGCGTCCCGGACCGTCGTCTCCGGGCTGAGCGGCTTCCCATCGACGACGACGAAGTACCGCTGCGCAGGGTTGAGTCGGACGCTCGCGGAGCGGAGCGCGCGCTCGCAGAGCTCGGCCATGGTGAGCTTCCACCGAGCCAGCAGCAGCGTGACCACGGTGTCCCCTTCCACGATGATGTACAGCGGAATCACCTCGGCGTCCTTGTCAGCCACGAGTACACCCCTCCCGCCGCGTCCTTGCCCCAGTCGTCGAAGACCAACCCACAGTACTGTGTGAGGAGCGCCATGAGGTTGCCGGGCGCTTCTCCGTCGAGGACTCGCTTCACGAGGCCCTTGTGTTCAGAATACCTGCTCTCTTCGGCCTCGAAGATGCGGCGACAAGGTTCCGAACAGAACACGTATTTCTGCCCGCCGATGGAGGCGGTCACGGCTGAGTTGCGCGTCGGTGTCCCATTGGAAAGGACGAGCTGACAGAGCTCGCAGAACCCCACGATGGCCGTTCCGTGGACCGCGAAATCGATCCCGGGGTCGGCATCTTCCCAGCGTGCGCTGATTTGATCCCAAATCGGGTCGAGCTCTGCCCACGACTCCGGATATTTCGAGGCAAGCCAGGCCCTATCGGCAGGTCCAGGCAACGGAAGATCGAACCAGACCGTGGCGCGATAGGTGTAGGCGGTCGCATAGACCATGTGGTGATAATAGCTCGTGGCTCGAATGAACTCGTCCCAATACCACGGCCTGGCGAGCCCGCATTCTTCGAGAGTACGATCGAACTGCACCAGCAGCCACTCGTGAATGAACTCCTTGAACGACGACTTCCGCTGCGAAACGGGCGCCAGATAGTCCATCGTGAACCCAGTGAGCACCGCGAACAAAAGCCAACTCCGCCACCACCACTTGTCCACGAGGAACTGCGCGTACGCCGGGTCATGCCGCGCCACGACCTCGAGTACCTGTCGACCGATCTGAGCGTGCCGGGCTTCATCGGTCTGGATGCTGGTGAGCACCCGCTCGAGCAAGGTGTCGTTGACGCCTCTGGCCACGGCAGCCAGACCAATGAATTGCAGGTTGGTGAATCCCGTCTCGAATACGAAATTCGTTCCGATCGCGAGCTCGATCGGGTTCGAAGTGACCAGGAGCTCGTCGAAGAAATGACGGGCCGCGATCGAAATCCAGTTGTTCGTATGAAACAGACGGTGAGTCCAGTCGAACTGGGGGTCGTCGACCAGTCCGTGCGCCAGGCGCAGGGGAATCTGAGTATGGCGACACTCGTCGAGCGCGCCGAGCAGCGCGGCGGTGCGCCACGCCGAGGCACGACCAAACCGCGCGGCCCGCAGATTTCCGACCACCGCGCCAAACTCACCGAGAGCCAGGAGCGCCGAGTGAAGCTTGAGCGAGCTCACCCAGGCGCGATCGAAGGACGCAACTTGGCCTGGCCGACCGAGGGCCTCAAAAATCGCGCGGACCGCGCCCTCCTTTTTGCGCTGCCCGCTCACATACTGGGCGTAAGTGGTGCGGAAAGGCTCCTCCCAGCTCGCCCATTCCATCGACTCGAGCCACGGAGCCCCTGCTACGTCGGGCGGAAACAAGTCCCTCTCGGCCGCGTACTTCGGCGTCCAGTCGAGCTTGCGGGCGAGCTCGAGCCACCGCTCCGGCCCGTCACCCATGACGACCTCGATCCGGACCAGAGGCGTGCTCCCCGTGGGCAGCAGGCAGAGTCACGGTGAATCGAGTGCCCTCGCCCACTTGACTCTCGACACGAATTTCCCCCCCAAGCTCCTCCACGATCTCGGCAGAGATCGAAAGTCCGAGGCCAGCCCCGCGGTCCGGACCCTTGGTCGTGAAGAAAGGCTCGAAAATACGCCCGAGCAGCTCCTCCGGAATCCCCGAGCCTTCATCCTCCACCTCGATCACGATTTGACCGTCCCTCATCCCGGTGCGGATGCAGATTCCGCGAGTCCCCTGGTGCTCCAAGGCCTCGAGCGCGTTGGTGAGCAAGTTCAAGAGGACTTGAGCCAGCCGCCGACCCTTCCCATGTACGCGGGACACGTCGCCGAGATCTTGACGCACTCCAACTTGTCTCAGTCTCGACGCCAGCAATCTGCAGCTCGCCCGACAGACCTCGTTTACATCGATACTCTCGAACCCCCCGAGATCACGGTGAGAAAAAACTCGGAGATCCTCGACCGTCGCCATGATTCGCTCGATGCCGAGCAGTCCGTCGCGCACGCTCCGCTCGAGGTTGTCGAGGTCACTGGACTCGCTGCCCCGCACCGAACTGCGGAGCCCTTCGATCCCTTCCAACGCCAAGTACAAATTCGCGAGGACCAAAGTCGCTGGATTGCTCACTTCGTGCGCCAACCCAGCGGCGACCTGGCCAATCGCAGCCAGGCGATTCGAATGCTCGAGCTTCGCCCGTAAATCCTCCGCCCGTGACCGCGACCGAGCATGAGCAATGGCCTTGCGAAGAGAAGTCTCGGCGAGCTCGTCTTTCTTCAGGAAGTCTTGAGCTCCCAACTCCATGCACTCGCGAGCGACCTGATCATCAGACAAGCCTGTCAGAACGACCACCGGAGTGCCTCGCGCAGCCTCCAAGACTCGCCGCGCCGCAATCGCTCCGGATGCATCCGGCAAACCCAGATCGAGTAGAACGACCTCGTACTCATGGCGAAACAAGCTCGCCTCAGCCGCCGACACTGTGGTCGCAATCTCCGCGCTGACCCGAGAAGTCTCCAACAACTCGCTGATCATGCCAGCGTCGGCGGCATTGTCCTCGACGATCAAGATACTCCCGAACCCACGACCCCTGATCTTGCGCCTCGACGAAGCGCTCGGCCAAGGTACTCCGCCGGAGCGACTGAGATCGGAGACTCTCTCGGGGCTGGAGGTCATCGGTGGGATCTTCTCTCGCCGACCGTAGGGACGCAAGTCGGGCATTGTGGTCCTCAACCGTCGATCGGGACTCACCCACACGAGGTCGAATCGCCGAAGGTCCGACACGGTGGCCCGGGAGGACTCATCAGTCCTGAGGCACGCCGACGAGCGATTTGGCTCGCTCGAGCAACTGATCAGGGCCTAATTGCTGGTCGTACGCCCGAAGCAGAAGATCCCGAAGCTCCGGGAGCACCGGGGGCTCGTCAGCACATCGACACCTGAGGTCAAAGTAGACGCTCGACAGGCATTCGAGGAGTCTGCGAGTATCCTCGCCCGGGTCTCGGGTGTATGAGTCCCAGGTCTCGAGCATCGTCTCCACGGGAGACATGGCGTCGGTCCAGGGAATGGCGAATCCGCTAGAGCTGCCCATGCGGCTCGAACGACGCACGGATCGTGCCACGTGACTGTCCCGGTTCGGAGCTGGAAGTGTCCCTTTCGGCGAGAAATAATTCCCTTGACCATGAAATGATTCTCGCCAGTCGAGCGCTGCGCCCTTCAAGAGGAGCTCTGTGGTCCGAAAGTTTCACCGCGGCTGCCGGTACGACAATTGCTCACTCGAGTAGCATGTTAACTCAATCCGGTTCCACCGCGCATAGGCGCACGCCGAGACCTCGCTTGGTCTCGGATCTGATGAGCTCTCACGTCATTTGTATCGGGGAAGAAGCAACCTTGGAATCCGTGGCTGAGGTGTTCGATGAGGACACCGCGGCGATGGCCGCGCCGATCGTCGATCTCGGAGGCCATGTGGTCGGCGTGGTTGCGAGGATCGACGTGCCCGAGGAGCTCGAGCCGAGAAGGCTACTGCAGGCCAAGGACGTGATGGAACCCGTCGAGACCCATGTGCGCAAGAGCTGGCCGGTCGAACGGGCCGCCGAGGTCGTCGCTCGGTCGGCGCTCGCAGACGTCGTCCCCGTCTTCGAAGACGACACGGAGGTCGTCGTGGGTATGATCGGTCGGCGCGACATCTCGCCGCCTGACACCGACCACTTCGTGTTCGACCTGTGATGGCCCGGAGCGAGGTCAGGGCGTACTCTCATCGCTTTGGAGAAGACGTTTCATCGTCGTCGAATGCAGGAGCGGGATGGGATGGACGTCAGAAGTCTCGGCCTGTTCAGGAAGCAAGAAGAGGAAGGTAGAGCCTAGTCCGGGATGCGACTCACACCAGATGCGGCCGCCGTGTCTTTCGATGATCTTCTTGCAGACTGCGAGACCGATTCCGCTGCCGGGATATCGCGAGGGAGGGTGCAAGCGCTGGAACACGGCAAAAATGCGGTCGACCGATCGTTCGTCGAAACCAATCCCATTGTCGGCCACGCTGAACTCCCAGCCCTCGAACCGTCTGGTGGCCTGTATCTTCACGATGGGTGGGCGGTCGGGGGATCGGAACTTGATGGCGTTCGAAATCAGGTTCTGAAACACCCGGGAGATTTGTACGGGGTGACATTGAAAGGCCTCCGGCAGGGATCCCACCTCGACCTCCGCCCCGGCTTCCCGAATCGAGAGCTCGAGATCGGCCAAAACGCTGCTGACGAGCTGACGAAAGTCCGTGGCCTCGGGAACGAAGCTATCTCTTGCAAGGCGCGAGTACTCGAGCAAGTCGAGAATCATACGCTGCATGCGTGCGCACCCGTCCACGGCATGACGAATGAAGTCACGTGCAGTATCGTCGAGCGAAGCGGAGTGTCGACGTTCGAGCAGACTCACGAAGGTGGCGACCTTTCGCAGCGGCTCCTGGAGGTCGTGCGAGATGGCATAGCCAAACTCCTCCAGGTTGGCGTTAGTCTGTTCGAGGCGTCGGGCGTACTTGCGAATTCTTGCGGCATTTCGGCGTTTCTCCTCCATACTCCGCCGAACGATGACGTAGCCGGCGGCTTCGCCGTCACTGCGTTTGACCGGCGCGACGGTCGCCTCGTGCGCGAAGGTCGAGCCGTCGCTTCGTGTCCACCTCAGCTCACCGAGCCACACTCCCCTCTCGGCGATCGAACCGAGCACGGCTTCTGAGAAGGCGTGACCACCTTCGCCCGGTGGGATGCAAATCGGTGGGTCTCCAAGCACGCGGCCTCGGTTCTCGCCGAGATCTCGCTCGAAGGCCGGGTTGACGTAGAGCACGCGGCCGCCGGCATCGGTGATCTCGACGGGGTCGGCGGCATATTCGACGGCCGTCGCCATGAGTGAATGCTCCCTGGTCTGCTGCCGCACTTCGTCCTCGAACTCGTCGAAGCGGCGGGCCAAAGACTCGTTGGCTAGCTCGAGCTCCCGCAGCTGCAAATCACTCTGTTCCTTGGCGACCCGAACGCGCTCGGACGCGCGCGCCGACAGAACGCAAAATGCGCTGAAGAGGAGCAAGAAGACCGAATGAGTGGCCAGTCCGATCCGGGGCACCAAGCCTACGTCGACGTGAAACCAAATCATCACCGTGGAGAGGAACAATGCGGTGCCAGCGACAAAGAACATACGAGGACTCATCGCCACACTCAGTGAAAGCACGGCAGCATAGACGAGCGTGACGAGGGGTGAGTCTAGTCCTCCGGTCGCACTCATCCATAAAACGGCGAGCGCTCCGTCGATCATCGCGAAGAGCGATGAGGCCACCATACGCCTCGACCCACGCAAAGACTCGGTCAAGAGCGTAGCGAGGCCGAGGTGCAACAGCGAGCCGGCGACCAGCCAGTCGAGCCTCAGCTGAAGCTCCGGCGGCGCCCCCGGCCGGAAAAAGACGAAAGAGAGCCCACAGAGCGCGAGCAGCAACAGGGCGCGAAAACGGGAAAGTCTCAGATCCGTGGGTTCCCGCTCGAAGCTCGCCGGAGAAATATCCGCGCTCTGACTTCGAGCGCCCAGCGAGCCGTGTGGTTCCAGGTTCGCGCTCGCCGTCACCGGGCAGGCCCACTCACGGCCTCACGCCGGGCTCTGGTCAGCCTGGCCTCGAGCCACGCAGGACCAAGAGTCTCCTTCGTTGCCGCCTCCGTCGCACCGAGCTCCACACAACGACGATGCACACGCGGATCGATCGAACCCGTCAGAGCAATGACCCAACCTCCGCGGGAATCCTCACGGAGTACCCGAACGATGTCCGGGCCGTGGGCATCTGACAGGTTAAGATCGACGAAGATCACGAGGAACTGACTCTCGCGGAGCATGGCCCGTGCCTCTCCGAGCGACGTCGCACGCACCACCGTCACCCTCACCCCGCTCAGGTCGAGAAACTGGTCGAACAAATAGGCGTCGAGGTCATCATCCTCCACGAGGAGGATCGGCAGGTCTCGGGACGCGCTGTCCTCGATGGGTTCACACTCGAACTGGGGGCGGAGAGATTCAGTCGCCGGTCGAGGACCATCACTCATCCTGCCTTCGGCCGCAAGACTCGTGCCGATCTTCTGCTCAACCATGGCCCCACTCAGAAGGCTCGCACAAGTCGAAATAGCGCTCGAGGACTTGAAGCCGAATCAGTAATTCCTCGTAAGACAGCGGCTTGACGAAATATCCTGCAGCACCAGCAGCATAAGCTCGCCGACGATCACTCGGATCGTTGGACGTCGTGAATATGACGACACACAGGGGAGCGAGTCTTGGGTCCGACTTGATGGCTCGCAGGAGGTCGTGACCCGTCATGTCCGTCATTTTGATGTCGAGCAGCACGAAGCGCGGAGCGATCGCCCCATGCCGGGCCTGCTCGTGCAAGAGCTCCAAGGCCTGTCGAGCTCCTTGAGCGACCAGGAGCGGACCGCCAATTCCGGAGTCGATGACGGCCTGGGTCATGATACTCACGTCGAGATCGTCGTCTTCGACGAGCATGATCGGAGGATTTGGGACTTGCACCTACTTCTCTCCGCTTCGGCTGTAGCGTCGAAGGTCGAGGGCGAACTTTTCGACGCGGTATCGCACTTGGTCGCGGTTGATGCCGAGGAGCTTTCCGGCTTTGGTTTGGTTACCTTCCGAACGTTCGAGGGCCTGCTCGACCAAGGCGCGCTCGAGATCCTCGAGCCGGACGCCCTGGGGAGGAAGTCTGAAGGTCTCGGAGACAGCACGCGCAGGGCCGAGCATGACGAAGTCATCGTCGTCGAGGATTGGCCGGTCAGAGAGAAGCACGGCGCGCTCGATGGCGTTCTTGAGCTCACGAATGTTGCCGGGCCAGTGGTAGGCCTCGAGCTTCCGGAGCGTATCGGGGTGAACTTCACGTACTGAGCGGCCGGACTCTCGATTGAAGCGGTCCAAATAAAACCGCGCCAGCAGCGGAATATCGCCTTCCCGGTCGCGGAGCGGCGGAACCTCGAGAGGGAACACACAGAGCCGATAAAAGAGGTCGCTGCGAAATCGGCCATCGCGCACCGCCTCTTCGAGGTTACGATTCGTCGCGGCGATGACTCGGACGTCAACCCGAACGTCCTTCGACCCGCCTACGCGCAAGAATGCTCGCTCCTCCAAAAACCGAAGGAGCTTGGCCTGAAGAGCAAGAGCCATGTCCCCGATCTCGTCCAGGAACACCGTGCCTTTGTGCCCGATTTCAAAGAGGCCAGGACGCGATTCCTTGGCGTCGGTGAACGCCCCACGTTCGTACCCGAACAGCTGACTCTCGAGCAGCGTATCGGGGAGCGCGGAGCACGTGATGTTCGTGAACGGCCCCCCGGCACGGTCGGAGTTGTAATGGAGGATCTTCGCGGCGAGATCCTTGCCCGTACCGCTCTCGCCTGTAATCAAAACCGTCGAACTCGAATTGCGGGAGAGCTTTTCGAGGAGCGACTTGACTTCTTCGATGGCTTTCGACTTTCCGATGAGCTGATCGAGGGCATAAGGCTGCGCCCGAGCGGCTCGGAGCAACTTCACCTCCCGGCGCAGCCTGGCGGACTCCGTCGCCTGGGCGACCTCCTCCAGGATATCGGCGAGGTCGAGCGGTTTTTGAGTATAGTGAAACGCGCCCTCCTTCATCATTTCCACGGCGTTTTGCACGTTGGAATGAGCGGTCATCACGACCACCACGGCGTCGCGACAGAGTCGCTTGACTTGCTCCAGCACCTCGAGGCCCGTCAAATCTGGAAGGACATAGTCGAGCAGGACCAGATCGATCCCTCCGCTCTCGAGCGCGGAAATGGCCTCTTTGCCGGTCTCGGCCAAAATCACCCGCGCGTTCATCTCCTCGAGGTGAAGCTCGAGGAATTGTCGTGTGGAAAGATCGTCGTCGACGACCAGGACCAGCGGTCGAGGATCGTCTAGGACTTCCGCCATGCCCCGACCACGCGGGGAAGAACTGCTCCTTGTGTTGCTCATTTGATCTCATAGGAGCTTGGAACGCCGTGAACGATTCGAAGCCCCGAGCCATCGTAACACGCAATTCGCCAGGGCCTCTACTCCCGAAATTCCGCACCGCGGGTGAAATAACTCCCAGCGGTAGGCCCGTCGGTAGGCTCGTCGACAAGCGGGCAATCGGGGGCACGACTCGTGCACGCAGCGCGCTCGGTGGAAACGAACCCAACGACCCGACCTTCCAATCGTGCCGGAGATCTCGAGAGCATCCCAGTGCTCCGATCGGCGCGCCTTCGCGAGATCGAACGACTCGCTGGCCTCTCCGCGGTGGAGGGCGTGCTGACTCTCTTCACGAACTCGGTCGGTCGCTGGATCGAAACGGCCACCGAGGCGTTGGTCGCCAATGACTTGTGGCGCGTCGCGCGAGCCGCTCACAGCATCGGCAGCGGGGCGGCCGCGGTCGGCGCCGAACGACTGAGGCTTCACGCCCTGAATCTCGAGCTCGCGGCGACCATGGCAAATAGCTCGCAGTGCGAACGACTCCTCGAACATGTCCGTTTGGACACGGCGGCCACACTCTCGGAGTTGGGTCGCGTTCGCGAAGGTTGAAGGGGTGAATATGGGCGCGCCGTCGAGTCTACGGACCATGGACGCGGGCCTCGCGCGGAGCGCAATCTCGCTCAAGCTGCAGACCCTCGCCGCCCTGAGAGACGCTGGCGCGTCCCGCGACAAGGCGCCGTCCTTCCGCCGCCTCGCTCGCTCCTTGGTGCAATCGGCCAAGAGCCCCGAGTTTGACTCCCTGGCCGGCTATGCTGAACGCGTCGCGACGGCGGGAGACCTCGAGATCGGCCAACGCGTCGATGACCTCCTCGGAGCGTCTCGCGCGGTGCTCGAGAGCTCCGAACCCACCCGCGAGGTTCTCGTCGTCGAGGACGACCCATGCACGACCTTCTTGCTCCAGGCCATCCTCGATGGAGGAGATCGTCGGATGATCGCCACCCAAAGCCCGAGGGAGGCCGAGCAACTCATGCGGGAGAGGCCAATCTCTCTGGTGATCCTCGATCTCGCTTTTGGGGCCTCGGACGGCCGTGACTTCCTGGATCGACTCAAATCGAACCCGGACTCTCGAGACGTCCCCGTGATCGTGGTCAGCTCCAATGGCGCGCTCCTCACGAAGACGGAGTGTTTCGCTCTCGGCGCCGACGCGTACATCGAAAAACCGTTCGACCTCGAGCTCCTCTCGGCCGTCGTTTCATCCAAGATCTCGTCCCACGCCGTCACTCAGGAAGCCGTTCACAAAGACGCACTGACCGGAGCGCTGAGTCGCGCCGGCTTGGTCGCTACGTTCGAACGCATGAGCCGGGCCCGTGGACGCGGCGAAGACCTGTCCCTGGCTCTCATCGATCTCGATCGGTTCAAGTGGGTCAACGACAACTTCGGCCACCTCTTCGGAGACTCGGTTCTGTTCGAGCTGAGTCGGGTACTGTGCTCGGTCTTTCGGGACTCGGACTGCGTAGCTCGATGGGGCGGCGAGGAGTTCGTCGTGCTCCTCCGAGCGAGCGACTTTGCGGCCACGATCTCGACTCGGCGAGCCCTGCAAGCGGTGAGAAACACCCGCTTTGGGGAACGAGAGCGCCTGCTCAGACTCAGCTTCTCCGCGGGAGTCGTGGCCGTGCGCTGGAACGAGTCACTCGACTCAGCGGTCAGTCGGGCCGATGTCGTTCTTTACAGCGCCAAGCAGGCTGGCAGAAATCGCGTGCTCGCGGAGGACGCTCCCGCGCTTGCTGCCAAGCCGAAAGTCCTCGTCGTGCCCTTCGCTCAACCCATGCTTGGATTGTCGAGCGACCCCGAGCTCAACGCCATGGCCGAGATCCACGGAGGTCCGATCGGGGAGGCTCCCGCGGTGGTGATCGTTTTCGTAGAGTCCGAGGTCGACGTCGAGAAGCTGATCGACCGGACTCGCTTCGAACATCCCGGTGCCGCCATCGTCGCGGTCATCGACGAACCCACTCCTCGACGGATCTCCGAAGTGCTCGCCGCAGAGGTCGAGGACTTCGTCTCCCTCGAGCGTGCCGCGGTCGAGCTCACTCCGCGGATTCAGAAGCTCCTTCGGCGGCGCTGACACCGAGTCGCGCGGCAGCTGGACCCCCGCCCGAGGGCGAGGCGGGTGAGTTAGCTCGCGCGTAGAATGTCGTGAGACCCAGATGTCCCAAGACCCAGATATCCCAAGACTCAGGTGTTCCCAAGACCCAGATGTCCCAAGACTCAGATGTCCCAAAACTCAGTCCAGGGCGCCGACATCCACAGAGAGGACTCGGTGAAGCGCGTCGACCTCGGCGTGGTCGAGGTCGATTGACTCCGCAGCGATGCTCGCGACACGCTCGCGCAGAGTGTCGTCCGGAAATGCCATGGGCTCGTCGAGCAGAGTATCGAGCTCGCTCGAGAGTCGAACACGGATCCCGAGCAGGCGCTCCGCTTCTCGCACGAGCTCGGGACACTCGGCTTGGATAGCCTCGAGCATCTCCTTCGCTTCATCCGCACTCAGCGCCCTGCCAAGCTCGTCGAGCTTGTCGAGCACGGAGTGTCGCCAGGCCTCGCGATCGTGAACCGGCGGAAACCGAGTCGTACTCAACGACAAAGCCTCGGCGACGGGACGGATCGAGGGGGTGCGTGGGGGGGGCATTCTCGATTCGTACATGAGCGCAGGAGCTGCACTTGCCGTTCCAGCGCTTCGGGGACCCGCGTCCTCCAGGGTACGAGTCCGAGCTGTGAATCATTCCGCAGCTCGTGCGGAGGATTTCGTGCGCTGCCGACGCCCGGGGAGATGACCATGGGGGTCAAACGGAAAGAGTGCAAGCGCCTCGTTCGAACGTTCGCTCCGTCATCCCCTCAGAGAGGGGGTGTCTTCAATCAAGACGCGACGTGGCTCGGTCCCGCTCGGTCCCGGTAGCAGGTCGATGAAAAGCTCCGAAACTCATGACGTGCGCGTCCGTGCCCGTGCCCGTCCGTGCCCGTGCCCGATTCCCCGGTGAGCGATGGAATTGGGCGCAGATCCGCCTGGCCATGAGTCCGAACGCGTCGCATACTGTCGTTGGA
>CAYXDO010000150.1:21270-29203 GCA_964463485.1 uncultured Myxococcales bacterium | reverse complement strand
CTTCGCGTCCAAAGTCTTGCCAGATCGTGCGCGAACTTTGGGAGAAAGAGACTAATCTGGGCGCAGCTGGGCGAACGTGCACTCAGCACAGTTCCCCAGTGTCTACGCCAGCGCCGCCAAACTGCGTTCACTCGAGCCAGAAATAGACGGTGGACACGAGAGTACGGCGCAGGTGGAGGTGACTCTTTTCGTCTAGGGCGGAGAGTCTCTCGGCGCGTTTCAGGACGGCGCGCTGGCGTTCCTGAGCTTCACGGTCGAGAGCTTTTTTGAGCTCGGTGAAGCGGCGATTGGTGTCGTTGTCTCCGCGGTCGCGGGCGCGTCGCCATCCTGCTTGAGCTTCGCGGGTGTTTTCTGCCAGCGCGAGGAGTGTGTCTTCGAGACCCAGGTCGATCTCGTTTCGTTTGCGACGAAGCTCCCCTTCGGCGCGGGCTTCGACGACGCCCTCGAGCTCCCGGATCTTCTTTTCGAGCACGAGCTCGGCGTGACGGGAGGCAACGGTGGCGGCGTCCATCCGTGAGCGCCGCTCGATGTCGCGGCTCGTGATGTCGAGCAACGCTTCGATCTGCGCATCGTCGCCGACCAAGATCTCTCCTTCCCGGGATCGGAAGAGCACGACGTGGACGAGGTGGTCTTCGGCGAGGGGTCCGTCGAACGCGACGCGATAGGTGAGCCACCAGCCCTGCGAGTCGAGCAGCGGGGCGAGGCGCGATACGCGGTGGCCTCCGCGCGTGTACTCGAAGAGCACGTAGCGGACTTCGGAGCCCGTCTCTTTGACGAGCTCGGAGATGGCGTCTTTGGCGAGCGGGTGGTCGATGGTCAGAAACTCGCCTCGTCCGGTTCGATGGCGGCGCGAAGTTTCGAGCACGGTGGCTCCGTCGGGGCCGGGAACGTAGAGCCGTCCGTTCGCGTCGAGCCACGTGGCGCCGCGAGTGCCTTGCACGAGCTGGACGAGCGAGTGTTCGTCACGATCGAGGGCGCGTCCGGTCTCGACCTCGGTCATGCGCAAGCGTTGTCGGATCTCGTCGTCGAAGTGTTCACAAATCGCCGCGCGGGCGCTCGCATAGCGCTCTTTGATACGACCTTCGAGCTCCGATTGGAGTGAGTCGAAGGCCTCTCGGATCGCCGTTTCGTTGCGACAGCTCTGGAAAATTTCGCCGACCTTTCGTTCGAAATCCGCGCCGTCTCCGAGCGCTCCGAGGGGCTCGTCGGTCGCGCCGAAGACGCCGTCGAAGAGCTCGAGCTTCTGCGAAAGGAGCTCATACAGCCGCGCTTCGGCCGCGTTCTCCGACGCGAGGAAGTTGAGCACCACGACATCCCTGGTTTGACCGTATCGATGGCAACGACCGATGCGCTGCTCGATGCGCTGCGGATTCCAGGGCAGGTCGTAGTTCACGACGACGTTGGCGAACTGGAGGTTCAGACCCTCGGCTCCTGCTTCGGTCAACAACAGGATCTTGGCGTTGATCCGAAAATCCTCGATGATCGCGGCGCGCTGGTCGGCGTCGCCGGAGCCTCCGTGGAGCAGCCGCACCGAGTAGCCGGACTCCTCGAGGGAGGCGGCGAGCGCGTCCTGCGTTCGGCGCGACTCGGTGAAGATCACCGCTTTTTCGGGCCAGCATCGGCTGATCGCGTCGACGAACGCGCGTTCGAGCGCGAACAACAAAGCCTCGGTCTTCGCTGGACGTTTGATCGAGCGGGCGAGCGCGGCGAGCACGCCGAGGCGCTCGAGCTCGGAGCGGAGCCTTTGGGGCGTCGGCTTCGCTCTCTTCTCTTCGTCGGAGATCGACGGATCGATACCGGCCGCTTCGAGGTCGTCGATCTGGTCGAGCAGCTCGTCGGCGTCGTGATCGACATCGAGCTCCTCGAGGCGCTCCTCGAGCTTGGCGGCGAGCCCGCGCTCCAAAGCCTCGAGGGTGCCCGCGATCGCGGCAGGCGAGGACGCGAGCAGCTTCCTGTAGACGAGCACCATCAACGGACGTCGAGAGGGCTCGATCGCTAGAGTGTCAGGCTCCGAGAGATACTCGGTGACGCGATCGTAGAGATCTTGCTCGGCTGGCGTCGGCGAAAACTCGACGACCATACTCCTTCGATCGGTGTAGCGAACGTACTCGCGCACCTGCCTTCGGAGAGTCCGGTGGACGTAAGGGGCGACGCGTCCCTTCAGCTCGGTGACGTTGGCGTCCGGCGATTCCGGGAACGCACGTCGAAAGGCTTCGTACGGTCCGAGGATCTCGGGATCGAGGAAGCTCAACAAGCCGTAGAGCTCGGTGAGCCCGTTCTGCAGCGGCGTGGCCGTCAACAAGAGCTTCGGTCTCCCGTCGAGCGCGCTGCGCAGCGCCAACGCGGTCTTGCTCCCGCGGTGCGCGCCGCGGAGGCGGTGGGCCTCGTCGATCACCACCAGGTCCCACGGGATGCGCTGAACCTCTTTCACGCGCCGCGCGGCGAAAGGATGGGAGGCGATCACGATCCCCCGCCCACGCTCGAACACCGAACGACCTCCGTCGCTGCGCCTCTCTCTTCGTTCGAAGGCGCCGTCGACGATCTCGCTCGGTAGGCCCAGCTTGTCGTGAAGCTCGTTGGCCCACTGACGACGAAGCGACGCGGGAACGAGCACGAGGATGCGCCCGCGTCCCTCCGCGGAGAGCTGGCTCAAGATGAGACCCGCTTCGATGGTCTTGCCCAGCCCGACCTCGTCGGCGAGCACGAGTCCCTTGTCTCGCAAGGACGCGAGCCCGGACACGGCTGCATCGACTTGGTGCGGATTTAGATCGATCGATGCCTTGCGAAGGACGTGGGCGAGCTGCCCCGGCTGCCCGGCGGGACGGCGTAGGCTCAGCTCTTCGGCGGCGATTCGGAGCCGAAAGCGGGCGACGGAGGTAGCGGGGAGCTCGTGTCCGTCAGAGCGATCCACGTGCGCGTCGTGCGTGTTCTCGAGACGCGCGGGAGCGAATTCCATGGACGTCGGACTCTACGCGTCTCCGATCCGACGTAAAGCGTTCGTCGTGAATTGCTTGGGACTCTAGGAGAATCGTCGACGATGAGACCTCACCTCGCAGACGGAAGTGCGATCACTTCGTTTCCAACTTAGGCTTGCGCTCGACGATCGGACGTGCTGCCGACACGACGACGACGGCGTGTGGCACGTCGGTGTGTCGTTGCTTGCAGATCTGCAGACCGATCGGACGACGCGCTCTATCAGCGGCGATCACGATCTCGCGAGGTGATGCCCGCGATCGCTCCTCGACGATCGTCGTTCGTACGCCGCGCAAGAGCGCCTCGCTGGGCTCGTAGAAGGCGGCGTACGTGCTCGCGTCGGGGAGGTTGGGCGACAAGGTGATGACGCAATCCGGGCACGAGGTAGCGCGGTACGCATGAGCACACGCGAGCGCCTCCGCGACCTCCGTGTGGAATCGCAGGTTGGTCGCGTGGCGTCGCGACGAGACCGCGGAGAAAACGGCGAGCGCCGTCGCCAGCTCGATGACGCCGAAGAGCGCGAGGGTCGCGTGCGCAGTTTGGGGTCGAGCTCGGCGCGCGAGCTCGACGAGGCGAGCAAAACCGACGCCTGCGAGCGCATGCACCGGGGGCGCCGCACCGACGACTCGACTCGGGTCATAGACGTCGAACGCGATCGCCGCGGGCACGACGCCGGCGACGGCCCAGAGGACCAAGAATCCGAGCTCGCGTGAAGGTTGGCGTACAAACGAAAGCAGAGCTCCTAGGACCAGAGGGAGCTCCACGAGCGAAAACACGCCGAAGGTCGGTAGGCCGCCATCGCCGGCCTGAACGAAGAGCCAGCCCGCGTGGAACGACGTCAGGAACGCGTTGAGCATGAAGAAAGCTGCGCGCATTCCGCGCTCGTAGGACGTGATCGAGATCGCGAGTCGCCGGCTGATTCCGTCGTCGGTTTGGCCGAGCCAAATTGCGGTGAGGAACGCGGTCGCGACGATCAGTGCAGACGCGATCAGTCCGCGCCGATCGGGAAGGGCTCGGATTTCTCGATGCGTGAGCCACGCGAGCGCTGGAAGGAAGGCGCCGGCGAAGAGGCCTCCCACGGTATTGAGCGAGAAGGGGATCAGCGACAGAGCGCAAGCGCCGAGCAACGAGCGCGGCCTCTGACGATCGAAGCTGCTGACGGCCACGACCGCGAGCAACGCCATGAGAGCTTGCTCCGACGCGGTGCGAGCGGCGAGCACGGAGACTGGGCTCGTTGCAGCGAGAGCCGCCGTCCCTACGGCGGCAAGATCTCCGAAGCGACGTCGCACCCAGGTCGCCAAGACGACGACGAACGCGAGGCCACAGAGCGCGAAGGGAAGGCGCAGGACCGCCGCGCTCGGGGCCACGAACGCGACGAATGGCAACGCCAAGAAGCGCCCGAGCGGAAACGGAAAGTCACCCGCGCCGCGAGGGAGGATCCAGCTGGTACCCGCGACGTCGGATCCCGTGAGCGCGAAAAACCGGGCGTCGGCGCCGAGCGCGGCCTCGGTCGCGGTGAGGCCGGGCGGGCTCCCGCCCAGGTCGAGGAGGCGCAGCAGGGCTGCTGTCGCGAGCGCCAACGCGAAGGCAACCTTCATCCGCGATTCGGTCGCGGAGGCGCCCTCGGGTCCCGACATCGGCGTTTCGTACAGCACCCCATCTTCGCGAAAAATGGAAATCGACTCGGTGCGTCTGTGGCATGGTGATGAGGTGCGCGGAATTCTCGTGTGCGCCGCCTTGTGCGCGTACGCCGCGCCGCTATTGGCAAAGCCGTACGAGGACACCCGGGGCCGCTTCACGCTCGACGTCGCGGCTGGCTGGCGCATCGAGCCGCGCTTCGGTGACACCGCCGGGATGGTGTTCGTACGCGACGTCGAGCTCGGCGATGGCAAGCAGAAGGTCTCCTTGTCCGTGGAAGCGGACGGCGCGGTCGTCGATTCCACCTGGGATCTGGCCGATCGCATCGAAGCACGAGAGGGCCTCGGACGCCGCCAGCGCGAGGCGCCGGACCAAGTCGGGAAGCTCGCTGGCTTGATGCGCGAGTACGATCGCGGATCGGCGCTCGTTCGCGTTTGGTACGCCGTCGCCGATCGGCGCCCGATCGTCGTTCGCTTCGAAGCTTCGACCCGCGCCGCTCCGAAGGCCGAGCGCGAAGTCGCACGGATGATCGAGTCCCTCGTCGTCGTCGGTTCAAAACCCGAAGGGCCTCGGTTGGCAGGCCGTTTCGTGAGCGACGGCGGCGTCGTGCTCGAGCTCGGGGACGACGGATCGGTGAGCTTCGGGGGTCGGGAAGGGCGCTTCAAGGTGAACGACGAGCTCTTGACGCTGGAGCTCGCGGGCGGCAAAGCGCGCCAATTTCGCTTCGAGCTGAGCGGAGATCGACTCAGCTTGAGCTCTCCGGAGCTTCCGAAGCCCGCAGTGTATCGACGTCGTGCCGCCGATGCGGAGCAGGCGAAGCCTCGTTCCGTGGCGGGCCGCTGGCGATTCAAGGGGCCGCGAGGCGAGCTCTTTATCGAGCTCGAATACAGCGGCGCGTTCGTGCTCGGGCCGATGAAGGGACAGTGGGAGCTCAAAGGAGACGAGCTGGCTCTCTTGGGGCCGAAGGGCCAGAAGATCCGCTACCGAGCGGTGTTGAAGGTGGACCTGCTGGAGCTCGCTGGCGGGGACCTCGACAAACCATTGAAGCTCCGGCGAGCCGATTGAAGGTCGGTGAGCGAGGCGAACCTGCCGGCCGGTCGGATTCACTCCGACCGGCCGCCGACAATTCCCCGAAAAATCCGTGCTGTGATATGTGTGCGCGGGACTTCGCGCGATGACTTCTCCTGCTGCCAAGCGTCTGCGAATTCAGCTAAAGGTCTCCGACCTGGAAGGTCTCGCACGGGCCTTTCGAGCGAACCTGAGCTCAAACGGCGTGTTTCTTCGCCCGCCGGCCGCTCTGCCTCAGGGCAGCGCGGTGATCTTGGACTTGCTGTATTCGACCGGCGAGATCGCGTTGACCGGAGAGGGCACGGTTGGGGTGACTGCGGGCGGCGGAACCTCGTTCGAGCTCTTGTGGTCGGAAGACAGTCGCCGCCGGGTCGACGAGATTTTGGCGTCGCGGCCAGCGCCTTCACGAGGAGCCTCGACGGTGGGCATGGGCGGGCCGGGGCCCGTGCCCGGAGCGCCTCCGGGGCCTCCTCCTGGAGCGCGACTGCCTGCGCCTCTAGGTCGAGCGCCCGTCGGAGCGGGGCCGGCTCGAGGTCCTGCGCCGGGCGTGCGGTCGCCGGCTGGGGCGCCGGGGGCGCGTGGTCCGGTGCCGCCTGCGGCAGGAGCTCCGGGGGCTCGCGGGCCCGTTCCGTCTCCGCCGGTCGGGGCCGGGGGACCTAACGCACCGGGTGCTCGTGGCCCCGCTCCCAGCGCGCCCGTCCGAGCGGCTCTTTCTCCGGTCCAGCCGGGACGGGCCCCTGCGCCGCCGGCGGGTCGCGGGCCCGTACCCAGCGCGGCGCGGACGCAGCCAGGGCAACCAGGTCCCGCTCCGGCCCGCGCGCCTGCCGGTGCGGCGCCCGCGCGAGTCCCTGCGCCACAGGCTACACGGGGCCCGGGGCCTCAAGCGGGTCGGATTCCTCAGGCGCCCCAGTCAACGCACGCGCCCGCGCCTAGCCTCGCACGTGCGCCCGTTCCGGCTCCTCCGCAGGCCGCTCCTCCGCGAAGTCCGAGCGTCGCTTCCATCAGAGCCGACGAAGGGCCGAAGGGCCCGGTTCCTCTGGCCGCCGTTCCGAGGACCGCGCCGGTCGAGCCGCCTGCGACCGCAAGCGCGCCCGCGGCCAGCTCACCCGCGCGAGAACCAAGCCCACGAGGCACCTCAGCTCCATCAATCGCCCGAGCTCCTGTCGCCCAAGTCCCACCGGCTCGCGCACTCGAGAGGCCCCCGCCAGGACACGTCCCGCCAG
The DNA here is from genome assembly GCA_964463485.1 of uncultured Myxococcales bacterium. Taxonomy (GTDB): domain Bacteria; phylum Myxococcota; class Kuafuiibacteriia; order Kuafuiibacteriales; family Kuafuiibacteriaceae; genus CAYXDO01. The sequence goes on along the minus strand of CAYXDO010000150.1, from coordinate 22,301 downwards.
GACACGTCCCGCCAGGACACGTTCCGCCAGGACACGTTCCGCCAGGACACGTTCCGCCAGGACACGTCCCGCCAGGACACGTCCCGCCAGGACACGTCCCGCCAGGACACGTTCCGCCGGGCGCTCGAGCGCCTGCGGATCGCGGACCCTCGCCGGCGTCCCGCGGGGTCCCGCCCGAAGGCGCCCGAACGGCCGCAGCTGCCCAGCGCGCACCCCTGGTGCCTTCAAGGGCAGCGGGAGCGCCTGGCGCGACTGGGCGGGTGCCGCAAGCACCCAGCCGCACCGCCCCACCGATGGCGGCTCGCGGGCCCGGTCCTGCACCGATGCGGACAGCTCCGCCGACCCCCAGCACACGAACCGCTCCGCCCGGTATCGCGCGAGGACCTGGCCCCGCCCTCCAATCACGGACCGCCGGGCCCCTGGGTCCGCCTCCTCCCGGCCGTGACGGACGAGCGCCCGCTGGCCCGCCGTCGTCGCTTCCTGCGCGAGCGCCTGGCCGCGTGCCCGAAGGCCGCGCACCGGGCCGAATCCCTCCGCCTCCGGGGCTGATCGCTCCGGGGGGCCGCGCACCCGGGCGAGGGCCGCCTCCAGGGAGGGGCCCGGTCCCGTCCGTTCCACCGCACGCTAGAGCCCCAGGGCCTCACGCGCCCATGGGCGCCCAGGGCCCTCAGAGACTAGCTCAGGCACTTCACGTCGACCGCCGTTCGGCTCCGCCGGAGCCCCCGCCACCCCTGGCCGATTCTTCGCTCCCGACCGTGCGACCGGTCCCGTTGGAAACGTCGAGGCCGCCTGAGTCTTCGCTGGCGCCGCTCAACTTCGATTCGACCAGGCCTCCAGCGTCCTTCGCTGAGGACACCTTCGTGGCGCCGGTCGAGGGCAAGGACCTCGCGACCACGATCGACACGTCCGCGCCCTCCGGAATGGAGGCCGCTGCGCCAAGTCAAGTCGAGGCCGAAGCACCTCTTGGGCAAACCGCCCCAGAGCCCTCGGCCCCAGAGCCCTCGGCCCCAGAGCCCTCGGCCCCAGAGCCC
>CAYXDO010000150.1:0-21170 GCA_964463485.1 uncultured Myxococcales bacterium | reverse complement strand
CCAGAGCCCTTCGCCGAGCTCGCTCCGCCGGCCCCGGTCGCCCAGATCTCTGCTCCAGAGCCCTTCGCCGAGCTCGCAGCTCCAGAGCCCTTCGCCGAGCCTGCTCGGCCGGCCCCGGTCGCCCAGACCTTCGACATCTTGGCTCCGGAGCCTGCGCTCGAGCCGGCCTCGTTCGCGACGCCGGTTCCGACGGACTTCGAACGAATGCCGGTGGAATCGACGGCCGTGGAGGAGGCGCCCGGAGAGGCAGTGCCGGTCGCGGCGCTCGAGCAGCCTGCCCAAGGCTTCGGGCGTGACGAAGTGGACGCCGAGCTCGAGGCCGTCTTTGGCCCGGCCGCTTCGCCGTTCCGGTTCACGCCGCAGCCACCGGCGCCTGCGAGTGTCGAGCCTGTCACCGCAGCTTCACCGGTTTCGGAGCCTCCAAGGCCAGGATTCGAGGCGGTTCACGCTTCGGCGCTCACCGAGTCCGAGCTCGGCGGGCTTCGCACCGTGGAGCCCCACGAGATCGAGGAGTCTCGCGCGGAGGCGCCGCCGCCTGCGTCCTCTGAAATTTTTGGACCGCCGGCGGATCTTGCCGTCCCTTCGGAGGTCCCTGCCTTTGGAGCGCTTCTCGCCGAAGCTCGCGCGAGCTTCGTGTCGTCCGCTCCGGAAGCCCCGACCTCGTCCGCTCCAGCCTTCGCAGAGCCCCTAGGGCTCGAGGCAGAGTCCCTCGAACCCGCCGCCGAGCAACTTCCGGAGCCAAAATCGGTGACGCCAGACGACGGCGCACCGGAACCGACTTCGGCCGAGCAACTCGTCGAACCAACACCGCTCGCGGCGAGCGCGGACTCGGTCGGATTCGGCGAACCCTTCGCCGAGGTCGCACCAGCCGAGGAACTCGGCCAGCCGAGCGGGCTCGCCGAAACCAGCGAAACCGTCGAAGCTGTCGAGCCGATAGAGCCCATCGAACCCATCGACGATCTACTCCCAGTAGAGATCGCCGTCTCCGAGCAGCTGGGCCAGTCGCCTCCGCTCGAGGCCGCCCCGATCGAGGCCGCCCCGATCGAGGCCGCCCCGATCGAGCCCGCCCCGATCGAGCCCGCCCCGATCGAGCCCGCCGAGCCGAGCGAGCCCATCGAACCCATCCAAGAGCTGGGCCGCGCCGAGGCGAAAGCGGAGCAACTCATTGCGACGCCGGCCACGATCGAGACGATCGAACCCATCCAACAACTCGGCGGGGAGTCCGCCGCGGCTTCGCGTCAACTCAGTCAGCCACCCGAGGGTGAGCACGTCGAGGCGATCGAACCCATCGAGCAACTCAGTGGGGAAGCGACCGCAACGGCCGAACCCAGCCAGCCTCCGATCGACTCGCTGGAAAGCTCCGGGGTCGAGTCGAGCCAGGCGATCGAGCCCGTCGCTGAGCTCTCGGGCGTGGTCGCGCCCGAACCGGCTGCTGAGCCGGTCGCAGAACCCGCTCCTGAGTCGGTCGCAGTCCCTGCCGAACCTATCGTGGCGGCGACCGTGGAGACGGCGGCCGTGGCCGAAGCTCCCGCCCACGCCGAGGTTCGAGAGATTACGCTCGAGAACCTCGGCGAAATTCGCGAGGCGCCTTCTCGGATTGCCGAAGCGAGCGCCGAGCAGCCGGGCGTCGTGACTGGAACCATCGAGGAAGGCGAGCCGCTGGAGCTCGAGGAAGCCGAAGTCGTCGAGGTTCCTGGCGCGGAGTCTGCCGAGCCCGCGCCAGGCGCAGCCGAGGAGTTGGCAGCGACGGTCGAGACCCCGTCCCTGCTCGACGAAGCTCCGCCCGATGAGCCCACTCAGCTCGCCGAGCGACCTGAGCAGCCGCAGCAAGCTATCTCCGCAGTGTTCTCCGACCTACTCGCCAGCGCCTCCGCCGAGCCGAAGGTCACTGGAGCTGCGCTTCAAATGGAAATCGAAGCGGCGATGGCCGCCGCGATGGCCGCCGCGGAAGCCGAGGAGAAGACGAGCCGTGACGACCGGCAGCTCGAGCAACGGCGGGCTGAAGCGCCCAAACCCGCGGCCCCCCAAGCGCCCGTGGCCCCCGAAGCGCCGGCCGCCCCCGTGGCTCCAGCCGTGGATGAAACGGACGCCGAGCACCCAGACAAGAAATATGCGAGGGAGGTGCTCGACTCCCGACCTGACGCCCCGCTGGACACCACGGGACTCACCGCCAAAATTCTGCGGCTCCCGCCAAAATCGAAGCGGTGCGTCGGCATCGATCTTGGAACCATGTTCTCCTGCGTCGCCATCCACGAGAGCGGCCAGCCCTCCGTGATTCCGTCCCGACAAGGAACCCACACCATCCCGTCGATCGTATCCTTTCTCCCGGATGGTCAGATTCTGGTCGGAATTCCGGCGCAAAAACAGCAACTCACTCACCCCGACACCACGATCGTCGGGGGCAAGCGCCTCATGGGGCGGAACTTCCATTCCCATGTGGTCGAGCAAGTCGCCGAACACGTCGGCTACAACATCGTCGAGGGCGACGGCGGCGAAGCGGCCATCGAGATCTTGAATCGCCCGGTCTCACTCACCGAGATCTCGGCGCACGTCCTGCGCGAAATTCGTGAGTACGTCCGTCTCCAGAAGAAAGAAGACATCAACCGGGCGGTGGTCACCTGCCCGGCCTATTTCAACGAACGGCAACGGCAAGCCGTTCGCGTCGCCGGCGCGATGGCCGGATGGCACGTCGAACGCGTACTCAACGAACCGACCGCAGCTGCGCTCGCCTATGGGTTCGGCCGCGGCCTGAGTTTGCGCCGCGTGCTCGTGTATGACCTCGGCGGCGGAACTTTCGACGCGAGCCTCCTCGAAATCGAAGCGGACGTCTACCAAGTCCTCGCCTCGGGCGGAGACACTTTCCTCGGCGGCATGGACTTCGACGAAATCGTCGCGCGCCACCTGGTCGAGCTCATCCGCAGCAAACACGGCGTCGATCCCACGGACGATCCCAACGCGTTCAACCGGGTCGCGCTCGCCGCGGAGAATGTGAAACGCGATCTCAGCGATCACGCGGAGTCACGCGTGCACCTCGAATATTTCAAGGTCGGTCAGGGAAAAAATCTGACCGTGGACGTAACCGTGACCAGAGCGGCGGTCGAACCAGAGTTCGAGTCGCTGGTCGACAAGACGCTCGTGATTTGCGCCGACGTCATCAAACGGGCTGGCCTCACGCTCGACCAAATCGAGGACGTGATCTTGGTAGGTGGCCAGACGCGGGCGCCCATCGTCCGCAAGAAGGTCCGTGAATACTTCGGAAAGGAACCCAGGCGCGAGGTGCACCCCGATGAAGCGGTGGCCATCGGCGCGGCCAACTACGCCCAGAGCCTGGACACCTTCGACGCGGTCCAACTCTTCGACACGATTCCGATGGCGATCGGCGTGGGACTGCCTGGCGGCCGATTCAAGCGAATCATCGAGCGTGACGCGAAGCTCCCGGCGACGCACACCTACTCGATTCGCACGACCAGAGACGATCAGACCGAAATCGAGGTGGACGTCTTCCAGGGTGATTCGGACGACGTCGAGCAGAACGAGCCGCTCGGAGTCCTGCGGGTTCCCGGGTTGCCCAAGCAGCCGAAGGGTACGCTCGCGGTGCGAGTGACCTTCAACGTCAACTCGGAGTCCATCCTCAGCCTCACCGCCGAGGAAGTCTCCGCTGGCATCCGAGTCAAGAGCCAATTTTCGACGCTGAGCACGCCCGACGAGGTTCGGCGACGGCTAGGCGTCAAGCCGCGACCGAGGCGAGGCTCGAGTCTGGCGGCGGCGCGGGGAGCGAGCGCGGTGGCCGGCGCACCTGGCGCTCAGAAGGACACCAAGAAGCCGCAGAAGAAGGGCGGGCTCTTGGGTTGGTTCAAAAAGACGTTCGGCGGAGACGACTGAGTCGTTCGCGAGTGTCCGTCTCTTCGTCTGCTCGTCTGCTCGTCTGCTCGTCTGCTCGTCTGCGCAAGCGACGGCGCTCAGTCTTGGTCCACGCAAGTTCGTGACCGCCGGACAAACCACAGAGAGCACAGAGCCGAAGAGCACAGAGCACACAGATGATGAGCTGAGCACTTCTCTGTGTCCTCTGTGGGCTTCGGCTCTGTGCTCTCTGTGGTTTGTCCCGTGGTCACGAATTTGCGGGGACCTGTACTTAGTCTTGGCTCTCTAACCGTTTTCCATAGACCCACAATTTGGCGAAATCCGGTTGAAATCGGACGGGCTCGATTCGCAAGTCTCCGGCCGGGTGCTCCTCGTTGTTCGCCTTGAAGGACAACTCGTGGACCGACTCTCCGACTCTCACCTCGAAGTGCGCGAAGCCTTCGCGGTCGAGCGAGGTGAAGGTGATCGTAGAATCCTGACGAACGCGCACGGGCTGGTTCTTCGGGCACGAGACCTCGATTCGTCGTTCGATGAGGAAAGGCTCGGCGACGATATACGCGGCGACGACGAAGAGCGCGGTGCCGACCGCGCCTATGATTCGCTGGTGATTGTGCACCCGCGTGCGTCGATCGCCGCTCACCCACGTCACATCTTTGTCGGTTCCGCCGCGGAACAGAAAGTAGCCCCACACGGCGACGGGGAGCACGAGGATGGGCCCGCCGGCCCTTGCCCCGGCCCCCAGACCGGACGCGAGCAACCCACCCAGCGCGAACGCCACCACACCTCCTCCGAGCCACAACAGGTTCTCGACAACCACCCGACCGAGCGCCTTCGGCAAGTGCGGCGACGTGCAGGGTGCGCAGGCCGGCTTTCCGTCGAGCTCGAAATAATCGGGCGACTCGATCGCGGCTCCGCACTCGCCGCAACGAAGCGTGCTCGTCATACCTTACGTTAGCACGTCGGACCGCACGTCGGACCGCGCGGCCTCCACGACCCGCCAGAGTGACTTCCCTTCCAAAACCTCCCCGAGCGATCCCCGCGTGCGCGCCACCCAAAGGATGCTCTGCGCCAAATCCACGAGTGCGATGGGTGCGACTTTTGCGAGCCCAAGACCTCGAAGGAGCGCGGAGACTCCGGGCAGCCGAGGTTGTCGGCCCCCTTCGAACGTCGAAGGCCGAAAGATCGTGAACGGAACCCCGCTCTGTCGCACGAGCTCTTCGGCCGCGGCCTTGGCCTTCAGGTACGCTCCGACCGGAGTGCCGGCTCCGACCGCGCTCAACAAGATGAAATGGTCGATACCCGCTCGCCGCGACGCCTCGACGAGACTCCGCGTCGTCCCCACATCACTCGACTCATAGGTATCTCCCGCCCCAAACCGCGCCCGAACCGTCCCGATGAGCTGCACCACCGTCGTGCGGTCTCGCAGCGCTTCGTCGAGCGATGATGGGTCGCCGAGGTCCAAGACCACCGTGCGGGGGTCGAGCTCCTGCTCCCGGGCCTTGTTGGGTCGGGCGTGTGCGACGATATCCAGCTGAAGCTTCGATTGGGGGAGAGCCAAGAGCTCACGCCCGGTCGCTCCAGTGGAACCTGCCACGAAGATCCTCCGCTGTCTCATGTGCCAGAGTAGAATGGCGTATGAGCTTCATTGGCAAGGACCCCTGGCCCGTCGAAGATGCTCGCCTCGTCCTCGGTGAGGACGCTCGCGCCGCCGCCGAAGCCCTCGACCGAATCGCCTCACGCGCTGCGGGCCGCGTCCGCCCAGAATCGAATCCAGTCCCCATCGTCTCCATGCTTCGCACGCGAGCTGGATCGACGCCCGTTCCGCGCCACGCAAAAGCCGGCCTTCCCGTACTCTCGGGGCTCTCCGAGGCGTCGTTCGCCGACTTGGTCGCCCGATCCGAGCATCGCTCGTTCGAGCCCGCGGACGTGATCTTTCGAAAGGGAGATCGCTCCGACGAGCTCTACGTGATCACTCACGGAGTCATCCACATCGTCGATGAGTTTGGCGAGAGTATTCGCCGACTGGGACCGGGGGATGCGTTCGGTGAGATTGGCCTCTTTACCGACCGGCCGAGGACCGCGTCGGCAGAGGGGGTGACCCACTCTCGGGCGCTCGTGGTCTCGCGAGACGCCCTCGTGGAAGTGATTCGTGGGTCCCCCGAGGTTCTCGACAGTCTGTTGGTCTCTTTGCGCGACCGGCTCGCGCACACCGCGATGGCGTCGAGCCCGCTGTTCGAGCACATCGCCGACGCGAAGCTTCGCACGAGCCTCGTGGGTCGTTTTACCGTGCTCGACGTGGAACCAGGGACCGTGTTGATCGAGCAAGGTCACCCGTCGCCGGGACTCTTCATCGTGGCTGACGGCCGATTGGAGGTCGCCAAAGACGCCGAGATCATCGCGGTGCTCGAACCCTTCGAGATCGCCGGCGAGATCTCGTTGGTCACGCGCAGTCCGGCGATGGCTTCGGTGGTCGCGGTCGAGCCGACGCTGATCGTGGGGCTGCCGGAAGACGACTATCGCGAAGCCGTCGTCGAGTATCCGGCCTTGGGCGCCGCCGCTTCGGCGCTCGCGAGCTCCCGACTGGCGCTCGCAGAGATACAACGCAAACGTATGCTGCAGTGACTCCAGATGGGCTGGCTGGCTGCGCAAATCGTGCTCGCCCTCCTCGGCGGAGCGCTCTCCGGAAGGGGCCCCGTTCGTAAAGCGCTGGGTCTCACCATGGCCGTGGCGAGCTGCCTGTGTGCGCTCGCCAACCCGTCGGATTCGATCAAGCTCAAGGCTTTTCAGGCGTTGGCGGGACCGTGGGTGGTCATGCAGAACATCCGGATCGCGAGAACTCAGCCGCCGCTCCCGATTCGAGTTTGGCAGAGCATCTCGACATACGACGTGACGAAGGTCGTGCGCGTGAAGCCCGCGATCTCGACCCGATTGGTGCTCCGCGCTACCCTGTTCTGGGCGATCACGGCGGCCTGCCTTTACGTCGTCTTTTATGTCGCACCCACCAGCTCGGCCCCAGGCTTCATGCGTTGGGCTTTCGGAGTCGTGGGCATCTATGCGACGGCCGACGCGATCGCCACGTGTTTGGTAGCGAGTCATCGACTCATCGGCTTGGAGGTTCCCAAGATCCACGACAACCCGCTGTTGGCGCGCTCCATCATGGAGTTCTGGGGCCGTCGGTGGAACCTCATCGTCGGCCAGTGGCTGCACGAGTACTGTTATCGACCGCTCGCAGCCCGGAGACACCCTTTCGCTGGGGTCGTGGCGTCTTTCGCCGCCAGCGCCTTTTTGCATTGGTACCTCATCTTCGTTCCTCTGGGCCTTTCGCACTCACTCGTCATGACGGCCTTTTTCTTGATCCAGATCCCACTCATCGCGATCGAGCGCAAGCTCAGGCTGGCGACCAAGCCTTCGTGGGCCGCAAACCTGTGGACCATCGGCTCGCTCGTGTTGATCTCTGGTCTCTTCGTCGACCCTTTCCTTCGCTTGCTCAGCTAGCCGGGCGACGGTAACTCGGACCCCTTACTTCGCGAATCGACGGACTCGACGAGTGTCGCGTTGCGATCACGCGACAATTGGGCGATGCGATCCACATGACGTCGCACAAGAAGACCGCCTACGTCGTTCGACCGCCCACCGCCATCCTGACCAGAGGCTTCGACCCAAACCTGTCGGTTGGGTCGGCGAGACCCGCGGTGTTTCGCTCTTCGACCTACGTCTTCTCGACGCCCGAAGCCGCCGAGCGGGCGTTCGACATCGCGCTCGGGCGAGCCCGTCCGGCGCAGGGAGAGAGCGTCGGACTCATTTATTCACGGCTCTCCCATCCGAACGCGGAGATCGTCGAAGACCAGATCGTGCCCCTCGAACCTGGTTCGGAGGCAGCCGCGGTCTTCAACTCGGGGATGGCGGCGATCTCGACCTTGTTTCTGACGACGTGCTCGCCTGGTTCGAGCTTCGTGTACACGACGCCGATTTACGGTGGAACTCAGCATCTCATCCACCAGCTCCTCGAACCGCTGGGGCTCAATGCCATCCCTGTCGCTGCGGGCGACACCGCGGGCATCGCGGCGGCGATCTCGCAGGCGAAGGACCTTCGGCTCGTGCTCGTGGAGACGCCGGCCAATCCGACGCTGCGAATGACCGACCTCGCCGCGGCCAAAGCGGCGTGCCACGCGCGGGCCGAGCGTCCCCTGCTGGCCGTCGACAACACCTTCCTCGGGCCGACCTTTCAGCATCCGCTGACGCTGGGCTGTGACTTGGTCGTTTACTCGGCCACCAAGTATCTCGGCGGTTTTTCGGACATATTGGCCGGCGTGATCCTGGGAAGCGACCTGGAGCTCTTGAACCGACTGCGGGGGACACGCGCGGTGCTCGGCAACATTTTGCAGCCGGACGAGTGTTGGCTACTCAACAGCCGGCTACCCACGGTCGAGCTTCGCATGAATCGCCAGAGCAAGAACGCCCAGCGCATCGCCGAGGCGCTGAAGGGGCACCCCAAGATCTCCTGGCTAGGTTATCCAACTCTGTTCGATGATCCCGAGCAGATTCGTATCCGGGACCTCCAGTGTAAGTTCCCGGGCGCGATCCTCGCGATCGAAGTCAAGGGAGGCAAACGCGCTGCCTTCGAGCTCTTGCGGCGGTTGAGGATCGCAAAAAATGCAGTGAGTCTTGGCGGGGTGGAGTCCTTGGCGTGTCACCCGGCCACCACCACCCACTCCGAGCTCTCGACGGACGAGCTGGCCCGTTTTGGGGTCACCGAAGGTCTCGTTCGGATCTCGGTTGGGATCGAGGATTGGCGGGACCTGCTCGCGGACATTCGCCAGGCGCTGGACGCGGCCTGAGTTTGGGCACGCCGTCGAAAACATGGTAACCTTCGGCCATGCGCGCTGGCTGGAGCATCCTCGGTCTCGCCGCGGCGTGCTCGCAGGACCCGCTCGGACTTCCAGCTGAGGTCGAGCGGTCGCGGTCGCTCGCGATCGGCCTCTACTCGGCCTCCAACGCGGCCGAGGTCCACCTCTTCGACACGACTCCGAGCCTGCACGAAGACTTCGAGGTGGAGGCGAGCGGTGAATTGGAGCTCTTGTTGTTCGAGTCATCGCTGTCCGACTTTGGGCTGACGCGGGGGCTGCTCGCCTCGGACCCAGCCGGCGAAGCGCTCCCCAAGGATGTCGGGGCGTTCCGAGCCCGCGCCGACGGAACCTGGAGCAAACTCACTCGGGAAGAGCTCCGATTGTCCGAGTTCCGATACCCGGTAGAGACTCGGTCTGCGTGCCTGGACCTGAGCTTGGAAGCTTTGGAGACCGAGCTGGCTTCATCGACCTCCGCGATAACGGCGCGGCTGATTCGATTGGACGACGATCGCGCCCTGATTCTGGGTTCGACCGGCCTCGCTCTTTACGATCGAGACACCGGAATCTCATCGGTGGAGTGGACCGGCCCGAGCTGCTTCAAGGATGGGTTCTTGGAGCGACCTGGATCGGTCGTCGTGGCGGACTGTGCCGGCGGGGTCTTCCGGGGCGTTGTCGAGGGTCGCTCCGTAGACCTGCAGGTGCTCTGGTCGTCCCCTGAGCTCGGCACCGCCGAGTGGCTCGCCGGGGGTCCCTCCGCAGGGAGTCTGGACGTCTTCGTGCTCCGGCAGACCGGGGTCATCGAATGGTGGGACGGGGGCCGAGTCACTCACACGACCGTGCTCAGTCCCGTCGAGAGCCCCATCGGCGGGCTCGAATGGCTCGGCCCCGGCCGCGCCGCGATGGGCTTGGCCTCGTCCAACCGAGTTGTCGTATTCGACCATGGTACGCCGCGCGAGGAAGAGATTCCCGGAGGCACCGGACTCACCCACCTGCGGACGATCGAAGGCCTCGGCCTCGTCGCGAGCGACACGGGCGGACAATTCTTCGTCCGAGACGGCGGCTGGTCCCTCCTCGGGTCGGGGCTCGCGATAGCCGTCACCAACGCGGTCGTCCCGTTCGACGGCGGATTCATGTTCGTCATCGCGGGCGGTGGGTTGGGACAATTCGTCCTCGAAAAAGGTCCTTGCCAAGAGGTCGTTGCAGGCTTCCCGCTGGACGATGCCGAGAGACTCGGCGACCTCGTGGTCGCGAGCGGGCACCTCTACAACCTGAGCCACGTCATGATCGCGGTGGTCAGGTCGCCCTGACTAGCAATCTCAGGCTGAGCGCTTGACTCTCCAGATCCCCGGGCCGATGGAGTTGGAATGAAGTCGTCGGTGGGAGTTTGCCTCCTTACAATCATGGGTTGTTCCAGCGTGGTCGATGCGCCGGGGGACGGCGTGCTCCGCACCACCATTCCTCTAAAGCTGGATGGAAAGCCCATCGAGGTGGGAATCACGGCGGGCGTCCCGCTGCGAGTGACTCCGACGATCGAAGCGCCGGCCGAGTACGATTACGGGAAGGTCGTGAAAGTCACCGTCGATCTGCAGGCAACTCTTTCACACGTCAAAATCACGAAGACCGGCGCTTTGCCGCCCAATCCGGAAGTCAGCTTCAAGCTCGGCGTCGCACCCAAGGGAAGTGACGCGTGCGCAGGCGAAGCAAAGGTCGAGGTCAAGATCAGCGGCGACACGAGCTTCGAGAACCGAACGATCACCCCCTCCACCGTGTCGGCGCCGACGCAGATGGTCGAGTTGGTCAACTCGGGGACCTTCGCGGCCTGCACCGAGCTCCTCGCAAACTTCGACGCCATGACGTCCCTCGACGGCATCGTCGCCGAGCTCGAGCTCGCGCCCGAAAACTGCGACAAGGATCCCGAAGACATCCACGGTACGTGGGCTGGACCTTACACGTGTACCCCCGTCAGCACCTGCGGAGCGGCTGACTCGGGGGACGTCACGCTCACGATCCTGCAGTCAGGAAAGACGGCGATGTATTTCGACGACGGCGGCGCGATCTACTTCGGCAGCGTCTGCGGAGACGAATTCACCTTTGCTGGGGGTAGAGACACCTACTTCGAATACGGGCGATTCCGAAAGTCCGACGGGTCGAAGCGTTCGACTTATTTTCCGACGCTGAACCCGACCTGCGGCGGCGACTGCACCGACGAGCTCACCTTGAACCTGTGAAATCCGATAGGCCCGTTGCGTGAGGCGGTCGCACCGATCGGCGCCGCTTCAGATCAGAGTCTGGTATCGACGGGTTCGCTTTCGAGGGCTAGGACACCGAAGACACACTCGTGAACCCGGCGCAGCGGCTCTTTGGCCACGAACCGCTCGAGCGCTTCCACGCCCAAGACGAGCTCTCGGAGAGCCAGCGAGCGCTTGAGTCCGAGCGCCCGCGACCGGAGCCGTTCGAGATTCTCGACCCTCGAGTACTCCGGCCCGTAGATGATACGCAGGTACTCAGGGCCTCGGCATTTCAGCGCGGGCTGAACGAGCCCTTTGCTTCCCTTGCGCAGCTGCTCCACGGGTTTGACGACGATACCCTCCCCTCCCTGTTCAGTGAGCTCCTCCCAGAGCTTCGCCACCGATCCTTCGGCCGACGGATCGGCTGGGTCAGCGAGCTCACGGCGCGTGGACACGAACATCGGGTCCACGCGACTCAACCCGTCGATGGTCTCGAGGTGCCACAGGTGACTTCGATGGAAGTAGGTGCGACCTTCGCTCGCCAAGATCTGAAACGGAGCGATCCGCAGATCCTCGAGCGACGAGGCTTTCGCGGCATAGCTTCGGTAGGCATCGACATATCGACGGGCCAGCTCCAGGCGCTCCGTCGTCGCGCTCAGGAGCTCGGCGACTTCCGCGCCGGCCTCGTTTGCCTTTCGAAGCTCGTTTACGGCCACCGCGAGCGCGTTGGTCGAGGCTGTACCGACCGGCGCGTAATGCGAGCGCAGGAGCTCTCGAGCTTTCACCGACCACGGCATCAGCTCCGCATCGAGACACAGCCAATCGGTTCCTAGACTCTCCCATAGGCCTGCCGCCTCGACCGCTTCTCGAGCTCGCGCGAGCACGCTCTGCTCGAGCTCCTCGTCGTCGAAGAACCGACGGCCCGTTCGCGTGTACGAGATACCCAGCTTCGGCGTAGCAGTTCCGAACCGCCTGAGTGCGACTTTTTCGTCCTTCGCCACGACCAGCACGATTCGAGAGCCCATGTGCTTTTCCTGGCAAATCACCTGTGGAACGCCTTCCCTTTTGAAATACCCGAGCGCCTCACGAGGGTGCTCGAGCGGCCCGGAGGCCGCCGTCGCGCACGGGGACATCGTGGGGGGCAAGTAAATCAGCCAACGCGGATCGACCGCAAACCGACTCATCGCCTCGAGCGCGGCCTTTGCCTGTTCTTCACGAATCGTCACCGGTCCGAGCCATCGCGTCGTGACGACCCGTTTGGCGAGCACATCCTCCGCGTCCAAGAGCTCGTCGTGGGCTTGTTGGGCGCTCGGGCCATCTCGAGAGAGTCCAAGTGGCTTGACGGGCTCACACCAAACGGCGTGGGCCTTCACCGAAACGAGCTCCCTTTCGGGATACCGTAAGGCCGTCAACTCGCCCCCGTAGACACAGCCAGTATCGACGCAGATGGTGTTGTTGAGCCACTCGGCGCGAGGCACGGGAGTGTGTCCGAAGACGACCATCGCGCGGCCCCGATATTCGAGCGCCCAGTTCTGACGCACCGGCAGCCCAAACTCGTCCGTCTCTCCCGTCGTATCCCCATAAAGCGCGAAGCTCCTCACCTTCGCCGAGGCCCGACCCTGCAGCGACGCCTCGAGCCCGGCATGCGCGACGACCAGCTTGCCTTCGTCGAGCACGTAGTGAGAGACGAGACCGTCGAGAAAGGTCCGGACCTCGTCGAGGAACGCCGGTGACTCACCTTCGAGCTGGCGAAGGGATTCGGCGAGCCCGTGCGTCACCTTGACCTGGCCCCCATTCAGCTTCTTCAGCAGCTTCACTTCGTGATTTCCGGGGATGCACAGCGCGGTCCCGCGAGCCACCCAACCCATGACGAGCCGCAGCACGCCCGGTACGTCCGGACCCCGGTCCACCAGATCACCGAGGAAGACGAGCTTACGGCCGGCCGGGTGAGTGCCGGACGCAAGGTCGTACCCCAACTTCAAAACGAGCTCCTCGAGCTCGGCGCGACAGCCGTGTACGTCCCCGACGATGTCGAACGGTCCGTGCTCACCGCGCTTGTCGTTCCACAGCTTCTGCCGCTCCACCGTCGCCGCCTCTACCTCCTCGGGCGTGCGGAGCTCGATGACTCGTCGAAAACCTTCCTTGGCTAGACGACCCACCGATCGGCGAAGCTGACCGAGTTGGCGGGGCACGACTTCTTGCCCAAGCTCGCGGTCGGCCCGTTCGCGGTTCCGAGCCTGACAGATCGATTCCGGGAGATTCAGCACGATTGCCACGGGAAGCACGTGTTGGCGCCTCGCGAGCGCGACCAGCGGCTGCCGAGCCTCGGGTGAGACGTTCGTCGCGTCGATGACAGTGAGGCGTCCCGCGCTCAAACGCTTCTCAGCGATGAAACGCAGAACCTCGAAGGCGTCGGCCGACGCCGCTTGGTCGTTCTCGTCGTCACTCACGATCCCCCGACAAAAATCGGACGACAGGATCTCGGTCGCGCGAAAATTCCGTCGTGCAAAGGTCGATTTTCCCGAGCCCGAAACGCCGATCAGCACGACCAGCGACAGCTCGGGGATCGAGATGGCTCCGGGTTTCGTGTCTTGATTTTGCTCCTCGATCATGACTCGAACACCGCCATCTGAGTCGGTGAACCCAACGCCTCGTCCGCTTCGCCGATACTCTCACATCGCGCGGAATATCCAAATCGATCAGCCACGCGGCGAACCCATTCGGCGAACTGGGCTCGAGTCCACTCGAAGCGGTGGTCTCGGTGTCGCATCCGACCGGGAGAGACTCCCTGGAGCTTCACGTTGTATTCCGCGTTCGGCGTAGTGACCAACACGACCCGCGGACGTGCGTGTTCGAAGACCACCCGTTCGAGCGAGGAGAGCCTCGACTCATCGAGGTGCTCGATCACCTCGACCAGGGTGGCCGCGTCATACCCAGCCAAGCGATCGTCTCGGTAGGTGAGGGATCCCAAGAGGAGCTCCACCCGGCGTGATCCGTCGAGCCGGTCGAGGTGGAGTCGCTCGGCAGCGATTTCGAGCGCGCGGTTCGACACGTCAAAGCCCACGATACGCTCGAAGAAGGGATCGCGTCGAAGGGTTCGCAGGAGCTCGCCGTGGCCGCAGCCGAGGTCGATGACCCGCCGGCTCCGCGTCCTCAGGAGAGTCGCCACGACCGCCTCGAGACGAAGCTCGGCAAGCCGTGGTGAGTGCGCCTCGGGCGCGTCGTCGGATCCCGTCGCCTCTTCGCGTCGTGGATCGAAATGATCGAGCGCTCGTCGAGCGAGGGAGTGTTGATGTTTCAGATACCGGTCCACGATGAGCTCGCGGTGGGGGTGGGTCGAGAGCCAACCCTCCCCGTGTCGAAGCAGCTTCGCCACCTCGTCGTCGCCGATCCAGTAGTGTTTGTCGTCGTCGAGCACGGGGATCAAGACGTACAGGTGCGCCAGAAGCTCGCTCAGCCTCTTCTCGGTGCGAAGCTCCAGGTCGAAGTGGGGGCTGTCGCCCCAGCTCGGGTGGGTATCATCGAGGGCGTAGGATGTCGCAGTCACTTCGTACCCGAGCGGGACGAAGAGTCGGTCGAGCAGGGCTCGACCCCCTCGACAGGGGACGACGGAGAGTCGAGCGTGAAGCGGAATGGGCCGGCCCGCGAGCTCCGGCCGGTCGCGACTGCGGCCAGCCAGCGCCGAGCCAAAACACTCCGAGATCGCGACACTCATGAACGAGCTCGCGACGTACGGACGATCGTTCACGTACGGCGCGAGCGGCTCCCTCCCGTGGCGACCACGCGCGAGCGCAATGGGGTCGACCTCCAACAACAGCGCGGCCGAGCACCGATGGGACCCGACCTCAGTGAAGAACACGTGGGCCCGGCCGAAGGACAGATCTCGGTGGTGGGTGCGCGACGGGTGCTTGTGCAGCAGAAAACCCAGGTCGGTCGACGGCGCGTGAGTCGTCGTGAGGGTGAGAATCATTGAAAGGACACGTAGCAAGCACCGGACCGGCGCTTCTGTCACGGGCGGGTGGTACGAACGGTGGTACGAACTATCCCTTCGGATAGAGGTCACGCTTGGTGGATACGGATGGGTTCGCTCGAGATATCAAGTCAGGCATGAGTGTGACTCATCATCTTCTGACCTCGGGGCTATTTGACGTGCTTCATTTACCCCGCAGCTTTGACCAGAAGCTCCCCTGAGCTTTGGTCGCTCCTTTGGTTTGCCGGGACTCGGCTCTCTCGGCGAGCAGAACGATGACTTTGCCGAGATTGTGAGAGTAGGTGGCGTTCTTCGGATCGAGCTCGACCGCCCGTTCGAGGAGCTCCTGGCCCCGAGCGATTTGGCGCCCTTTGAGGGCGAGCACGACGCCGAGTCGATTCAGCACGATCGGGTCCTCCCCTTCCGCGAGCGCCTGCTCGAGCAGTTGGACGGCTCTTGGGATGTCATTCTTGGTCTCGGCGTCGGCGGCTTGGTTCAGCAGGCGCTCGGCCACCGTGCTCCTTGCGCGCGGGGCAGGCTTTCGAGCTTCCGTACTCTCGTTGGCCTGCTTGAACAGCGCCCCGAGCTCCTTGTTTTGCGGATCGAAGGAGAGGGCCAGCTTCAGGTTCATCCGGGCCGAGACGACGTTGCCCTTCGCCAAGTCGTCTTTGGCCGACGCCCCAAGCTCGACGGCCTTGCGTTGGTTGAAGGTCAAAGCAGGCTGAGCGCGCGGGGGTTCTGGCTGCGGGGGAGGAGGGACCGAGGCGCGCTCGCGGATTCGACCCCGCGCCCGGTGATCGGCGGGCAAAGCTACTTCGACCGCGCGCCGCGCGGGCGCCATCGACGGCCTGACTGCGACATCCTGGTTCGCCGGGGGTGGCATGGTGGCTCTGATTACAGGCGGAAGATTCGTCGCAGGGGGCATCGCCGGCGCGGGTGGCGGCATGGTGGCTCGCGCCGGAGGAGGCATCGTGGCGCGCGGAGGCGAAGCGGTCGGAGGCATCGACGTGCGCAAGGCAGAAGCGACCCTGAGGAGGCCTCGGTCGACCAAGGTCATCAGGGAGACATTGAGCTCATCGTGGGCCAGGGGGCTCGAGGCCTCGATGTCGGCCACTGCCATCGGCCTCTTGATGAGATCGAGCACGAACGCCTCGTAAGGCGTGAGGTTGGCCGTGTCTCCGTGTGAAGCACGATCGAGCACCGCCAGCGGGCTGAGGTATCCTGAAGTGCCGGTGTACACGATGTAGGAGGCCGCGCCGTCTGCGGTCGGGATCTGCGCACCCACGGCATCGAAGTCATCCGCTCCAGCATCCCCGAGAATGAGCGCTTCGCCACCGAGCGGCGTGATCCGCCAAGCGCTGATTTCCTTCAGAGCGTCATTGTCGAAGCCGCCCGCTGGCAAGGGCTCTCCGCAGGCGTCGCAGAAGAAGGCATAGTCGTCGTTCGCCGCGCCACACTTCGAGCACTTCACGCTGGCTGGACGATAGCACCTCGGGGACACGGGCTGAAGGGCCTCCAGTCTTGGAAGGGCGCTTCGTGGGAAACAGGCACGGCGCCGAAGGGGGCGCGCTCTGCCTGGACTGGAGGACGGGGCTCGACTATCGTTGCCGCCGAGATGAGTTTCTGGGGCTGGGGTGAGCCGAACCGATTTCCGGATATCGAGGCGCGAAGGGCTACGGGAGAGTTGCTCCCCCAGCTCGTTGGAATTCCGGCGAGAGCTCCCGAAGATCCCGTACCCTTCGATCGGGCGGCTCTCTCCGAGAGTCGAATCGAGGTTCCGAAGCGCCTGACGGAGATCGTGGACGGAACGTCGGAGGCGCGGATCGGACACGCGAGGGGCAAGAGCTACCCCGACCTGTGGCGTGGGTTTCATGGGCTTCCGCCCACTGCGCCGGACGCGGTCGCGTTCCCGAGCTCGAGCTCGCAAATCATGGAGATCCTCGAGTGGTGCGAAAAGACAGGGATTGCGGTGGTGCCCTTCGGGGGAGGAACGAGTGTCGTCGGAGGAGTCGAGCCGCCGCGAGATCGAATGTCGCTTTCGCTGAGTCTGGCAAGGCTCGACCGAGTCTTGGAGGTCGACCCCATCTCGCGGCTCGCGCGCATCCAAGCCGGTGCGACCGGGCCCAAGCTGGAGGCTTCGCTTGGGCGCCACGGTATGACTCTGCGGCACTATCCGCAATCGTTCGAGTACTCTACGCTGGGGGGATGGATCGCGACCCGAGCGGCTGGACACTACGCGACCGGGCCCACACGGATCGACGCCTTCGTCCACTCCGTGGAGATGGTGAGTCCCGCGGGGACACTCGTGACGCGACAGGTCCCGTCCACCGGCGCCGGACCCGATGTTCGGACTTTCGCCCTCGGAAGTGAAGGTACACTCGGAGTCATTACCGAGGCTGTGATGAGAGTGCGGCGGCGTCCCAAGTTTCGAGCTCGCGCCACCGCTCGGTTCGCGACGTTTCTCGCCGGAGCAGAGGCCGTTCGGGCGCTCGTGCAGCTCGGCCTCGAACCTTCCAACTGCCGACTGCTCGACCCGGTCGAGGCGGCGATGTTCGGAGTGGCCGGAGGGGACGCCGCGATCCTCATTCTTGCTCAGGAGAGTGAAGACGTTCCACTCGATCGGTGGCTGACGACGGCGACCCGCCACATCGAGGCGAGCGGCGGAGAAGTCACCGCGCAAAGATCAACCGAGTCCGATCGACCGGAGGAGGACGCACGTTGGCGCGCTGCCTTTTTCGAAGGCCCGTACCTTCAGAACGTGATGGTGAGCTTGGGAGTCGTCGCCGATACCTTCGAAACCGCAGTGACCTGGGACCGATTTTCCTCGTTCTACGAGCAAATCATTGGGACCGTCGGGCAGGTCGTAGGGCGCGGGAACGGTCAGGGCAGAGTCTCCTGTCGAATCACCCACGCGTATCCGGACGGTCCGGCCCCGTATTTCACATTCGTTGCAGCGCCCAGACGTCGCGGGGCCGAGCTCGAGCTGTGGAGTGAGATCAAGCGGGCCGCGTCCGACGCCGTGATCGAGGCGGGCGGCACGATCACTCACCATCACGCGGTGGGTCGCACCCATCTGCCGTGGCACGAGCGCGAGCGGGGCCCGTTGGTCGGGGCGGCTCTCAAAGCGCTGAAGCGCGTTTTCGATCCTCACGCGATCATGAATCCCGGCGTGCTCGTACTCTGAGCTCGCTCGCCGAGCTTGACCCTCGGCGAAGGGTCCTGCATGAGAGAGCCGATGTCCTTGACGAAAATCCGTTGGCTCGGCGTCGCGCTGTTCCTTCAAGCCGAGCTCGCCTTTGGTCAGTGATTCACGTGAGTGAATCCTAATCTCCCGGTCGGGGGATCGGCGCTCGACTTCGAGGCTGGCGCCCGCGGGGCGTTGCCTGAGGGTCTTACTCAGCTCGGCGCGAGCATGCGGTTTGGTCTGTACGCGAGTCACTTCGACGGAACGGAACGTGTAGACGACGAGACCTCGCTGCGTTCGCTCTTCACTTCGCTCTCGACCCGGCACCACTTTGGTTCGGGGTGGGCGGTCGAGGCCTCGCTTCCGGTGGGAAGTATGACGCTGGATGCGCCCGGTACGGCTCAGCAACGGGTGTCGGGCTTTGGCGATCTCGAGCTCGGCCTTCGGTACGACTTGGGCGCGCTTTGGGGTGTGGGTGGGTACAACCCGAGCCTCTCGCTTCGGGCAGGGTTGGGTCTGCCCACGGGCCGGCAAACCGAGCTCTTTTTCGACCCCTCCAGCAGTGGGAAGACGGATGAGTCCGAGGTCGCCTACTTTCCGACCACCTTGATTTTACTTGGGCGGGCTGCTTACTCGGGTTCCCTGCGGGCCGATCTGACTCAGTTCGCGACCAAGAGAGTAGCGCTCCGGGGCTGGCTCTCGGGCGCAGCCTCGTTCACGCCGACCGACGATGGCGTGAGGAGCGCCCCGGAGCTCGGGTACGGGGCCGGAGTCATGGTGCTGCCTGCAGAGCGGCTCGCGCTCGGTCTGTCGGTCGCAGGTTCGCGGAAAGGCAGCTCGAAGGAGCTCGAAGGTGACTCGCAAACAACCGTGATCGCGAACTCGGGCGGACACTGGGTGGGTCTGGAGCTCAACGGGAACGTGCAAGCCACCGAGACGTTGTCCTTCGTCGGCTTCGCTCGCCTCCCCGTATTCACAGACGTCACGGGACGGCAGACGAGTGAGACTTTCTCGGTGGGCATGGGTGCCTTCGTGTCCTTTGGAGGCAAAGCCAAGGACGAGCATGAGGGGCACGACCACGGTCACGCAGACCATGGTGAGGAAGGCAGCTCGGGCGTCGCGAGCGAGGTTCCAGAGACTCCGTGGGTTCCGCCTGCGGCCACGAGCTCGAGCGGCGACGTGCGAGATCTGGCGACCGGCGGTGAGTCCTTCTCGCTCGCGACGGCCATCGAGCCTGGCAAGCTCACGGTCATCGACTTCTGGGCGGATTGGTGCGCGCCATGTTTCGAAATCGGTCGCATGTTGGAGGCCCTGGCTTCGAGCGACGAGCTGCTCGCGGTTCGCAAGGTCGAGGTCCCGGACTTCGACTCACCCGTCGTCCGCGAGCACCTCGCGACCGTGAATGCGCTCCCGGTCGTGTGGATCATCTCGCCGGAGGGTGACGTGATCCGGTTGGTGGGAGTGCCACCGCGGACGGTGCTGTCCGAGATTCAGGCCGCGCTCGCGAGGCTCCGGGCCAGCAAGTGAGGCGCGCCCTCACTTCACGCCCGCGAGGTATGCTCGCACGCGCGGCTGAGTGTCCGAGGTGGCGAGGTACACACCCCTTCCAGCTGACTTGATGAGTACACCGCGCCTGATCCAGTAAGTGATTGTCGATCTGGGGATCCCGAGCGCGACCAACTCTTTGGCGGTGACCTTGGCGCCCGCGCGCAAGCTCGCATCCGCTTGGATCGTGGTCACGTTGGGAGCGACGACCCTGGGCGGAGTCGCGTCGGATTCGGCCTGCGAGCCCTTCCTCGCGCGGCGCGGGGCCGCTCCGACCGCGGGCGTCTGCGGAGTCTGGGGAGAGACCCGGGGCTTCGGAGACGCGAGTGAGTCACCTCCAAGGTCGATGCCGAACATGGCGCTGAGGTCGTCGTCCTCGAGGATTCGTTGCGAGGTCGCGCTCGCGGTCTGGGCGAGGCGCTCGCCCGGCCGCGCGATGAGTGCGTCAGGGTCGATGCCCCGAAGCTTGAACAGCAGCAGCGGCTCGGCGTCCAGCCTCGCGCCGACGCCGTACAGAGTTGCGGCGACGTGTTTGCACATGGAAGCGGAGTCGGGGCAGGAGCAGGAAAAGTGAAACTCACGAGGCCTTGGAAATACGCCACGATCTCGGTCGCTGAGCAAACGCAAGGTCTCCTCCGAAAGCTTCCCCTCGAGGAGCTCTACCAGGGTCCCGACGGACGACGATATCGCCCGCTCGATGGCGTCGGATTGTGCCTTGGCGAGCCGGTCGATCGTGATGTCGATCTGGTAGAGCCTCGTGCCACTCACCTTCGCAATCACTCTGCCCATCGAAATTCGGAGGTCGATGACCGCTCCATTGCGCACGTATTTCCGGCCTCGAGGCAGCCGATTGGAGAAGTCCGCATGACTCTCGAGATGGTCACACCACGCCCGGCCCCAGAAGCTTCTCGCGATGAGTCGGCCTTGGACTCGGACTGGGGAGAGTGCGCCGCCCATCGAGCGGGCGTCTCGATGGGCTCGCGCTTCGATCTCGCCCGTCGTCGGAGGCGAGTAGAAGGGTGAGTCGTAGCCCGACCAGCTCGAGTAGCTCCCGCGGCTCGATCTTCTCCGCGCCATAGTGGACGCTCAATCGTCGACAACGGTGGAAAGGTCAAGCGAGACGAGCTTCAGCAGCTCCGCGTCGGAGCGCTCGGTGAGCTTCACCTCGTCCGGAGGTTCCAGAATCGTGTCCGGCCGATTCCGAGCGGTGCTCCGTCCGATTCAGAGCACTCCCCTCCGATTCCGAGCGGCGCTCAATGGACGCTCACTCGTCGACAACGGCGGAAAGGTCGAGCGAGACGAGCCTGTTGTGGCTTGGGCCGGACGAGGTACTGACCCAAGGACCGCACTACCCGGTGCCCGTGAGCGTCCGCGGCAATGCGGTGGAGAAGCTCACGCTTCCGATGGCCGGAAAACCGTCGGCCCTCGCCCTTACTTCGATCGGGGGCGGACTTTGCGGGGGGAAAGAACGTCCGCCGGCCGTCGTGAGCGTGAGCGTCAATCGTGGACGTGGGCGTGGACGAAACCGTGGACGT